>CAZGYB010000001.1:0-404907 GCA_964530235.1 uncultured Gammaproteobacteria bacterium
TGAAGCACCAACCGCAGTAGAAGAACCAACAGCTTCGGTTACCGAAGAGGCTCCGATAGTAGTTAAACCACCCATAAGACCAAAAAAAAGTAAAGTCTGGAAACAACCGCCACAAACTGATGTCGCATATACATTAGAAGGTAATGAAGGTTATTACTTTCCAGCAGGTACAGCACATAGACAGCAAGAAAAAACTGTTGGAATTATGCCGATAAAAACCTTAGAGGGTCAACCAACTGATGAATTTAGATTCCAACTCCCAAGAAAAGGGCATGTCCCACATATTGTAACAATTGATGTAAGTCGACTCGCTCGCGATATTGAAACAGGTCAAATTGCAGATATTTGCCCTAAAGGAGTATCTCAAGAAGATTGGAATCGAGTTCGAGCGGTTTTAAACAGAATTCAGCCGGAAAGTAGACTAGGAGTAAAACAAAAAGACAAACTCGGTTTAGCAAGCAGACTGCCACCAAAAACTGTCCCAACACAAGAATCACAGCCTGATACAACTGTTCAAACTGTTGCAGCCCCAATTCCCCGCTATCAAGAAATACCTCAGCCCAAAGTAGCTGAAACAGTAATTCCTGCTCAACCCAAACCTCAAGTTGCAGTCGTACATGAAGCACCAACAGCTAATACTGATCAAGTACCATTACCTGAAGAACTTGCGAAAAGAAAAGCAGAAGATGAAGCAGTTCTTGCACGTTTTCAAGCTGCCATACAACAGGCAGAAGCTGTACTTAATCAAACTGGTGGACCGGTTCAACCAAGTGAGATATCACCTCAACCACAATGGGTTACTGATGCAATGGCAGAAATTGACTCCCGAGTTCAAAACGGAGAAGATAGAGATACAGTTCTTCGAGAGGTAATGACTCGCCGCGTACAAAAAATGCCAGTACCAGAAGCTGTTAGACCGTCCCAAGGATCCTCTGGAGATGAAGTTGCAGCTCAAGTTGCAGCAGATGCAAGAAAAGATGTTTTGGAAAGATTAAAAGCAGCTCAAACAGAACAAGGAGTAACCGCGGATTTAGGCGGATCTTTAGCTGATGCACTTCAAACCAAAGGAAGTAACGTAATGGTCAATGAACAAGGAGAAGTTGTCCGTCGAGAACCCTCTTCATCAGTTGAAGGTTCAGTGGAAGCATCTACCCAACCAGAAACGGAAGCATCTGCTGAAGTTCCATCAGAGTCCCCTGAGGCAACCGAACTTCCAACTGAGTCTGCTTCAGAACCCTCTCCAACAGAAGCTTCCACTGATGAAGCACCTGCAACAGAACAACCAACAGAAGCTCCAGTAACGGTTGAAGTTCCAGTCACTGAACAACCAACAGAAGCTCCCACAGAGACAGTTACCCAACCGGAAACACCTACTGAAGCACCAACCGCAGCAGAAGAACCAACAGAACCACCTCCAGCAGAACCAACAGGTCCACCCCCTGAAACAGTTGCAGAAGCAATAGTTGCATCTCCTGCATCGGCAGATGAAACAGCGACGGTAGCAGTAGTTCCTCCAATAGGAGAACCTTCAGTTGAAACGGCAACAGGCGCAGCTGAAGCAAGGATAAATGCACCAGAAACCTCTTATCCACATCAAGAACTATTAAATGAATGGAGAGAGGCGCTAACACGTTTACAAACGATTGAAATACAATTAATTCAGGAAGTTTTGGCTCATGGAGACAGTGAGCAATTTGCAGAGCTCGTTGACAGGCAGAAAGAACTGCAAGCAGCATTACAGGAAAAACGATTTTCCCTTATACAAGCTGATACTAATTGTAATTTACAAACAGAACGTATCGATACTCCACAAGCACGCAGACAGCTTCTTCTCAACGCACAAATACCAGAAAATACGCTCCTTGCCTTATTGCTCCACACTGATGATCGATACCAAGTGGTGTACAACGAATTTGATCTCAGATCAAGAAATTACAATCGTGATGAAAACCGAACACAAATTCCCCATCTCAAATCTGAATTAGAGAGACTGAGAACAATTCTGAGTGTATCTCATTCTTATCTAAACTCAACTGATTCTGTTAATAACTTCATACACAAGCTCAAGCTTGAAACGGAACGATCTAGAGATTTAAAATCAAACATTGCAAATCCCTGGGATAATACAGAAAAAAAATCAAGAATACCAAAAATTGATTTGCAGCCAAAACCTATACCGGCAGGATCTATTGATGCTATGGCAAAAAGCGTTGTTTCTCAGGCTGTAGCATATGCCGAACAGATAGCATCAACACCTGGATTTGAGCCACGCCCCCACATTAACGCTCTTCTTGAAGTTGCGTCAACCAAATACAATCTCCTGTATGAAAATCCTAAAGCAATGATCGCACAGGCTGAACAAATCGCAACTGATCAGTTTGCAGAACAACCGGTTGCACAAGCTTATGCTTATAAAGACATCGCTCTTGCTTATGCACAAACCGGTAGTCCAGAATTGGCAGTACAACTTGCCGGCAAAATACACAATGCTAATCTGCAACTTGAAACATATTCTGCTCTCGCCCGCGAATTTCAGACTCAGCAGAATGACGCATTATCTGTTCAAACCGCACAAGAAGCACGCCGGGTATTTGATGAAATCCTTCATAACAACCCTGCAACAAACCCCGACACTGCCGTAATGACTGCTTACGGTCAAATAATCGATACATACCTTTCGGTGTATACATCAACGTATCTCACCGAAGCTCAACAGCTCCTTACCGAAATGGAGGCTTATCAGGAATCGCTTGTCCAACTTGCAAGTGGAACAGCTCGAGAACAAAGGGTAGTTGACGGCAAAGCAGACATTACACAAGCAAAACTACATATAGCTTGTGCGCTTGCCTCATCGAATGTTACCGGTGCATGGTTTCGTTCCCAAGAGCTGAGTCAAGACCTCACTCCTGAGCAAAGTACAGAAATTTTTACTACATATCAGATCGCGCAAATAGCTCACCCGCAGTTTCAGGGAGAAGGCGGATATGTGCGCTTTGAAAAAGTCTTTTCCGACCATATCGCTCAAGTTTCAAGACAAAGCCCTGAAATTACGGCGCAATGTGTTGTAAAGGCATGTGAGATCGCTCTTGATAAAGGTAAAAAAGACGCAGCATTACATATTATTCATTCACAATATCATGTTCGTGATTATCAGCATCAAGATGAGGGGAAAACCCTTTCTTTTGACCCAACCTCACTCTCTCACCCAGATGATATTCTCCGCGCTGTTTCGGTAATGCAACGCTTGGAGTTTTCACCTCAACAAACTCAACCATTGGTTGAAGTATTGATGAATCAGGCTCTCACCGATGCACAACTGGAAACACTTGCCGTACTTCATGAGGTCGCTTATGGAACAAATACTGCATCAAATCTTACTGAACCAGTTTCGGTTAACGATAAATATAGAAACTTGCGAAACAACAGAAATAAATTAAAGGCTTTATGGCTTAGAAGAAGACTGGCCTCATCTAAAAAAGAAGAAGTCACCGGTGCATACAGGAGCCGTGAGGCAATCTATTTTGGCACAAGCATACCAAAACCACAACCTGATGAGAAAGACTATGACCTTTATTATTACTGTGAATTTATGAATGAATCAACTGCTCAAGAGATGGCAAACGTCGCAACAAACTCTCTCCAACCCGACACGTATTATATGACTATAAATCCGCTTGCACAAACCCGTAGATATTTAAGTTTAGCTCGTCGATTTAATGTATTATCAGTGCCAAAAACGGAAATGAAAGAAAGAGATATTTATAGAAATTGATACGCATTACCGTTTACCCCCCCTGTTTTTTCTTTGACCCCATGTAACCCATCAAAACAAGAGCTGCGAGAAGTGAAAAACCAGCGCGCTGACCCACTTTCAACCGATCATCCCATTTCAAACCTGAACGCTCTTTTTTCATGGTTACCTCATCACGAAGGTTTTCAGCCTGTTTTTGAGTAAGCAAGCCAAGATCAACGATACTTTGCAGACTATTTGGATTCTCTGCTGCCAGAATTAAACTATCTTCAAGCACACCAAGCGGATCGGAAGTTGCACGTGCTTTTTCCTCATCGGTAAGAGGAAGTGGATTCACTGCTTCACTAACGTTCAGGGAAACCTGAACCACTAAATCGTTTTTCAAATCTGGATTTGCATCTGCAATTTCTTTCCGTTTTCCCTCGTTTTCCTGAATTTTTTTGGCAAGTTCGGTATTCTGCTTTTCAAGCTCTTCTATCACTTTTTGATCACCAGAAGCTTTTTTGAGCGCATCTATTTCCTGAAGGTTCTCCGCCACAGTTCTTCGCCACAAATGTCTTTGCAGATCATACCCGAATGCCTGCTCCTGCGGAGTCGAGTTTTCCGGACCGATCAGTCGAATTAAGCTTGCATCTATCATACCTGCATGATGATTCCGGCGGGCTTCGAGTTTTTTTTCAAGAGTTTGGATCCGTGTGAGTTGTTTTCGTTCACTCTCTGTTGGGTCACTCCCTCTTTGTTTTATACGAGCTATAAGTTCCTGCCGTTCTTTTTGTAGCAGGCTTTGAGCTGCGCCGTCACCAACGATATGCGAAAGGGCAGCGTCTAATACCTGCAAACTCTGTTGAAGATCAGGGTCCAACCGCGCTGCTTCTGCAGCGTTATGAGCGTCTTCAACAACTTTGGCAATTTCTAAAGCGGTAACCGAAGTTTTCGGTTGAGACTCCACTGCTGTTAGCGCTGGAGTTGCCTCACGTGGAAGGTCCTTATCATCTTTGCTTCGTGAAAGTACCACAGCTGAAGTATTGTCATGACTCTGCTGGCCAACTCGGGTTTCGGTAAGTTTATCTGCAACTTGTTCTGTGGTTGTGTCTTTTCCAATTCCCGCCATATTCACCTCCTGAAATACCATTCCAAATGCCTCCTGAGCTGCCATTTTTCTCGCCTGCGGGCCCGGATAGACTTTCATTAATTCTGCAACTTTTGCATCAAAGTGCTTGTCTGCCCGTTTCATAATCTGTTGAACAACCGGATCCTGTGTGTCAATCCCTTCCCATACCCCGTCACAAACAAGCATTAATCTGCCCCCGGGGGGAATCAGATAACGACCGCTTTGAATCTGACTATCTTCAAGGTTTGCATTACCGATATGGTTTTGGATTAAATTCTTGTTGGGGTGGGTATATACCTCAGAGGGTCTGATTGCCTCTGCAGTCGTAAGTAGCGCCTGTACCAGACTCTGGTCTTCACTGATGAGACGTACATTTCCTTCCCTTGTTTTTCCATTCGTATCAACACGCGGTGCATCCTGTCGATAAATACGCGAATCGCCTACCGAAGCCACAATCGCAGCTCCCTGCGTATCGGTCAATGCTGCTACGATTGTAGTACCGCTATCAAGATTGTGAGCTTTGTTATAGCTTACCAAAACTTCATTTGCACGCCTTACGGCGTTACGCATAACTTGTTCATTAACCGGTTTTTTTTGCGCTTCGAGTGCGCTTACCTGTGCGACAACCTCTTTCACTACCATATATGTTGCAATACTACTTGCTACCTCTCCGGTACCCTGCCCACCCATTCCATCTGCAACAATGTCCAATCCGCTGATCACACCACGACTAATAAGTTCCTGAACTTGTTGGTGCGTATTTTCAATATCTGCAGATGTTACTGACAGTGTTTCTTTTGTTTTTCCACCCTGTCGTTCAACCTGAAGTCCGTTCAAACGCTGAGCAAGTGATTCCCGTTTTTGTGTTTCATCCGGCTTGCGGTCAACTTGTGAAATCTTTCCCTTCGTATCCATCACCGAACGACGGCCGCCATCAATTTCCCCTAAGTGATACCCCTTTGATCCGGAATATAATGAGTCTTCATCAGGCTTATCTGATCTCCCTCCTCTGTTGGATGCACCAGCTGACTCAATTTTTGCTGCCGGCACTGGTGCTTTTTCAACTGGTGTTGGTCCACCTGTGGATTCACTCATACCTAATTCACCATTTTAAATTCTAAGACTTTTTTGACAAGTTCGTGAGCTTCGGTATACTTCCCCTGCTTGATCAGGTTTGAAACCCCTGCAATCGCTTTCTGCGAGTATTTTTCCTCATACTCCTTCATAATCCGGAATACTACCGGACACAGTTCTGAGTACTGGTCATCAATTTTCACTGCGTTTTGATAGAGTTCCTGCAGGCTCATACCCGGATGTATGAGGGTTAACGTCAGCCGGGCGATCTCCTGAATCCGCTCTTTCGGTGTCTGGCCCTTTTCTGCAAGGTCCTTTATTATTCGCAACACTTCGACTTCGATGTACTTGCGAAATTCCTCAGCTGTGTTTGGTATCGCAGTACTGCTGTTTTGATCTTTTTGAGCGGGCTCCTGCACGCGTGGAGAAGTTTTTGGATTCATTGAACAATACTATCACATTTCCTCTGACAGTTGCAACATCGCCCTTGTATTTTCTTGCAGCCGATATATACTTGTAATAATACTTTATGAAATGCCCAAACTGTTCGCAGGAAATGCAGGTGCAAAACATTGACAACGAAATTGTCCTCCACTGTTCAACCTGCGGTTCAAGTTTTTTCGAAAAAGGGTCGCTTGACCGGATTTCAACAGTTTCAGCGCGCAAACTTGCAGAAGATTCGCAGGGGAATTATGTACTTGGCCAGAAAAAAACCTGTCCGAAAGACGGTTCTCCGCTCACCGCACCAGCTGAGGACGTGAGCAGCAACAAAGCGTTGCTTTTAACCTGCGCAGTCTGCAACGGAGTTTTTATTTACCCCGACGATCTGCTGAAATTTAAAGATGTGCTCCCCGGTAAGCCAAAGTTTTCACCCGTTACCCATCTTCTTCCTGCGCCCAAAACGCTTTTCCTTCTGTCCACTTTTGCGGTGCTCTCTCTTGCAGTGCTTTTAAATGTAAATTCTATTAACAAAAACCTCTCCCGTTCTTCCCAGGCCACCGATATTATTTCATCAGTCACCGCAAGTTCCGACAGTCAGCGCCGGTATGTCTTCCTCTACTTCAAAACAAACACTCCCTATGCTTCGTCCGTTGAATTCACCGATACAAACACCGGAGAAAAAACAGTCGAAAAGGTTTCTCTAGAGCCTAAAACGACCCACCAACTGACAACAACCCGACTTGATCTCTCACACAGAATTTTGTACCGCATTATCCTTTCCGAACCGGGAAGAGGAAATATAATCGGAGAAGAAAAAACTTTGATCATCAAATAAATCTTCGTATTTTCATTTTTTAATTAAAACTTCTGAAATAAGATATTGAATAAGCCTCATTATAACTTCACACAAAAATTTATTACTTAACCTATACCGTGCTCGTCCATATCTTTGTTTTAGACAACTCCTGGTTAAGCGCGAAAGAAAGGTTTCAACATTCTCAGTTTCCAAAGTTAACTTACTGTGGAAGGCGGAATAAGCGCAATAAGTGATTCCGTCCAAAAAGCTGGATTAGGTCCTTGAAAATCCGTTAATCCAAATCGAGATGAATCAAGAAATGAAGTTGTTGTTTCTGTAGCAAAGCGCGGTGTTATTGTTAAAATATTTCCACTGAACGTCAATTTAGTTTTTTCATCAGGGACTAACGCATAAGCATGCCATCTCTCCGGTCTTAACGCAAAAATTGGTAATTGAAGTATTCCGGCTGCAGTCAAATCAGCTGGATCCCCACCACAATACCATGGTTTAACATTCAGGGTTTTAAAAAAACCAAAATAACTCCTAGGGTCATGAAAGTCCCCTTTTTGCATTGCATCTTTTTTCAAGTCTTCATATGGATAACGAATGCCAAACTTTTGTAGAATATGGGCAAACATAATGGGAACACAATCAGTGCCTGTCTGTTGTGGCAATCCGCTGTAAGTCCCACGAATAGGTTGGAAAGCAATAGGATTCTCGTGATACCTTTCAGTTGATAAAAATACATCGCCTTGATTATTCCCCCATCCCTTCTTAGCCTTATATAATGCTTCTAATAGTCCTCTATTTGTAGGGTATAAATAAGGTAATAAATTAGGCGTTTTATCAGCATATGCGTATAACTCATCTGGAAAGGGTTTGACCTGACTAAGTTGTTCACCCAAATCAATTAAATCATTCATGTTAAGTACTCAAATAAAATATATACTATAAGCTGTATTCCAAAAAATCAACCCCAAATATTTCCAAAAATATATTTATAATAAAATTAAAAGAATGGAGGCTTTACTTATTTTTTTTTAACCTGCTTAATATACTCATCATCCTGCTCTCAACACCCCGCAGTTCAAGAGATGCATCCAGCGGATCAACAATATTGACATTAAGACCGGTCCCCAGTTCAAACCCAGCACGATGGACAAACCGAGGAATAATGCGAAGATACCAATTGTGACGGGGATAAATGTAATAATTATACCCAAACGGCATAGTACTTATCTGGTGGTGATCAAAAATCTTACGCAGTTGCTTGAGGGTTTTATGCAAAATTCCCGCAAAGTCATCAAGTTGAGTATCATCAAGATCGCCAAATTTCCCTCCGTCCTTTTTTGGCGCAATCCACACCTCATACGGCCACTGGGAAAAATCCGGGCAGTAGGTATTGAAGTAGGTATTTTCCTCAACCACATTGTTTAACGGTTCTTTTGTCAGAGCATCTAGATTAATCTGTTCAGGAATAACTACCAGCTGTGAATGAGGATGTTTTATTGATGCTCCCGCATGCTCACCGTGATTTGCAAAAATGAGCACCTGGCCGTGATTGCGGTAAAAATTAAACCGTTCACGATATGCACGAAGCACAGCCTTTGTCTGGCTGAGGGGAAGTTCCTCCAAATCATGATCGCAATCCGGCGAGTGAATGATTACCTCATGGTAGTCGGTAATAGGATATTTGTTCGGAATGACGCGAACCTCCCAGCCCGACTTACCTGGGTCGCCCTTACCAATCCGGAATACTTCATTCAGGGCATCTACCTCATTTCCAGGACAAAAAGGACAGCGTTTCTTGTTATTTTTCGAATGTTTTGTGTTATTTTCAGGCCGTACCAATCTGCCGGGCGAAATAATCACCCAGCGGTGCGACACAACATCAGGAACGTATTTAGACATAGTCGTGTAACGCGTAACGTATAGCGTGTAACGTATTATAATTTTTCTAAAATCCCCCATATCATCCTACCGATACGATCAGCCAATCCGTTTAGTTTTTCAAATTCGTCTTTCGTAAAAAATTTCCGCTTATATGAAAAAGATAACAAATATCTCGATTCTTTTAAAGATCCATATGATATTTCAAGAAAATTTCGTAGAATATTCTTATGTCTTCGAGCATAACCTTCAGTATAATTGAGTACGACTGACAGCGCCGCTCTTCGTAGTTGGGAAGTAACTCCGAAAATTTCATTCTGCGGAAAATGAAGAGTGGCATCGTATATGCAATGGACATAGGTATCCATTAATTTTTGTAGTAGCTTATGAAATTGAGTTTGATTATTTTCGCGGTCCATACGATAATAGTACCATGATACGTCTCGCGTTACACGTATCGTACTACATGAAATGAAACTTATAGTCGGCCTCGGTAATCCGGGTGGAAAATATAAAAATAATAGACACAATGTCGGGACTATGTTCGTGGATTACTTCGCACAACGTATATCGCATAACACGCAACGTTTTGAAAAGGATAGTTCTCTGCATTCTTTTATTACTGCATTACGCGCTACCCGTTATGCGTTACACGAAGATATTATTCTTTCAAAACCCCAAACCTATATGAACAAATCCGGAAAAGCAGTTGCATCGTGCGTTACACGTTACACGTTACGCGTTACACACGATCTTATTATTGTCCATGATGACCTGGATATCCCGTTTGGGAAATTTAGAATTGTCAAGGGATACGGCCCCAAACTTCATAACGGCATTGAGTCAATTGAAAGCTCCCTAAAAACCAAAGATTTCCTAAGAATCCGTATTGGCGTTGACGCACGTTCCCCTGAAAACAGAACACCGGGTATTGAGTATGTCCTGCAGGACTTTTCTCCGGATCAACAGAGCAAGCTTTCTCCCATTTTTAACCAAATTATTACCCAATTAAAGTCTGACCAACTCCCTACCCTTCGGTAACTTACGCGGTTACATCTTAAAAACTGTTTTAATCATTCGGAACTTAATACATACATATAAAAAGAAAGTATGTATTTTTTACGAATATGTACTATAATTCAATTAGTATGAAAGCGTATTTTGCTGCATCCTTCCGGGGTCTGAAATATTATCTGAGGTACTATAAACAAATTTATCAGGCCATTGACCAGTGTGGAGCGAAACATCTCGAAAAATCTCTCCTTCATCTTACTGAAGAGGATGCGTATCGCAATCTAGAAAAAGGGGGAGTAAAAGCTCATATAGATTTTTACAATAAAATAATCGATTATATTAAAACAGCAGATATAAATATATTCGATTGTTCTATGCCAAGTTTAGGGATCGGATTTCAGGTAGAAAAGTCTCTTGAATTCAACAAACCCACCATTGTCTTATATCTATCTGGCCATACTCCTCATTTTATGGCGGGAACTAAAGATGAAAAGCTCCTGCTAAAAGAGTACTCCGATAAAAATATCGCTTCTGTCGTAACAAAGGCAATTGAAGAAGCAAGAAATCTCACGGATAAGAGGTTTAATTTTTTTGTTTCTCCCGCAATGCTCGCATATCTTGAACGAATTTCAAAAAAGAAATACGTCACTAAATCTGCTTTGATCAGGGATCTTATTAATAACTACATGAAAAAAAATCCAGCTTAACAGTATGAAAATAAAGTTGAAACCTGTTCTTGCTGTTGATCCCGCAGTTGAAAGATATAGACTCATTGCAAAATACATTCCTTCTGGAACTAAAACTATCTTGGATGTGGGTGGTCATACCTATTTTAGAAAGAACCGTAAATGGGGATACGACTTGGGGCCAACAGCACAATGGGGTGTTATTCCCTTTAAAGAAACGAAAGCAAATAAACCTCGATTGTTAACCCTGAACGTTCGATACGACTATAATCACAACAGAAAACCTGATGTGTACTATGATGGCGTTCATATGCCGTTTGACACAAACTCATTTGACCTTGTCACATCAGTTGATGTATTTGAACATATTCAGCAAAAAAACAGACTAAGGGTGTTAAAAGAAATTCTTCGCGTAGCCAAAAAACGAGCAATACTTGTGTTTCCTTTTAGTTCACGAGGAAATCATGAATTTGAACGGCTACTATTGAAAGAAACAAAAAAATACGGTATGGAACAGAAGAAATCGCTGCATGAACACTTTTTATACGGTCTTCCTAAAGTAGAAACACTTGCAAATCATTTAAACCGCATTGGTTCACAATACAAACTACTCTATGGTTCAAAAAGAGACCTTATGCAACAACAATATTTTTATCAGTTAGCAGTAAACAGTTTTGTTAACAAACAAAATAAACCAGTTATCCAATCATTGCTTCACCTTTTACAAAATGTTTACTTCCAAATTTCAGTGTATACATCAGATTTTAATAAACAAAACTCTTACCGCGCTATTTTTGTTATTGATAAGAACTTCAAATCTTAAAGGTTTTTGCTTATTTTTAATTTTTCCGCTATAATCATCATCATGCCCCTTGCAAAAGCCCAAAAGAACAAACTTACCCGCATCTGTTTCTTAAACCCGCAAGGGTATGTTTCCTATCCCCCGCCACTGGGAAAAACCGACACAGGAGGGCAAACCATCTATGTCCTTCAATTGGCACAAGCACTTGCCAAAAAAAATATTAAAGTAGATATCATCACCCGCAAATTCGACTCTTTTGCTGAAGAAGAACAGGTTTTCCCAAATGTCAAAATTATCCGTATTCCCTGCGGAAACAAAGGATTCATTCCAAAAGAAAAACTATACGAACTCATGCCGGAATGGGTAGAGAACTTCATGCTGTATATTGAAAAAACAAAGAAAAAGTACTCGATCATCCATTCACATTATTGGGATGGCGGATACGCAGGCACACTTCTCCAAAAAATGCTTGATATTCCCCATGTCCACACCCCACATACCCTTGGTAAATCAAAAAAAATAGAAATGGCTGTGGAAGAAGCTCCGGTGCAAAAACTTAAACCATACTACCGATACCATGTACGCATTGCAATTGAGCAAAAAATTATGAATAAAGCACATGCCGTTGTGGTCATCTGTGAAACAAGCCGTATTCAGATTCTCCAGCATTATATGGTTGATTTTGAAAAAATACATGTCATTTATCCCGGTGTACATACTGAAGTTTTTAATACCCATCACACCGCATCAGACCGAAAATTAAAGTTGCATAAAAACAGTATTCTGACCATGAGCCGCATTGTACCGGCAAAGGGGTTGGATCGTCTTCTTGACGCTTTGGCACTCCTCAAAAACAAAGTTCCTTTTCACTGGTATGTGGGTGGAGGTCAAAATAGCGAATATACTTCAGGAGAAGAAAAATCAGCTCAGCTTGCACTCAACGAAAATCTTAAAAAATATAAAATGCAAAATCACGTTACTTTTTTGGGGCAAATAAACCATGAAAAACTTCTTCCGGCCTACTATCGGGCAGCCAGTATTTTTGTCCTTGCAAGCAGGTATGAACCGTTCGGTCTGACAACACTCGAGGCAATGGCCTGTGGGACTACTCCGATTGTATCTAATATTGCTGGTAGTAAAGAGGTTATTATCGATGGTCTTAACGGCTTTATCACCAACATTCATGACCGAAAAGCCACAGCTGCACTCATATTAAAACTGCTCAAAAACGAACGGCTTATCGAAAAAACATCCTCAAACGCATCATTTACGGTCAAAGAACATTATACGTGGGATAAGCTGGTGGATAAATTTATTGCACTGTATAAAAAGCTTCTTTAATGTTGTTGAGCTTTACCTCCTTTTTTGATACCATGAATACGGTATGAAAATCGCTCTACTTGCTAACTTCGACAAAGAAATAAGTCAAGAAACAAAGGGGGGATCTGAGAGCTTTACTTACATTCTCGCAAATAATCTTGCTCTATTTTCGGATATTGAACAAATTCATGTAATTGGAGTAGGTCCAAATCATTTTTCTCATCCTAAAATTAAGTTTCATAGTCTTCTTTCTGAGGAAACAAGAATCTTTGCTCAAAAGCAACAATACTTGCACGAATTGCTCAGCACCCGACCGGATACCTATACTCAGATTGAATCATGTCTTGCTGCAAAATTGACAAAGACTGTGATGAGAATTCAACCAAACATTGATATTATTCATAACAATACAACTTCTGCTGTTTTTAATTCACTTCTCTCTCTTTTTAACAAGTCCATCCTTACTACGTTACACACCAATCCTTCCAGTCCAAGCATTCTTATTCCTTTATCTTTACATATTACTAAAGATTCGAAACAAAGTATTTTTGTATCGATAGCCCATCACCAAAAAAATATCATAGATCAACTTCACCTACCATGTACTATTTTTTCAACTGTTTATAATGGAATCGATATCGTGAGGTATACATTTTTGAATTATCATAACAATGCTCACGGTTTATGGATAGGACGAATAAGCAAAAAGCATGACAAAGGAGCAAAGGAGGCTATTATCGCAACCCAAAGAAGCAATCAGAGTATCAAAATGAACGCATTTATTGACGACTCTGACTATTATAAATCCGACATTGAACCGTTGTTGACTACCAATTCCGTAACATTCTCAACCAAAAATATCGGGTTTGAAGAAAAGTGTTCTTTGTATCAGCGGGCAAAGTATTTACTCTATCCAATTATGTGGGAAGAACCCTTCGGACTTATCTTTCTTGAATCAATGGCATCCGGTACACCGGTATTAGCCTTTGCACGTGGAGCGGTTCCCGAAATCATACAAGATGGAAAAACCGGACTCATTATCAATCCGTCAAACGAAGATATACGAGGAAATTGGATAATCAAAAAAACAGGCATTGAAGGTTTAATAGACGCAATTTCATACATGAACTCACTGTCACCGGATGAGTATAAAGCTATGCGGAAACAGAGCAGAGAGCATGTAGAAAAACATTTTACTGCTCGCCTTATGGCCCAAAACTATCACGCAATTTATTCACAGCTATTACATACAGGTAATAAATTATAAACCTATCCCATGCAACAGAAACCAAGAATCGCTTTAGTTCACTACTCTTATCCGCCAGTTGTTGGAGGCGTTGAAAGCATTATATCAACGCACGCAGAACAGTTTTGCACACACGGTTATCCAACAAGCGTGATATGTGGAGCAGGTGAAACTAATAATCCTCTTTTATCTTTCCATGTAATTCCTGAGCTTAGGTCGCTTTCCAATAGTAATCCAAAAATTGCTGAACAATTATACGCTGAAAAGCATTTTTCTCCTGATTTTTTCCAACTCGTTGAATACATCTTCCAACAGATCGAACCGGTTCTGTACAAGAGTGACATTATTATTGCTCATAATATTTTTAGTTTAAGTTTTAATCCTGCAATTGGATATGCCCTATTGCGCTTCAAGAGAAATTATCCGCATAAACAGATAGTTTCATGGACGCATGATTTTGAATTAAAGGATTCCAACGGCACTCGCACACAGAAAGAGTTTGTAAACTCTGAATTAAGCGCCTTTATATACAAGCAAAATCCATTGCTTTATTACGTAGCCATTTCGCCTTTTTTAAAGAAACATACTTTTATCGATATGCTTGCTTTTAAAGAAACGGATGTTACTGTAATTTCAAATGGAATTAATATTGAACAATTTATGTCATTCGATCCTTCCTCTCTTGCAATAATCCATAAATATGCACTGCTGGGAAGAAGTCCGCTGTTAGTTTTGCCTTCAAAAATTTTGAAACATAAAAATATTATTTTATGCCTGCAAGTACTGAAAAAACTGAAAGAAAAGGGTAATAACCCCTTTTTAATTATCACGGCAAAATACATTGCGCATAATCTTGTCGATTCACACAAACAGTATGAAATAGTCGCTCAAACAATTCACGAACTGGAATTGGAAGATAATGTACTAATTCTTCCGGATGAACTGGAAAAAATAACCATACGCAATATCAAAGATTTTTACTCTATAAGTGACCTTGTTTTACTGCTGAGTTCTTACGAGAATTTCGGACTTCCGCTAATTGAAGCCGGAATTACGAAAACACCCATACTCTGTTCTTCACTTGAAGTATTCCGTCAAATTGCCCAAGAATACGCTCTTTATACTGATATTCAAACACCCCCTGAAAAAATTGCAGATCAAATTATGAACTACTTAATCGCTAACAATAATTCAGCTTTTTTTACAAAAGTAAAAAAAATATACTCTGTTGAAAGTATTTTTGAAAACCAGCTTCTCCCTTATTTACAACAGATTATGCGCAAATGAAAACCATTGCAGACATCCTGAAAACCTTCAACCCCCTTGAAGACAAATATATTTCCCGCGAATACCAGTCATTTGGAGTTCACCTTGCGGAAAAACTCCAAGATGAGCGCCGTAAAAGCCTGTATATTAAACTTGCAAAAACGATTCCGAGGCCGGTGCTTGAAGAAGCCCTCCGTTTTGTCGTGGATTCGAATGCCCGCAAAAAAGGCGCGCTTTTCATGTGGAAGCTGAAGGAAATCGGAGCTTTTCAATTACAGTTAGTTAAATCGGTCAGGTCGGTTAAATCGGTAAAATCAAAAACCGGTTAAATCAATATTTTATATGAAACAGTTGAAGGATTTAGAAATTTATAAAAATGCTATTAAACATGTTTCCTCTGTTTACTTAATTATTAATAATTCAAAGATAAAAAGTGATTATTCGCTTGCTGATCAACTTAAAAGAGCATCTGTGTCTGTTGCTACAAATATATCTGAAGGATATTTTCGAAGTAAAAAACAAACACAAAATTATCTCAAAATTGCATCAGGTTCAACTAACGAATTGGTCACACTGCTTATTATTGTAAAAAACATATATGGTATTGACACAAGTAAATTGCAAAATGAATATATTATCCTTGGTAAGCAAATCAACTCTTTCTCAAAATCTATTTTATAGCTATTTTAACTGATTCAACCGATAACCGATTCAACTGATTTCAACCGATTTCAACTAATAGTATGAATACGCCCAGTAGCTAACGTTGTTAATCCCCTGCTCTTGCAAGTACTTGTTTTTCACTGCCACTGAATCCTCATCCTCATACCAAATTACATGTTTTTGACCAAGGTCATCGGTATATTCAATTTTTGGTTCCTCAGCATTATTTCGTGTAACGCGTAACGCATAATGCATAACGTCTTTTTTCAAACTATCAACGAACAACTGTAAACTGGCAACTGATTTCGCTTCTGCCCTTTTTAGAGGTGTTCCCTGTTTATTCAGTGTCCAATCATAGCCAAACATGCCAAAAATTACTGTTAATTTATCTGGAGACACCTCAGAGGTGTAATCCGCAATCATTTGCTTGAAGTCATATTTGTAGTCTGCTTCGAGTCCGCCTTCGCCCTTCGGGCTTCGGCGGACAAAGGGAAAGTTTGGCCCTGGCTCACCGTAGGATTTTGAAAAGTCATACGCCATGATCATAACCTCATCGCAGTGGGCATTGATAAAAGCCATATCATATGGCTTTTCTCGGTAATATAGATCGCCATATGCAATAAAAGAAAGAGTCTTATAGTTTGCTTTTGTTGCTGTATAAAATTCTTGCACAAAAGTATTAATACTATCTGTCAACTCTTTATCTATTAAACCGGATATTTCAATATTCAATGCTATTCCTGAGTAAAAATACGTATCAGTCAGCGCAATGGTGTTTTGAATAATTGTCCGTCGAAGAGCAGCGTTTTGCAAAACTGACTCAGTTGTTGCATCATTCAGCATCCGCAACACTACTATACAGGTTTTGTCGTTTGGACAATTCTGTCGCGTTAATATTTGATATCCCGGCTCTTCGGTATTTATTCCTTGCTCATCAACGGTAACCCCAAAGTAATAGATCGTATCATACGGAACACTTGACAAATTATCCTCTTGCAAAGCCCAATACGGAACAAATACTGATGATTTTTCTACTTTTTTTTGGATCAACGGGACTCCGGTAGGTTTATCCTTATGTTGTAGATCAATTCGAGGATGTTGTTGAGCAGAACGAAACAATACACTTTTCAAGAAAAAAACAATACTTAAAACAAAAATACAGACAAACAATAGTTTAAAAATAATAAGTTTATTCATTTGTGGTACTTCTCATAATTATACATCTCCAGCAACCTCAATAATATACTTCCGGTGAAATCGCTTGACAAACATTAAACAATCCTTAATAATGAATTATTCCCATGAAAATTACCCTTTACACCGTAAGTGACTGCCAGTTTTCAAAGCAGGAAAAAGACTATTTAACCGCTCATGCGCTTCTCTTTGAAGAAAAAAATCTGGAAACAAATCGTGACTTTCTGACCGAAATGCTTACTCTGTCAAATAATTTTGCTGGAACTCCCGTTACCAAAATTGAGAAAGATGACGGACAGATTGTTGTTTTGAAAGGGTTTACCCAGGAAGAATTTGATAAAACACTTGGGATTGTTACAACGCAACCTGCTCAACCACAAGTTGCTCAAGCACCGGCCCAGATGCAGGCTCCTGCACAAAATCCGCCCCCCACACAGCCAGCGGTCCAGGCAACACCCGCTTCTCCACCGCCAGAACCACAAACACCTCAAGCCCCGCAACCTGCACCAACCATGAGCCCTCCACCTCCTCCTGCACCCGTACAAATGCCCGAACCCCCAGTTCCACCGCAACCCGCACAACCAAATCCGATGAATACAGTCTTAAACAACCTTCAGGAACAGTCAACCGCAACTCCCCCCCTCCCAAACATTCCTGACCCGAAACTGTAATTTTTGTCCCAAAACCTCCATTTTAACAATATATTGTTCTTATCATTACTTTCCCCTATAATATCTATTATTCCAACGGGATCGAGTAAATGATGTCTTTGGCAAAGTGGAATCATCGGAGTCTCCAATCCCGATACAAGAAGGGGCGTAGTTCAGTGGTAGAATAGAGGTCTCCAAAACCTTTGATGAAGGTTCGATTCCTTCCGCCCCTGCCAATCCAACCTTCGAGGTCGACCTTCGAGGTGGGAATACCAATCCCGATACAAGAAGGGGCGTAGTTCAGTGGTAGAATAGAGGTCTCCAAAACCTTTGATGAAGGTTCGATTCCTTCCGCCCCTGCCAATCCAACCTTCGAGGTCGACCTTCGAGGTGGGAATATTTACTTAATCCCCACCGCATAGACATCCGGATATTTATTGGTCTGCGGGTTGAAGTTGGCAAGAATTAGTATTCGTCCGTCGGATGAAATATCCACGTAGTCGGAAAGAAATGGCCCGGAATATACAACCTGCCTGTTGGTGTTATCATACTCCATAACCGAAAGATGTTTGCCGTCGTTTATGATAAGATGGCGCGAATTCGGATGCCACAGAATAGTCTTCTCAATATTCTCTCCGGTTTCCACAATTTCATCAATTCCTTTCACTTTAAAGTTTTTGTCTTCTTTTTTATCATACACATAATACTGTCCTTCTCTCAAATTTCGGTCTTCAGACTCCTGGTTTGTTGCAATAAGCCGCGGGACTATAAAAAACGGAAGTTCTCCTGTCCGTTTTGCCCGGTATAAAATTTTTGTCTTATCCAGTGAATAAGAAGCTATCTGAAACGAATCAGATGCAATCTTGCGTACATCAACGGGAAAAATTTCCATCATCTTTGCCTCTTCAAGGTCATTCTCTGCTTTCCAGGCCGATTTTAATGAATCACGCGAATTAGTTACATCAAATAGTTGTTTGTTTTCCTCATCAAGAGAAATAAGATA
This sequence comes from uncultured Gammaproteobacteria bacterium, assembly GCA_964530235.1. Taxonomy (GTDB): domain Bacteria; phylum Patescibacteriota; class Microgenomatia; order UBA1406; family GWC2-37-13; genus UM-FILTER-33-9. The sequence goes on from CAZGYB010000001.1 coordinate 18,908, forward strand.
CGCAGAAGTAAAACCTTCAGTCCGAGTGAACTCGAGAATTGCCTCTTTATAATCAGGAGAAAATGTGGTTTGGACAGTACTAAAATCAACATCCTCTGGCAAATTCTGCTTCAAAAGCAATAGTTTCAATGGAGCAAAAAACGAAAACGGTTTTCCGCTTGAGTCAAATAAATACACGCCGTCTTTTTCCAAAGAACCGTTCTGCGAAAAAAGCAAGGACCGTTCTGTTCTATCAACTGATACGATTTTAATTATTCCAAGGTTCGTTAACGGCACCAACGACGCGTTTAAAGGGAAAAGTGTCGCATCGGCCGAAACAACCAGTTCGCCTTTAAGCACAAATGTTTTCTTCCAATCGCCGTACCCGTCTTTTTTCACCTCAACCGTATACGATCCGGGCGGATACACAAAGGTTGTATCGGTAACTCCCTTTAACTCACCGTTTATATACACTTTTGACGCTTTTGGATTTGAAGTTACCGCAATAATACCAGTTGAGCTTAATCCTTTTTTATTGATATCAAGCCGGTACCCCCGTGCAAACGCAATAATTGAAATAAACACTCCTCCAAAAAGGAGGATAAGTAACATTCTTGGGAAAATACTTGTCTTGCTTTTTTTCCTTTTCATTTCCAGAGGAAAATAGTATACAATAGTCTTTAGAAGACTATCTCATATTATACAGTTTCTATTTCGAAATAGATGATCTTTCGCAAAAAAGTCGGCATAGATCTCGGGACTGCAAACACCCTTGTTTATATAGCCGGCGAAGGGATTGTGTTAAATGAACCAACCGTTGTCGCCTACTCGCTTGAAAACAAACAGATCCTTGCGGTTGGCGACGACGCAAAAGAAATGCTTGGTCGGACACCGGGCTCAATTATCGCTGCCCGCCCTATGAAAGAAGGGGTAATTGCTGATTACCGCACAACTTCAGCAATGATTACCTACTTTTTAAAAAAAGCGCTGAAGGGCCGGGTTTTTTGGCCTGAGATCATGATATCAATTCCCGGAGGAGCTTCTCAAGTTGAAAAACGCGCCGTTGTAGCAGCATGTAAGCAGGCGGGGGCATCTGATGTGTACCTGATTGAAGAACCTCTTGCGGCTGCGATTGGTGCAAAAATTCCCATTTCCCAACCATCAGGCCATATGATTGTCAATTTAGGCGGAGGAACCTCTGAAATTGCAGTAATTTCACTTGGACAGCTTGTTTCCTATAAAACAGTCCGTGTTGCCGGCACAAAATTTGACGAGGCTATTGTTGTTCAGCTTCGCAAAAAATATAATTTGATAGTCGGCGAACGCACCGCAGAACAGATTAAAGTCAAGGTAGGAAACGCGCATATAGAAAAAAAGGCTGACTATAAGGAGCGAACCATGGAAATTAAAGGGAGAGACTTCCAAACCGGTCTCCCTAAAATAATGATCCTGGGAGAAGAAGTTATCAACGAAGCATTCCAAAAACCACTTAAACTTATCCTGGAAGGGATTAAAGAAGTCTTGTCGCAAACACCTCCCGAATTGGCAGCTGATATTGTCGACAAAGGTATTGTTCTTTCCGGAGGAACCTCGCTGCTTACGAATATAGACAAGTATATAACCTATTACACAAGTGTCTCTTCCTTTGTTGTCGAAGAACCCTTATTTTGCGTTATCCGGGGTGTAGGTATGGCTATTGAAAACCTCAATAGTTTTAAAGATGCGATCCGTTGATAAAGATTGAAGGCTGTCCGGACAGTCTTTACAATATTTAAGCTTATAGTAAAGAGTCATGTTAAGCATAATTATCTTGTATTGTTTCTACTATACTCTGTAAGTAGTTTTTAATAAGTCTTATAGTTAAATTTGATTAGCATGACAATATTTGTGTTAAAATTTGGTTATAGAAAATAAAAACAACTTTATTCACAATAAAAAAATGTGAACAAAAGCTCATATTTTTCAATCTATTTACCAAAATATTTTAACTTGTAGTATACTTATATTTAATGCAAAGTCTTTCACTGTTTGGTATTCCCATTCCAAGTCTTTCCTCAGAAAAAATCCTATATAAAATTATTAAAGACGTATCACTTCTCCAGTTTTATCACGTTGTTTCACTCAACCCCGAAATTTTAGTTGAAACCCTCAAAAATAAAAATTTTAAAAAGGTTGTTACAGCAGCCCATTTGCGCATTGTTGATGGGATTGGGGTTGTCCTGGCAATCCAAGCTTTATACGGTATTAAAGTCGAACGCACATCCGGAGTCGATTTGTTCCAAAAACTCATGGAAATAGCAGGTAAAAATAGCCTTAGAGTAGTCCTTATAGGTGGAAAACCGAAATTAGCAGATAACATTGCAGTTTGCTATCAACAGAAGTTTAAAAACTCTGTTTTTTTAGGACTACAGGGTGTTTCAAACATAAAAAACCCTTCAATAACCGAAATGAAGAAGATTGAGTCGATAGTTGCCGATATAAGGCCCCATTTTGTATTTGTCGCATTTGGATCACCGTTTCAGGAACAGTGGATCTGGAACAACAGGAAGCTCTTTTCTCAGTCAATTTGCATGGGAGTCGGACAAGGGTTTGATGTTCTCGGCAATCGCATCCGGCGCGCACCGGTTATGGTGCGCCGACTTGGACTTGAGTGGTTGTACCGTCTGGTGACCCAGCCATGGAGATGGAAACGCCAATTGAATCTTTTGGTTTTTGTATACTATGTGATTAAAGAATTCATCTATGGGCGCACTTTCCAAAAAAAAGATTGAGTCTGCAGTAGCAACTATCATTGCCTATTACCATTTTTTTGATTTTTCCACTTCTTTTACCATTATTTATAGATTCTTTCCGTATCGTATATCGAAAAAGGTCCTCCAGAATGCTCTCAAAAGTATGGTTGCTCGCCGAAAACTCCACTTTTATAACGATAAGCATAACAATATGAATTTAGCCCGTTTCAATAATCCATTTGACATTCTTGATTGGACATTTGACCTTCCCTTATATACTCTCCCCCAGTATAGTATACGAATACAAAAACAAATAAAAAAATTCCATATAACAAATGACAAAATACATGCGGTTCAGCCTTATTTAAGGCTCCTTTATTATATTCCGACTATCCAGTTTGTCGGTATTACCGGATCTGCTTCAATGGGAAACTGTAAAAAAAATGATGATGTTGATTTGCTTATAGTTTCTCGGGAAAATACTCTTTGGTTAACCCGTTTTATCGCTGTTGTCTTGGCGAAAGTTATGGGTTTGTACGGAACGCAAATATGCCTAAACCTCTTCTTATCCTGTTCCAACCTTCAGATGCCAGATAATAAGCATACTGAGTATATCGGGCACGAGCTTCTCCAGATGAAGTCAGTTGTCAATAAAGATAATACTTACGAACGAATATTATCAGAAAATAGATGGATCCATCGCTTTTTTCCAAACTCAAAAGTTAAAAGTCAAAAGTTAAAAATACAGGTCAAAAGTCAAAAATCGAACGTTGCGCATCACATGTTTTACACCTTGCAACTCATTGATTTTCTTTTCAGTTCAATTCAACTCCCCTTTATCCGCCGTAACAAAACAGGATTTTTAATCACCCCAACGCAACTATGGTTGTTTAAGAAGGATTTTGAGAAAAAACTCAACTCTAAAAAAAATTACCTTCTTTCTAATCCCCATAGGCGTGGTCGTGGGGGCATATAAAGTTCTTTTCCCCTTTTGGCTTGATCCTCCAGAGAAACAGCACCCCTTCTTAATAAGGAAAGCGCCCATTCACTACTCACATCTGTTGGTCCGATGTAAGCATCTGCGCCCATTTGAAGAACATGTTTTTCGCCATCCGGATATTCACCGCTAACCACAATAATACGAATATGCGGTGCCTCTTCATGAACACGCTGAACAACTGTATCAGAACTTATTCCAAGATGCCATTCTGCTGGAACATGTACGCCTAAATCTTTATGAATCATTAACACCTCACACCCCCCCCATCCCTTGCTCTACCCGAGTCAAGCATTCACTCGGTTGACGAAAAAGTTGTACGTCAGGAAACCCGTTATTATTAAGAAATTTTTTATACTGTTCTGGCCAGTCATTCCTGTCTAAAAATAACCAGACTGATGGAGCGTAGTTGTTCACAGTCATAGGGTAGTATATCAAAATATCACCTTTTTTTCAATACTATAGGTTTTAATTACCTACTGCGCTACCCCAACAATGTAGTACAATAAATACTGCAGTTGCCGGAGTGTTGAAATGGCAGACAAGCACGCTTCAGAAGCGTGTGACCGCAAGGTCGTGGAGGTTCAACTCCTCTCTCCGGCACTGTAAAGGTCTCTAAATAAAAGTTAATTTACTACGTTTACAGTGTTAACATCTTCAGGAAAGCAGGCTTTATTCTTGGAGGTTTCCCGCAAAGCGGGATTAACTTCGTTGAATCCCTCGAAGCGGGATTAACTTCGTTGAATCCCTCGAAGCGGGATTAACTTCGTTGAATCCCTCGAAGCGGGATTAACTCGCTGTATTCCTCACTTCGTATCGGAAACAGCGAGTTGAACAACTCCTCTCTCCGGCACACAACTCTTTAATCATTTTTCAACATTTTTTCAAAGGAGAAGAATCTGAATAAAATAAAGGCCATTGTTATTCCCGATGCAAGAATCAAAATCCAAGCAACGGTATGAACCCAATCGGTTTGAAACAGCTTCAGTATGGTTAAACCCACCACAAACAAGGTGAGTGATGTCCGAATTCCCGCGTAAAATGTACGTTCGTTTGCGAGCTCAGTTCGTTCGATTGCAAGAGTATCCCGAAGAACATGTTTTTTCTTTTTTTCTTTTAACTTAGCCATATTTTTCATTGTAACACAGATATAGATATTAAACTGAATATTTTCGCATTTTCCTGTACAATTACAAGGTAGAAAAGATTTTGTCCTCCTTATCTTACTTTTCGCCTTAGCTACTATTCGTAGCGCGGCTCAAAGAGCAATGATCGGAGGACTTAACCCCGCTAAGCGGGATAAAGGAGGGTTGGCTGAGCGGTCCAAAGCGAGGGAGTGCTAATCCCTTGAGTCGCAAGACTCGCACAGGTTCAAATCCTGTACCCTCCGCACCTGCTTTTTAGCCTCAATTTTCGGGTAGGGAGGAAGGAACTTTGGAACAAATGATATAATTTTCATATGGCAGACGGAAACGTAGAAACTCCTTATTATTTGGAAAACCAAAACGATTTTACACATCTTGAGACAGAGATGAGTGTAATCCCTCCTAAATTAAGACAAAATTATAGAAACCTTGAAACAACCGTCAGCGGTGCTTTTAATGAAGTATATGGACAATATTTAAATTCTGAACAACGAAGATACATGCAAGGTGTTCAAACAATCTTTACAGACCATGAAAATGCTGAAGAGTTTTCTAAACAATGGGATAATGGTATCGTCTCCATAGATGTGAAAGATGCTAGTATTAATGGAAATGTATATACAGCTTATTCTACTGGCCCCTCAGAAGAAGTGCCCCTTCATGAAACTAGAGCACCAGGAGGGGCAATAATAAGACAGTATTGGGCAGGGAGAACTGCTGTACATCCTTTAGCTGCAGATGAAATTTATCCTGTGGACACAAAGTGGTTAATGACATCACGAGCATTTGACGAAACAACTGACAACATGGATGTCAAAGATGCTTTTGCATCGATACCACTATTTATCTATACAAATTCAATAGGAAGTGTCGTAGTACATGAAAAAGTTCATGGTGTCCAAGATTATAGATTGCCATTACCGATATTAGAAGCTGCCGCTCACTTTTATCAAAGAGAATTATTTAAAGCAAAAGGTTGGCATTGTGAGATAGACAATAATATGAATATATTTGCAGATTATTATGGACAGTGTGTTCAGGATCTAGGTGAGGACGTACATAGGTTACTTTTCGGAAATATAGAAGATACTACACGAAGAGATGCTTTACTACAACAATTGAAAAATAGATTTAGTCCTGAAAAAATTGAAGAGTTATCTAAACATAATGAATATGATTGGGATCAAAAAGAGCATCAATGGATTCAATGGAGGAAAGAAACAGAAGCACAAGTCTCTGCTGAAATAAAAGCATTAAAAGGTGGTCAAACTGAAGTTCATGAGAACACTAATAACACATCATAACCGTTCCCAAATCGTCCCACCCTCTCCGCCTTCGCCCGACGAAGCCTTGGCGAAGTCGGGCATCACGGACTTTAGCAGATTCGGTCGGCAAAAAAATTAGCATATGATAAACTTCGCGCTCAAGTTAGTAATGGAGCATATTGGTTTTCCTCTCAGGTGGCGATTTCTTAAAAAACGGCTCTCTCCATATTTGGCAGACGTACAAAATGTGCTTGACCTTGGAGCCTCAGACGGCAGACTCGCGCACAAACTCAAAGCGAAAAATTCTCATTTGACGTTTACCGGTGTAGATACGCATGTACAAAAAGTTACCTATATCCCCATCAAAAAATATGACGGGAAAAAGCTCCCCTTTCCGGACAAATCTTTTGATTGCGTAATGATTATTGATGTACTTCACCACGATAAAAATCCCGAACGATTATTACGCGAAGCAAAACGCGTTTCAAAAAAATACATTCTTATCAAAGATCATTACTTTATCAACAGACTTGATCATGCCTGGCTCAGCTTTGCCGATAATTTTGGAAATAATTCCTATGGAATTCATAACCAATTCAACTACTTTACTCTTACCCAATGGCAGGCAGTTTTTAAAACACTTCGCTTATCACTTGTTCGGTCAGAAAGATTCCGTTATATCCCTATTGACCCATGCCGGCACATAATATTCCTTCTATCAAAAACTTCTGATTAACCATAACTCTATGAAACATCAGCATTATTTTGAAGTTAACGCCCGCTCAAATTATAATCTTGGTTTTCAGGAAGGTGTACTTTTCAGAGAACAGGCACAACAAGCGTATGGTCAAAAGTCTAAAAACCCAACATGGAAAAAGAATGTCAAGGACGCACTTTCACATCTCCCTGAAACAGAACAAGCATTCCCTCATTATCTCGACGAATTAAAAGGATACGCACGCGGTGCAGAAATCCCTTTTGAAGCATTATGGACTATAAGCATAGAAGAAGAACTTGGCCAAGAAAACCGCTGTACAACAATAATTACTAACAACGGTAGTCTGATTGCGCATAATGAGGATGCGGAAAAAGGAGCTGAGGAATCAATCTGCATTCTGAAAAAAACCTTGCCTCATATTTCTATTTTTGAGCTTTTTTACTACAACACGCTCGGAGGAAACTCCATTTCTGTAAACTCCAACGGTTATATCCATGCGGTAAATACTCTCACTTCTTCAGATATGCGCAAAACCGGAATACCGCGCAATGTGATCGCCCGATGGCTGTCGGAAACTAAATCTCCTGAAACAGATTACCAAAAACTATGTACTTTTCAAAGATCAAGCGGATATAATCATATCTTCATAAATCAACACGGTGGTTTGTGGAATATTGAGTCAAGCGCCCTGCGGCAAAAGATGACTTATATCACTTCCCCGTTTGTCCATACTAACCATTTTCTTACTGAGATTCAATCTGTTGAATACAACGATAACAAAAACGGCACACTGAACAGATACGTCTCAGCAGTAAATCAAATCAGAGCCACTATGCCGACCCAACAAGTACGATCGATGATGAGTGATAAAAGCGGAGGAACAAAACGAAGCATTTTTAACGAACGCACGATCGCTCGTTCAGTTATTGATCTTAAATCAAAAATGATATCTATTTGGTTAGCCCGGGAAAAAGACAAGAACTGGATTGAATACCCACTTCTTTAATCAATAAAGATAGATTTATTAAGTCTCTGCAAAAGGCATTGTTTATTGAGAAATATTTTATAGTATGTTATACTATACACATTAAATATGTATACTGAATCTAAAAGACCTCCAGTAACACCTGCAGAAATCTGGGCTGCAAACTTACCAATTGAGCAGAGGGTTTTAGCTCTTACTTCATATTATGGTCTTCAAAACGCTCCCCAACATATTGTATTTATATCTCATGCAAAAAGGGAGGGAAACGGTCCTCGCGACACCCGTGCCGGAAATCATTTCCGGTCACTTGTTGGTAATCGAGCTACTCAATGGAGTACCGCTGCACAAATTTTTGAAGCAGAAATGCAGTCTATGTTCCCCTATAAACCGTTCTCTATTGTAGAAATCCCATTTTCAGAATGGTCCAAGCATCAATCCCTTATCAAACAAGCTGATCTGGTATGTGCAAGTCCATACCCTTCCGATATTCATTATGTTGCTCAAATTGCTCAATTTCATCCAGATGCACCCCTTCTGATCGGCGGTGCTTTTGCTACCAGAAACCCTTCACTCTTATCTAAAACGCTTCCACAAGGCATTATCGTACAAGGGAGAATGGAAGGGCAATTGCCATATGTGTTTCATAAAATACAGGCTGGCTTTTCCGGAGTAGTTAATCGAAAAAAGGCTGAAGTTGGTCCTTTTGATGCAACGCAAGATTATTACACTCTGAAGCGATTGGGGAAAGAAAATACTTCAAACACCCGCGACAACCCTGCAGGAGTAGTAGTTGAGTCAATTCTCGGATGTAATGAACGCTGTACATTCTGCAGTATTCTATCCCATGTAGAAAACCCTCGAGACCCATATCAGGTTGTTGCAGAGCTTCAAAAACTTTCCAACAATGGCGTTCGTTATGTACTATTTGCAGACGATAACCTTTCACGGAATTCTCCTGAAAACCTGTCTATCATATTTACAGCAATAAAAGAATTTGGAATGGCATGGGCTGGTGAAGGATCACGCGAACTATTAAATCATCCCGAACTTGCTCGGCTCATGGGTGAAACAAACATTGGATTTCTTCACGGTATTGACGATTTATCTGAATCAGTCCAAGGCGCTCATTCCCAAAAAACACGAACACCTGATGAAGTTATAAGAGATCTCGAGCAATTCAGAAAAAACGGTTTTCTCGTTTTTGGCTCTATTGTGGTTGGGTTAGACAATCATCGCTACCCTGATACATTTATTAAAATTCGCGATCAGGCATTAAAATCACCTGTCCCTTTCATCGTTCAGACTGCGGTTCCCTTCCCGGGAACAGAATTCTATCTTCGTGCGAATAGAGGAGGAAGATTGCTTTCAGAAGATTTACCAGATTATAACTTTGGTCAGATTGTTTATAACCCATTACACATGTCGGTTGAAGAACTTATTACCGGAACACGATGGTTACAAAGAGAACTAGCATCTCCTGAACGTGTCGCACGAATTGTTACTGAAGCAGCGAGAGCACATCCAGGTAAATTCCTGAAACACCCAAGAGCGTTTCTTTCAGTACTCCTGCTTTCAATAGATAACGGCTTTACCGGTTTAACTACTCAACCGAATGATAGTTTAGTAAGAGAGTCACAATCATACCTTAATTCTTTTTGGAATGCTCTTCCTCAACAGATAAGAGAAATACTCACCAAAATAAGTTAGTCCTAAGAAACTGGTTCAAGAATAAAAGATACTATTAATACTCCCTCAAAAAATCCCGGTACAGTTTTTCAATCTGCCGATCGTTAATCGCATGATGCCGTCCGCGGTGCGATAGAAGCGCTCCGGAAAACGTTTTGGGTATATGCATGAGTTCGTGAATCAGTGTTTTTATTTTGTCACGTTCGGAAAGTTTATCAAACTTTTTTGCAATCACTTCTATGATGTAATGGGGCTCTATACCAACAACTTCTGTAAATAATCTGCTCATTCCCCATATACGCGCATAAGCACGCGTTTTTGCGTCAAGCGAACGAATGCAGTGAATATTTTTTATTTTGATATGCGAAAATTCCAAGCGTTGAACAAGAAATCCGACACGTTTTTGAATATCCGGCGCGATTTGGTAGTTCATAACAGATTATTGAGCTTGACAAACAACTCAAATCCTTATTATAGTAAAGTATAGATCAAACTTTTACCAATTTTTTCATGCCTATCAGTAGTTTTTTACTCCAGAGCAAAGTATCAGTCCGTTTCAAAAAAACCATCGTTGCATTCCTCACCGTATTTGCTACGGTATTGTTTTTTTCGCCTGTGGTCTCAGCCCAAACCGGCTGCTACACAACACAAACATGGAACAAATTTTTATATAAATTTACCGGAAACTGGTCTGATGCAACAGTTACTACTGCCGGAACCGGGATATACATTGCAAACTCAAACTACTCGCGTATCGAGCAGTATACCATTACCGCAAGCCCGTTTGCCCTTTCCTATGTGCGCGACTGGGGAGGCTACGGAATTGCGGACGGAAAACTAAATCAACCCCAAGGAGTCACTGTTGACTCAAGCGGAAATGTGTATGTGGTTGATACCGGCAACAACCGGATACAGAAATTCACCTCAGCGGGGGTTCACACTGCAACCTGGGGAACAGCCGGATCCGGCAACCTGCAGTTCAATAATCCGACCGGAATCGCCACTGATAATACATATTTGTACATTGTGGATACCGGCAACAACCGGATCCAGAAAATCACGGTAAACGGAGTGTTTACTTCCGCATGGGGTTCACTGGGATCAGCAACAAGTCAGTTCAGCAGTCCTAAAGGAATATTAGTATACAACGATGGGGTAAATACATATATTTATGTTGCAGATACCGGAAATAACCGAATCATGCGGTTTGAAACCGACGGCAGCCCGACAGTTCTTAACTCTGTCTGGGGATCGTATGGATCAGGAAACGGCCAGTTCAACCAGCCTCAACGGTTGGCAATGGATAGCAACTACGATCTGTACATTACTGACACAACCGGCCGGGTTCAGAAATTTAACCCCATCGGCACATTTCTTCTCACCTGGTCCCCCACAAACGGCGTGAGCAGTATCACCGCCCGCGGAACAGCGATCTACCCCATTATCCCGTATACCCAAATCAGCAAGTACTCAACATCAGGCATTCTTGATTCTTCGGTAACCTCAGAAATTCAGGAGCCCATAGATGTTGCGCTTGATCTATCGAATAACTTTTATTTCAATAACAATCACACCCTTACTATTCAGAAGTTTAGCGCTTCTTTTACCCCACTTGCAGAATGGGCTGGAAACACGGCGTTTTCTAATCCCATGGGCATCGGCGTCAACACCGCAGGACAGACGTGTGTTGCAGATACTGGAAACAACATGTTACAGGTGTTTGATTCAAGCGCCACATGGCTACGAGATATTACCCCGATTCCAACCATCGGAGCATTGTCCGGACCAAAAGATGTGGCAAATGAAGATACTGGAAAAATGTATATTGCAGACACCGGAAACAACCGGGTTTTAAAATTTTATCCGGACGGAAACTTTATCTGGGCAATCGGAAACCCCACCCCTTCTCTTGCACCACCCGGGGCAGGTACACCGACCCCAACCCCCCCTGCAGGATCGTTTTACAACCCTTACGGAATTACGGTTGATCCATATAATAATATTTATATTGCAGATACTTCACATCATCGTATTCAAAAGTACAACGCAAACGGCGAATACCAAAGCATGTGGGGTGAGTACGGTTCTGCGGACGGCAAACCGCAACCCCAACTAGACAGCCCGCAGGGGATGGCTATTGATACCGCAAACAATATTTATGTTGCAGATACCGGAAATAACCGTATTCAGCGTTTCAACAGCACCGGAGGAAATCAGGTTTGCTGGGGTGAATACGGGAGCGGAGACGGACAGTTTAACGTACCCCGCAACATTGCGGTTGATTCGGTAAGCAGAATATATGTGAGCGATATATCAAATAAACGCATCCAGATTTTTGGTACTCCTGCAACATTTGCGTCTGTAAGTATTACACAAACGAGTGGAACAAATATCACTGAAAATGGCATTATTGATTCTTATTCTGTTAAACTCACGACGCAACCGTCTGCAAATGTTGCGGTAACAGTTACTCCCGATGCGCAGGCAACCCCATCTTCATCTCTGCTTACCTTTACTCCATACAACTGGAATGTTCCTCAAACAGTCACCGTCACAGCAGTGCACGATTACATTGAAGAAGGAGACCATACGTCAACCATCTCTCATACTGCTTCATCTGCAGACACCACGTACAATGCTATCGCAATCGGAAGCGTCATTGCTAATATTACGGACACTGATCATGCTGGGGTAACATTTGTCGAAGGAGGCGGATCAACAGCGGTAAATGAATCAGGAACAACCGACACCTATACCGCGGTTCTCGACTCAAAACCCACCGCAAATGTCACAATAACGGTCAGTCCAGACTCTCAATCTACGGTATCACCTACCACACTCACTTTCACCACAAGCAACTGGAATACGCCACAAACAGTAACCGTAACGGCAGTACATGACTACGTTGATGAGGGAGCTCACACCTCAACCATCTCCCATACTGCAGCGTCAAGCGATGCTCATTATGACGGACTCGCAGTTGACTCAATCACTGCGAACATTACTGATACTGATACTGCGGGAGTAACGTTAAACGCTGCAAGTATCGATGCTACGGAAGGCGGATCAGCAGTAACCTATACTGTCGTCCTTAACTCAAAGCCAACCAGTTCTGTTACCGTAGCTCTTACGCCCAACGCCCAAGTAACAGCAGCTCCAGCTTCTCTTGTTTTTTCTGACACTACCTGGAACACTCCGCAAACCGTGACGGTTAACGCAGTTCACGATTATTTGATTAACGGAAGCCGTACTGTTACCATAACCCATTCCGCAACCTCGTCTGATTCAAACTATAGCGGAATTTCAATCTCTGCAATGGATGTGAATATCACCGACATTGATACAGTGGGAATAGTCCTGACTCAGACCGACGGGGACACATCGGTTACCGAAACGGCAAACGGAAGCTCAAAGGATACTTATACTATTGCCCTTCACAGCAAGCCGACTGCAACCGTTACCCTGAACTTAACCTCAACCCTTGAGGCAACAACAACAGCGTCAACCTATACATTCACCACCCTAAACTGGAATGTTCCCCAAACTGCAACCGTAAGCGCTATCAATGATGACGTCGCCCGTGGAGTCCATACCGCAATTGTGATGCACACCGCAACGTCAGCTGATTCAGACTATAACAACTTTTCGGCTGGACTTGGTGTGACTGTTACCGATATGAGCTCGCTTGGCATTGTGCTTACTGCGCCAAACGGTGCCGTTAATCCAGTTGAAGCCGGAGCTGATGATCTGTATTTAGTGAAACTGAGCAGCAAACCATTAGCGGATGTAACCATTACCATAAGTGGTGGAACTCAATCAACTGTTTCGCCTTCTACTCTGACCTTTACGCCGGTTAACTGGGGAGCAAACCAGATTGCAACCGTTTCCGCAACCAATGATTATTTAGTTGAGGGTCCCCATACTGCAACGGTTACTCATACTGCATCTTCATCTGACCCTGACTACGAGGGGGTTACCCAAGATCTCACCGTAAATATTACTGACGACGACAGCACTGTTCCCGGAGTTGCTGTAGTACAGACGGGAAACGGAACAGAGGTTTCTGAATCAGGAACAACCGACACATACACGCTTGCACTCACCAGCCGACCAACCGCAAATGTCCGCATTCGTGTTCTTGGCGATAACTGGGAAGCAACTTCAACTGCATCTATCTATACCTTTACAAACTCAAACTGGAACACTCCACAGACAGTAAGCGTTCGTGCAAATGATGATACACGCATTGACGGCGGTCAAACAACTATTTTTATACACATTGTTACTTCAACTGACGCACACTATCAGGCAATAGCCGTTGACAGTGTTGTTGTCCAGGTGAACGACAATGACTCCGCTGCACCTGCATCAGCACCAGTCTGCGGAAGCACGCCACCCTATGATACTCCTCACCTTTTCCAGATTAACACCACTGCAAATACCGCAACACTTTACTATACCCCCATCAAAGACAACATTAGTTACTACTATATCGCCTACGGATATCAACCTGGCGATATGCGCTTTGGAGCCAGTTATAATTTTGGCTCATACGACGGGGTAATCGACTACACCGTCAACGCTCTTGATGCAGGCACCCAGTACTATTTTATGGTTCGGGGAGGAAACGGATGCGCCACCGGCAAATGGTCTAACTCTCTATCAGCAACTACCGCAGCAAGCGGAAGCGCAAGTACCCGTATTTATTATGCTCCAGCCTCTTCTCAACCTGCATACGCTTCAGGTGCAAGTGGATCAGGAGGGGGAACTTCGGCTTCAATACAGTTTACCCGAAACCTTTATCCGGGAAGCCGAGGTGCTGACGTCCGCGCACTTCAGCAATTCCTCAATGCAAACGGGTATACGGTCGCTTCAAGCGGACCTGGTTCACCCGGCAATGAAACAGATCTATACGGCAACTTAACCACAGCTGCTGTCAGAAGATTCCAGGAAGCTCATTATGTACAAATTCTCTCTCCGCTTGGCTATTCATCAGGCACCGGTATTCTGGGCCCTTCAACCCGCGCTTACATTAATTCGGGAGGAAAATAAATAGCATAGTTTATAAAGTTTATAAAGTTTATAAAGTCTAAAGTTTCTAAAGGAATAGAAATATTAAACTATCATGAAAAAAAATATCTACTTTATGAACTTTCTGGCTTTATGAACTTTATAACTACTCATATATATATAAATCCATCCCTACATACGATAGTTCGTATACTTCCTGTGCTGATCCGATATCAAGCGATATGCATCCGCCGGTATGCGGAGAACCTAAAAACTCACGGGGTCGCTGTTTACGTTCTCCATCGCCGGTATACCAATACGGCAGTTCATGTATGCCAAAATATGCATTCACTTCCGGACCATAATAAAATGCCATCCAGAACGGCATCCATACGTTGTAAATATCCGAATATGCATCAAGCGCTTTATTCATAAGAGTAAAGTGGCCACGAGGAGTTGGATAATATAATCCTGAAGAAATATTGTACGTTTTAAACAAAATACCATGGTCAAAAAAATAGAGTTTTTGCTGGGAAATGTCAACCTCAATATATCTTTGTGCAAGTTCACCTTTTGAGTTTGGCCCGGTACTCGTTTTCAGCCATACAATCTTATCCGGCTCACCCTGAAAACGGGCAGTAAGAACTGACTGTATCTGTTCAACCGCAGAATCAGTATCAACCGTAATATCACCCCCAATAAACATTTTTACCTTTGAATCAACAATCCGCTTCATACTATCTTTTCTGGAAAAAAACTCGAGTCCTCCTCGATTTGGTTTATACTGTATGTCACCTACCTCTTTCAATTCTGATGAGGTTACAAACGATTGATGCAGATTCCCCACTGCGTCTTGAATAACGAGCTCTATTGGGTTTTTAAATATTTGTTCAATTAATTTATTTGCTTTTTGCGCATCCTGTTGGTTTTTTTCATTTTTCAGCCGAACTAAAACAGGTTCTATACGAACGTTTGATTTTCCGAATGAAAAAAGAAGTTGTTTTTGCAATGCATCGGCATCTATCACGTTTACATCGGTATTATCAACGTAAGCCAAAGTTTTTCGTATATTGTCAACGAGATATTCATCAGGTTTGGAAGAAAAGTCTCTGGGCTTTCCTGCAAAGGTATAAAAATCCTGGGTAAAAACAAGGGTTGGCAAAATCATACGCTGGGTAAATAAGCTCTGGCCATACGCAACCGCATTTTTGGGGAAAGGCAGATGGTTTGGTTCGAACAACTGTTCTAGCGTAACTTTTTCTGAAAGCAAAATCCCCAGATCCTTATAGGTATGCTTATAAACTCTTCCCTGAAATATGAGTTCAAACGGTGTTTCGTAAGCTTTTGTCATCTGAACCAACGTCTCCGTTGATGTTTTGGATGAAACGTCAAAATGAAGTAAAAAGGTGTGCGGATAAACTAAATCTTTCACTCTAAAATATGATACAATTATGCTGACAATTGCACCCGTAACAACAATGCTTAGGAAAGTGAAAAAGAGTCGTTTCATGCATATAATTGTATACGAAATAACGGAGAAAGCGCCCATAGCTTAATTGGATAGAGCAAAAGCTTGCGGAGCTTTAGGTTGACCGTTCAAGTCGGTCTGGGCGCACCCGAATCACCTTTCTGCTTTTAAAAATTCGTTTTCTCCAAGGTCTTTTACAAACTGCTCAGTCACCGGCTGTGCAGTTTTCCACAAAAGCGCAAACAGGGACGCAAAAGTACGAGCAACCAGTTTTGAAGTAAGAAGCGCAGCCCAAATTTCATCCTCTTTTGCAACAATAAAAAATACTTTGTCTTCACAGATATACATATCATGATCGAGCTGAAACCCCTTTTCATCAATATACCGATACTCATGATACCTTATGTAATCTCTGCTTCTTCCATACTGGTAGCTTAATACATGACGGGTCCAGTCGGTAAGAGGCATGATTGTTCGTATACGTTTTTTCCGCTTCCCTTTTCGAAGCGAGCGGGCGACTTCTGCATTTATATAAGACTTTCCCAAATTGTCCATCGGCATCATATGATCAAAAAAATAAATTTCCGCTTCATCAGGAAGACTGTTGAGAATTGAATAAATTTGTTTGATCCCATTTTTCCCTGGAAAATACCGCCAATACGGCCCATCTCCATGAGATAAGAAACTGCTTTTTAGATCAGAAAGAATAGTAACGGTGTCAACTTCAAGTTTGACCAACTCCCTCCTTCTTTTCATAATTGTTTCCCGCAGTACCGAGGGATTTTCCGGAACAATCCATGTCTGTTGTTTCTCCAATCCCTGACTTGTTTTTATGGTAATTAGTTTTTTAAGTGCAAGGGTTAACATGAGATCGTATACCGTCGTACGCGGTATTCCGGTCAAACGCGCAAGTTTATACGGCGATATTTCTTGGTGTTTTAAAGCTTCAAGATAAATTTTTATTTCGTTTTCGCTCAATCCAAACGAAAGCAATGTTTTTGTGATTTGGTTCATGAGAATAATATGAGTATACCACTGTCGACAGTGTCCGTCAATTTTGACATTCTATAATAGTTTTGATAATATAGCCTATAGTTATATGTTTAATTGATAGGTGGCAGAGGGGGCAGAATCTATGTGTACAACCGCAGCGAATCGTCTTAACCAATCCTGGTTCCTGATCAAAACCCGTGACCCCGTATCATGGATGCGCTGGGATGACGAAATAAAACTCTTTCAAACGCAGGAAGATCGCTACAAAAAACTCATAATACAAAACCCCAATCCCCGGGAGGACGGCTATTATGGCGGGATTAACGAAAAAGGAGTTGCATTCGTCGCGACTTTTGTCCATGTTGCAGAAGATCAGATTTCGTATATCCGTAAACCGTACGTTCGTTTGATTCTTAACGCAGATACGGCAAAAAACGCAGTAAAGATTATTCTTTCTTTTTATCCGAGAATCGGAGGAAATATCTTTATTGCAGACAAAAACAACTGTTTCGGAATTGAAGCAGTTCCTGATCAATATTACGTCGAAACCATATCTCAACCATCAGTAAAAACCAATCATTTTCTCCACCTAAAATACAGAAATCTTGGATTTGATAGAGAGCCAGCATTTGAAACATGGTCAAAACACCATCAAAAACGGGCGGAAGAACTTATTAAAAAAGCTCAGAACGTTCAAGATTTAAAAAACATTTTGAGGGACAGAAAAAGTGCTGAAACAAATAATGCAATCTGTACTACTTCAAAAGAAGATGCCTGCTTTACTCATTCAGCATTCATTTTCGATACGAGCTCCGCAACCGCATACTACTGCAAAGGCAATCCGCTTGAGCATAAGTTTCACCAATACAGATTCTGATCTCTTTTTTTACTAAAGAACGATTCTAGTCTGCAACACGAACTGCAAAAACAAGAAGCCGCTTGAGTGTCGTACCTGGAGGCCAGCACGTTTGAAGAGTAAGAAATTCCCTGTTTGTTTTTCGGGTAAGGTACTCCACCTGAGATGGATCAACAATGGTCTGATCTATCACGTGGTACCGATACCGCTGTCCGCGATAAAACACATTTACTTCATCGCCGGACTCAAGTTTCCCCAGCAAGTAAAATACAGCATTGTAGGTGCCGACATTCCAAAAATAATCGGTGGAATGTGCAAACAAGAAAACATGTCCTCCTTCGCCGGGAAAAGCTGTTCCCATTACATGGCCCACACCCTGCTGGAGCGCTGCAAGATAAATCTGCTCATTGCTCGCATCAATATTGGCAAGAATGCGCGCGTTTGCCCCAATTTTGGGAATCACAATACTGAAGTTCGGGTCTTCGGGAACAAGAGCCTCAACGGGTTTACCCGCAAGCATTCCGGCAAATCCCCCTTTTTCTTCAACCGGACTTTGCTGCAGTTTAAACCGAGCTTCTTCCTTTGTTGTTGCCACTACGTATTGCTTCTTTGCTTTTTGTTCAACAAAGTAGCGAAACTCCATCCGTATCGGCTGATAAAATGTTTTTGCCACCATGAATACCGATGACAAAACCAAAAAATTCCCGAACGTACGAAGTATGAGTACACGAAGATAATCATTCCTTTTTGTTTTTCTGATATGCCGGTGAATAGGCGTTGCGTTTTTCATAAGTGCCCTTGGAGGGAATTGAACCCCCATCTCGCCCTTAGGACGGGCTTGCTCTATCCGTTGAGCTACAAAGGCAAGAGCTTATTACGGTTATAACTATTATAATGGTTATAATAGTTATAACTTCTTATTTTTATAAGCCAAACGTTTTTTAAACAAATTTTCTCTAAATCCTCCGTTTTTAACAAAATCTTCCTCTAACCAACGGAGCTTTTGATCTAGAAGTTGATTGGTCTGATTAATAAGACAGATCATAGAATTAGCTGCTGTCGTAGGATCACCGATATAACCACTATAATTTTTATAACTGTTATAACGGTTATAAACAAGCGCTCTAACTTTTTTGGAAGCATTACATTCAGTTGGCCAAAGTATTAACTTATGCTGTCTTAAAAAATCCTGATAATCATTAAGTAATTCTTCAAGCGATGCACGCGCAACACCAATAAGTTTAATCTTACTCTCGATACTTTTTTCCATATAGCCCTCAGCAATATTCTGTTTTCCGGAACGAGCAGCTTGAATCATCTGATCAGTTGTTCGCGATCGTTTATCAATATATCTACTGCAAAATTCAACGGTAAAATCGTAAATAATTTCCGACTGACGATAAAACGCAAGCGATTTATAACCTCCAATCATATCAATAAAATAATTGTTATAATCGTTATAACAATTATAATGGTTATAACAATTATATGTTCATAGTAATCGAAGGCATTGACGGAGCAGGTTGTGAAACTCAGGCGGTAAATCTTCAAAAATGGCTGAAAAATAATAAAATTCTTTTTTCATTTATTAAATATCCAAATTACTCGGAAAACGTGGGAAAATTCATCCGGGAATTTCTTTACAACAACAAAAATCTCACCCCTGAGATGCAGTTCCTTCTCTACTCAATGCAGTTTTTATCCGACCGTGAGTTTATTAAACAAGCGAGAAAAAAAGGAGTACTTATTGCAGACCGTTATTTCTCAACCACACTTTGCTTTCAAACATTGGCGGGGGTTGCGCTTGAAAAACAACTGAGATTTGCCGCTGATTTTAACATAGAAGTTCCCGATCTGGTATTTTACCTTCGCGTTAGACCCGAAATCGCGATTCAGCGAAAATCTGGAGAAAATAAAGAAAAAAACCGAACAGAAAAGGACTTTGACAATATCCGAAAAACCTTTCATCAATATGAAAACCTCTGCAAAAATCAAATATGGACAAATTGGATTGCGATTGACGGTGAACAAGATGTTGACGGAGTCACCAGACAAATGTTTGATATCTTGAAAACAAGATTATAACAATTATAATAGTTATAACAATTACATGAAATTACCTTTAGAGCAAACTCTTATCATCCTCAAACCTGACGCGGTAAAAAGAGTCCTGATCGGGACGATCACCCAAACATTTGAAGAGGCAGGATTGAAACTCATTGCAGGAAAAATGCTGAAGCCTGATGCAGATGTCATCAAACACCATTATCCCGGCACTCCCGAATGGATTCGGGAAATGGGAGAAAAAACACGTGCCAGTTTTGCAGAAGCAAAGGTTGACGTTGTTGCTCAGATGGGAACCGACGATCCACTGAAACTCGGACAGTTTGTTTACGATCGACTGATTAAATACTGGCAGGAGGGACCGATTATTGTGATGGTCTGGGAAGCACCGAATGCAATTGCAGTTGCCCGTAAATTACGCGGTCATACTATACCGCTTCTGGCTCAGACCGGATCACTCCACGCGCAATTTTCCTACGACTCCTCTACTCTTTCTTCAAGCTTGGACCGGGTGGTGAAAACATTTGTCCATGCATCAGGTTCAGTTGATGAAGCGAAACGGGAAATTAACTATTGGTTCTCGGGAAATAAGTTTCCAAAATATACTAGGGAGGTTGATGAGTTATATTTAAAGTAACGGTTATAACCGTTATAGCATTTATAATTGTTATAACATGAAAAAACAAAAAGCACTATTAATCATCAAGCCGGACGGCGTAAAGCGCGGTATTATGGGCGCAATTGTCAAACGCTTTGAACGGGTTGGACTAACTATTGTTGGATTTAAATTTCTGATGGCGGACGAAAAAACAGTCATCGCCCATTATCCGGAAACAGATTCATGGTTTGAAAAAGTCGGCCAACGAACCTTGACAAACTACGCAAAAAAGGGCCTGGATGCAAAGAAGGTGTTTCAGACTGAAAACGCAATTGAAATAGGCAAAACCGTGAAAAAATGGCTTATTACCTATTTCCGTGAATCCCCTGTTTTGTGCGTTGCTGTTGAGGGGTATGACACTATTGAGATTGTTCGAAAACTGTCAGGTAACACCATTCCCCTGCTTGCTGCCCCCGGTACCATCCGCGGTGATTTTTCCCATGATACCATCGACCTTGCTAATGAGCAGAACCGACCGCTCCGTAACATTATTCATGCTTCAGATTCAGTTGAAGACGGAGAAAAAGAAATAAATTTATGGTTTAATAAAGATGAACTCTTCACCTATGAACGTTCAGATGAAAAAATCATGTTTCCGGAATAACCTTTTTTTCCGAACCGGAATAAATCAAAACCGGCGGTATTTTTTCGTGTTATTACTCGTCTCTTGCACTGTGTTACTGTTCCACCTCAAGGCCGTCCACGCACAACCCAAAGCAGTTCCTACTCCAATTACAAAAAACGGTGATGTAAATAAAGATACAATCGTCAATTTTGCGGATATTGAGATTATCTTCAATCACTGGCATCAAGAAAACCAAGCGGATGCGGATCAGTTTCAAGACAACGTTATTAATAGTTTTGATTTTTCTGTCACTGCACAGAAAATTTTGAGCAAACCATAACAATGGATGATTTTGAACTGGCTACCTGGATGAAGTTTTTTACCATTATGGTGGTTGGACTTGGAAGCGTCGTTATTCTCTTTTTTCTGCTCAACTCATATGTCTCCTATTTTATCCGTGCAAACGCAGGCACGTCCACACTGTTGTTTGAGCCGTCGAACAAAACGGTAGCAAAAGGCGAACAGATCAACACGCAGGTTATTCTCAATACAAATTCAAACGCTGTTTCAGGTGTCGAACTTGCACTCCGGTTTGACCCGGCAAAACTGACGCTTGTTCACATGAAACCGGTTGCCCAGGACCTGACTTCATTTAAAACCTACCTGCCCTTCACTTCTCCTTCCTCCGTTTTTAACGCACCGCTTGTTGTAAAACGAGCGAATAAATCGGGCGAAATCCGCCTCAGTGCGGTAACCGCAGACATGCGTGAAAAAAAAGTGAACGAGCCGTTTACCGGACTTGCCTCGCTTGTTGAGCTTACCTTTGTTGCGAGAGAAACCGGAGATACACAGGTTTCATTTATTACAACAAATCCGACTAAAGACAGCGCGGTGGTCCAAAATACCGGAAAACCAACCAATATTCTAACCAAAACAAATACACTAACCGTAACCATTGAAAATCCATAAATCTTTGATATAATTTCTCCTATGGAAACAGTACGCAGCTCAGCAGTTACCGAGTTATATCGACGTGTTGACCAAGCTCAACGAGAATATCTTGATAACATTAGAATTGAAAATGCTAAACGGGCAAAAATGGAAAAACCATTACCAGCCTTAAGCCCTGGTACTGTGTATTACGAAAATGGACACCCATTTATATCAATTGATCATGATTGGGGTCGGCTTGCGTATGATTTTGAAGGTAGAGTCTGGAATAGAGGAACTTGGACTATTCCTGATGCACAAAAACCAAAAACAAGGATTTGGAGAAATGGATTTTTATGTGATCTTGAAGGAAAAGAAATTGATAACCCAACTAAAATGGTAGCTCCAACAGGGGTTGCATTACCCCAACCGAAAAGATCGCCTGCATATTAACCTGGTTATCCTACTCCCCCACAATCACCAGAATTTCAGCGTCGGGAAGGGTTTCATTTTCAGGCGCAGTAGTAACGATGCCGTTTAGGTATTTAGCGATTTGCGTTGCAATATCCTTATTACTTCCGCTTACATCTACCACAATTGTCTTCCGGTAATCATTCTGCGCATTTGCTTTTTCCAATACAGTAATATTTGAAAATTCCTCCGTCAATTTTTTCTCCGTATTTGACGCTAAATTGGGAATCTTTGTGCCGTTGTAAATGCTTACGCTTACTGGCGCTGTGGCTTTCAGAAAAGTCGTAGGTTCAGTCTGACTCACTGTCGGGCTTGGCGGAGTATTAATATTTAACGGAGCAACTTCAACAATTTTTTTTGTCGCGGGCCGGTATAAAATTGCTTTTTTCGCTTTGGGATAAATCAGGACTTTATCCCCATTTTCCGCATGGGAAAAAAACGACTGTCCCTGCAGTTTTGTTTTATCGGAAACGGTTGCAACCGTTGGCGTTTCGTCAGGAGGAAGTTCTATCAACGCACCGACAGCCTTGATAAGATCCTGTACTTCATTCTGCGCTTTTACAGACGGATTTCCGTTTTTTGCCGTCTTCGCTTTTTTGGAAAATACATAGATTGATCCAATTACAATTCCAACACAAAGCAAAAGAACCAATCCTGCGCCTACAACAAATACCGGAATACGGAGTTCCTGCAGTTGTAAAGTTAGAGAGGGAGATTTCTTTTTCATCCTAATCTCATCTTAATCGGTTTTTCTTCGGTTGTCAATTAATCACCCACCAGTTTACCTTCAAAGATTCGGAAAGGGAGGTCTCAATCGAGATTTCGATCGTTTGATCGTCAACTTTGCGCGCTGCAACAGGAGTTGGAATGTTTTCAGGTGTTACAAATATCAGCGAATCTGTTGTGAGGAGTGATGTTTTTATCTGTACCGACGTCTGACCTGCAACAATTTCAGTCTTGCCGGTTGAAGCTGCCAAGACTGCGCCCGGTGTTGCTTCTTTTTCACCAATAAGCTTTATTTTGTTTGCTTTCAATTCTTTTACCGTTAGACTTTCCTTTACCACCATATTCCCCATGGTATCAATCACCACTTTACTCCCCATGATTTCCAAATTGCCCAGCGAATCTTTTTGCAGTTTAAGGGGTACAACAGAGGTCTGAATACTCCCCGCTGCCGTTTCATCCGATTCAACAGTAAGGAGTCCTGTTTTCAAAACACCAAGAATGTTCAAATCATATACACTCGTTTTCCCGAAAAATGTCAATCCTGATTCCGATGAAGCGATCCAGTCAGAACCTATACCGGTTTGTTCAAAAGAGTTTAATATATTTGAACTATACTGTGCGCTTTCCGAACTACTGTTTTGTCGTTTCTCCAACACAGACACCCGTTCACTCAAAGTTCTGATATCTCCCAGCAATCCGCTCACCGTCGCTGTAGTTTGATCAAGGACAGAGAAATCAACAGACGTATCGGTAAACTCAAGCTGGCCAAGTCTGCCAACCAGCACCTCAAGACCTTCAATGTGATTTGCCTTTATAGTATCTACGGTAAGAGAATGAATGTATGCGCTGTGTGATGCACTATCGGTTTGATTCAAACCTTGATAAATAACCACTGCATCTCCAACGTAGGATGAAATATTGACGAATACCAAAATTTTCCCCACTCCTTCACCCGAATATCCTTCCATAGCCCGTCCGACAACCATGCCAGAACGCGTCGCTTTCATAGCAACGCCGGGAACTGAGGATGACGTAAGTGAATCGCCGGCTTGTATAACTCCGGACTCTGTGGAAACCCGAACAGGGACGCGCCCCACCAAAGCTACTGGAATAGCAGGAATCCCATCAATTGTAGCGTCTTTTTGAGATAACCGAAGCCCCGGGCTCTCACTATACACTCCAACCAACCGATGGTCATACGCATGATTGGAGCGTTGTACCAAACCTACTTCATGTTCATCTATTGATACTAGATCACCCGGTTGAATGGACTGATCGCGTGTCGGATAGTCTTCTGCCACGTCATATGCACCATAGGCTGTCTGGATTCCGTGAGAAAAAATGAATGAACCTACTAATCCGTTCGAGCTCAAGCTTGCAGACGGACTTGAAGTGAAATACATTTCGCCCATATTTTGCAACCCGTTTTGTGCACCGCCTCCAAAACCGTTATCTGCTTGGAATTTTAATGCATACGAGGAGTTTGAAATATATTCATATTCATACACCTCTGCAGCATTTGTTTCCTGGGTACCTGCATACAATTTTCCGTTATACCCCCGGAGCACCGAAACAGCATCTATAGAACCTGTAGTGCTCGCACCCTCCTCAATCCGTCCGGCAACGGTTTGTGAAACTTTCCGCCATTGGAGCCCGTCTTCAAGTGCATATATTTCCGCTGCATTACTTTCCCCTGTTCCAACATACAAACGGTTATTATATACCGCAAGCGCTGTCACTCTATCTATGCTTGAGGTGCCACCGCTCATAATGGTTCCCGCTGCTGAATTTATACGATTATATTGGTTGACCGTCACCATCGTATCAGCGTTCGCCATAACAAGCACTTCTGCTGCGTTTACTTTACGCATTCCTATATATAGCTTTCCGTTAAAAACAGTCAGCGCAGTAACTTCGGCAAATGCAGTCGTCGAAGATCCATCGATTGCAAAGGTACCACTGGTGTTATTATTCATCTTGGTAAAACCACTGGCAACCCCGACCAAACCATTCCACCTGAGAAGATCAGCAGCGTTCAGTTTGAGTGTTCCCACATAGAGTGCATTATTGTAAACCGCCATCGAAGAAACTCCGTCAACCGCAACCGAGTTGGTGGTCACAAAAGTACCGGCAGTTGAATTAACCACGTTCCAGCTTCCGCTCGTTCCATTATACCGGTAGATTTCCGCCTTTGTTTCTTCCTGGGTTCCAGCAAAAAGAAAACCTCCATATACTACCATAGCGGTTACTCCGTTTATATTGGCTGTTCCCGACGCTCGAATGGTTCCTGCAGTTGACTGAGACACCTTTGTCCAGACACCGGAAGTTTCAAACCGGTATATTTCTGCAGAGTTGACTTCATACGTCCCAATATACAACTGACCGTTATAAACTACCATTGATGCAATTCTATCGATGTTTGATGTACCGCTCTGTGTAATCTGACCTGCAGTGTATGAAACCAATGTCCAGCTTCCGGTGGATCCGTTATATCGGTATACTTCTGCGGAATTTGACTTTTCCGTACCAACATATAAACTCCCGTTATAAACCACTGAGGCGCTGACCGAAGCAATGTTGGTGGTTGTATTTCCTCCGATCGTACCGGTTGTACCCGATACTTTTGACCATAAGTCAATATTTGCTGCGGAAGTATCGGGTTGAGCTTCAATTTCAATATCACCCGCAACACTTACTTTTGATGTTGGCGCTGTCGTTCCGATCCCGATATTTCCCGCCGTATCAATGGTAAAAACGTCATTGGTACCCAAACCATTGTTGTTGCTGATTTTGAACTTATCGCTGTCGCTGCTGTCAACACCGATGGTAAACTGACTCCCGTCGGTATCAAACAGAATTGATGAATCACCGGTTGAATCAACCTGAAGTTTGAATGGAACAGTACTGCCAGTATTGTACGGAGTCAATGTCCATAAACCATTGTTTGTTACGGTAAGATACTTTTGTCCGCCGGCAACCCCCCCTGAACTTCGTTCCAACTCAAACATATTACTGGAGTAGGAATTCGCCGCAACAACATCGAGTGTCGCATCCGGAGTCACAAATACCCCCAGCTCTCCTTGACCCGAAGTGCCATCGACAACAAGCGCATTCTGACCGTTTGCATAAAAATTAATTTGATCTGAGCTGGGATTATGAAAACCCGTGTTGTCGTCAGTAATAAATGTTATGCCCCCGGCAGTACCGCCGGTAAGAAGAATTCTTCCATCAGCATTCATAACAAACCGATCGGTTGTACCTAGTGCCGTGCTATCGCTGATTTTGAAATAGTCATTGTCGCTGCTGTCAATACCTAGGGTAATTTGATTGCCGTCAGAGCTGAACTGAATCGCCGGGTCAGCGGTTGTTGCATAGTTTAAGTGAAGCTGTGCCTGCGGATTTGTTGTTCCAATTCCAACATTACCACTAATGTCTTTCAGTGTCACCCCTGTTGTCCATGTATCCAGTCCTGATTTGTAAGCTAGGTTCAGTGGACCGTACTGGGAACGCAACACTCCAGTTTGACCTATGGTTAGGTTTGCTGACATACTTGCCCCACCCACAATGTCCAGTTTTTCAAGTGGGGAAAGATTCCCTATCCCCACATTCCCCAACTCATTCACCAAAATAGCCTCTGTACCAGCAGATGAAACATGAAAAGGCTTGACTGATGAATCAACTGATGTGATTACATTTAACAAATAACCTGTTCCTGTATTTGATATTCCGTCTGTTAGAGTAAAAAGATTGTTTGTCGATGTTGAGGTTCCGTAGGTAAATGTCGTTCTCCAGGAAGACATGTTAATTCCCAGATCTTTTTCAGGATCGGTTAAATCACTCCAGACACTGCTACCCGGACTGCCGGTTCCAATACAATCTGTCCATGAAGCATTTTGATAACATCTAAACTTATTGGTTGAGGTATTGTAATACATACTCCCAACCCCAACCTGTGTTGGTTCAGCTCCAAACCGCCCAACCTGCATTTGTCCTCCCATCGTGAGATTTGCAGAGACCGTTGCCATACCAGAAACGTCAAGTTTGAACAAAGGATTGGTTGTACCAATCCCGACATTGCCGGAATCGGTAATTCTCATCTTTTCTGAAGGAGATGACCCATGTTCTCGAGTAAGAAAGCTCAGATCGAACGAGTAATTACCTTGAGTATTGTTTGTTTTAGCAGACTTGATTCCGCCTGCGTTGTCAATAATTAAACTAGTACCATTATAATAACCTGCAAAAGTTATTCCTCCTCCTGTACCAGTAACCGCACTGGCAGTGTCCATTATTCGGAGTTGTCCTGTCATATTAGCTCCTGCAGAACCAATAATATCTACTATATTGCTAGGACTGGTTGAACCAATCCCGACGTTGCCGGAAAAATAATTTCTTCCTCCAAGCGAATACAGAGCATAACCGGTTGAATCCTGCTGGGCAAGTATTGAAACGCCGGTTGCACTATTGTTGAAGCCCATTACACCATATCCGGCAACGGTTCCTGAAGTTCCATACACACCAACCTTACCAACTCCTCCGGTTGCTCCACTAATTGCTGAGTTTGTTCCGGATATAACGGTAAGGGGTACTCCCGGGTGTGTTGTGCCGATACCAACATATCCAGTTCCATCTTGAATAGTCATTGCAGCTGACCATGTATTTAGTCCAGACTTGTAAGCTAAATTAAGAGGTCCATACTGAGAACGTAAAACTCCTGTCTGTCCAATGGTAAGATTTCCGGAGAGTGTCGCACTTCCCAAGACATCAAGTTTCTCAAGGGGCAATGTGGTGCCAATACCAACGTTACTCGACGTATTGACCGAAATTGCCCCGCTTGGCCCAAAACGGGCCAGGCTATTATCAGCATCCCAAACAGCAATCGGCTGATCGCCGGATGATTCATAAATACCAAATTCATTTGTCGATAACGCCTGGCTATTCCCAATATAACCCCCAACATCGCCCAGGGACGTAATGTTTAATAAAAAATTAGTATCATCAAACATTAGTCTGCTTGAAGCTGTCCAAGTCCCGCCATTATTGTAAAGCATCTGTCCTTCTGTACCTGAAGGTAATGATCCTCCTCCTGTCGTATCACAATCAACCCAAGAGGTGGTATAACATCTAAACTTATTGGTTGAGGTATTGTAATACATGCTTCCCACCCCAACCTGTGTTGGTTCAGCTCCAAACCGCCCAACCTGCACCTGTCCTCCCATGGTGAGGTTGGCTGAGATAGTGGCCATACCTGAGACATCAAGACTTGCTGTCGGAGAAGTTGTACCAATACCGATATTGCCATCAGTATTAATCAATAAATGGGGAGTCATGTTAGAATTTGCACCCAGCCCAATTTGTTTACTTGCAGTTGCAAACAGATAAAATGTATCTGTCGAATTGACTGTTACAGCGCCTATTCGTCCGAGATTTGTATTCGTATTATATTTAATATCCAAAGAACTTAATGGGGTTGCTGAAATGGTTTGTGTTGTGGTTATTAGGGATGTGCTTTGCGCTGTCCCTAACACATGAAAAATTGATAAAGGTTGCGTTGTCCCTATCCCAATGTTACCCGTGTTAGTCAAGATCATTCGATCGGTTAACCCTATATCTCCTCCAACTGATGTTCTAAATCGTAAATCATTCCCGTTTATTTGATCAACGTAACCGGGAGAACTCCCTCGAATGGTAAGCGCTGAAACAGAAGCTGTCCCGGAAACATCAAGTTTTGCTGTTGGAGAAACTGTTCCGATTCCAATTCGCTGAGAAGTATCAGCTACCAAAAGATGATTATCAGAAACATCAAGTAATGCGAATGAGCCAGCAGCCATATAAGGATTTGTTGAACCGTAAGTCATAAAACGATGTGTTGTTCCGCCAGCTGACGTATTTATTAAATTTAGTGAAGTCCCCCACGTATCATTACTTGTTATCAACTGTTTAGCTGTTCCAAGCGAGCCATAATTTGTATCGATAACGGTAAATGTTCCGTTACTTATAGTTGTATTACCCGCAACGTAAAGACGAGCATTTGGACTCGTTGTTCCAATACCAACATATCCTGTTGTATCCTGTAGAATCAACCCCGTTGACCATGCATTTAATCCCGACTTGTAGGCAAGAGAAAGAGGACCGTATGCCGGTCTGATGGTTGATCCTTGTGCAATCGTAAGATTTCCTGATATCGTTGCGTTTCCCGATACATCAAGTTTTTCAAGGGGGGATGTACTGCCAATACCTACGTTACCCGCAAAATAATTACTAGCTGTTGAATCGGAAACATATACGCCATATTCATTAGGATATCCTACAGAAGACGAGATATTCCCAACATATAAACCATATACATTACCACCTCCCGTTATAGAAGAATACATCCCATAGACATTTTCAGCGTAATCTTCTCCCTGTGAACCAATTACTCCTGATTTCACTCCATATACATTTGTCGAAATATAATCAGTAAAAGCCACATCAAGCTTCGCTATCGGAGAAGTTGTGCCAATCCCTAAATTTCCCTCACTGGACAAAGTCATCTTTTCTGTTAATGCGTTTGAAGCTGAAAAATGGATAGTGCTTCCTGATAAGTACATTTGGCCAGGTGAGTAACCGCCAGTTCCAACCGCAATATACACATTTCCTGCAGCTGCATCGCCAGCATCACCTGCATTAAGGTACAAATGACCTCCTGTTCCCGAACCGCCTTGATTTCCCGTACCAGCTTCTATTGTTAAATTACCACCATTTCCGGTGCTGTTCGGTGCAACTTTTATTACCCGATCGGTTTCCTTTCCAAGCCAGATATCACCGCTTACTTCAAGTTTTGCACCGGGCAACGTAGTCCCGATCCCGACATTTCCCGTTCCGTTTGGAATGATAGCGAGGTGCTCATTGCTCACGGTTGAAATATCCGTTGTAGCACCGTTAAAGACTAGCCCGGTTGATCCGATTGTTTTGTTCGTCAGAACCTGGCTTGTTGTGGTATCAGCCAAAGTAATTGTTCCGGAGGGTAGCGTGGCAGTTGTGGTCCCCGACGTTACAAACGTTAAGTTATTTGCGCCGGAAAATTCAATTGTTGTTCCATTCGGGATTGTCAACGTTCCTGTGGTGTTTGTCACGGTTAAACCAGATACTTTCTCGGCGTTGAATGCATACGGCACTGCAGTGAGCCGTACACGAGATCCAAAATGCTCACCGTTAAACGTAATATCCAAATAAAGCAGATCGCTGTTAAAATTCAACGTTGAGGGAAACGGAGTGCTTGAACCAAGCGTAGCTCTGAAAATACCGTCAGTTACCGTTAGGGATTGTGTTTCAGACCACGGAGACCCAACCGGAAGCTGGTTTCCTGCTGACGGATCATCGTACAGTTTAAACGTAAACGAATACGAGTTGTTTGTTATGTTTGTCGCGTCAGACTTATTGACAATTTTTCCCTGAAAATTAATAGTCCGGTATATCCCGGTTGCAGCCTGAACAAATGAACTGTGTATCAAAAAATAAATCGCGAGCACTAACCACGGGCTAACTACTCCTATAAAACCAAACTTTCCTCCTAAAATTCTGTTTTTAGGATTTAGGATTTCGGATTTTAAATTTTGTATTTTAATATGGGGCTTCATAATAATATATTCGCGCGATTATATTTACATTACTATAATAACATGCCCCAAATGCCTCTGTCAAATAGCAAAATTTCTTATCTTAATCTTATCAAATTTCTTATTTTAGACCTTTATATAAGTCTAAAACTTATTTTTATTAATTTACAAGTTATACCAACTTTTATAGTAGTTTAACTTATCATAATCTTATCTTATTTTCATTTTTTATTGTTTTTTTGCTTCAAAAGCTCGCTCTTGACAAAATGATAAGATTCTGATAAGTTTGTAGTATTCCATGCAAATTTTTACCTATACTAAATCAGCCTCCCTTGCAGAGTCGCTCACCAGAATCGATGAACTTCGAACTCAAATTCTTCTCACTCCTCTTTCCCCTCGAACGGAACAACAGCTTCAGTGGGAAACCCTTTTAAACCGTATATATTACGAAGTTGCCTTACAAGGCACAGTAATGTCACATGAACAAATAGCGACGTATCTTTCGCCTCTTGGATCAAAAATCCCGCATTCGCATGCACCGCTCGTTCAGAATCTCAAACAAGCGTACGATCATCTGTATCACCACTGGCTCGTAAATACAGCGCCAGTTTCATCAATTATTCTTGAAGAATTCTACTCAACCATCTTTCATACAACTATGGAACGGCCTGAGCAAGATCTTGACAACAACTTAAAATATATCCAGGTAACGACAGAACATCCGGTCATACAGGCTTCCCTTGCTCAGCTTCTTATTTTGCGGAGTGCCTCATTTCCGGTCTACAACGAACCGTTTGCTCACTTGATTTTTACCATGATGCTCTACCGCCACGGGTATGACATGCGCAGACTTGTTGTTTTTGAAGAGTATCATTACAACAATCTTCCCGCATACAAAGATATGATAGTTAAAGCAAACAAACTCAAAAATGTTACGCCCTGGCTTGAGTATTGCGCAGCCAGCACCATCACATCACTTGAAAAAGCCGTTCAGTATATTCAGTCAATTCATAATACTCCTCCCCGAAAAGATCTTCATTTTGACTTAAATGAACGGCAAAAACTAATACTTACTCTTTTTATCCAGCCGAATATGAAAATCACCAATAAACTGGTTCAGCGTAAATGTAAAGTTTCCCAGATTACTGCATCACGGGATCTGTCAAAACTTAATGCACTCGGTCTTATTTTCAGCCTTGGAAAAGGGAGAAATACCTATTATACAAAGGTGTAACGTAAAACGCGAAACGTGTAGCGTGAAACGTATAATGTGTAAAATATATAAATATGGCCACAAACAAACTTAAATTATCAATATTTTTAAAGTTTGTCTTTCTTTTTTTTCTCACGATTTACGTTACACGTTACACGTTACACGTTTATGCCGGACCGCAGAGCACCACATACGAACTTAAAGAATTTGGTTTCGGAAGTGGCGGAACGGAAAATATTGACTCAACATCTTATTCGCTCTTTGGTACTGCCGGAGAAATGGACGTTGCTTCAGTCGAATCAAACACATACCGCGGACTTGGCGGGCTTATTTTCACCATGCAGGCATTTACTCCTCCTGCGCCAACCGTTTCAAACACCAACCAGAATTATGATCGGCTCCTTGTTACGATACAAACCGGAGGAAACCCAACAGATGCAGAGTACGCACTGTCCATTACAGATGGTACCACAACCTGGTATATACAAAATGACTACACGATAGGAACGGTTCTCGGAACCGAAGACTGGCTCCTCTACTCCGGAGGTCAGACAGTCGGCTGGGGAGGCGGTTCAGGATTTTATGTTACCGGTCTGAGCCAAAACACTGCATATTCAATCCGCGTCAAAGCCCGGCAAGGAAACTATACTGAAACCGGCTGGAGCGTTGAAACAACCCAATCAACCTCAGTTCCTTCTCTTTCATTCGGTGTAGATGCTTCGGCAATTTCATTTTCTGCACTTAATTCCGGCAATAGTTATACTGATGCTTCAAAACTGACAACACTCACAACTTCTACAAATGCCTACAATGGTTACATCGTCTACGGACGTGAAACACAAGCGCTTACCCACACCGGAAACGGAGCACTTACTATTCCAGACTATGCAGGAACAAATACTACTCCAACGGTCTGGAGCGGAACCGGATTCGGCTATACAAGTAATGATTCCAATCTGACCGGAGGCACTGCTGACCGGTTTACCAATGGAGGGCCAAAATATGCCGGATTCATTACAACCGGTCCGGGCGATCCGGTTGCAGATCATGCCGGACCAATTGTATCGCCTGTTGTAAATGAGCAGTTCAATCTATCTTACCGGGTAACTGCAACTTCGACAACCCCAGCCGGAGAATACAAAACCACTGTTGTTTATACCGTTGTCCCGACCTATTAAAAGCGTAAATCAACTATAAAAAGTTACAAAGCAAAAGTGAAAATCAAAAGTCAAATTCATCGTTTCCTTGCGAAAAAAACCCATTTTTTTTATCCTTGGGATGCCCGAAGGGCGGGATACCCACTTGAGATAAAAAAATGGGTTTTGAGCATAATAAGTTGCCTCGTATTAATGACTGTTTTTCCTATTTATCCTATTTTTTCTCAGGAAAAAACGACTTCGCTCCTTTCCGTTTCACCTTCCCTACTGCCGATTACTCTATCTCCGGGTAAAACCTACACCCAAAACATACGAATTACCAACACTACTGACTTACCGCTTCCGGTACAAATAACCCTCGAACCTATTGACACGCCGGACGACAGCACAAACCGCAAAGCTCCGGGCCAGTCACTTGTTCAGTGGATCGAAAAACTGAATCCTGAACTCATTATTCCCGCACGTGAAACACGCAATTTTACATTTATCATCCGTACTCCCTCGAAAATTCCGCTCGGAGGATATTATGGAATGTTCTATATTCAACCTCTCTTCTCCCAAACAAAAACTAAAACCGATATTGTCACCCGGCTTGGAGTACTCCTGCTTGGGTCTGTTGGAACTCCCGATATTCCGCTCAACAAAGTTCAGATAGTTGATCCTCGGTTCTCGCAGTTCTGGTATGAAAACGCACAGCCCAATCTTACTTTCTTGGTAAAAAATACCGCCCTAAATCACTTTTCCGCAAAACCGTTTATCCGTATCAAACCGTTTATGGGGGATCCGTTTTTTTTTGAATTCGAAGAAAAATTTGTCTTTCCCGGAAAATCCCGGCGATGGACCCAGTCACTGGAGGTTGTTTCACCCGGAATCTATCAGGGGACCCTGTTTGTTGCAATCGGCGGAGGGTATCAACAAACCGCAGAAGTATCATTTGCGGTATTTCCAGTAACAAAATCCCTCCTTCTTACCGCTGGGCTCATTTTTGTAGTAATCTTAATACGGAAGCGAACACAAATAAAACAAGCAATACGAATTTTGTTCAAAGGGTAACGCATGCATAATAATTTCATCAGAACAGTGTCAATTGTTATTCTTCTTTTTCTCACCTATACCCTGTTTCCCTACCATTCCGGGTATCCTGTTTCCGCTGGTGCACTCACCAGTTCTAAAGTCACAATTTCCGATTCACGGGCTGGTCAAACCGGAGTTTCTCATACCTTTACGTTTACCACAGCTACAACAGACACGATCGCAACCGTACAGATGCAGTACTGCACAACCGCTTCAGGCGCATGTTCAACTCCTTCCGGAATCTCAACTACTGATGCAACGCAGGGTTCAATCTCCGGTTTAGGAACAAGCTCCTCTGATTTTTCAACAAACGGTACTATTAATCTTACCGTAACCTCACCAGTCAGCATTTCCTCAGGAACAACAATTACCCTTCCCTACACTGGCATCACGAATCCGATAACAGCGAACTCTTCTTTTTTTGTCCGTTTAACGACGAAAAACGGCTCTGCACAAACCATTGACTCAACGGTCGTCGCAT
This sequence comes from uncultured Gammaproteobacteria bacterium, assembly GCA_964530235.1. Classification (GTDB taxonomy): domain Bacteria; phylum Patescibacteriota; class Microgenomatia; order UBA1406; family GWC2-37-13; genus UM-FILTER-33-9. The sequence continues at coordinate 53,679 of CAZGYB010000001.1, forward strand.
TTGCTGTTCTTACATCAAGCTCATTGTTGGTTACTGCGAATGTTGGAGCAACATTTAGTTTTGAGATTGCCCCAATTACCACCGGATCGGTAAACGGAGCATCGGTCACCGTTTCCGATACAACTGCTTCAACTGTCCCGTTTGGAGTGTTAAACTCAGGATCCAGTGCAGTCGCAGCTCATGATATAACGGTTACAACCAATGCTAGCAACGGATATGTAGTGACTATTAAATCCAGCGACCCACCCCTGACTGATTCATCTAATAATATTGATACCTTTACCGGTACAAACGCATCACCGACAACCTGGTCTGCACCAGCAGGTTCTTCCGCAAACGTAAACACAGGATTTACCGGCTACACCACCGAAGACACATCTCTCTACACCGGTACCGGCAGCCGGTTCAGTTCAAATAAATGGGCAGGACCGGAAACAACCCCCTATGAAGTAATGTGTAATACTAATGCGGTTTTGACCGGTGAAACAATCCGTGTCGGGTGGAAAGCTGAGGTAAACGGCATTCAACCGGCGGGTCAATACAGCGGAACATTCATATTGGTTGCAACACCAACATATTAATAGTGTAAATATTCGCTTGACAAACAGGTAAAAAACTGTATTAATTAATACTATATCATGACTACAAACGTTAAAAAAACGCCTCTCGCAAAATTCGCTTTTTTCAGTATACTTTCCTTTCTTCTTGCCACCATAATCTTTCCCTTGGTTATCCCTGCAAAAGCAGCAACGCTCACTTCTGCAAAAACAACTATTACCGATTCACGCGCCGGACAAACAAGCGTCGGTCATACCATGGCTTTTACCACAGCAACAACCGGCACTATTGCATCTGTCCGTATTGAGTACTGCACTACGGCATCAGGCGCTTGTACTATGCCAACCGGACTTGTTACCACAGGCGGTTCCCAGGGAACAGTCACCGGACTGGGTGCCAGCACATCAAGTTTTGCTACAAATGGTCTGATTTTGCTTACGGTAACCTCACCGGCCTCAATAAACAGCGGAACAGCTATCTCACTTCAATTCACCGGCATTACTAATCCAACTGGCGCAAACTCAACTTACTTTGTTCGAATTCAAACAAGAACATCAGCGCCAGCCGTTATTGACGAGGTGACAACCGCGTTTGCTATTCTCACCTCAACCTCAATTGCCATGACTGCCACCGTTGAAGCAACGCTTGCTTTTTCTCTTGCACCGGTTTACTCTGGCACAGTTAACAGCCAAGCCATCAATGTTACTTCAGCCCTCAGCGCATCTACCATTCCGTTCGGAGTCCTTTCGAGTGGCTCAACCAAGGTTGTTGCCCATGATGCAACAGTTACTACAAATGCAGCTGGTGGTTATACCGTTACTGTAAAAGCTGCTGCAGACCCGCCATTAGCAGACGGTTCAAATAATATAGACTATTTTACCGCAGACGACACTACGCCAACCACATGGAGCTCTCCTGCTGGAGGCACTTCGAATGTTAATACAGGTTTTGTCGGCTACACAACAGAAGACACAACACTCGGCACCGGTACGCCAAACCGATTCAGTTCAAATAAATGGGCAGGGCTCCGAACAACAGCATATGAGGTTATGTATAACGGAACCGGTGTTTCTTCGCAGACAATCCGACTCGGATGGCAGGCAGAAGTAAACAACTTGCAACCCCCAGGTTCATACACTGGTACGGTTATCTTAGTTGCAACACCAACGTACTAAACCGAAAGCATGAAAAAAAACTTCATGAATCATAAAAAAATTGTCTTTTTTTTATTCTTTATATCAGTTTTATTAAGTTTAAACCTTTACGCAACGCTTTCTGGAGCGTTCGCACAAAATCAAAACGTCTCCCAGTCGCTTGAAGTATCACCTCCATCCCAGGAGCTTCAGGCTGACCCGGGAAATACCGTTGTCGCCCGGGCAAAAATTCGCAACAAAAGCCAGGAAACCCTTCCGATCAGCGTTCGGGTTGAAGACTTCACTGCACAAGGCGAGGAAGGACAGGTTGCCCTATCGGAACAAGGTCCGTACTCACTTTCCAAATGGACTACACTTGTCCCAGAAACATTTTCTCTGAAACCGGGCGAGGAAAAAGAAGTCACTGCGCAGATCGTGATCCCTTCATCAAAAGTTGCAGGCGGGTATTATGGATCTTTTGTGTTTTCTGTCACAAACACCAACAAAAAAGCGAATACTGCTTCGCTCGGACAGGAGATCGCATCACTTTTTCTATTAAAAGTATCCGGTCCGGTCCAGGAAAAATTGTTTTTGGATGAAATGAAAGCACCCTCGTTTTCAGAATTCGGACCGGTTCCTCTTTCCCTCAAATTCACCAATACCGGAAACGTACATACAAAAGCATTTGGACTTATTAATGTCACCAACATGTTCGGCCAGAAAGTTACCGACCTTGTCATAAACGGCACAAACGTGTTTCCCGGTGCAAGCCGGATTGTCCGAACCTCTTTTGGAAAGAAGCTTCTTTTTGGAAAGTACACAGCTACCGCAATTATGTACTACGGGTCAATACAAAACGAAACACTTACCGCTGTAAGCACGTTTTACGTCATTCCCGTCCGGCTCATTGTTTTATTCGCTCTCATCCTTATAATTATCTATCTGATGCGCAAACGTCTGCGCAAGGCAATGAAAGCTCTGCTTAAATAAAGTATACTAAAAATATATGCACTCAAAACGAAGGTGGGTCCACTTTATTGGTGTGGCATTCTTTTTTTTTATGCTCGGCTTTTTTACCCATGCTCTGTTTTTTCCCTATCTATTTACAAATACATTTATTCTCAATAAACAATCGATAACACCAACTGAAGTTCCAAGTGAACCGAATAAGTCGCTTACCCAAGTCTATTATGAAAACGGAGAGTTTAATCCGCGTGTTGTTCAGATTAAAAAAAGTTACTATCTTGGAATTATCAACGCAAGTGACACTGAACTTATGTGGCTTACCTCAGAAAACCCGCTTTTTCGAACCCCGCGCGGTTACGGAAAATCCGAAGAGCTTCGCACCATATTATATGATGAGGGCGTATGGGAAGTCTCAAGCAAGCTCCATCCTGAACACAAACTGCAGGTTATTGTAAAACCATAACGTCCGTTCTTTTTTAAGCTTGATAGAACGTTTGCATTGGAGTATAATACTCCCCTATGGTAAGGGGACGACGAGGGTATTGTATTGGTGTGTTTTTTTTTATACTCGTACTGCTCTATCCCCACTCTGCTTTTGCGCTTGAACTTAAGACGACCGCACAAGTCACCCTTTCACCCCTCTGGCGGGAACGGATTGAAAATATGTCGCAAGTTACCGTAGATACGACTAGCCACCGCAATATTATGTATATTTCAGTTCAGCTTGATCGTCCAAAGGATCTTACTATAGCGCCACAGACGATCCAAGCGCTTCTGTTTCAAAACAACACCCTTATTGATACTCAGGAAAAAACAGAAAACCCAAGCGGAAAAAATGAATATACTTTTTTCTATAAAACTCACGGATCATACCACGTAATTCTCGTCAACAAAACATACGAATACCCGTTTACCTTAAAAAACCTTTTTATATCCTTATAAATCCTTTCTCTAATTACACTTACGAGGTGTAATTCGGAGCGTAGCAAGAATCTAAAATTCCATTAATTTTTCAATTTCTCTCTTTAAAGACAAGACGCTCCCATTGTTCTGTAATACAATATCGGCCATTTTCACGCATTCGGCAACCTGTTGACCATGTTTTTTTTCATGAAGGCCCTTATCTCTTCTATCAATAACGATAAACTCGTCCCATGTTTTTGGATCCCATGGCTTTTTCCGTTTGATAAGTCTCTGGTAGCGGATTTTTTTTCTGGCTTTCAATGCAATGAGAGTAAAATTAGGCAAAGTCCGTAAATAATCTACCTCAGCAGGGTTCCGAATCCCCTCAATAATTATATTTATATTCTTCCGTTGAACATTGGATCTTGAAAATTGAAAATTGTTCAATTTTTTAACAGCTTTCTTTGCTAAAACTCCATTTCCTTCTCTCTTTCGAAGCTGATCGCCGAGATCCTGCAGGTCTTTCCGGGTGAACTCATGTACTCCTTTATTTTCTAGAATTGCATGAAGTATTGAAGAAAGATTAAATGAAACAAAACCGTATTGTTCAGTAAATATTTTAACTGCTTCCCCTTTTCCTGATGCAATTTGACCAACAATACCAAAATATATCGGTTGCATAGAATAATTAAAGTTAAAGATTAACGGTTAAAAGTAAAAAATACAAGTTAATAATAAAAAGTGAAGCATTTAAAACTTTTTACTTATATTTTTGCCTTTTGACTTTTACCATTTGCTTTATATCCCGTATGTTCTGAGAAGAAAATCATATAGCAACCTTTTACAGAATACGACAACAACAATCCCCAGTATGAGAAACGGCCCAAACGCAATTTTACTTTTCATTTTTTTCTTCTTTAGGAGAATTAAAATAGTTCCATAAACCGCACCAAAAATAAAACCAAAATACAGGGCGAGCAGTCCTGATTTTATTCCGAGAAAAAAACCCATACCAAAAGCCAGTTTCACGTCACCAAATCCCATCCCCTTCCCTTTTGTGATCAAATAAATAAGAAAAATCGGGAGAAATACTGCAACCCCTTCAACCACCGAAAAGAAAATTATTTGAAGAGGGTTTCCTAGTGCAATTTTCAGTAATCCTGCTGCGAGAATCAAAAGAATTTGCATTTCATCAGGTATTATCTGATATTTAAAATCTGCAACAAGCATGACTATGAGACTGCTTGCAATAAACATATAGGAAATGGGTATGAGGACTGACCGCCATACCATGTCATAACTAGTTTCCCACCACACCGGTTGCTGATAACCAATCGCCCATACCAGTGCGAAACAAACTCCGGTTAAAAGTTCAACGAGGGGATACTGTATAGAAAGCGTTTTTTTACACGTCCGGCATTTACCCCTCAAGATAACAAAGGAAATAATAGGAAAAAGGTCAATTACGGTAAGCGTCCGTCTACAGTGATCGCACTGCGATCTTCCCATAATTGATTTTTCGTGTGGCAGCCTGTCTATTAATACATTGAGAAATGATCCGATTGCCGTTCCGATCAAAAATACATAAATAGTTAGCATGCTTAATAGTATCAAGTTAAAAAGTCAAAGGGCAAAGTGCAAAAATTAAAGTTACAAATTAAAAATAATATAACTTTTTACTTTGAACTTTCACTTTTGACTTTTTACCTTTAACCTTTGATTTATAACCAATTATTACTCATATCTCAGTGCATTCAACGCAGAAATCTTTTTAGCACGTTCCGCCGGATAAATTCCGGTTAAAACCCCAACAAAAAAAGATGAAATCAGAATAAAGATAACAAAACTTGGCGGAAGATAAGTTAAATCAAGGTATCCCTGCCCGTTCGCAAAAGCGAAAACCGAAACCAACAAGGAAAGTATTTTCCCACTCGCAGCTCCCAGAAAAAGCCCACCAATTCCGCCTGCCAACCCCATGATCATTGCTTCTGCAAGAAATAAGTCCTGCACTTCCTCAGAAACCATCCCCATGGTTTTCATTCCTCCAATTTCACGTGTCCGCTCAAGAAGTGAAACCGTTAACGTATTAAACATTCCAAGCGAAGCAACGCCAAGTGCAACAAGACCTAAAATTCCTAATACGAGCCGTAAGTTTATAAACAGTGCTTCAATCTGCTTTACGGTATCGATGGTGCTGTTTGTTCTGAAACCCAAGGTCTCAATACTCTTACGCACCTTTGATATATCTTCATTTTTTGCGAGTACAACCTTCATCTGAGAGTAATTACCCACTCCCAAATTTCTCATATCAGTAAACGGAATGTAAAAATAAGTGTTGTCCGGATCATCAACAACGCCAATAATTATATACTCGACTTCCTCACTCAGCGCTCTCCCTTCAACGTCCGGAAGTAGGTTTTTTGAAAGCACAAACGAACTTTTAAACTTTGTTCCTATGGCTTTCTTTGAAGAAATACCCAGCAAGCTTATAAATCCTGAAGATACAACCGCTTGTCCCGCCGGCTTTTTTCCGAATGCAAGAAGTTTCTGCGTTTGCTTTTGACCGGAACCGGATGCCTGAAGAACTACCATCTCAATTCCCGACGAACTACTTGAAACAACTATCGGATCATACCCCAAACCCGCTGAATCGGAAGCGCTTGGAGAAGGGGTTTCAGTCTGCGCACTTGATGTTGACTCACCCATTACCTCTGCAAACCGCAATGCCTCAGTCACCACTACGTCGGGTTTTTTCATACAGCCGATAGCCCACAGATGACGTGCTTGTTCGTCTAATACGGGACGTAAATCTTCATTTACGGTTTTCTCGTACAAAGGTACCTTTCCCTTTACCCACTTCCCTAAATACACACCACGGTTCCTGTCATATCCCGCACGACCGATAGAAAACGGAGCGTACTCTCCTCCCCACATTTCTTCACCCGTATACATTCCCTCAATACGGGTTGTATATCCAAGCAGTCGGGATGAAATGGTACACGACTCCCACACTGATACGGTTTTTGACGGGAGTACCGAAAAAGTCACTTTCTGAGAGTCGTTTCGCACTGGCACTTCCTGCAATTTTGAAAAAACTCCCGCAACACTCTCATTACTTCCCAATGTGCTCAACCGTTCGAATGTTTTATCATCTGAAAATATCTTACCGTTCAGAAGTTTTACCTTAATGATATCTAAATAGTTTTTTGGTACCGCATATGCGAGCATGTCTGTTGTTGCACGGTTATAACTTATCTTTCCGACAACAGAAATTAACGGTGCAGCTTTCTGAACCTGAGGCAGTTTTGAAACTTTATCATACACCGCTTTATTGAGACGAAGCGCAGTATTATCACTTGCGGTAACGTCAATAATACGTAGTTCATCTAACCCGGCAACCTGAGAAATCACTAACCGTTCAATTCCATACCCCAACGAAAGCAGAAAAACAATAATGCCGATACCAACCGACATTCCCAAAATGGTGATAAATGATCGTGTTTTTTTCACCATAAGGTTTTTATAGGCAAGGGAAATTAAATAAGTCCTTTTTACTTCGGATGTTCTTATTTTTTCAATTGCGGTATATGCAGCACTTTCCACCGATATCCAGATAGATCTTCCCGGAATTTTTTGATATATTTTTCCAAAAATCGGGATTGAGATGAGAAAACGGTCTATCTGCTTCAACATAAACAATATCAAGAGAACGAAGAAACCTGTGAACAGGTACAGATTTTTAAGCAAATGGATCCAGAAATGAATATTGGTAATTTGCTTGACAACCGGGACTATGGTATTTTTCAGTTTTAGAATCATGTCTACAAGTGTAAATTCTTAAGAAAATCTTTATCCCGAACATTTGATTCTGCCATGTTACCGCCGATTTCTTTTTTGCCCTGTATTCGTTTTTTCCACTTCTGTTTATCCGGTTTATACTCTTCAACAATCTGACCATCAACGATATGAAAAATCTTTGTCGCATATTTCAAATACTCAAGATCGTGAGTAACCATAACAATCGTTTTTCCCAATTCAACCAGATGCAAAAAACGTTCGAGGAGTTCCTGACCGGAAACCGTATCCAGATTTCCGGTTGGTTCATCTGCGACAATCAGTATCGGTTCGATCATCAGAGCCCGAGCCAAGCTTACTTTCTGCTGTTGACCGCCGGAAAGCTCGGTGGGTGCATACCGCGCCCATTTTTCCATACCCACAATAGTAAGAGCTTCAAGCGCTTTTTTCTCAATTTCCTGGTCGGTTAATCCTAACAAGTAAAGCGGAAATGCAACATTTTCAATAATGGAATAGGAAGAAACCCAGAGAGGCTGCTGATAGACCATACCCACTTTGTGGCGTCTGAATAACGACCGCTCATCCTCGGATAAAGCATATAGGTCTTTTCCGTCGACAGAAACTCGTCCACCGGTTGGAGGTTCGAGTCCTAATAATGTATGCAGGAGTGTAGATTTACCGCATCCAGAAGGACCAAAGATTATTGCAAACTCGCCCTGTGCAACCGACATATTAATCTGCTTCAAAACCTCAACCTGTGAGTCTCCAACCGGAAACGACTTACTCACATTGGTTATTTCGATAAGTGTATTATTTTTTGCCGGGATTCCAACCATATTATTTGACTGCCGACTTTCCGCGTAAAAACCCGAAGGTTTTTGACAGATTGTCAATTACTAAGTTTAATGCATCTTTTGTCGACTTTGGCGTTATAACCACAGTGTCAAATGACTGACCGAGGTTCCCCGCTTTATCTTTCGAATTAGCACGAAGATGGTATATTTTTGCAGGGGTAAGTGCAGTAATTGTCACGATATGATTTGTTGTGAGGTTTGTATCTTCCTGAGTAGTCTGATTGTAGGTATTTCCCGTGCCCTGCGCATACTCAATCTGTGTTGTTGCCGGCTCGTCAGTATCCCAGCTGATCACAATCTGTGCTTTTGCACTGTCACCAATACCGATAATCGTGCTTTCTACATTCAAGTTTTGCACTTCAGGAGCACGGATGTCTGACGCGGTTTTCAGTGTCCGCGTCTCTGTTTTTGCCTCGTTGTTTGCACTATCCTTTCCTTTTACTAAAATCGTATAGTCTGTATTATCAAGGAGATTTTTTATGATAACTTCATGATTTTTTTTGAGCGAAAGACTTATCTGATCAGTGGCCCGTTCGGGAAAAGCAGTTGGGAAATAGGTTACAATCGAGGATACCATCGTATTTGAACTCCACAGCAATCGAAGCGTGGAAGTCGGCATGCCGATTACCTGCTGTACCCGTAACCCGAGAATTTTGGGCGTTGGCAGGGTTTCAAAGATATGATCCTCCCCGCTATAAATATTTCCCTCATCGTCCTCCCCAACAATCCGGTAATGATACAAAGTGCCTTCAACAAGATCAGTGAGCTGAACAACGTAGGTTGATTCTGACTTGGAAGTAGTAATGCTTTCCTGACTGTCGTAGTTGCTTGTTTTTCCATATTCAACCTTTGCTTTGATCGCATTTGCAATGGTAAAACTGATCTCTGCAGAGTTTATATTAATGCGAGTGGGAATAACGTTTGAGATAAGCGGTGCAGAATTCGTGGTAAAGGTTTTTTCATCCGACTCACCTAAATTGCCATCCTCGTCAGTCCAAAGCATTTTGTAATAATAGGTAGTACCGGGTTTTAGTTCAGTTAGTGTAATTTCATGTGCAGTCACTTGGTTCGAGGAACCAACCTCAGAACCGTATACGCCTGTTGCTGTACCGTATTTTACAAACGAATTTGAAGTTCTATTGGTCGACCACTGAATGATTGCGGATTTTGTTTTAACAGTTGCAGACTGTGTACCAACCATTTCCGGTGCAGTAAGCCACCGACCCGAAGGAGTGATACTTACCGTTGTTGACGGCCCGGAACATTGATTTGTCGTTGCACATGCCTTAATACACAGATAGTAAGGAATTGATGCCAGTTTTTCCGTCCCGATATATGCAACCTGCGTTGACTCACCTTTCGTTGAAACCGCTACATCTCCGTAACTGGTCATATCGGTTGAACAGTCAACATCAACATCTGAAATATACACCTCATACCGGTCAAATGCTGATCCTTTATCAGTCGGCGGATCCCAGCTTAATCCAATCCGATATGCACCGCTTGCACGAATTGAGTTATCAAAAATTTCAGGTGCAAGCGGAATGCCGGGTGCAGTAACCGATACATTAAACGTAATTGACGCATAGCTTCCATAACTCACATTGTTTGCAGTATCTACCGCAACCACATAGAATGTGTTTACTCCGTCCTGTGTCCCTTTTATCCCGTTTACCAGGTTAGCGGAAGTTGTGGATATATTCGAAGAGTTCGGAAGAACATTTATTGAATACCGGTATTCTTTAATTTCCGCACTGTGCGTCGCCGGTTCATCCCAGGTAAATCCAAACGTATTCGTTGTTGCATCTCCCGCAGCAAGGACAAGATTGGTTGGGGCTGATGGTGCAGTTTTATTCCAGTAAAAGTTTGCGGTTGTATAGGGGGTATAATTTCCTACACTATCTCGGGCCCGAATATAGAATGTGTTTGCTCCTTCTTGATAGGCGGTAATTCCGTTTACACTTAAGTCAGTAGTGAAAGTGTCCTGAGATAAAGCACCGGATGTGGTTCCTGTTTTATAGTAATATCCCAAAAATCCAGAACCGGAACCGTTTGGATACTGTTCATCGGTTGCAATCCATAAAAACCGGAAACTGTTCACCGCTGTATACCCATTGGGAAGCACCGCTATATTTTCCGAGGCTATTGAAGTCGGGGCTGTATGATCGTATTTATACCGGAATGGGGTTGTTTGGCTTGCGCTTAGATTGCCAGCACGATCTTTTGTCTGCACCATAAAATACAAGTCTCCATCGAGAGATCCGTTTGTCGGTAGTGAAGCGGTATATGAAGACCCGGACTGAAATACGCCCTGAACCGACGCGGATGCAGTTGCATACTTACCAAAATAAACATAGTATCCCAGTATTCCGGAGCCGGTTGCCTCGTCTTCCGCACCAGTCCATTCAAAATAGGGCGAAACACCGTTGTACCAGGTGTCCTCATTAAGCACCGCAGACGTGGTTGCGGAAGACTCCCGTTTTACAATGGTCGTAGGAAGCGTTGGTGCGGTTGTATCAATATGACTGTAATGAAATGCGTTCCAGTTGGATGTTGCAATATTCCCTACCGTATCCTTTGCCTGAATTAACAGGTAGTAATCACCCGCATCAGAACCGTCTGTCTGCATAGTTGCGGTATAGTTTGCAGTTGTTTGGAATGTCCCCGAAACCGAAGCTAGCCGTGCAGAGTCGGTTCCGAAATAAACATAATACCCCGCAATTCCTGAACCACCCGAATCATCTACCGCACCAGTCCATTCAAAATAGGGATGTGGATAGTTTAGCCAGACACTTCCTGAAATCGTTGCTGTTTTTGTAACGTCAGAATACGCGGTTACTGCGGTTGGATTGTCAGGTGAAACCGTGTCAATATACCGATACACAAATGCAGTCCAATTTTCGCTTGAAAAATTACCTTTGTTATCAACTGTTTGTATGTTGAGGTAATAATAACCATCCTCTGAATGGTCCGTCGCAAGCGAAGCGGTAAAATTAGCCTGATCGGTGAACGTACCTGACATCGAAGCAAGCCGTGCAGAGTCGGTTCCGAAATAAACATAATACCCCGCAATTCCTGAACCATTGCTCCCATCACTCGCTCCACTCCACTCAAAATAAGGATGGCTGTGATTGTACCAGACCGATGCTGAAATAGTACTCGTCTTCGCAGACGAACTATAACTGTTTAATACAGATGGATTTGACGGCCCTACAGCATCTTCATAATACGTTATGGAAATATCAGACACGACCGGTGATTCAGCGCTTTCATCTGAAGAAAGTGTAGCTCTGGTTTGAATATACTGCGCTATCGGCGAGTTAATCGCATATACAAACTGATTTCCCGGATTTTTTTTAAGATCAGACGCTTTTATCCAGTCGGACCATACCGCTGAATCAGTTGAACTGCGTGTTTCAAACATCACCGAAGTTGCGGATGGCGATGCAACTGTTGCAGACAACCCTGCAAACCGGTACACTTTTCCCATATCAACGGTGCGCGAAATATAAGTACCCGTATAAGTATAGGAGGAACTGCTACTGGGAAGATTGAACTTCCAAAAAGTAAACATGTAATTACCCTGCAGTGCATACATTGAGTTTCCTGGACCTTTTACCAAAGCAGAACCAGGACCAGTCAGCGACTGCATATCTTTTGCATGTTGCCACACGCCGGTTGCAACATCATACATATACAAACTCTTATTAGGATAACTTGACGAAACAAACAGTTTTCCATTGTAATAAACAGATCCTGACCCGTTTGAGACATTCTCAGGTACATTTGTCAGAGTTGTCCAGGTGCCATCAGAAAGTTTCAAGCGGTAAAAATCACTCGTATTGTTGCCACGCACCACATACATATAGGTACTCCCATCATAAGATATTGATGCGCCCCAACTGTTCCCGACTGATCCGGGAAGCGGATTTGAAGCAGTTGTCCAGCTATTTCCAGAAATTGAATATTTATACAAAGTAGTCTGTCCTGCACCGCGCATGACATAAATTGTATCTGCACCGTCATACTCCGCAATCTGCGAACCGGCGCTGGTAATTGTTTCGTTCACCGGTCCCATTACATCAGTAAGTGTTGTCCACTCCTGGGAAAGCGGGTCAAAACGGTATGCTTTTTTTGTCCCGCCTCCGCAGAATGCATAGAGCTTGTTATTCGCATAGACCATTCCTCCTGCATAGAGACAGGGAATATTGGGCATAATAGTCCACTTTTTGGTGGACACCTGATATCGGTTCATGTAGTTTGTGCTTCCCTGAATCATATAAATGTAATCAGCGCCATCATACTCCAGAGAAGTTCCGGTATAGACCTGATGTACAATCGCTTCGCCATCGTTTGCGTAGTTCCGGTCAAGCGGAAGGGGTGGTGTTTCGGGAGTATATTGGTTTGTCTCCAAATCGTACCGGACAACTGCAGTATTTCCTCCCGCTGTGTTCCCATATCCTTGAATAAGGTATGCATACCGCGAACCATCATATGACACTGCGCCGGTATACGGCCAAAAGGCAGTTGCATTGTCTACGGTTCTCCACATGTCTGCCGCAATATCGTACTTCCATATAAAGTGATTGGAGTCTGTATTGGAACCGTAATCATAGGAAGTAAATGTATAGAGTGTGTTATTGCGAAACAAAACGTTATTACTCGCATAACCGATTGAGTGCGGAATAAGTGCTGGAGCTGTAATAGTATTATCCCATGTATCAGTATTTATCGAATATTTCGCAAATCCCGATCCATTTCCCGCAACAAACCATAACGTATCAACACCGTCATATGCAAGTCCTGCACCATAATATGCATTGTAAGGAGCGGACTGAAGCGTGCTCCACGCATCATTTCCATCACCGGTCCCTTCATAATCCTTATTAAAACTCAAAACAGTAGCAACATTTCCTCCTGCGGTAAGATAAAACATATTTCCAACGCGAACTATGGAAGCACCGTATGAGAAGTTAAATATCGGCTGATCTATAGAACTTGTCCAGGTGTCTGTTGAGATCGAATATTTGTAAAAATTAGTTGATGCGTTTCCCCGAACAACATAAATCGAATCTGCTCCGTCCCACGCCATTGCAGAACCATAGTTTGATGCAGCGGGAAGATCTGCAAGTTGTGTCCACTCCCCCGTTGTAGTATTCTGCTTGAAAAAGAAAACCGTATTATTTCCGCGAAGGACATAGAGCGAACCATTCACATATAAACTCGCACCATACTGCATACGCGCACGATACGGCAATGAACCAACCTGGTACCCGGCCCAAGAGCCGTCAGAAAGCGGTTCAAGACTTAAACTGGTATCAGCAGGTGAAACAGGAGCATTTGTTTCACTACCTGAAGTAGCACTAACCAATCCTGTCCATTGGGGGTCATTTGCATCAACACCGGCAAGCGAACCCAAAGTTCCATTATTATTATTCCCCGATGAGTCTGCAACATTCTGACTTCCCGGTGCATCAAAATGATATAAGGAAAGAGTATTTGCGTCGGCTGCAAAAGAATCGGTGCTTGGGGTAAACGAAGCTGAATATCTAACATTGTTCGATATTCTCACTTCATCAAGATAACCATAATAATACTCTGTAGCAGAAGCTCCCAGCCACTGGGCTGTAGTAACCGCCACATTACCGGAAAGTCCTGAACGGGTAAAATCCAACCGTCCGTTCACATAGCCTTTTTCAGTACCGGTTGCAGCATCATAGGTAAGTGCAAAATGATGCCACTTTCCCGCATCGAGAAGCGTTGTCCCTGTATTAGTGTAAGTACTGCTTCCTACCCGAATACTATACGTAAGATACTGATTTCCGGATGCTATTCCTACTGCCGTTTGAGTCGTTGTCTGGTTTCCGTAAAGCCACCTATTGGAAGCGTAGTTGTTATATAAAAACCATCCTTCAATTGTCATCTGCGATAGCGCGTTTATTACCGTCGGAATACGGATATAGTCATTGCCGTCAAACGAACTTCCCGCACCCCATTTTGCATGGGCGCCCGAATTTGAAACTGTCGATCTGGGAGACTGGGTTTCACTCGGATTTCCATAATAGATATAGTAGTTTGTATCACTTGCACTTGCATTAATTCCCCTTATGAGCGGAAAATAAGTTGTTGTTGCATCAATATACTGCCGGTCAACTTCCTGCCATTTTATACCGTCCCAAAAAACAATTCGCCAGTCTTTTCGATCGTTGCGGAGTTTGCCTGCAGATTCTAAAGCATCAGTGTCAATGGTAACTCGAACCATTGATCCGGGAGTTGCAATATTCGGTGAGGTAATCGTCAGTTGCTGACGATACGCATATGCATGATTCCACCAGGCGGTTCCGGCTGTATATGTACCGCTTTTTGAAGCAGTCGCATGATCCCACTCACTTTGGGTTGATGCAACCGTCACGGTTGTTGAAGGCGAAAGCCCGTTATACGTATAGGCAAAATAAGTAACCGCAACCGGAGTTGTCCCCGCCTTGTTTTTCGGTGCAATGCGAAGATAGTAAGTAGTTCCCGCAGTCATTGGAGTATTGACGACATACTCTGTTGTCTGCTGAAAATTTCCCAGCGTAACCGGATCGCCGGAGTCGGATGAACCGAAATAGACATAGTATCCATCAATTCCTGACTGATTGTCCGTAGCCGAAGTCCAGGAAAAATACGGATTCGGATATAAATATGTTCCCGGCGAACTCAAAACAGTAGCAGACCCTTTTGCGGACTTTGCGGAAATTGAAACACCGGACACATCAGGAACCGTTGTGTCTCCGGTATAGTTAATCGTATAGTCGGAAAGAGTAGGACTTACCGTACCGTTTCCGGTCAAAAGCGCACGGACTTGGATATATCGTTTCGGAGTTGAGATTATTGCTGCCCCGGGTGTAGCCGGTCTCCAGTCTTCCCAGTAATTTTGATTATCGCTTGTCCGTGTAAAATAAGTAATATTGGTATTCGTCGGTTTATCTTCTGTAGCTTCAAAAGTTCCCAGTGTTGAGGCATATATTAAGTCTTTCACTGAAGAATGCCATGTTCCAGACTGAACAAACGTTGCTGAAGACGTCGAATACTTCCAAAATCCCCCACCGTATCCAGAATATGCAAAAAGAGCGTTTACCGTTGGATCATAGGTAATCCCTCCTCCGTAACGCATTATGCCGGGCGCGTCAGCTACCCTGGTCCAGGTATTCGCCAGTATTGAGTACCGGTACATTCTCCTTCCTACAACATCGTTTTCTCCTCCCACCATCGCATAAATAGAATCGCCCCCGTCATATGTTAAGCCTCCGCCGTAATATGCGCCAACCGGCAAAGAAGGTAGTTCAAACCAACCGTTTGTTGTTTCATGATAACGGAAAAATTTACCTCTGTTCCCTCCGTTTAGTAAATAAGTAAACATACCCGCCTGAACCAATCCAGAACCTCTTGATACTGCTTCAGGAGTTACCGCTTTTGTCGACCATGTGTTAAGTGTCACATCATATCGGTAAAAATTAGTCGAGTTTGCACCCTGCAATGCAAAAATTGCGCCGGTTGCTCCGGATCCAGAACCCACCATTACTGATCCATCACCCAAAATTGCTGTCGAATTCGCAAGGGTAGTTGTCCAGTTGTTTGGCACCGGATTATATTTATAAAAATTTGCTGATGAATTTCCCCGTGATACAAAAAGACCATTTGAAGTATAGGCTAATGAGGTCCCGTTTGTTGTTCCCAAAGCAACCGGCGCAGCAGACATTGTTGCCGACCAGGTATTTGTTGCGATCGTATATTTATAACAGGTTGTTGTATTTTGTCCCCGGCACATATAAATGTTACCATTACCGTCTGATACTATGTTTTTTCCGGTTGCATATGCATTTGCAGGCGGACCTTGCGTTGGATTGCTCCAAGTATTATTACCGGGATAATAGTATGCAAGCTCTCCGACTCCTCCCAAAGCGATAATCTGGTTATTGCTACTGTCATATGCAAGACTTCCGTAGGTTGTAACAAATGGAACATCTTTTGCAGTTCCCCAAGTGCCTGAAGTATATTTATAAAACGTCGTTGTTCCCCCGCTTCTCATTACATAAAAACTCGTCCCATCATACGCTAAATCTGAACCGTAATTCATTGCACCATCAATTGGAAAATTCCCCTGTGCAACCCAAACTCCGCCGTTTATCGTGTCGTAGCGGTAAAACCGATCTGGAGACAGTGCATCAGTCGCAAGATAAAGATACTGGCTTCCATCATACTTTAACGCACAATAGTTAGTACAGGTTGCAACCGAGTTAGCAAGTTGTGACCAACTATTATTTCCAATGTGATATCTCCAAAATGCAGTACCTCCTCCTTGAAATGCGTAAACATAATTTATACTCCCCGGTACGTACTCTAAAGTTGATCCTTGAGTTAAAGCCAGTGGCGTGGTATCAAGAAAACTCCAGGTGTCTGTAGGAATAAAGTATTTAAGAAAGTGCTTTCTGCCACTCCGCGTTGCGAAAGCCCAGATAGTATCGGTTCCGTTCGTCGTTGCATCCACCACTTCATACGGCTGAATCGGAGTATAACTCATTTCTTTCCATTCGCGCGACGATAAGTCATACCGCATAAACTGTCCCAGTTGCCTGTTTCTAAAAACATACAAAAAGTTCCCAGCTTTTATCACTTTAGTGTTCGTGTTTACATTATGCTTCAAGTTCGCAGGGCCTGAGGCATCCCATGTTCCTAAATTCGACTGAAGTTTTATATCACCCTGACTGGTTAACGTATCAATCTCGTTAAATTCATACTTCCCATTCATAAAGTCTGACTGCGTTGTATCTTCTTTTGTGGCAGCACTAACCGGCGAAAGCTGGTTCGGAACATAACCGAGAAAGGTTTGTAATAAAAGCACGGACGAGAGAAAAACAATACTTATTTTTTTTGAAAACCTTTTCAGAGATCTTCGAGCTGTTTTTAGTTGTATTTTCATGGTTATTTAGGTCCGGGCAACGGAGGTACACCGTCAAAAAAAGGTAATGGTTCAATCATTTTTCCTTCAAGATATTTTCCAACCCCACTCTCCACCATATCACCTCCGGGCATCCAATCAGCATATCGATTTTTGAATTCATAGAACCCTATCTTTAAACCAAAGACGTTTTGTCGTTTTCTCTGTAAGTAAGCCATAAGATCAGAAGTAAGCTTACTATTGCTCCAATATCCGTACAGCAGAACATATTTAGCCTTTGTTTTACTGGTTCGATAGTTTTTGTACCATTCTGAAAAAGTCAGTGTTGTATCAAGAAATTTTTCATAGCTTGTATACAGCGGGATATTAATCGCTCCTTTTATATGACTTGCCTGGTACTCTTTTGCTGAACGATAGTCAATAAATAGCCATGAATCATCGCTCTTTTCAATAAGGTTCACAACCATGAACGGATCAACAAGATGGTTTTCTCTAAACACGAAGCGTTTCAACAAGTCAGCGTTTCTACTGTGATTGCGAAGGAAGGGTGAAAAAAAATTTATATAAACCGACCGAACTATCCAAATAATTGTAACAGTGCAGAGAAAGCTTATAATAACAATCCAGATTAAGTTAACTTTTGTTGCAGTTACAGTCTTTTTCTGTTCAACTGATACCGGTTGAGCGATATGTTTCTGTTTTTCAATTTTAGGTTTTCTGTGTAAACGATTTTTTTGTTTCATACAATACGGTTTATAAAAATTTGGGAAGTGATCTTCTTTTATCTATTTTTATATGTATAGAATATGTTAACAAGATGATAAAATGCGATTATATGTATATATAAAACAGTATGATCAATTTTTATCGTCTTGTCAAGCGAAACTCATACATTTATGGAGTTATTTTTCTGTCGAAGATACTTTAGGGCTCCATGACAATATTTTATAAGTATTATTCTGAAGCCTCGAAGCTGAAAGCACCAGATTAAACAAGAACAACACTCTTACTCTGTTAATGTAGTATAAGTTATGCGTGATACATCCTGAATAACATATGTCAATTTTTTCCAATCATTTCCCCGAGTCATCACACATAAGATGTACGGCTTTTCCTTCTGATACACAATCCCGCAGTCATGCAGTTGTTTATAACTTCCGGGAATTTCACGTTCACCAAATTTATTTGCTACAGTAATATTCTCAGGTACTCCCGCCACAATTCCTTTTTTAAACTCACTCTGTGCGAGCAAGGAGAGCGCTTTGTTAGAGAGTTGCTTACTAAGATAAGAAGCATTGTATAGAATGCGAAAAAAAGAAGCGTATGTTTTAACCGACATAAAATCTTCAGACCTGATTATTCCCGGCAATTCTATTCCCAGATCTTTATAAATTCGATTTATTTCTTTTTCTTTTAGAACTGCTGATACCAATATATTTTTCGCTTCATTATCTGAATAAACAATCATCCGATAGACCAAATCTTCAACCGAGTATTCTTGTCCTTCCTGCAATGTAACCCGTGGCAGTGAAATTTGCGAAACTGAATCATCAAAACGCATATAGGGTATCTTTTTCGAAAGAATGAGCGGGTTATTTTCTGCAATTTTATATGTCGCAATCATAATTGGAATTTTGAGAAGCGATGCAGGGCTAAATAGTTCTTTTTCAGAAATACCCATCCAAGGACCATTATTTAAATCTCGAAAATATACTGAAATATGATCCGCATCCTGTCCCTGAGTTTGCTTGTTGATATACGTTTCCAGTCGGTTTTTTAAAAGAAGTATTTTACCTTGACTTGTTTCTGAGATAGGTTGTTGATCAAGAGTGTGATTTATATAGGGAAATTCAAAATTTCCTTGTATTCTTTCAAGACCCTGGTCCTCTCCGTATGAAGAGTTATTAATTCGTTGGGCTAAAGTAAGTCCCAAACCGAACCCAAAGATAAAAATCAAGAAGATAAAGATAAGTTTTTTTATCATCAGAATAGCGAATGTGATGAAAAATCAGTTTGTTGAAATGGGCCAATTATTGCGAACGTAAGTTTTTCTTCTGTAAAAAGCTCCTTTGCCAAATTAACAATTTCTTGTTTTGTCACTTTTTCAATCTGTTTAATCCGTTCTTCAGGAGACTCAATACTGTTTTCATGAAGCTGTTTTAAACCATACTGATGGGCGATATTAAATGAGTCCTCAAGAGAAAGAAGGAGTCTTCCTTTTAGCATTTCTTTCGAACGTGCAATATCAGACTCTGAAACACTCCCTTTTGCAATTCTCACATGTTCTTTATGGGTTGCACGCACAGCATCTTTTACTTTTTCAACGTCTTTTGCAACTCCAGACTGAGTCACGATAGTTCCAATATCCTCATACTGGTCGATTCCTGTCCCAATATAGTAACATAAACCGCGTTTTTCACGTACTTCCTGAAACAGTCGAGAAGAAGCACCTCCCCCAAGGATTGTTGCAAGAACTTTTAAAACTGGTCTTCTTGAATCTGCAATCGAAAATGTTGGGTAACCATAGCAAAAATGCGCTTGCTCTGTTTTTTTTGATTTTACATATATTTGGGGCTCTGTATCAATCTTTATTACTGGATCAAAACCTTTAACCTGCTCCGTTTCCCATCCAGAAAATTTTTCCTGAATTATTTTTAGGTAATCTTCAATGCTTGATTGAGTGCTCCGAGTAATTTTCAATCCCCCAGCAACAACAAGCACTGTGTTATTCGGATAATACCGCTGGCTTTTGTATGATAAAAATGTGTTTCTATCAAATGATGTCACAGTATTTTTTGATCCTGCAATATCATATCCCAAAGGATTTCTCCGAAACATAACGTTGTCAAAAATATCGCTGATTCTCCGCTGAGGAGTATCTTCATACATATTAATTTCCTCAACAATTACCCCTTTTTCTTTTTCAATTTCAGCAGGATCAAAAAGTGAGTTGAGAAGAAGGTCTGAAATCATATCGATCATTTTTTCAAAGTGGTCTGTTGATGCTTTGATGTAATAACCGGTATAGTCTTTTGACGTAAATGCATTCCAGTAACCACCCATTCCTTCAATAATCTGGGAAATTATTTCCGGGTTCGGATATTTTTTACTCCCTTTATAAAACATGTGTTCAAGAAAGTGTGAAACGCCGTTGGTTTTCTCATCTTCATACCGGCTTCCGGCTCCAACCAAAAGAAGGGTTGTTATGGTCGGAAATGTATTCGTATCGATAAACAATACTCTCAATCCGTTTTTTAGGGTAAAAAACTCTGTTTTCATCCTTCTATTGTATCGTAAAACCCCCTGCTTCGCAATTCGAATTATAGTGTACTTATATATTGCTCTATTGCTCCGCATTGTACCTCGCAGGTGTATTTTGGCTTTCAGACAGAGTAGTACACTATCTGAGAATGATAGGGCTTTAAAACAATCGGGACATTAGAATCAGCCACCTCGTGCGGGTACCAAACACCATCGGTCAAGTCATAAATATGTACTGACGTAGAATTTTCTGGAATGGTAACTGCACAGCTTGCATCCCAGCCTGCGGTATTTGTGCAGATAAATACTCCAGTTGTGTTTCTTGAAATATGATGCGCGACAATTGATTTATTACTGTCATTATCTGCCGAACACTGTTCAGGAATAAAAAAGTCGTGCTCACCGTTTTGAAACAAATCAGACGACCGGATTGCTTCCAGGTTCTGGTGCAATCGCATACTTTTTGGATCAGGTTCTTGATCAGGTTGCCGGCAGACCTGCATAGGAAGCCTATTTGTTCTTCCTTGCCTCTCGTTGTAATCAACAAGCCAGGCCGTGTGATGAAGAAGTGCAAACAAGACAAGTGCAGCATTTTCCTTCTCCGGTCCGAGAACCAACCTCAAAGTTGCCTCATCGTGATTTGAAAAAAACACAACACGATCTTCATGAGTGTTCTGAAAAAAATATCCAAAATATGCCAGTATCTCAGACGCTTTGTTTCCCGAAAGAAATGACGGCATTATGTCATATAAGTATTTTTCATACACGTAAGTAAACCCGTTTCGAAGCAATTCCCATTTATCGCCATCGTTATAGACTTCTGCGATAAAACTAAAATCTGGTTTTTTCGAATGAACTGTATCAATGATCTTTTTCCAAAGTGGTTCAGATTGATTCATCCAATCAAAATGCCCTTCTTCAAATAACCAACCCCAATTTGACTGAAACTGCCAAGGTACAGCAAGCATTGCCATGTCACACCGTAAACCATCACAATGTTGGGATAATGCAACTGGCTGCGGTACAAGCCAATTATGTGTTTCAGGCTTTGAAAGATCCAGCTGTGCTGTATCTGTCCACGCGGGATAATTGTGACAGTTGCCGTGTGCAACTTGTAAAGACTCCCCATCTGTACTTTTTATTTCAACATCTCTATTAAAATCTAATGATGATGCTTGTGCTGCCCGCTCAGGTGAAGCAGTTACGTACAACTCAGGATGATCTGCAACTTTATCCAGTCCGGTGTTATTGATAGTCAAATCGGTAATTACTTTTTTTCCCAACGAATGAAGTTTGTCGCGAACTTGTTCATCCCATACTTTCCAATCCTGAGCGACAAAATCGGAATCGGGTTCGTATGTAGGTATTGCGAAACAAGAACCTGTCACATCGTCAACTGTCATGTCCGGCAAATGAGGACGGTACTGATCTTCAGCATACTGCAGTGCGGATAAACGCGCCATCTGACTTACCTGATATATTCCCATCAACCAGACTGCATCACAGTCACCAAGATATTCCTTCCATTCTTCTGCTGAAATATCGGCTAATCGAAGATTAGGATTGTTTTTTTTCCTGCGCATTTCGGTCACAAAAACGCGGGTGTTGATATGTTGAAGGGTTGGAAAACGAATCTCAGGACTTCTGGGAAATAACGTCTCAAAAGATGGTGTTTGCTGTTCAATGAACGCCCGTTCAACTAAAGCCATATTATTTCAGGAGCATAACAAAAATATTTTGTATTTTCAAGTATGCCTCAAAGGTATATTTTCTTGCTATAATACAATCTGTGAAAAAAAATTCTGCAACCGCACTTCTTGCCCTTTGTTTAGTTGGAATACTTGGTGGCATTGCACCGGTTTTCATGAAAATTGCTTTTAAAGAATTCACGCCCGTTGAAATTATCTGTTTCCGGTTTTTGCTTACCGCAGTTATCCTTATTCTCTATCTTTTTTTCACCCGTAAGCTCACATTTACTCGTTCTGACATGCCACGAATCATTATGGGTTCACTATTGTTTACTGGAAATATTTTTTTATTTGCAGTCGGCCTACAGTTTACAACCAGCGTTGCCTCACAAATCATGTATCTCTTGATGCCCGCATTGGTACTTGTACTTTCCTTTCTTTTTTTGAAGCAACATCTCCGATTGCAATCGATTGCAAGTATTGTACTTGGATTTTCCGGCGGTTTATTCTTGATTCTTGGAGGAAAAACCGCACATTTAAGTAGCTCTTTGGGAAGACCTCTCGGAAACATTATTATTTTAGGAGCAGTGTTCTGTTGGGGAAGTTACCTTGTTTTCTCAAAAAAGTTAAGTGTCAAATATCCTCCTGTGACAATTCTGGCTTTCAATTCGCTGATCGCAGGCTCTATCGCTCTTGGTGTTTTGGTAGTTCAAAAACAAAACTTATTATTTTCACTCCTCCATGCATCATCACCAGCGCTATTAAGTCTGATGTTTTTACTTCTTTTCAACTCTTTCATCTTTTTCTTTCTGTACCAGTGGTGTATTAAACATGTTTCGCCCTTTATGGTTTCACTTTCGTCCTACCTTAGCCCGCTCGCCGCAGGATTTGTCGCAATACCGCTTTTTGGGGAAACCATCACACTTCAGCTTCTTATGAGCGCAGTTCTTATTGGCATAAGCGCATATATTACGTTTAGGAATAAAAATAAATAGTGAGCCCACCGGGGCGCCCATTCGTCGCTCATCTCTTTAAATTAGCTCCTCAGGGTAAACTTCTCGTCCCGGAAATGAATGTGAGCCCACCGGGACTCGAACCCGGAACCAACAGCTTAAAAGGCTGCTGCTCTACCAGTTGAGCTATAGGCCCTGTAAATTTCTACCAAAAAACTTTATCATTGTATCAATCTAGCCTTTGTTTATCAAGTAAAGAATATCTGAAATAGAGTTACTCTTGAACTTTGCAGCAAACCTGTAGGTATCCGCAGTTCGAATAACCGTTATCCGGGCTCCTCTGCATATAACCGAGCAAATTCGGCCCTCCCCATTGGGTGTAGTCCTTATTACAAAGCAACTGATAATTCCCCGCATCTCTGTATGCTTGCGGAAGCTGGAAACAGTATTTATTGACTCCG
This sequence comes from uncultured Gammaproteobacteria bacterium, assembly GCA_964530235.1. GTDB lineage: Bacteria > Patescibacteriota > Microgenomatia > UBA1406 > GWC2-37-13 > UM-FILTER-33-9. Next base: position 77,192 of record CAZGYB010000001.1, read on the forward strand.
CACTGACCAACAGGTAAAGCTCCAGATCCCGAATCAGACCGGCTTGTCGGATATGGTGTAACCGTTGGTGTTTGCGGAACGTCTGTTGCGGTTGGATCAATCTGGTTGGATGAATGAATAAGTCTGTTTACGAGCGTAATATAGTGATATGCGAGATCAGGATTAAACAAAAAGTCTTTTTTTTGCATGAGTGCCAACCTTTGATAACTATACATTCCTTCCACATACGTAAAACCGCTCAAAGGAAACCATGCCCATCGTTGAACCAATCGATTCTGGTCTTCTGGATTTCCAAATACCGGATCAACACCGTCAACTGCCATATACTCAAATGTCGCTGTCATATACTCTCTTCTTTTCTGTTTTTTTTGGTCTTCCGTCAATCCATTCCACCCGTTTTCCATTAACGGACCATACTCTTTTATAATAAAATCTGCATTTTTTAGTCCGGTTGCAGCCATAAGGATCCGATACCGAAGAACTCCGGCTTTAAACGCATTCGTGTCAACCCAATATGGCGACCCCCAACCGCCAACATTACTATTTGGCGCACAGGCAGTATAAATGTGACCAAATACTGCGTCAGGCATTGGTATTTCTCCATTGACACGAAGCAGTAGATTTGTTTTTAGCTCGTGCATAAACCGAAGAAAAAACTGATACCCGGACATGTGTCTTTCACCGGGCTCAACATAATTGTTCAAAACACATTGCAAATTTGGACTAGTTGGATCATCAATGGGAAGTAAAAAATCAGTAAGAATCACGCCCGTACCAATTTTAAAAGTAGGATTTATTTCTTTCAAACATCGGTACCATCCTGAAAAGTGTTTTGCATACGTAACGGGCGTTTGCCTATCATCCCAACCCACTTCATTTCCAATCGTCCACGTCATACCGTTTGGATATTTGTCTGGATTGCTTCGAATATGTTTTACTTCAACATCGTTGCTCGTACGACAGTTTGAAGGAGCGGTTTTTGCACTATATGCGCCAATTAATCCAATATAGTCAATATCGTATTGCGGTCTTGGTCCGCCAATCGGTGTATACACTCGATTCACCCGAATTATTCCTGCAGACCAATCAGTATACCAACCTGCATTGAGTCGGTGATATTCATTGTCAGGCTTTGTATAAAGCTCTAAACGAGGAATGCAACCCGCAGGTTTATCGTCGCATACTTGTGTCGGAAACCCATAGCCAATTCGCTCACGCATCGTATACTTTGCTGATCCATTATTCGTCGCTTTTGACTTTTTGTTCATGGCAAAAAACTGATAGTACGCAAACAGACCAAAAACAACCATACTGAAAAAAATAATGAGAAAAACTTTTTTCATACTGTATTCAGTTTATGAAGATCTCTAGAATAATTCAAGTGATATTCTTACGACTGTTCAATATCCCTCACTCTTCTTTCCTCGACTCTCCTTTGCACAGTTGAAAGCCATTTTTTCCGAAGACGCAGACTTGCTGGTGTTACCTCAAGCAGTTCGTCTTCAGCTATAAAATCAAGCGACTGTTCAAGGGTAAGCACGGTTGGTTCTATTATCGTCACAGAAACTCCTTCGCCTGAAGAACGGTTGTTGGTCAGTTGTTTTGCTTTGCAAATATTCACCTCAATAACTTCTGATTTATTTGCAACACCCACGATCATACCTTCATATACGTCAACCCCCGCACCAATAAACAGTGTTCCCCGCTCCTGAATTTTACCGATCGCATAATTAAACGAAGTTCCCGGTTTCACCGCAACAAGTGCTCCGTTTCGAAGGTTATCCATTTTTGCTCCCTTTGGTGCATACCCGAGAAAATATGAGTACAACTGGGCAGTTCCACGGGTTTTGGTCAGAAGCGAGTTGCGTATTCCAAGAAGATTTTGGGTTGCGATTCTGAAAACCAACCGTATTTTTCTACCGTCTTTTTTCATATCCTGCATTGACGCTTTCCGTTTTCCCATTTCCTCTGTTATCAACCCTAAAAATTCTTCGTCAGTCTCAATAGTTACTTCCTCAAACGGCTCACAGATTTCGCCGTCCACTGTCTTGTAAATCACCTGCGGTTTTGATACCTCCATCTCATATCCTTCCCGACGCATCGCTTCAATAAGGATCGCAAGGTGTAGTTCTCCCCTGCCTGAGACAACGAATTGCGCAGTTTGCACATCATCTTGCACCCGTAAACCTAGGTTTGTCTCAATTTCTTTCATCAACCGTTCCCGCAGTTGGCGCGAGGTAGTATATTTCCCTTCACGTCCTGCAAATGGACTTGTATTTGGTCCGATCGTTATTTTTATAGTTGGCTCTTCAACAAAAATAGTCGGCAGACTTTCGGGAAATGAGGGATCACACACGGTCTGACCAATCGTCATCTGCGGAATTCCCGCAATTGTCGCAATATCTCCAGATGATACACTCTCAACTTCCTGTCGGTTCAAACCAAGAGTAGTATAGAGTTTCTGCACTTTGTATGTGCCTATCACCTCATTATTTTCAACGAGTGCAACCTGCATATTTTTTTTCAGTGTCCCGCGATTAATTTTTCCGATACACAGTCTCCCAACATAGCTGTCATAATCAAGAGTTGAAATAAGCATCTGGAGCGGTTTTTCGTCTGAAACTGAAACATTTGGAATTTCCCGCAGAACAGTTTCAAAAAACGGATTCAAATCGCCTTTCATATCAGATGAATATTTTTCCGGAACTTGGTAGAAAGCCTTACCGTCTCGACCAACCGCATAGAGCGTAGTAAACTCGAGTGATGAATCATCTTCCGCTAGCTCAAGAAACAGATTTTCAACCTCGGCAAGCACTTCTGCGGGACGCGCGTCACGCTTATCAATTTTATTGATAATAAGAATGAGCTTTAAACCTGCCTGCATTGCTTTTTTCAAGACAAACTTTGTCTGAGGAAGCGGGCCTTCTGCTGCATCAACCAAAAGTACCGCACCGGAGGCCATGTTAATAGTCCTTTCCACCTCCCCACCAAAATCTGCATGGCCGGGCGTGTCGATGATATTGATTTTAGTATTTTTATATGAGATAGAGGTATTTTTTGCAAGGATGGTGATTCCCTTTTCCCGCTCCAGTTCATTTGAGTCCATAATGAGTGTTTCACTCATTTCCTTCTGGTTCTCCCGGAATGTGTGCGTTTGTTTAAGCAGGGCATCAACCAGGGTTGTCTTCCCATGATCAACGTGCGCGATAATAACAATATTTCGTATTTCCATAAAGGTTTCTGAGAAGGTAATTTTAGTAAACGTAGATTGTTATATCAATCCAAATCTATTCCTCTCCTTCTGTCTTATTGTGAAGGTATAATTGTACCATTTTCATATCTTGTATGCAATAGATTATTGATCTTCATGTAAGGTTTGATCAGGCTTTTCTGGAACTTCAATACTTTGTCTATTTAATATTTGCCGTAACTCTTTAAGAGTTACCTTAACGGTTGCCTCAACTCCATGCATTTCATATTTAACTCCTCGCATTGCAAATACTTTATGAGCGAAATTTTTCATTTCATGGTTATCCATTCTAAACTCAAACGTAATGAGAGTGTTCTCAGGATATCCGCCAAAACAATCTAAACATCGTTTCATTGTATTTATCATAATCCCATTTCCTCGATAATGAGGACTCATAAAAGCAGCTGCCTCTAATCTCTGGTCTCCTCGGGCAAGAATAAAATAGCCAACGAGCTTATTTTGATCTTCACCCTGATCTTTTCTTCGAATTGTAGTAACAATGGGATGATGAGATAAAAAACCTAATACATATTTTGGAATGCGCTCCTCAGGTGACATAGTCATGCTTAGATCGAATAGATTAGTCAATGCTTCTAAATCGCGACCTTCGAGTAGTAAATCACTGATTTCACGAGTCAAAGTTTCAATTGTAAGAGGTTCTGATAAAGAAGTATGTGTCTCAAGTGAAAAACGTGCGACTTCCTGAACATTCTGTTCTATTGGTTTTCCTGGTTCTCGCCGATAAAACGTTTGAATAAGCTCCGATGTAAAAAGTTCATCAGGAGGATATATCGGTACATCAGCCGGACGTGTAGGTTCTTTAGTTCTAGGATAAATTTGTACATGTGCGCGTACAGGAGCACTTGGTTCAACCGGTTTTCTTCGCCTTCTAAAAACTCCTCTGAAACGTTCAAGCACCATATTTCACCATTATATCCTATAGTTATAACTTATTCAAGATGATGCCTGTGTAACCGAAACAGTTACACTTTGACTTGTATGAAGATTCGCCCCTTTAAATCTAATCAATCCCACCAGAAGTATTTGCAGTAAAAAAAGATACAGAGGGAACCCGTAATTTTGAAAGTTCCATTCCGTAATTGTAAGTAACCCTATAAGTGAATTAAACACACCAAATAAGTAAACATTGCTATTTTCTGTTTCTGGATAGCGATATGACTTAACAATAGTCGGTAAAGCAGCAAGTGCATCGCTAAAAATGCTGAAAAAAATTGCAATGTTGCCTACCCGAGTTATCATCCATAAAATAAGTCCTATGACAGATAAAGTACCGCAAACTATATCAAGTTTTCCAATATTCCATGTTGCTTTTTTGTTAACAAAGGACGCAATAAATATAACAAGCGGAACAAAAGCAACAGAAAATGTTACCAAAGACACAATGCCAACTCCTTGTTTAATCATTGCAAAAAATGCAATCAAAGGAGCTATACTCCATAACAACCAAGTAACTTTATTCGGTTGTACCTTTCCCCGAACCGTATCAATAAAATAACTCCACCCGCCGATTAGTTCAAGAGCTACGCCAATAAACACAAAATTGGGATTAATCATATGTTCCGAGACTACGATTCGAATCCGCCTCGGCTCGACATTTCTTGCCTCGTCGAGACGGGCGTAGATACTCAGATCCAGAGTCTGAGGTCCTATCCGCCTCGGCTCGACATTTCTTGCCTCGTCGAGACGGGCCATTAGACAATTTTTTATAGTTATTACTTTCTTGTTCCGAGACTACGATTCGAATCCGCCTCGGCTCGACATTTCTTGCCTCGTCGAGACGGGCCATTAGACAATTTTTTATAGTTATTACTTTCTTGTTCCGAGACTACGATTCGAACGTAGATACTCAGATCCAGAGTCTGAGGTCCTACCATTAGACGATCTCGGAAAAAGGTATACTACCGTATTCTTCAAATAATTTCTTCATTATTTTTCGTCCGGCATGAGATTTAAAATATTTTTCCTTATTAATTGCTTCTTGTTCATTCTTAAATTGCTCAACGTAAATTATTCTCCATGGTCTGTATTTTTTAGTAAACGTATTTTTTCCTTCATTATGTTCTAAAAGTCTTCTTTGAATATTATTTGTATGGCCAACATAACTTTTTCTTTTTAACTCACTTTTTAGAATATAAGTATAATACATATATTGTCCTATCCGCCTCGGCTCGACAACTCTCGCCTCGTCGAGACGGGCCATTAGACGATCTCGGATGACCAAAACATTCCTATTATACTAAAGGCTTATCGATAGATTTCTCTTCTGTGTCCAACTGAAAGAATAACAATAAGTTCGTTCTGTACATCAAAAATAATTCGGTAGTCGCCTATTCGGAATCTGTACTGACCAATATCAAAATTTACCAACGTATCGGCAAAAACTAAGGGGTTATCCGACCCAATATAATAATCTAGTTTATTGATAATACGTTTTTGTATATCTTTTGGGAGTTTTTTCAGTTCTTTTACTGCGTGTGGTTTAAACGCATAAGAAAACATATTACAGTCCTAAATCTTTTTTAACCTGACGTGAAGAAATCAACCTTTTTTCACTCCGCGATTTTTTGATTTTTGCCCGATATGAAGGAGATGATAGTGCTTCCAGATCTTCTGTCAGACTTTTCCATAACGATTCAGGAAGCAGCACTCCTAAGGACTGATCGTTTTTCAAGACTCGGTAAAAACTTGCTGATTTTTCAGCTTCTGCAAACAAACGAGTAAGTCCCGCCTGTGCTTTTTGGATATTGGTAAATTTTTCCAGATTAACTAATTGTTGAATCATAGCAGTGCAAAAATTTATATTACAGAATTATATAATAATTCTATTATCTTTGTCAACTGCTTATACATAGTTCTTTTCGCTTGAGAAGAAGAAGTATAATATAACCCAATGTCCACATTAATTGAAACTGGAATTCGCGCTCACGATCCTCGCAGAGTTTATTATATTGACGAAGACGGTGTACCATGGGATCTTCAACCAGGAATACAACCTAGTTATAGATTGGTAACCGACCTTCGACCAAAGGATACTAACCGAGTCTATATTCAAGACACTTCTGGAATGCTCCACGATGTGATGCCTGATATTGCAGCACGATACACCCGCTCTATTGTCACATTAACTCCGGCAATGCTAGGAACACTCCAAAAAGTTCTTTGTCAGTAAGTTAGACTACAATATTGACCACCTTATTTTTCACGTAGATAATGCGATATTGTTTTGTTCCGATCTGTTGTTTTATCTTGTCCAATGACAAAATAACTGCTTCAACTTCCTGTTGTGATACAAAACTGTGAACTGTAATTGTTGCCCGTAGCTTCCCATTCACCTGCACCGGAAGGGTAATTTTTTCATCCTCCGCAATATTTCCAACCTCCGGCCAGGACGAGAGATGTATTGAACTCTTCTCGCCAAACAAATCTCGCCAGATTTCCTCGGTGATAAACGGCGCAAACGGTGCAAGAATTTTAAGAAATCGTTGTGCATCCTCAGTCGACAAAGTACTATTTTTATCAATTGAAACAGTCCAGTCGTTTAAAAATTCCATCATTGAAGCAATTGCGGTATTAAATTTAATTTCTCCAATGTCCGCCGTTACTTTTGCAATGGTTTTATTTAATTTAGAAACCAATTGAATGTTTGACTTTGAACTCTGATCTTTGGCTTTTGACTTTTCAGTAAAAGATATTTTATATATTTTCCACACACGTGATAAAAACCGATACACCCCTTGCAGCGTTTTTGTGGACCATGCAATTTCCTGCGAAAACGGAGCCATAAACATTTCATACATCCGAAGCGCATCCGCGCCGAACTCAGCAACCACATCGTCAGGATTAATCACATTTCCTAAGGACTTGCTCATTTTACGGTGATCTTCAGCCAAAACCATACCCACATTCCGAAGTTTTCTAAACGGCTCTGAAAAATCGAGCAACCCTAAATCCTGAAGTGCCTTTACCCAGAATCGGGAATACAGTAAATGCAATACAGCATGTTCTGCTCCGCCAAAATACCAATCAACCGGCAACCACTTTTGAATAGAAACCCCAAACTCTATATCCCAAATCTTATTCAAACTAGAATGATTAAATTCAAAATTATTTTTTTTAGAATTTTCTAGACTATTTATTGAAATTTGTTTAGATTTTAGGGTTTTAGATTTAGGGTCTCCATTTTGCAGCGCAAAATACAAAAAATACCAGCAGCTCCCTGCCCAGTTCGGCATAGTGTCAGTCTCCCGCTTTGCAGATCCGCCACAGTTGGGGCAGGTTGTTTTGACAAATGAAGCTATTGTTGCCAAAGGCGACTCACCCGACTCACTCGGCTCATAGCTTTTCACGTAGGGTAATTCAAGGGGTAACTGTTCTTCAGGTATCGGAAACCATCCCGCATTTGCATCCATAACCTCTTTACTAATAGGAAATTGTTCGTGATATTTTTTGTTTTTAGACTGAAAGTTTTTGACTTGGTTTTTTGAGCACCTGTCGCAAAAAACCATCGGTATCGGTTCGCCCCAGTATCGCTGTCGCGAGAAAATCCAGTCGCGTAAATGATAGCTGACTTTCCGTTTTCCCCATCCTTTTTTCTCTAAGTAATCCATGATTTTCTTGGTTGCTTGGTGAATATCCATACCATCAAGAAACTCTGAATTCACCATTTTTCCCTCTTCTTCCTGAACCTGCTCTAAGCGCGTTATATCGCTGGTATCACCATCTTTACCAACAACAACACGCATAATGGGAATCTTAAATTCACCAGCAAATTCAAAATCACGCACATCATGACCGGGCACTCCAACAACCGCACCAGTGCCAAATCCGGAGAGTACAAAATCTGAAATCCATATAGGAAGTAAACGTCCGTTTAAATTATTTACTGCAAAGTATCCGGTAAAAACCCCTGTTTTTTTTCTTCCTTCGGCTTCCCGCTCCATCTCTGACTTGAGGGTTGCTTTTTCAACATATTTCATTATTTCTTCCTGTTTTGATTTTGGTGTTTTAGACTTCGTGTTGAGGATCTTCTGCACGAACTTGTGTTCCGGCGCAATAACAATAAATGTTGCGCCGTAATTTGTATCCGGCCGGGTTGTAAAACAGGTTATTGTGTCAATATACTCATACTTATTCCAGTTTGTTGAGTCGGTAATTTTTTTACGACTTGGGGAATGAAAGGGGCCCCCACTGGAGTTAAAAAAATTCATCGACGAAACAACATTATACCGAATATCAATCCCCTCTTTTCTCCCGATCCAGTTTCTCTGCATCTCAAGAATCCCCTTTGGCCATTCCAACCCGTCCAGATCTTTGAGTAACCGATCCGCATATGCAGTAATACGGAATATCCACTGGGGAAGTTCTTTTTTGGTAATTTGTTTTCCACACCGTTCATGATTGCCGTTTGCTAAAACTTCCTCTTCAGCAAGACCGGTTTTACAGGTCGGGCAGTAATGAATCGGAGTATTTTTCTTGTATAAAAGCCCCATTTTGAAAAACTGGATAAACAGCCATTGTGTCCATCGATAGTATGACGGATCAATGGTGGAAAACTCCCGAGTCCAGTCATAGGAAAATCCAAGCATCTGCATCTGGCGTTTAAAGTTTGCGATGTTATCCGGAACCATATCCATTGGATTCTTTTTTGCCTTTACCGCAGCGTTTTCTGCAGGAAGCCCAAATGCATCCCAGCCCATCGGATGCAGTACTGCATAGTTATTCATCCGAAAATAGCGAGAGAGAATATCGGTTGCAGTATACCCGCGCGGATGCCCGACGTGCAGTCCGGCGCCTGAAGGGTACGGAAACATATCTAAGACATACATTTTTTTCTTTGTCTGAGTGTTTTCCGAAGTTTTATATGTCTGCTCTTTTTCCCAGACTTCCTGCCACTTTTTTTCAAACTCTTTTGGATGATACGGTGTCGTTTTCATACTCACTATTATATCAACTCAGTCAAACTTTCGGATGAGGTTATACACAAACTGTTTCCGTTCTTCAGTTACCTCAACTACAACAACTCCCAAATCGCGTTGACCATAACAGACTACAGATTGCAATGGAGCCATAAGGAGAACAGGCAACACGAGCAAATCTTCCTCGCCTTTCACAAAAAGTCTTTCTTTTTTTTCTCTAGTGAGTATTTTATCGAATAACTTTTGTATTGTTGTGACAGCATTTTTGTCTATCATTCCCGCCGGATTTCCTATTTGAGTTTGATTATGTGAATACAGTTTTTGTACATCGCTATTTTTTAGGGCTTCGCGCTGTGTTTTTAAGTCATACACCATCAGCGAAGGAATATAGCCATGTTTTAAAAAAGTGAGAGATACAATATCTCCGACACAAATAACTCTGGAAACGGGTTTTTTTTGAAAAATACCCCTTTTTAATGATTGAATAACGTTCTGAACTCTGTTTTTGCCTATAAACACACGGCCTAAAGGCTGTCTTAAAATCGGCCTAAGCGTATTTGGCAGATAAAGACTATTTCTGCTAATACTCTGCTTATTCCACAGTTGTCCACGCCTGGAAACCTCACCTTTTCGGATGCGAAACGATGAGATAACTCCGTTTTTTTCGTCTTTTACATATGGCACAAGTATTATTTTTAGGGCTTTTAGACGGTTTTTTTTCCTTATTATATTTATTTTTTCAGTGGTGATTTTTGTTTCCTCGGTCACTACTATTTTTTCGATTTTTGGATTGGTGATTGACAGTCCAAACGGTTCATGCAGTTTTACAAAACGTACCCGTGTTTTCTGTTTTATTGAACTTATAAATCGTTTTACATTCAGTTGCCTTATTTTGTACGGCTCAACTGATTCAGAAAACCCTTTTTTGCGAGCCATCGGGTCTGAAGTTATCCCGATAATCAAGTCTGTTCCAGCAGTAAGAGCAGTTCTCAAAAAAAGCTTGTGACCATCATGCAGATGATCAAACGTTCCGCCTGCAACAACATACACTTTCTTTTGCATAGGGTATTATATATGGAAAATCACCTCTGAGGTGCTATTCAAAAACTCCAACTGACCAGCTCAGAGGTGTATACTATTAATATGCATCCCTCTATTTTCCTCCTGAAACATGATCAATTAGATAGTTTTCTTGGAGTTTTTGAACATATCCTTTCAACTGAATTTCCAGGATATTCAAAAAATGTCGTCCGTTATTTTTTAAAAAAAATTTATACCAAACATAACTTCTCATGGTGGCTTACTCAGGGGCAAACAATTTTGGTAGCGCAAGATAACGAAACAATCGTAGGGTTTGCCGTTATCGACGCGCCCTACGGAGGCGTCAGCTTGTGTCGATGGCTTGGCGTTCTTAAATCATTCCAGAAAAAAGGCAAAGGAACACAGCTTGTCCAGGCATGGATTGAAAATGCAGTATCTCAGGGGTGTCACAAAGTTGAAGTCGCAGGCCAACCCGAGGCAAAAGGCTTCTATGAAAAAATGGGGCTTGCGCTTGAGGGAAAACGTACCCTATCGTACTTCGGCATTGATCAGTATATTTTCGGGAAAGTAATTGGAATACCTCATGAAGCTGTTATGACGCGCTAGACTACACCTTGTACGTGTAATTACCGGGTTACCCGATATGACTTCACTTTTTCAAGCAGGGCTTTGGCATTTGCGTCTTCTTCAAAGTGCTTGCGGACGGGCTGAAGTAACAGATCCAGATATTTCACGACCGACTGTTTTAAATCCTGCGGATGGATTTCTTTACGGGCAAATTTATTTTCAAGATCCTGAAATGAGTTCAGAACAACATTACCTCCCCATTTCTCCGGCCGCTCAATTGTAAAATGATTTATCCCAAGCTTGTCGAGGGATTCAAAAATAATATACTTACAATATTCCAAAACCGGATTTTCTTTTATGTCGCCTTCCAAACAATATGCTTTATTAATCTTCCGTTTAATATCGTCAGTTGTATCAGTCATAAATATAGCGCTATCTGGATTTGATTTTGACATTTTCATAGCTATCATGCGTTGTCTTGTTTGTTCGGGCGAAGATACCTGTTTTTGAGTCAATCGGTTGGGGCCACTTTGGGGTGAACCGGACTCAAAAATGGAATCGAGCCCGACATTGGGTTTACTCAATCCCATAAGCATATGGTGTGACACCACAACCGGTTTCCAGTAACCAAGCTGGGGGCCGATTTCACGGGCCAGCATATTCACTTTGCGCTGGTCCATCCCGAGTTGAGTAATCTTCGCTCCCAGTTTGAAAATATCTGCGACCTGCATACATGAATAAATGATATGCGCACCGGTCAGATTTTCCAGTGACTCCTCTCTTCCCATCATTTCCGCAGTCCGGATAAAACGCTTCAGCGCATTTGTTTTTCCAACCTGTACCACAAGTTTCCAGTAATCGGAATTTTTTGCCATATCCGACGCCCATAAAAACTCGACTTTTGACAAGTCCATGCCTGATGCACGCCAGACTTCAATAAAATACTTACCAACCGTCTGAATTTTTTCCAGATCTCCACCCATTTTATTGTTGGCCAAGGCATGCCAGTCTGCAACCCACATTTTGAATCGAATCCCGGCTTTAATCATTTTATTCACATTGATTGCGCGTAAAATTCCCTGAGCAATATGTATCTGCCCGGATGGCTCAAACCCGTCATAAGCAATAAGCTCTTCCCCGCTTTCCAGAAGCTTTTTCAGTTCTGCTTCTTCAGTAATTTCCTCTCCTACCTGATGAATAAGTTGTAATTTCTCGTCTGTATTCATAGTTTGATTATACACAACTGCACTATAGTACACATATGTTATTGTTTTGGGGAAATCTTTTTTACTGTTTTGTCCTGAGGACTTAAGAACGCATAAAAGCGCGTTCCTACAGGATACTTGACTCTCGAATTATGCTGTTGGTACCAAACGGTAAAAGGATCATCGGCAACAAAAAGATGTCGAGGTTTTTCGGAAGGACTTTCTGAAGTACCAGTAGGGCGGTGTGCATCAAATTGTTCATCAACAACCTGTGCTAGAGCAAGACCTCGACCACTTTTAGTTTGAACTTTTATCATGGCACCAGGTAAAATCGTATGGGTTGCTCCTGGAGTATGCTCTCGCGTCTCTTCAAACCCTAGTTGAACCGGTCTTCTCCGCTCGGTCATTTAACTTATTATAGCAAATCATACCAAAACCACCCTCCCATCCACAGCCAAAGGAGCGCCGTTAACAATCATAAGAGGGTTTATATCAAGTTCTGAAATCTGCGGATACTGTTCAAACAGCGTACCAATCGAAACCGCGACCGTATAGAGTTTTTTCAGATCCAGCGGTTCATTTCCCCGGAATCCCGATACCAGTTTTTTCAGTTTTGTTTTTTCAATGGCTTCTTTAAACGAATAAAAATTAAATGGGTAAACAAACCGCGCAGCTTCCTGCAAGAGTTCTGCATAAATACCACCAAGACCAACCAACACAACCGGCCCGAAAATCGGATCACGCAGTGCCCCAAGAATCAATTCATGCCCTTTCACCTGCTTTTGCAGATACATTTGTTTATCACCGGTAATACTCGTCAACTCGTTCCATGCCTGTTTTAATTCTTCTTCACTTTTTATATCAACCACTATCCCTTTCACATCGGTTTTATGCGTAATTTTATCGGACGCAATTTTTGCAACAACAGGATAACCCAGTTCTCCCGCATTTTGTACTGCATCATCTTCCGAATGAACCAGGTGAAGATCAACAGTTTCTATTCCCAGATTTTTCAAAAGATCCATTGACTCGCTCAGATTAAGCAGTTTTTTTTCACTGGGCAATTGAATAGTGCCCGTTGATTGATTATTGGATATTGAAAATTGATCATTTGCTTGCTCTATCTCCTTCTGTTCTTCAAGCCAATTTTGATACCCGATAATTTTGGCTATTGCAATCGGCACAAAGTCATAACTTGAAAAACTGGCGATTTTCTTCTCTTCAAAAAACATATGCGATTTTCCAACCGCTGCCTCGCCAAGAAATACCGGGTAAATCGGTGTATCAAACCAGTCCTGTGCTTCCGCAATAACTGAAGCAGTTTCCTCAATTTCTGTATTGGCTTGTGGCGTCAGAAGAATAAGTACAGCACCGGTCCGCTTTTCCTTGATTGTTGCGCGGATTGCGGATCGGTAATGAAATGCTGAGGCATCTCCAAGTAGATCAATCGGGTTGTGAAATGAAACCCGCCCCGAACCCATTGACTTAATAATCCCCTGCTTCACCTCTTCCGTAACCGTAACCAGCGACATATTGCGTTTGATTAGTTCGTCTGTCATCAACACGCCGACACCACCTGCATTTGAAAGAATAAGAATATCTTTTGAAAGTGGTGCGCGATCATACGAATATATTTTTAAAATTGCCATAAACTCAAAAAGCTGCTGCGCCCGAATAGCCCCGGACTGATCAAACACCGCCTGATACACCGCGTCATTCCCCATCATTGAACCGGTATGGGAAACCGCTGCCTTTGAACCTTCCTCAGTTGACCCTGACTTTAAAATTACGACCGGTTTTTTGCGGGTTACTTTTTTCAGTGTTTCCATAAAACGTTTCCCATTTTTTACATCTTCTAAATACATTGCAATAACTTTTGTATTTTCTTCATCAGCTAAAAATTCCAATGCATCACATTCATCAAATGCGGTTTTATTTCCCAGACTGATAAAGTAAGAAAAACCAAAGTTTATATGATCTACCATATAATCTACCATAAGGCTCCCCAAAGCTCCAGACTGTGAAATACAACCAATGTTTCCAACCGGCGCCGAATGTTTTAAAAATGTCACGTTCGTACCGGAATGAGTGCTGACAAATCCGATACAGTTCGGGCCGAGAAGTGTAAGACCGTATTTTTCAATTTTATCGCGGAGTAACTGCTCTTTGGTTGCGCCCTGCTCGCTCGTTTCTTTAAACCCGGCAGCAAACAAAACGATGTTTTTGCTTCCTATCTCCTTCACTTCATCTAAAACTTTCAGTGCAACATCGCCCGGAACTGCCAGAACTACCAAATCAACCGGTTTGCCGATTGCTTTCAGATTCGCAACAACCGGCTTGCCAAGCAATTCGGTTAGCTTCGGATTTATAAAATATACCTCGCCTTTGTACCCCTGGTCAAGCAAACTCTTCGCAACCAAATACCCTACTTTTTTTGTGTCCTGTGAAACGCCGACAATTGCAACTGATGCTGGATTGAAAAACGATTGAAAATCCATAGTTCTATGGTACAGGAAAAAAATGGCGTGTGCTACACTAAATATATGACATCTCTTGAACATCTCAAAGCATTATGCGTACAGGTCCGCAGGTATATACTTACCGCTACAACCCAAGCTAGTTCAGGCCATCCAACCTCATCCCTTTCTGCAGTTGAACTCATGACGACTCTTTTTTTCGGAGGGTTTTTACAACAGGATGTTAACGAATTTCAAAATATTCATAATGACCGGGTGATATTTTCCAAAGGCCACGCATCTCCGCTTTTATACAGCCTGTATACAACCGCAGGAGTGCTCAGTCAAAAAGAATTGATGACATTGCGGAAATTCGGCTCTCCGCTCCAAGGCCATCCGACTCCCGACCTACCGTTTGTTGATGTGGCAACCGGCAGTCTCGGACAAGGGCTTTCAGTTGGAGTGGGAATGGCACTTGCCATGAAAAATATTGCTAGTAAATCCCAAATTCTAAATCTTAAATCCCAATCAAATCCCAATCTCAAAATTCCAAAAGAAAAAAACGATTTAGAATTTAAAGTTTCGGATTTAGGGTTTACAAAAATACTGCCACGTGTTTTTGTGTTACTCGGTGACTCCGAAATGGCAGAAGGACAAAACTGGGAAGCAATGACTGTTGCATCAAAATATAAGCTGGGAAATCTTGTCGGCATTTTGGACGTCAACCGTCTGGGCCAGCGCGGAGAAACCCTTTTGGGATGGGATATACATACCTATCAAAAACGCATAGAATCGTTTGGGTGGAAAACGGTTGTAATTGAAGACGGACACAACTTAAAAGAAATTTCCTCAATTTTCAATGATCAATTTTCAAAATTCGACCAACGTCCATTAATGTTTATTGCAAAAACCATTAAAGGAAAAGGATGCAGTATTTGGGAAAATAAAAACGGATGGCATGGAAAACCCCTTACAAAAGAACAGTTGCCTGCAGCATTAAAGGAATTAGGAAAGGTTGATTTTACCCTTAAAGGAAGCATTAAAAAACCCCAAATTCTAAAATTAAAACCCCAGTCAAACTCTGAATCCCAAATACTAAATGCTAAAAAAAGAGAGCTCTTTCAAATTACCCAAAAACTAACCTCGTATTATTTAAAACCCATGCACCCTCCCGTCAAAAATTATCAACTGCCAACTGCTAACTACCAACTGCAAAACAGTTACTCAACCCGAGAAGCATTCGGAGACTCGCTTTCAGATCTTGGGGAAAATCACAAAAACATTGTCGTTTTGGATGCGGAAACAGCAAACTCAACCTATGAAGATAAATTTGAAAAGAAATATCCGGAACGGTTTTTTGAAATGTATATCGCCGAACAAAACATGGTTTCAACAGCTCTGGGATTTTCTAAAATGGGGTATATTCCATTTGTCTCGACATTTGCTGCATTTTTCACCCGCGCATTTGACCAAATACGGATGACGCAGTATTCAATTTCCACGTATAACGCGCAGCGTATATCGCGCAACGCTCAAACAATTAAAAACGTTACACGTTACGCGATACACGATACACGAGATGTAGTTGATTTAACTTTAAATATCGTCGGATCTCATGCCGGTGTTTCAATCGGTGAGGATGGATCATCGCAGATGGGCTTGGAAGACATTGCCATGATGCGGAGTATTAGAGAAAGCACTATCCTTTATCCATCTGATGCTGTATCTGCATACAAATTGACGCAGGAAATGGCAGCCCATCCAGGTATAAATTATATGCGAACCACCCGTATGAAAACACCTATTATTTATGACGAACGTGAAGAGTTTAAGATTGGAGGGTTGAAAATACACCAAAGCAAAGTCAAAGATCCCCACTTCGCTAAGGCTTCGAGGGGCGAGCAATATATCTGGTCAAAACCTCAAACTATAAACTATAAACTGCAAACTAACAACTACCGCGCTGTTATTATTGCTGCGGGAATTACTCTGCATGAGGCACTAAAGGCACAAACACAACTGGCGGAAAAAGGAATTTCGGTTATCGTTGTCGACTTGTATTCTATAAAACCAATGGATGAAAAAACAATTACCAAACTAGCTCAACAAACAAATCATATTGTCGTTGTCGAAGATCATTATCCCGGAGGAGGCATCGGCGAAGCAATATCTTCTGTCCTAACCGCTAACTACAAACTACGAGCTATCAACTATCACTTTTCTCACCTTTGTGTCCGCAAACCACCCTGCTCAGGAACCCCCGAAGAACTGCTGCGGTATGAAGAAATTGACGCAGAAGAGATTGTGAAAAGTATACTCTTATGAATCAAGGTCTAATCACCATACTTGGCTACAGCTGTTGTAGATATTTCATCTAATCCAACTGCGTGAACGTTTTGTGCTGTACTCGGAGGCACCATATTGTTCATAGCACTTATATGGTTTGAATCAAGATAAGCAGAAAAGTGGGTAATAAGCCAGTTCCGTAAACCAATTGCCTTACCCAAACGATAAATACTTATATCGGTTGGATCGAATGTTTTTACCTCTGCTGTCATTTGAGAAACTAAACTTTGCATTAAGCTTTGCTTTCTTACCGCCATTTCCTCAAAGGTAAGACGAGTTAACAAATCCCATTGCATTTGTGAAGCTTCATGTATAAAATGCGCAACAAAACCATTTAATGCTGCAACTTCGAGCGGGTCTAATTTCTTATCAGGAAGATTCATATCTCTCCGTTTATCTAACCCACTTACAATATATCCAAGATGATGATCTATTACTATTGGATCAGCGCCACCTTTTGCAATAGGACCAAATATTTCAGCCATACGTTTATACCATTCGTATCTCATCTCCTGTCCAAGTCTTAAACCAATACTCGGCTGTATTTCATCGTGCGCTCGTTCCTTTTGGGCTAATTTATCAGTTGTTGAGCCGGAAAGAGCCATTTTTCGTTTCACCTCCCATTTGTGAAGGTCTTCCAATATTTTTTGAATCGGATACGGGGAAACATCAAATTGCTTCCATGCGGTTGAAGCTCTTATTGTAGCGTTGAGACGGGTACAAATATTCGCATGCAACCGTAACGCTCTTGCTTGGTCTTGTGTCCAAGTTCGATCTAGAATATCAATAATTTGTTGATAAGAGCGCATACCAAGATCATATTTTGGATCAGAACCCAAAGGCTGCTGACCTCCGAGAGGAATATCGGTTTTTTGAAAAACTAACTCTAGATCTCTCATTAATACACCAATATGACTTTCTTTTGCTTCGGCAGTCAGAACAGCATTTAATACCGCGTGATTAGACTTATTTCTAAACATATTCTCAATAGGCTTCCAAACACTTGTATCAGCGCGCATAGCCCGTTGACTAAGAAGCCCTTGACTCTGTAGACTGAATAAAATCTGCGGTATTTCAATAGCTCGCAAATCTCCAAGAACAATTCTGTAATCTCTATCTCTATAGTACTTATCATCCGCTCCTCTTTGAAGATGTTTTGTAACGAGTTTATCAAATGTTGCGAGTAACCTCTGGGTCTCTGAAGATGAGCTATCTCTCATCAGGGCAACTGCCTGGGATACTGTTGGATCATTGTAGAGATAGGTTCCACAGAGTCGAATAAGAGTTTCCGGTGAAGAAAGTGCTTTTCCATACAAATAACGCTGTTCATGGGTAAATCCTTCTGCACTACCAGCTGTTTCTCTGGTATCAACGGTTCCTGCTAACCACTCATTTAATTCTCGAGTTTCATGTCGTTTTACCGCATTTACTGCTGCGTATTCTAAAAAAAATGGTTTTCCTCCATGAATCGCGTGCTGTGTTCTATTCATACTGTCAACACTCCCAAAATCAGGCCCTCCTTGTTCCCGTGATATGGCTGAAATAACAGTCGATATTCTATCAACAATTCCAAAGATAGCAGGCACACCAAGGGTGACTGCAATTTGACCCATAGTACTCATATCACTTCCAAATACCTGCGTTGCACCAAATGAACCGACCAATAGACCAAATGCGCTGAGGGCCCGGACTAAATTGGGATGGTTTTTTATCGTATCTGAAGCATAATAGTCACGTAAATCGTCCATTGCGCCAGCTAAAGCAACTTTCCAAGTGATCCCTGATTTTTCTAATGCTGTTGAGTATTCAGAAGTTGCATACGTCTGCATTGCACTATCCGATCTATTTGAACTTTTCTTTCTCTGCTTAACCCGTCTATCAGCTCTCCACAAACGCACTTGACTTGGTAATTTAGAAATATAATTCGGAAGATTCAAAATCGCTTCATTTAAATGAGCAGTTATAGTGTAAGCGGGATAACCGCCGTCAGCTTTATGATCTGCAATTCTGTGAAACGGCTGTGGAAATCTTGTGGATTCTTTTGACATAAGTTAAATATGAACTACAGATTGTGCTTTACCACTGCTCATTTGAGGAGCGGTTATTTGTAATACTTGCATCGCATTTTGAGCTTGTCTTAGAATATCATCCTGAGCTGCTTTATTCAGCGTATCGGCAGCTCCAGCCATTGGGCTATGTTGATGTATGGTTACTGATTGCCCCAACTCAAACCATTGTCCGCCGGTCATCTGTGCTATTACTTGAGCAACTAAACCGAGTTGATCCAGGTCTGGAGTATAATCTTCTTCATTCCGCCTTGGCGTAACAAAGTTCAGAACAACGTTTTTATTACCTTTAATGATATTTTCAAGGAAACGCTCTACCTGAGGATCTAACGCTAATGAATTTCCCGCAGTATCAATCTCGTTGCAAGCTGCGCCACTAAATAACGCTATATGTGATTCCGGGTGAAGAGAGTTGTATACTCGAATAAGACGGTTCAAAGCCTCAGCTCGTATATCAGGATACTCATCTGTAACAATATAAACAACTACCGGTCTTTCTGTATGTGTTTTCTTTGTATCGCTTAACACTTCCATTAATGATTTGAGCGGGCTTTCATGTCGGTTAGCATTACCATAAGTCTGAACTGTTGAGAGCGTTCTTTTTGGAGGTTCATGATAAAGCCATGTCCCCATTTTTGTAGTATCAAAGACCGAATCTGGATACCTACCCCATTTATTAGCTACCGCATCACCAAAAATTACACTAACCGACTTACCTTCTCCAGCGAGTATTTGAAGCGCTTCGAGTGTTTGATCAGCTTGTCTCCGTTCACCATCATCCATTGATCCAGTTCCATCAACTAAAAATATGTAGGAATCTGGTAATTTATGTAACCCCTCTTTCAATAATTCTTCTTTACGTGCAGCTTCTTTGAGTATCTTTGGATGTACTTGACCTGTAGCAACTTGACGACGAAGAGCAGGAAGAATTGCTTTTTGTTGATCTAATGCTTGAGTAAGTTGTCTTTCTGCACCTGCTAAAGTTAGGGCCTTTGATTCTGTTAGCATATTGTTTAATATTAACCTATAATTAATTATTATAACATATCTATATGTATTGTCAATATCATACTATTGACTCAATATTTCTCCTAATGCATTTCTCAATTCTAAGGCTACATTACAGTTTTGTATGGATCGTTGGCCTCTTTTTACTATATGGGGTAATAAAACAGATAACACAATCATGAATTGATTAAACTCAGCTAAACTTCCAATTGTATACTGGTCATACTGAGCTAGTCTATATGGTTCCTCTCGGTAATCTGCCTGAATAGTTCGACAAATTTTTCTGTTTCCAAGTGATACTGTTTCCATTACGGGGTTACCTTTCCTATCTTTTATTACTATCCCATGCTCATCTGTTTTAGGGCGGGTTACCTGAGTTACTTTTTGTCCATTTTCATCAATAGCAGTAATCGGGACTGTTTCTTTTACGTCAGCAGTGTACTCTACAGAACATCTCGTTTCTAGTTCTATCATAAGTTGCGCTAGTAAATGAGCACGTTCCTGAGAAATTCTATCATATCTTGCTCGTACTAAATCAGGATGAAATTCTAACCTCCACTGTCTATTACTCATTTGCTGAGATTGATATACAATATGCAATTTATTCTCTCGTTCATCAAAAGATAACTCTTGAACGTTGAGAAATAGTGAAGCAGGCATTGTTCTAAAAATATACATCGCTATAAAAAATGCCCGTAATTGCTCTCCGGTACAGGACCGTGCAACTTCTGCTAAATTTAACCGACTGCTCATATCTGCAACCAAAGGAATCGGATCCCATATTTGAACCGTTTCTTGAAAAGTCGTCGGATCAATAATAGTTTGCATTATATGCAAATCCCGAAGTGAATCAACAGTATCTGAAAGAATAAAAAGTTGATTTAACTGATTTATATAGGATGATGGAAGTTTTAAGCCCTGAATAAGCCTTTTTGCATCACTAACTCTATTTTGAGCAATCAGTTGGGTAACCTGGGTGCGCACTGTTAAAAATTCTTGTTCATACCTGCTGTTCACCTCGTTAATGATATGTGCTCTCATCTGACTGGATACTGATATTGTTTGAAAAAACACGTCAGCAGATATTCCTTTTTGAATTTCTTTTTGATATTGAGAAACTAACTTTGCAACATAAGACTCCCAATTTGTGGTAACCTGAACAGGATAATTACCTTGGTATGCTTGAACACATCGTTCAGCTGCTGTATAATTTCCCCACTCAACTAACTGATTAATCAGATTATTTGTTGCTCTAGGTCTGCTTAACACACCTTGGCTTTTTTGAAACTCAATAAATGCATTGACATCGTTTTCTGCAAGAAGAATGAGCCGTACTTCTTCCAGATGAGGCATCAACGTATCAGTGCGTTTATAACCGATATAACTGAGCAGTCTGCCAAATGATGGAGAGCTACATAATGCCGTTACCCCGGTCATTGCGGGTAATTTTGCCCGCTGTTTTGATTTAAGTAATTCTTCACATTCTTTATCAAGTTTTTTTACCAACTCAGGAATCTGTTCACGAACGAAAACAAATAGTGAGATATCTGACTCAATAATCCGGTCTACCGTAGCTATGGCAACTGAAGGAGGTTGGGTTCTCAAGGCAGTTGTCATTTTATAAATATTCTCACACCTATTTCTTAACCCCTGAGGAAGAATCATATCTTTACTAAAATATTTCGAAGGTTCTATCCCTAATTGTGCTTGTGCTGCGTATGCAATAGTTAATCTCTCTTGATGCACATCAAAATGCCGTTGCAATGCTTTTCTTTCAGTCTCACGGTTATGTGCAGCTATACATGCTTGTGCAGCGCTGAAATCACCCCATCGTACTAACAGATCAATAACTGCTCTCATGCGCACACTGTCTGCATAATACTTTTGAGAGCGGAGGACTTCAACAAGACTTTGTTCGTTATTCCGACCAAGTGCAACTAAAGTCAAACGTTCAGCTGTGGCAACAGCTCTATCTTTATCATATGAATCAATTGCCCTCCACCAACGGCTCTGACTTATATTTAATAAGACATTTACAAGATGAGCTGATGCAACTAACCCCACTCTGTCTTTCTTTTCTTCAATTCGAGTAAGATCACTGCAAGCTCTTGCCACATACATTGTTAACTCTTTCTGAAAATAGGGAAATACTAAATCGTCATCCTTTAGGACTCTTTCTGCAGTTGCTAATACTCCCGTAGTTTCTCCTGCTTTTAACGCAGTATGGAGATCACATATTTGGGAACAGTGCCTTTGTATTCTTTCCGTAGGATCAAAAGAAGACAAATACTCAGCTAAAGGCTTTCCTGAAACACGAACTTGCTGAACATATTCTGATACTTTTCTATTTTGTGCTTCAATAAATACCTCCTGAAGGACTTGAGCTTCTCTTTCTGGACCGGTATAAGCAGCAACACAACTTTCTGCTGTTCTATACATACCCCACAAGCAAAGTTCTTGGACAAATCCCTGCATTCGATCCCTATCTCCAATAACTCGTAATGCTGTTAATCCGCCAATCATAGCCTCATCACCTGATAAACTCAGCGATACAAGCGCAAGATGTTCTGCTTGCGCAGATAATTCTGTAATTTGAGAATATACAAAATCCTTAAACCATGGTGAATTCTGAATCCGTAAAACAGTGTGAGATAAAGCTGATGCGTGAGAAAGCTCGCCTTTATCACGTTTAGAACTTATAACATCTAGTTCGCTTCGTATTTTGTTGAGATGAGCACGCAGATCTGACTGAATAACAGGCAATAATAACCTATCACTAGTTACCAATTCATCCAACCTTTTTAAACTTGTAACGGAATCTGATGCAGAAAGTGTATTATATACTTCACCTATATTATGACAATGCTCCCTCACGGGTTGCGGAACACGCATTCCGGCAAAAAACGCTACAGGAGTTGTTGCCTGTGGATTTGCTTTTGCCTGTGCAGTAAAAGTAGCAATAAGACCTTGCTCTCGTCTATCATATTCATGTTTTAACGGATCCGGCTGGTCGCCGTGATAGATTTCAGTCACGGTTTGTGCCTGGATATACTGCCCCCAATCACAAAGAGTACCAACAAGCATTTTTGCACGGTCAAAAGTAACCAAAACACCTCTTTCTTCAAGACGTGTTTTTACAGTTAAGGGATCTGCAGTATTTATTAAGCGAAGTAATTGTAACGACTCAGCCTGTTGTAAACTACGCTCTATTTGTGTTCTTTTTGGATGTGATGCAGCAACTGCCTGAAACCAGGGAGCTGCTTGTACCTCATCTAAAACAGCAAGCAACTCTACAGCGGGTTTACTGGATAATGCATCCCATTGTTTTGAACTTGCAATACGACCAACCTGTATAACCGCTTCATCAAGCATGGAAGTTATACCTTCTTGAATATGAGGAAAAAGGGTGGGGTCAGATGCACACAGTGATGATAGTTTTCGTAACCCTCCCAAATCTTGCGGTGTGGAAAACACAGTATAGACTTGTTGTACTCGACCGCAATGCTCCCTCACGGGTTGCGGAACACGCATTCCGGAAAAAAACGCTACAGGAGTTGTTGCTTGTGAATTTGCTTTTGCCTGTGCGGTAAAAGCTTCAATCAACTTTCTTTCTCGATCTTTAAATTCCGCTTTAGCAAGACTTTGTAATGGTTCTGTAAATAATTCAGTACATAAATATGCTCCAGAAAAGTGACCCCAATCACAGAGAGTGTCCACTAATTGTGTTGCTTTTCCAGGTTCATCTTTATATCCGAAGTCTCGGATTCTTGTAGAAACTTGTTCAGGGGGTAGGACGTCAACTGTATGGATAAGGGAAAGAGTAGTAACGCATTCTCTAAGTCCTCCAATATCAGATAAATGTAATTGAGAAAACCATGGTTCATCAACTATTGCCAATAGACCATCTGCATCTTTGGCTATTTCTGGCGTAATTCCATCTAATCTTTTTCCCCTAACTACACCTGCAAAACGAGAATAATCTTTTTCAATTCTTTGTGTTATTACCGGTTGACATATTTCTAGAACCGCTGGATCTCTATTTGGTAAAGCTTCAGCCTCACGCAATACATCTGCTAAGCTTCCCTTCCTTGCTTGACGAGCAACCTGAACAACGGTGTTTGATAATTGTTGTAACTCAGGTGGTAAACTTAAATCTTTAAACACATCACTTAAGTCCCCTCCTGAACTAACCTTCCCTGCTATTTCAGTTAAAATGCGAGTTGACTCTTCTTCGTACGATGCAAATAGTTTTGTTTGTAAAGAAAGGTCTTTCACGGAGTCTAAACATCTTTTACTTAATACAAAATCACCGATTTGACAAAGTGATCTTACAGTTTGCTCGGCTTGATCATCAGTAATGTCCCGCATAACACGGGCTACATCGTTCGTTCCCTGTCGTAAAGCTAAAATTCCTAAATCTTGTTGACCCCTTAGATACATTAACGTAGTAAGTGATGCTTGATCTTTTCGACTCATTGTCGACAAGGCAGAAACACAGTCATCTGTTGCAATACCTCGATCAATAGCTAGTTTAACATAGTAATACGGCTTATTACCAACCTTCGGTCTTGGATATACGTGATTAAATGTATCCGCATATCGACTATAATCAACCCGAGTCCTTTGCTGTGTAGAACGTACAATAGAGTAAGTAACTCCTATATCAAATAACTTAGCAGAAAGCGCTGGATCAAGCCTTTGGATTTCTCTCCAAAAATGAGAAGGTGATGGTTGGCGAGTGATCATATTATAACACTGTCTTGCAAACGAACACGAATAATCTACATCTTTACTTGACTTTGGCTGACCAGGAGCAGAATCCTGAGTTGTATAAAACATTCTATCAACATATGCGGTAATTCCTTGCAGTACCTCAGGCAACGTGTCCGCCATATTGCCTCTTTCTAAAGAAGTAGTTTTTGGATTGGAATACCATTCTTCGGCAAGTATACAGAGGCTTTTTGCCTGATGCATTAGTTCTGTGTCAGAAAGAGAAACCGCTTCTTGAACACGATCTATTAAACCTTTAGACATCGAAGTCATAACCGGAACGCGTCTTCTTTCAACTTCCTCATGTAGCCTTCTTCTCACGGTTCCTTTTTTAAATGATTCTACTAATTTTTCGGCTTGTCTAAACTGATCATAACGAGAACAGGAATCTTGAAAACATCCGTCGATTTGATTCACTCCTAAAATATAATCTCTATGTCTTTTCAGAGAATATAGTGCGCCTACAGATGCCGCTGCAGACGCAATAAGCAGTGATATTCCTGCACCCATTATTCCTCCTAATCTCAACCATTCTTCGAGGGATACTCGATCCCTGTTGTCAATAGCAACCTCTTGTTGTATTCTATTCCCCCTATCATCAGTTAACGTAATCGTAACGTGCGAATCATGTACATCGGATAATTGCTCACACTCTAGAATAAAATCAAAATCTGTATTTTCTGATATACCCGGTATGCTGCAGGAAAATGTGCCAGGAATTCTGGTGAATTTTCTATCTTGTTGCCCAGTTGCCTTTACTTTTTCCATATTTACAGCTCCATGTTTATTTCCTACGAGTCGAACTCTCTCTGGATGAGTTGCATCACGTTCAATTCCTGCGATATTAATTCCTAAAGAATATACCATCGGAGGAAAATTGAATTTCATGGCTGTTTCTCCACCTTGTATATCTGTTGCAGTAACACAAAGTCGAGAAACCGAACCCGGCTCCATATTGAGGACTCCTTGGAAAGACCCATTCGGTTGAACGGGTAATTCACTTTGTTTTCCTTGATCTCCGCATGTATCTACTACCACGTTATTCATTGGAAAGTGAATTGAGTTAGTTACTGCCCCGGAAACCTGAATTATTCCTTGTTCTTCATCAGCTTGAGATGGAGTATTCATAGTTACTTCCATTTGATAGGGAACTAACATTGCCATACTGTTACTGGGAGTCTCATTACTGTCAAAGGCCGTTACTTTAATGCAGTTTATTCCCGGTTGAAGTCCAGTATAGTGAACAGGCACATCAGATACACCCGCTTCAATTCGCACCACAGTTGAGTGTGCTGCTGAATTTGGATCTGATTTAGTGCACGATTCTGCTTTTACTGCTGTGATCGGTTTTCCTTCTGGTGAAGAATGAACTTCTGCAATTACCCAAAAACTTGTTTTGTTTTGTTGGATTATTTGCCATTTTAAACCCTCAAGAGACGGAGGAACTGGTGTGCTTGTGGGAGTTGTGGTTGGGCTTGGAGTTGGGCTTGAAGTCTCAGTTGGAGTTGCGGTATTTGTTGCTGTTGGAGGAACTTGAGTCGGCAAAGGTTCAGGAGTGTTTGTTAGAACTGGTGTAGCGGTTGGGGGGACCGGAGTTGGGAGTGGTTGAGTTATTGGAACGATAACGTTTCCAAACCGTCCCGATTGATCTTGACATCTCAAAAGAAACGCCGGTCCAGTTGTTTGACCGACTTGTTGTCCGGCCGGTACAAAAGATAAATCCAATAAGGTTGTTCCTGCTCCCACCGCTTGCGTACAAGTAGTTTGTATATACTCTGACGATAAAACAGGAACCCAGTCGGGTATAGCTCCGGACTGTTGCCAACCGTGTAAATTTGCAGCACAGGCCCTCATATCAGTACCTGAACATAGTTGAAACGACTGTCCCAATGGGATTTGCTGTTGTCTTTGCTGTTCCGCAAATTGCGCGGATGCCTGGGCTGCTGCAGCTTGAGCTTGATCCCGTGCCTGTTGCTCAAGCATTGCTTGTTGAATCTGTTGTTGATAGTAATCTTGATTTGGTTGTTGAAAATTCTGTGTCTGCCCACCTCTATATAAAGCCGGATCAGCGGGAGTACAGGGTGAAACGCCAAAATAAACAAGTTGATATCCACATATCCTTGAACAAACAACACCGTTTATAACATCCCACGATTCATACTCTTGTTGAGAACACGAACCCCCCCCTCCCCACTGCGCTTCTGCTTGCTGCAGTGGTGCAAATTGAAGCAAAACCAATGCTCCTGCAGCCAAAAGTCTACCCACATTTCCTTTTGTTAAACGAATGTTCGGGCCTTGGAAATCAGCAATAGTATTGATCAGTTTAAAAGCAGCATCTTGAGCTCTGTACTCTAAAGGAAGTTTATCTGGTGATCCTAAGGCTTCTGTTAACACAGAAACGTATTATAACATATACTATAAGATTATTCAATCTTTGAATTTCCATCAAACTTATATATATTACAACTATTGAAGAGTAGATTTGAAGATAACTATAAGTTTATTTTTTTATTCTTTCAAACCATTTTATTCCCTTAATCCCTACAAAAATTACTGAAGAGGTTATTGCCATAAGAAGATACTGCACAAACGATACGGAAGGAACGTTAAACCAGCCGGAAACAGCGGGAAAACTCACGATCAGTAACTGGAGGAGAAACGGGAACGAAAATGCAATAAAAAAGAGCGGAGAAAGGAGTCCGACAACATTTTTGTGCAATGATTGATGCGACAGCCATAGATCAACAAAAATAAATGACTGAGTAAGCGTAAGTACGGAAAACGCAGCGGTTCTCCCAACCCCCTCGCCATACCGTCCCGCAAATAGGTAATAAGCAGAAAGTATAATTCCCGAACTCATTAACCCGACAAACAGAATAAATTTCCGCTCTTTGGGTTCCAAAAGTCTCATCTCTTTTTCCGCTTTCTCCTTCATACTATGCGGATTGCGGGGAGAAAATGCAAGCGCCAAAGCAGGAAACCCGTCGGTTATCAGATTGATATACAGTAGTTGAATGGGGTAAAACAGATGATTCAAACCTAAAAACAATCCAACGGTAAGTGAAATAGCCTCGGACATATTACACGACAGTAAATATTGAATTGCATTTTTCAGATTCTTAATTATGTTTCTTCCTTCCTCAACCGCATTCACAATGGACGCAAAATTGTCATCGGTAATCACCATATCCGCGCTCTCCCGCGCAACGTCAGTCCCAACAAGACCCATAGCAACGCCAACGTCAGCCTGCTTTAATGCGATCGCATCGTTTACACCGTCGCCAGTCACTGCAACGGTTTCACCGAGCTTTTGATACAGTTTTACAATCCGGTGTTTGTGAAACGGAGTTGTCCGGGCAAATATCTTGACACGCGGAAGAATCTCAAGAAGCTGTTTATCTGAGTATTTTTCCAATTGAGCACCGGTCAAAATTTCATCACCCTCAGTTATAATTCCTGCAGTCACACCGATAGCCTCGGCAGTTTGTTCATTATCTCCCGTAATCATAACCACCGTAATGCCAGCAGTATGGGCCCGCTCCACCGCTTCATTGATCTCAGGCCTGGGTGCATCATGGATCGCAACCATACCCAGGAAAATTTGACCAGTTGCAATCGGTCCCGCCAAATCCGCGGGTTGGTTAAAATCGGTTTTTGTTTTATCTGATTCTAACTGATTAAAATTGTTTTCAACTGTTTTTAACTGTTTATATGAGAATGCTAAAACCCGTAGTCCTTTCCGCGCCCATTTACGCATTTGATTTTCAATTTTTTTCCGGTGCTCCTGCGTAAGCGGTTCTATTTGCTTACCAACTTGAATTGAGCGAACTGTTTCGAGAATTGACTCCGGAGCACCCTTGGAAAATAAAAGAAGTTGTTGGTGCTGACTACCAACTATTACACTCATCCTCTTTGTTACGCTATCAAACGGCACTTCCTCAACTACCTTCCACTTTTTCCGGAGTTCTTCGGGAGGTACACCTGCGTCCTGCGATAAGTAAAGGAGCGCGCCTTCAGTCGGATCACCTAACACATCCCACCTACCGTGATCATGCACATAAACAAGCGATGCGGTTGAGCAAAGAACTCCGTTTTCAAGCAAAAGACGGAACGGGTGATTTTCAAGACGGGGCAGACTTCCCTGTTCGTAAACCGTATCATCTACATAGATCTCTTTGACTTTCATTTTATTCGTCGTCAAAGTGCCGGTTTTGTCTGTTGCGATTAATGTTATACTTCCAAGCGCTTCAATAGCAGACAGTTTACGGATAATTGACTTTTTGCGGGCCATTTCCTTTACCCCAATTGCTAACGTAATGGTCATAACCGCAGGAAGCCCCTCAGGAACAACGGCAACTGCAAGCGAAATCGCAAGTAAAAATGCCGGAAAATATCCGGTGCCCTGAACATATGATATTAAAAAAACCAGCCCAGCAGCGCCAATTCCTGCAAAACCAATAAGGCGGGTTATCTCTTTCAGTTTTTTCTGAAGGGGTGTTTCAGTCTCTTCAACCGTCGATAAATTATGCGCAATCTGGCCGAATTTGGTTTGCATTCCGGTTTTCTGCACTTCAAATAGTCCTCTTCCTTTTGCAACGATAGTACCGGAATAGATACTATCATTAGTCTTTTTTGGCACCGGAAGCGACTCGCCCGTTAATACCGCCTCGTTTATTTCCAAATTCATGCTTTCAACAAGTCTGCCATCCGCAGAAATTTTCACCCCTTCTTCAATAAAAATGATGTCGCCGGGGACAATGTATTTACTATCTATTTCAACCTCTTTTCCATTACGAATGACCCGAACTTTGGTAACCGTCATTAGCTTCAATGCTTTTATGGATTCTTCTGCTTTCGCCTCCTGATACAGACCGAACAACCCATTCAAAACTACTATTAACAGTATCAAACTCCCATCAATGGTTTCACCTATAATAAATGACAAACTAGCAGCTATGATAAGAAGAATAGTTAAAAAGTTATTAAACTGTTCAAAAAATTTAATGAGAATATGCTTTTTCTTTCCTTCTGAAAGAACATTATAGCCGTACTGTTTTAATAATGCTTCTGCCTGTTGTGAAGTCAAACCTTTCATAATTTTTAGACTTATAGATATAAAGTAAAAAGGTAAAAATTAAAAAGCAAAAGTGCAAATCAAAAGTAAAATACTTTTTATTTTTAACTTTTATTTTTGACCTTTGATTTTTAACCTTTAACTTTGCTATACCATACTGGTATAGCTTTCCAATTTTTGACAAATATGCATGGACTGCAACTTTACATATGCATCTTCCATAACTTTGAATAGTTCCTCAATAATAACTTCCGCATAGGCAAATGTAATTGCCCGGGTATTGTGTGAAAAATAATGAAAAATCTGATTCCGCCCCAACTTCCATCCTTCCCAGATCCGGTCAGCAAGGTCTTTTGAGGCGTACTGTTGAATTTTTAAATAAAGCGACCTGTTTCCCAGTTTACTAACCAAGTTTGGCGACAGCATTTTTCCAAGACGATAATGATCAGAGATGTAATCGAGATGTGAAATGAAACCGACATCCTTAAACAGCTGTTTTAAGAATCCCTCGTAGGCTTTTGCAAAGGGAAAAACCAAAAATGAGTAGTCCTGAAACTGGTATGCATGATCCTTGATAACCTCATACATTAAATAGCGTCCTTCCTTAATCAGGTCTTTCTGGTTCTGGGAAAGATAATTCCAGAACTGTCTCTTCTGTTGTGTATCAGCCTGCATATGTTCATGATAGCAGCTCAAAACTGAAAAGGCAAAAATCAAAACCAACCACTTAATAACCCCCTTGTCCACTTCGGAAGTGGATAATGGAACTTTGAAACGGATGAAACAAAGAAGGCAAAATACGTTTGGAAAAAACTTGAAAAATAATTATTCATCTGCTATTCTTTCTCTATCATTAAATTATGACAGAAGAACAACGCCCAACAACAATAAAAAATGCTTCTGAAGAATTAATGTTATGGGTTGATAAATTAGAAGCAGGATCAGTTCCTGCAATAGCTATGAATGATTATATAGGAGAAGAGCAAGCTTCAAGCGCGTTAGAATATCATCGCAGACTAGGTAATACCGTGGACATGCAGAGTGCGTTAATTGTACAAGCCCTAATAAAAACCCGTATTAATGATCGATTAGCTTCGCTTCCAGGTTACGGACCAGCACGAACCCAAGCAATAAAGTTAACTACTGCTGCTTATCAACAGTTTGTTACTGAAAGAAAAATGGGTAGACTAAACAGTGATGGACTTAAGACAGTATTCTTTGATCTTAAGGCAGATAATCTTTATGCTCATTTTTCTCGTGCGCCAACACTTCCTCAATCTCCAAAACCCGTCTAAAAACTACTTTCATCAGTCATTTCAATAAGTATTTCAACGAAGCAATCCCGTTATGAGATTGCCACTCCAATCAAACTCGGCTTACAGCAAGAACCAAACTTATAAGTGATACAATTACATTATGCACAAGATTCAGGAATTTATTATTCTTATAATCTTCATAGGTTTTATTACCTTCCTCCCTTCTCTTTTCGGAAATTTCGTCTGGGATGATGAAGATTTTGTCACTGAAAACCAGTATGTCAAAACATTCCAGATAGATAAGTTTTTTACCCGCAATGCTATTGAAGGAAGAGGAAAAATTTCAAACTACTACCGCCCGATTCAGTTTACCGTATATGCATTAATCTACAAAGTTGCCGGACCAAATCCATTTGTATTTCATCTGGCAGGAATACTGCTCCATATTACTGCAGCAGTTTTTGCATTTTTGTTTTTAATGAAATTATGGGGGTACATCGATTCGCATAAAAATTCCCCTACCGTTCCTTTTCTCATTTCCCTCGTATTTCTGATTCATCCCATTCAAACCGAATCGGTAACTTATATTTCAGGACTCTCTGACGCTTTATTTTCTTGCTTTATGTTCTTGTCAATTTTGTTTTTCATCCAAGAACCAAGGACTAACAAACAAATAACATTAAGTATTCTTTTCTTTATTCTTTCTCTCTTTTCAAAAGAGCTCGGAATCATGACGCTTGGTATTTTGTTTTGGATTATTATTTTTTTTCGGAAAAAACACAGAAAAAACGATCTTCCTTTGTTTTTTATTTTCTGTGGTATTTGCCTTCTTTTTTTTATTGCCCGATTTACGATATTTCAGTTTGATTCTATTGCAACAGCTTGGCAAGGAACTGTTTATGGAAGTTCTGTATTTAACCGCATCGGTACTTTTTTCCGGTCTTTTTTTGACTATGTTCTCGTCATGATTTTTCCTAAAGATCTGTATATGGAACGTGACTTTTCTTTGACGGTATTACCTTCTCTATTTACCATTTGGACTGCAATATTTACGATCACTATTATAACTGTAATAACGGTAATAACTGTTATAAAGAAAAACAGAAGCATACTCTTTTTTTTCTTTCTTTCCTTTCTCACCTGTATGCTGCCGTTTACCGGTATTACGTTACTAAACGGTATATTTTATGAACATTATCTTTACGTCCCTCTTCTTTTTTTCTGGGGATGTATTATCTCATTGCTATTTCAGTATTTGCCAAGAAAAGTCTTTATAACCGCTTTATCAATAATTACAATTTTATTTTTAGCACGTTCGTACATACGCCAATACGACTGGATTGATAATATCCGTTTTTATGAACAAACCCTTATCCGGGCACCAAAAAGTATCCGCATTATCAATAACCTTGGAATGGAATACGCACAAAAAGGGCTCTTCCAAGAAGCAATTACTACATATCAAAAGGGAATAAACCTTGATAAACACGTGCCAAATCTCTATCACAACAGCGCAAACAGCTACCTTGGTCTCGGGGATCTTGCCAAAGCAAAACTGTTTTTTCAAAAAGCAATCGACATAAATCCGAGTTTCATCTTCTCCTACTATCCGCTCATTGAGCTGTATCAAAAAACCGGGGAAACAAAAAAGGCAAAATTACTTGAAGAAAAAGCCAGAATACAGTTTCCGGATAACCCAGACTTCAAAGAAATGCTCCGGTTGTAAATCAAAAATATGGATTGTATAATTGAGAACCAAGCGATATGAAACAGTTTTTTGAGCTTGTTAACAAAAACTTCGAACTCTACTATAAACATGTATTTGGTGCTAAACCGATTGAAAGATCAAATAACCGCCCTCTCATTACTATTTCACGGCAGATGGGCGCAGGAGGCAAAGTCATCGCTGATATCGTTGCTAAAAGGCTGGGTCCGGACTGGAAAGTATTTCATAAAGAGATTATCGATGAAATAGCAAAGGCTGCAAAAGTAAACAAAGAAATTGTTGAAGAAGTTGACGGTCGGAGAAAAACAGTGATTGATGAACTCGTATTTAACGCACTCGGTAAACGGTTTATGAACCTCACTGCATATAACCGGCTTTTGCTCCATACGCTCTCTTATATCGGTACCCGCGGGTATGCAATAATCATCGGACGGGGAGCCCACTTTCTCTTTCCGAACGCCTTAAAAATCAGAGTTATTTCGAATGTTAAAAACCGGATAAAATCACTTATGAAATATGATAAATTAACCCGAAAAGAAGCCGAAAAACACATAATTGAGTCTGATGAAGAACGACATAACTATATTAGGACTGTTTTCAAACATGATCACAATGATATAAACAACTTTGATCTCGTCATTAAAACAGGACAGAATATGAAGATTGACTCCGCAGCTGACCTTGTTGTTCAGGTTGCCAAAAATAAGTTCAAGTAACCTCAATTCTTACCGCTGGACCCATGGTTGATTTCAAAAAAGCAGATAGAATATGAGCTTTTCCCACAACCGCAAAAAAAGTGGAAATGTTTTCTACAAGCTGTTTGTCTTCAAACTGAACCCTGCCCACCATTTGATGGATCAGCGGAAACTTCGGCTCAGTCTTCCACCGAAGCACGCCTTTTGAAAATTTCTTTACTACATCCTCTGGTTTCGGTGATATGGTTCCGTTCTTAGGATTCGGCATTAAACCTTTCGGACCAAGCACTTTAGCAAAACGAGCGAGCTTCGGCATGAATGACGGATGAGTCACCAGCATGTCAAACTCAATTTTTCCTGCTGCAATTTTATCAAGAAGCGCATCGTCGACCACCGCAACCCGTACGGATTTTCCGATAGAGTGTGGCAGTTCCACCTCACCTTTTAGCCCGGTACTGTCAACATTTAAATGCAACTCAACCGCTTCATTGAATTTTGCGTATGCAATTTTTTTAATAAGCTGCACTGCGGACTCTATCGAATATACTTTTTTGGAATCGACGTTTTTTTTAGCTTCTTTGTACTGCAATCCCCGCAACCGTTTTACTGCTTTTTTTTCCTTTTTTTCTGTTTTTTTTGTTTTTTTATCAACCTTAGTTTCAGCCTCTTCTACTTTTGAAGAAGGTTCTTCTTTTGCCACTATTTTTTTTTCTTCGGATTTCCGTTTTTGCTCTTTTTTTTGCTCCTGTTCAACTTCTTCAAGCCCAAGCGTCCGATGTTTCATCTTTCCCATAATATACAAATAACTATTAAATTAAGTGAAGACGTTCAATGTATGCGACTTGGGAAGCCCGAAGGGCGGGAACCCACCGGAGCAATACATTGAATGTCAAACGTTTATTCTACATCCACTCCCATACTTCTTGCAGTACCTGCGACAACCCGTTTAGCCATATCTATATTGTCAGTATTCATATCCGCAAGTTTCGCTTTTGCAATTTCTTCAACCTGCTGCTGGGTCAGTTTTCCCACCTTTTCCGTGTTTGGTTTTCCTGAACCAAGCTTCAAACCGGTTTTTTTCTTGATCATCGCAGAAACCGGAGGAAGTTTTGTGATAAATGTGAAACTTCTATCTTCATACACGGTTATTACTGCAGGAATGATCTCACCTTTCTGTTTTGCAGTCCGGGCGTTATATTCCTTGATAAATTCCATAATCGGCACGCCATGCTGACCCAATGCAGGACCAACCGGAGGAGCAGGTGTCGCCTCACCTGCAGGAAGATTGAGTTTAATCAGTGTTTTTACTTTTTTGGCCATATATCTGTATCCTTATAACTGTTATAACTTTGCAACCTGTAAAAAATCAAGTTCAACCGGTGTTTCACGGTCAAAGATTGAAACAAGCACATGTACTTTCCCCCGTTCTTCATCAATTGACTGAATGGTTCCCAGAAAATCCGCAAACGGCCCTTGAGTTATTTTGACCGCCTCGCCGACTGAAAACTTCGCTTTAAACTTCGGCTGTTCCTGTTGGACAAACTTCATAATCGCATCGACTTCTTTATTTGAAATGGGGGTTGGTTTGAGTCCTGCACCCACAAATCCGGTTACTCCTTCGGTGGTTCGTACAACAAGCCATGAATCATCATCAAGAATCATTCGGATAAGTACATAACCGGGGAAAACTTTTTCAACCGCCTTTGCTTTTTTCCCTTTTTTGATTACCACAACCTCACGCATAGGGATGATAACATCAAAAATGCGGTCTTCCACACCAAGACTTTTCACACGCTGTTCAAGCGCCTGCTTCACTTTGTTCTCATATCCGGTCTGAATATGAATCACATACCATTTTGCCTCATTCCCTACAGCGGGAACTGTTTTCAAAGCCTCTTTTTGTTCTTTTGCGACATCAGTCGGTTGCATAAAAAAATGTGAATGAAAGGTTATTTGAACTTTGTCATGAGTTCCAAACCTTTTGCCAACAAGACATCTATTATACCGATATATAATCCGATTATCAAGGATATTGCGATAACAACCGTTGTCAAGCGGATAGTATTTTGCTTTGTCGGCCAGGTGACTTTTTTCAGCTCATCAACAATCGTATTGGCAAAATTCGCGGGAATGGTCGGTTTTTGCGGGTTTTGCATATGGTATTGTAACAGAAAATAAATAGTTCTTCATTGAAATCATTCATCTGGTATGATACGAGTATTCTTATGGCTGAAGTACCGCCGAAGCATAATTGTGTTGAGCTCGCGTTTTCCCCGTCTCCCCAATACCGCTATCACATAGAAACCCAAAGCGATGGAAAAGGCAAGTGTGTTGTTGTATTACCCGGTC
Source organism: uncultured Gammaproteobacteria bacterium (assembly GCA_964530235.1). Classification (GTDB taxonomy): domain Bacteria; phylum Patescibacteriota; class Microgenomatia; order UBA1406; family GWC2-37-13; genus UM-FILTER-33-9. The sequence goes on from CAZGYB010000001.1 coordinate 112,937, forward strand.
TTAATATGCTAAAATCCGGCGCGACTTTGAGAAATATGCGAAGGGCCCAACAAAATATGCCTGGCTTCCCGGATTTCATTCTGTTTCAGCAGAGTCCACCCACAACCCTTTTTCCTATACTGGCTGTACTGCGGAACTGAAAAAGCTCATGGAAAAATTAACGTTGGATTACGGAGTTTCTGATGTAGTTCTTATGGGATTTTCATTTGCAGGAAGTATAATCTCGCATTTTCTTTCTGAAGGACCTGTCTTTGGACCGCGTATTCATCCTGTCCTCATCACGCCCTGTCCAAACCATCTGTCGATTTCCAAAGAAACGCTTTTCACCCTTGCAAATTCTTTAGGGATAACTCAACAAGAATTACTTATAGACCGGTTTGGTTTGTCAGGAAAAGCGTTTGATCCAGAAAAAGTCGCAAGCGCAATTTACGAAACACTTAGCGCTCCAGTTGAACCGTTTACGCATCCTGTTCCGATCCATGTCCTGCGCTCTCCTCGTGATACTCTTATCCGCTATGATGAAGTCCCTGCTGTTTTACAAAGGGTAACGCCAGGATCGACGATTTTTTATCATGATATTGACCCCCGCGGAGCAAACGGCCATGACTTTGATCCACACCATTGCGAAGAAGTCTTAACCGCTTCAGTTATGCCGGTTATTTCAGATATATTGTCTAAGAGATAAATATAACGTCCGTTGATTTTTAATAGTTTTTGTACTATACTTCAAAAATCTTTCACTTTTATGACAACTCAACTTAAAGAGTCAGCAACAATGAATGTCCATCTAGGCAAGACGCCTCAGAGTCATTTACCTCTCCTCACTTATCTCAAAGACCACTCCTTATTACCCGTTGGAACACGGGTATACAATTGTCATATTGATATTTGGGGCTTGTTTCAAGATGTGCAAGAGCAATTTGTACGCGTTAATGCTCAAGGTAGACGAATGATCTGGCCGATCGAATTTACCTATGCGCCAAGACCAAATGCTCTCAGTGTTTTTCAACCTTAAACCTACTCGAATTATTATTCCTTCCGCTCTTTCCTTGCGATCGTCTATCTTTTTTTTGCTATAGTAATACTATGCTACCGGAAGTTGTCCATTCACTCGTCCTTATTATTTCCATTGCAGTTGGTTTTGTCCTTCCAAAAACTCCGCTTGCACACTATGACCTGCAGATTATTGCGCTCCTTTTTCTTGTTCTTTTTTTAAGCCGGAAGTATATTCGGGCACGCGCATCCCGCTTGATCGAGTCGGTAATTTTCACCCTTGTTATTCTTTTTGTAATCAACACAACCGGCGGGCTTGAGTCTTCGTTTTTTTTCCTTCTCTACTTTCTGATTTTTTCGCTTACTCTCCTTTTGGAACCGGTTATTGCGGTTACTACATCACTGACCCTTATTGTTTTTTTTATTCTTAATTTTCCGGCTAAAAGCCCGATACAACACCTCCTCCCTGCATTCTCACTCGCATTTCTCACCCCGTTTGCCCTTTTTATGGGAAAAGAACATATGAGAATTCAAAGGAAAGAACAAAAAATTAACAATTTAGAAAAAACACTCGGTCAAAATACTGAAAATACCTTTCTGTTTTTATCGCTGATGATCAAAAACCAACTTAAATCAATGCGTGAGGCAGTGGATAACTTTCTCGGAGATCACGATCTTCACACTATCCGCAGACATATCCGCAACATCGAACAACTTATTGATACATTTGAAAATAATAATCCAAAATAATGCGCATCTTTTTTGCTCTTTTTTTTTCCTTCCTTTTTATTCCCTGCTTGCTTTCCTTCAGTCGCTCTTACGCAGGAGATATGGACTCCTCGCTGTATAAAATCCAGTTCGGAAATGTGAACATCGGCAGTTCCACCATGACTGACCCTGTTGACAGCACCTACACGCTTTCTTCAACCATCGGTCAAACTGCAGCGGGCCAGTTTCAGTCAGAAGGATATGTTGTCAAGGCGGGTTTTCAGTATATCTATTCAAAAATTCCGTTTACCTTTTCCCTCTCAAACATAACCGCGGATCTTGGAACACTGCTCCCAAACACACCGGCAACAACACCAATAACACTCACCGTCTCATTCGGAGGAGCAGGACAGTATATTGTTACCGCTCAGGAGGAAACCCCGCTTATGAAACTTTCAGGGGGCTCAATTGCAGACACCGTCTGTGACGGAGGCGCTAACACATGTAATGAAACACTTGCAAAACCGTGGACATCAACCTCTGCATACGGATTCGGGTATACCATGAGTAATGATGATATTACCTCTGATTTTATTGATAACACATACTACCGGCCTTTTCCGGATGCCAGTGCATCAGAACCTCCTGCGATAATTATGCAAAGTACAAATGTCACTCTTGACCTCACGCCAACCCCGAATCCAACTCCAACCTCAGCGCCGAGTCTGACCGGTATTCCCCGGAGTATCACCCATCAATCCACACTCACTTTTAAAGCAAATATATCACCGCTCCAGCCTGCTGGAAGCTATCAAACTGTTGTCCATTTTGTTGCAACCCCGAGTTTTTAACATGAGAAAACAAATAATAGTTTTAACTTTTATAGTTGTTACAACAGTTATATCAGGGCATGTTAAAAACGCGCATGCTCAGCAAGTAACACTTTCCATGAATCCGCCGATTGTTGAGGCAGTTATCAAACCGGGAAAGACTATCGTCATAGCTTATACCGTAACAAATTCCGGCGACCCGGTTACCGTACGCATGAAAATTCGGACATTCTCCCCGCAGGGTCAAAACGGAGCGCTCACCATTTCGGATGATCTGGAAGGACCGGTGCGATTTTCTCTTGATAATGCGAATCTGCAATTCGACCAACCCCTGCTCATGCGCTCCGGTGCAGCACAACAGGCAGTTGTACGCATGCGAATTCCTGAAGGGACTCCGGAAGACGATTATTATTATGTGTTTCTTGCGGAAACAGAGTCCAGTCCGGGTGTAAACGGTTCATCCGGATCAACCGCAAAAGCCAGTATCGGATCTCCCCTTCTCGTAACCGTTACTGAATCCGGCAAAGTTCAGATCAAAGGCGATATTGCTTCACTTCATATTCCGTCTCGGTTTCAAATAACTTTTCAAAACAAAACCTACCATATCATCGATAGTTCTGATAAAATTCCCGTTTCTTTGACCATACGGAACAACGGAAATAATCTTTTTAAGCCGGAAGGAACCTTGTCCCTTCAAGGCTGGTCCGGTGATACACTCAAACGAAGTATTGTTCCCCAAAACGTCCTTTCACAGTCAGAAAGAAAACTAAACTGTACTCCTGATTGTATTTTTTCGGGTTTCTTCATCGGGCCATATCGTATTATAGCCTCAGTCAAACTCTCAGAAACTAACCCTGCTCTTTCTGCAGAAATTCCTATGGTTGGAATACCGTTTAAGGTCTTAAGTGCAGTAGTCCTCACCAGCTTGATAACTCTGGGAGTTCTACTGCGAAATGTATTCAGTCGCAAACCGCCTCATCCGCCCCGCTTATCTAATAATCAGTTGTGAAGATCTCCCTGTTGCTTTCTTATGTAATTTTTGTCGCTTATACTCCATTGCACCAATACCGCGTATTCATATATGCTCAATTTTATGAACGGATTTATAGAATCGCTCATTCCGTTTCTGAAAAAATTCGGCATTGAAACGGCCCTGATTGTTATCGCATCAGGTCTGGCGGTTTTTTCCTACAGTGAACTACACAGAAATCCTCCGGTTATTAAAACCCTAAAAACTCAAAACCGCTCAACTCTACAGGATACATCATCAACCTGTGTTGTGGATGTTTCCGGCGCTGTATTACAGCCGGACGTATATGTTATCCAATGCTCTCAAAGACTTCGGGATGCAGTACAAAAGGCAGGAGGATTTTCTGAGGAAGCAGACAAAGCATTTATTGCCCGAAATATGAATTTAGCCCGATATGTATTTGACCAGCAAAAAATCCATATTCCATCGATTTGGGAAGTCAATCAATCATACTTCATTGAACCGCAAAGAAGTCTTGAATATGCAAATCCCGTTCCAACACAACAGTCAGCTCAACAAGAAAAACTATCGATAAACACCGCTTCTGCAGAAGAGCTTCAGATCCTGCCCGGCGTTGGTGAAGCGACGGCGCAAAAAATAATTAGCAATAGACCGTACACCTCAGTTCAGGATCTTATTACCAAAAAATCGGTTACAAAAACGGTGTTTGAAAAAATACAAGGATTTGTTGCTGAGTAACCCATGATTTCGCTTGATCAGGTTGTTTCGCTTGTCAACAGCTATCTTCCCGAACCGCATGCGTCACTCCTCAACGGAATTCTGTTTGGTATTCCTCTCTATACTCAAACGACTTTTGTGCAAAAACTGCGAATTGTTGGTCTTATGCATGTTGTGGTGCTGTCAGGAACCAACATTACCATTCTCGGCTATCTGGCCGGAGCAATAAGCCAGTTTCTCGGAAAAAAACTCTCAGTATGTTTCAGTATCGGGTGCATTGTATTATTCGTGTATTTTGTCGGACCTCAACCTCCGCTCGTTCGGGCAGCCTGCATGGGAATACTTTCATATATTGCCATATTAACCGGTAGACAATATACTGCGCTTTGGGCTCTTTTGCTTTCTTGTTTATGTATTGCGGTATTTTTTCCCCAGTGGCTCAAAACTCTCTCATTCCAACTTTCTGTTTCAGCGACCCTGGGAATTATTCTATTCGGGAGAAAACAATCAAATAATAAGCCTCAATCGGTGCTCTTTTCTACACTCCAGGAAAATATTCGTGTATCCTGTGCGGCACAGTTATTCACCACACCGATTTTATTTTTTGCGTTTAGAAAGATTTCCCTCATTTCGCTTTTGGCCAACCTGCTTGTATCATGGACTATCACCCCGATTATGATTCTTGGGATATGTATGTCGGTTCTCGGTTCAGTTCATTTTTCATTCGGAATCCCACCCGCATATCTTTCATTCGGACTTCTTACTTATTTTATCTGGATTGTTGAATTGTTGTCTCAAATTCCATTCGCTCAAATTCAGTTTTAAGTTTATGCACAATCCCATTTCGACTCGCGGACTTATTATATCGTTCTTTATTGCGGGTTTGATCGTCTGTGTGTACGTTGTTATCTTAATTTTTCATAAAAATTCGACCGTGATATTTTGTGATGTAGGTCAGGGAGACGGAGCATATGTGAGAATTCATAATACCGTTGACGTTCTTATTGATACCGGTCCTGAAAACTCACAAATGCTCAACTGTTTAGGAAGGCATATGCCGTTTTACGATCGGACAATCGAAGCAGTTATACTTTCTCATCCTCAAAAAGATCACGTCGGCGGTTTGTATACTATTGGAAAACGATATCATATAAATTATGTATATATAAGTGAGAAGGCATCGGAGTACAATGTACTACTAAACTCGATCAGATCGAATTCACCAACAATATCGGTTGCCATTATGCGTAAAGGAGATAGGATTGTTATTCACGACTCTGTATTTACGTTTCTCTGGCCCCCTGGTTACCTCGTTAGCGCGCAGGGGAATCAACTCATACCCAGCTCAGACAAAAATCTTTACTCTTCGGCTGTATTATTTCAACACAGAAACAGTTCAGTACTCTTTACCGGAGATAACTCATCAGATACTCTATCTTTCATCTCAAAATACCCGGGCGTAAAACACAGTATTCTGAAAGTAGCTCATCACGGCTCAAAAAACGGAACAAGTCGCCAATTTTTGCAATTGGCAGAACCAACGTTGGCAGTGATAAGCGTTGGAAAGGATAACCGTTACGGACATCCTAACTCTCAGATTTTAGAACTATTTGAAGCCCTGCATGTTCCAGTCCGCAGAACAGACCAGGAAGGAGATATTGTAATTGATTTTTAAGTAAGAAGTCAAAATTCAAAAAGGCAAAAGTGAAAGTTAATAATATGAAGAACCTACTTTTTATTTTTTAACCTGAATTTTTGACTTATAACCTTTGACCTTTGCCTTTAATTATGAAAGTAGGATGCTTCTGATTTCTTTAAAAATGTTGAGGGCTTCAAATCCTATCCAATTTTTTCCGATAAGCTCTTCTGGCAGACCCGGGTCATCACGAAGAAGCGGAATGTAGCAGTCTACTACTTTCATCAGTTTTTCGTTTTTTTCCCCGTCGTGCGATAAGATATCGTGCCATTGTTTAAACATTTCCCGATATCGTTTATCCAACCCTGTTTTCCCCCATACCTTTTCAATCAAAAGATTCTTGTCTCCAAATACATGATCCGATTCAAAAGCCTGGATATACTGTTCTTCAACTCTCCCTGATACAAGTTTGTTAAGCTCAGGAATAACCGGATGAGGAGTTAGCCAAAATGAACGGTGCCACGGGCCAAGTCCCCAACCCTGCATTTCACGACGAAGCCGGTCGCGAATCTCACGCTTACTTTCCGGAATTTCGTAAGAAATTACTCTCCATTTTTGATCCCACTTATTTTTTAAAAATCGAAAGGAGGGAAACTCTAAGCTTAGCTCATGGAAGCCTTTTTCAGTTAAGTTACAGGTTGTATTATCGCCATCTTGTGTCTTTTCAATACACGCCTCTTTAACAAGCTGTGTTAACGTTGTTCGGGTTTTCTGATTTAAAGAAAAATCAAAAACCGTCTGTACTTTTTCATCCAGAATAACTGGTGAAAAAGATACGTCTGAAAGAAGAAAAAGAGAAAGTAATATTTTCGTTCGTCTATCTTTTACTGCCATAAAAGCTAACTCTAACAGACGGAAAAAAATATGTCAAGAGTGAAAAAAATTACAATAAGCATATGCAGATTTAGTATTCAGTATTTCGGATTTTTTTCCTGAATATTGCTCTTGACAACTATTACATAATAATTTAGATTAATAGTAATTATTTCTTTTTATACTAATACAAAGTAATCTATATGAGATTAAAAAAATGTGCTCAGATTGTCATTATTTTTTTTGTTGTTTTTCAGATTTGTCTATCATTTACACCTTTAGGCAAACCGATCAACCTTCCCGGTACTTCGAAGCAAATCGACCTTTCTTCGCTTTCCCTTTTTCAACCTTCTCAGATTGATAGCGCAGGCCTTTCCTCAGCTTCCGCAACGCTTTCCAACCCCCGTCTGTCATTCTATGCACAGGTAAATACAACAGTAAATATTGGAGGGTCAGTCATTACGGTGAAAGCATCAGGAAATAACGGAGATTTGGATACCCGGAATCTGTTTCCGAACGATTATATTGTGGTCGGATCAGGAATCAACTACAATCAGGTAGCTTCTGTAGCAGCGGATCTGGTTACATTTACCTTAAAAAATCCTTTAGTCACACAGGCAGCAGCTGACGCAGTGATGACTGCATCCCAAGCTGGCACATTGACCGTACGGTTTTATACTTCTTCAGCAATTCCTGCTAACGGAAGTATTAAAATATCAGTTCCTGCTCCTTCCTCTGGCGGAAATGACGGAGTACCTGATACTACTGCGTCCATAAGCACCAATGGTTTTGACACAAACGGCATGACCAACGCCAATACCACCTGTCCCGGAGGGTTTACTGCAGGAACATTTACCACAGGAACCGGAGGTGCTGCACACAGCTTTACCTGTAATCTTGGCGCTACTGCCCTACCTGCAGGAGCAAACATAACATTTGTCATTGGAAATGCAGCAAAACCACTTATTAATCCCGCACCGCTTTATACCGGACATACCCGGGGGCTTGCGGATATATATACAATACAGGCAGTCACCTATGACGCTGCGAATGGAACCGGAAACAAAGTTGAAGATGTTGACATGCGCGTTGCTCCCGTCGAAGGCGTACTCGTCACTGCAACAGTTGATGAAACCCTCTCGTTCACTGTCGCTGGTTTGGGTTCAGGAACCCGGTGTGGTATGGCTTCAAACCTAACAACCACAGCTACCGCAGTTCCTTGGGGAATTATTAACTCAAACTACACTGCCGGCACAAATAATGCAGCGCAACAGCTTACGGTAACAACAAATGCGCCTTCGGGCTATAATGTTTATGCTGAGGAAAATGACCAGATGGGAAAAGACGGTAACGTCTGTACCGGTGCAACCCCCTCTGCTGGAGAGTATACCTTTAGCGCTGGAACCTGTATAAGAGACTATGCAAACAGCGCAACACATACAACATCTACTGACTGGGGCACAACCCCCGGATCAAACTACGGTTTCGGTTACTCGCTTGCAAATGCAACCGGAACCGATGCGCGGTTTCTTTATAATGAATCAAGCCGAACGTTCAGCGCCAAACAATTCGCTGATCAGGAATCTTCCGAAGATAAATATGCAGCAAATGCAGATCTGATGTATAACACTGGCCCGGTTAGTGGTAGCTCTGTTTATGTCTGCTATCGAATTCACGTACCAGGTACACAACCCGCAGGCTACTACTTTAATAACCTAAAGTATACCGCAGTTGCAAAGTTTTAATAATTTACATATAGTGAATATCATATGAAAAAACACTACAATAAAATAAGAATCACATTTGTTGTGATTACCTTTGTTCTTTTATGGAGTGTTTTTTCACCATTCACCCATGCACAGTCAACCCTCCCATTAACAGTCGGCCCCGCACGCCAGCAAATTACAATCAATCCGGGCGAATCTGCAAGCTTTGCCGTTAAATTCTATAATCAAAGCGAAATTACCTTAAACGGAGTGGTTAAGACCGCTGACTTTGTTGTCGGAACAAACGACGGATCCCCCCGAATCATCGACGATGCTGCACTTGCGAATCCAAAATACGCAGCATCAAAATGGATAGCACTTTCTCTTGATCAAACCGCAATAGCACCAAACGACCGAGTAATTATTACCGGGAGTATTGACGTTCCAAAAGACGCACGACCAGGAGGAAGATATGTGGCAGTATACTTTGAACCGTCAATCGGAACTCCGCAGGTCGGACCAGAAGGAAACATTCAGGGAGTTGCACCGCGCATCGCATCACTTCTTTACATTCGTGTAGCTGGTCCTATCAGTGAAAATGCGCTTATCTCAAATCTATTTGCTCCTTCTTTTTATGAATACGGACCGATTGCAGTAACCTCCGAAGTTCTAAACCGAGGAGACTACCATATCCGACCACGGGGAATACTCACGCTTTCCAACATGCTTGGTTCAAAAACTCAGCAGGTTCCGCTTCGCGAAGAAAACATTTTTCCTGACAGCTCTCGGGTATTCCAAAATGCGGTTGGCACGAAATGGATGATCGGAAAGTATAAAATCAATCTTACCGCCTCCTATGGGGAAAAGGGTCAGGTACTGGAACGATCGATTTATGTCTGGGTATTTCCGTGGAAAGTTGCAACTGTCATCACGCTTGCCATCATTATCCTTGTTCTTTTAGGTCGCAACATCTATAAGGGTGTAATTGTAAAAGAACAAGCCCTTGAAAAAGAGATTGCTCATGAACGCAAGGAAATAGAAGAACTTAAAGAACAACTTAAGAAAAAAGACAGTTAATCTTCTCCCTTGCGCACCCTTGTACTATGAAACAGTATTATCGTATTTTCAAAGGAATAATATACTGTTTTCTGATTCTTGGTTTTCTTGCAGATATTTCTGTTTTAAACTTACTTAATAATCAAGTGCCTTCTCCACTTAAAGACAAATTTCTGCTTCTTAAGAAAAACATATTTCAGGTTGATGCTGCAGGCCTTTCCTCAGCTTCCGCAACGCTTTCCAACCCCCGTCTGTCATTCTATGCACAGGTAAATACAACAGTAAATATTGGAGGGTCAGTCATTACGGTGAAAGCATCAGGAAATAACGGAGATTTGGATACCCGGAATCTGTTTCCGAACGATTATATTGTGGTCGGATCAGGAATCAACTACAATCAGGTAGCTTCTGTAGCAGCGGATCTGGTTACATTTACCTTAAAAAATCCTTTAGTCACACAGGCAGCAGCTGACGCAGTGATGACTGCATCCCAAGCTGGCACATTGACCGTACGGTTTTATACTTCTTCAGCAATTCCTGCTAACGGAAGTATTAAAATATCAGTTCCTGCTCCTTCCTCTGGCGGAAATGACGGAGTACCTGATACTACTGCGTCCATAAGCACCAATGGTTTTGACACAAACGGCATGACCAACGCCAATACCACCTGTCCCGGAGGGTTTACTGCAGGAACATTTACCACAGGAACCGGAGGTGCTGCACACAGCTTTACCTGTAATCTTGGCGCTACTGCCCTACCTGCAGGAGCAAACATAACATTTGTCATTGGAAATGCAGCAAAACCACTTATTAATCCCGCACCGCTTTATACCGGACATACCCGGGGGCTTGCGGATATATATACAATACGCGCATCAACGTATGATGCAGCAAACGGTACTGGAAATATCGTTGACGATATAACAGTACGCACTGCACCGGTTGAAGGAGTACTTGTTACGGCAACTATTGATGAAACGCTGTCTTTCACTGTTGCGGGTGTTGCTGCAACAAGCGGAGACTACTGTGGTGTTACCCATTCTGCAGCCGGCATTACCACAACTGCTACTTCAGTACCCTGGGGTACACTTACTTCAAACTATACCGCTGACCGAAACAATGCAGTACAGCAACTTACGGTAACAACCAATGCGCCTTCCGGTTACAATGTGTATGCAGAAGCAAACGATCAGATGGGTAAAGATGGAAATGCCTGCACCGGTGGAACTCCAACAGCCGAACCATACACATATTCAGGAGGAGGCGTTTGTATTCGCGACTACAACAAAGGTTCGGCAACCTGGACAACCTACTCAGACTGGACAAACACTCCGGGAACCGACTATGGATTCGGATATTCGCTTGAAAACGTCTCTGGAGGAGGCACAGACGCCCGATTTTTATACAATACAAGTGGCGGTACGTTTAATACAAAACATTTTGCCGATCAGGAAAATTCGCAGGATAAGTATGCTACAAACGCTGATGTTATGTATAACACAGGGCTTGTAGTCGGAAGCTCTGTCTATGTCTGCTACCGCATTCACATACCCGGATCGCAACCAGCCGGATATTACTTCAACAATCTCAAATATACCGCTGTTCCTAAGTTTTAATGCTTATGAAACGTACGCTCCTTTTTTTGAGTTTACTCTCAATCATTTTTTGGTATCCTGTTCAAACCCATGCAGTGTTACTGCCAGTATCGCGTGATGTTTCCATAACCGCCTTTATTGGTGGCGAATATTTTTTTAGCCTTTACGGCTATACTTCACCAAATGCAAGAGTAACGATGAGCAGTCTCGGAATGCTGAATGAGACGAAAAGCGATACAACAGGTTACTTTTTGTTTTTGCGAAAACCCGCTTCTCTCTTTCATCAGGAAATCTGCATCTTCGCTCAGGATGAGGAAGGGAGATTAAGCGCTCCTGTCTGCATTCCTCCGATCCCTCAGCAAGACAATCTAAATATCGGGCCTATTTTGCTCCCGCCAACAGTATCTTTAAATAACGGAGCTTTGTTTATTGGTGAAGAACCTGTTCTCACAGGCCAAACGATTCCAAATACGAATGTTACCCTATCACTATTTACAGACGAGAATAAATCTGCAAAGTTTCTCTCATTCAATCCTGTCAAACCAGCCTATGCAGTAACACTGCCAAAACTGCAAATAAAAAGTGATGAAAAAGGATCTTACTCCATAGCACTTTCTTCATCACAGGCAAAGTACTACCGGCTTTTTACACAGTCTGTATTTCAAGAATCGCTTTCACCAAAAAGCAACACACTGCACCTAACTATCTTTCCTTTTTGGATATATTTACTACGTCTGTTTACTTTCCTTTGGAACGCTTTGAGGGGACGTTTTATTGATTTTTTAATTATCAGTCAACTTATTACTATCGTGCTTTTTGTTATTGCTAAATACCTCTTCCCCCGACTGTTTCCAAAGCGATATTATCCGCTTGCACTCCGTCCTTCACACGAACTTATGGTAGAACATATTGAGCTTATGGAAATCGAAAGGTCCCCACTAAAAAAATGGAAAAGCTGATTCGCTCATAAAATAATCCCTTTTGAATAATTCTGTAAGAGCTTTAATAAAATAAAAGGTGAGCTTTTTGAGGGAGTTTTATCTGGTCAATAGACACATCGAGGTAGTACTCCCCTGCTTTGCCTGACGAAACGTCAAACACGGCTCTTCCGAGTGTGTCAGTGCTAACCTGATATGATTCAAGCTGAAGCGAACTATTCTGACTAAGTGTGACAGTCTTTTGCCCAACTCCCATACCTTGGTCATCAAGAACAAATACGGTAATTCGAATTTTTTCCTGTGTCGACGAACTTGCTTTTAGTGGAGTAACAAAAACATAAGAATTATCCACGGAAAAAGCAGTTCTCGAGACACTTGCTCTACTTGAAAAAAAACGTGCCTCATAGAAAAAGAATAACCCAGCAAAGAAAAATAAGACGGTTAAAAACAATAAAATAAAAAAAATCACTTTCTTCATAGTATTACAGTACTAAAGAGTTGAAAAAATAGCAAGCTGTAAAATATGATTGCTGTTCTGACAATCTAAAAATGTAAAACGAAAAATTATCAAACACCACATGGAATTGATAATAATGAAACTCAAAAATACAACTGTGAGGCTTATTTAAGCTCTATAACAAATCATCTTTTGATTTAGGTCGACATAAAGATCTAATAAAAAGTTCCACACAAATGAGGCTAATTTTATAGTGTCCGAGAAATTAAATGTAATTAAATAAATAGATACTTATAATCTTATGCTATGTTATTATTATAAGTTACTTGATATATATTGATATAATAAGGTAATTAAATTTTCTTTGCGGTAATCTTAATTAATTTGATTAAATACTACTACAGGCCTAAATTTGTTTTTCACGTTTGTAGCATATAACTATATCAAAATATATGCAAAATACCTCTTGACATCCTTATTACTATTGTTATATCTTAAAGATATATGAACAACCCGTATAATTTTTCTTTTCTTGAAGCTAGTTTTCGGGAATTCCTTATTTCAAAAAATCTTACTCCTATTACTTTGAAAAACTACCTATCTGATCTTCGCCACTTTTACGGTTGGCTTTATACTCAAAAACTTTTACAGTCAGAAACTTCTTTCAAAGAGGCTTTTTCTCGATCCAACATAGCCTCCTATTTCCTCGCGCTTCAACAAAGCAATATTCCTATTAAAACGTTACAAAGAAGACTTTCCACTCTAAGGAAGTTTTTTTCCTTTTGTATTTTGCAAAATTGGTTGACCGAAAGCCCTGCAAAACACATTCAGTTCAATACGAATCAATCACTTCAAACGAATAAGCTGTCCTCTTCCAATTTTCTCCCCACATACCTTGAATATTGTAAATCAAAATTAGATCAATCTGACAAGCTTATCTCTCAAACTAAGACAGATATTGATGAGTTTTTTTCTATTATTAATTCCCGGTCTCATGATCGGGGCATATTATAAATCCATGAATAATCCAACTAAAATACTGCCCTTTAACATATCTCTAAGTTTTCTGTTTAGCTTGTTGAATCAACTTAGATCATTAACTGATCCATCCCTTTCCGGAAGTCCATATGATTCAGGGCTTGAATACGGTGTATCAGATCAGAGTGAGAAAGGGTTTGTTTACCGTCGAAAAATAGCACTTCGGACTTGATTTCTTAGATTTTTTTTGATTTCGAAGGTATGGAATCTATCACAAAAAACACAGTTTCGTTTTATATTAAATCACTTCAAAAGCAGGAGTATACCGCTGCTGAGATACAACGGAAGTTGGCTTCTGTGGATAAATTTATTTCATGGGCTCACCAGAGAGGGTATATAGAAATAAATCAGTTTAAGCAGATACAAGAAGAAATTGCTAAACATATTAATTCCGCTTTACAAACGAGTTTAAACCTTCAGCAAAGTTCTTTCCATAACAAACTAACAGCTAATAGCAAATCGCCAATGGCTAATCTGGGGATCCGTCAGTACGTCGGTCTTGGTCTAATGGTTTTACTTATATCTTTTCTTGGATTCGGTATATATAATCGTTTCTTTAACAAGGCCCCAACGCCATTTGCTTACTCCACCATTCCCACCGGCCCGGGTGTTACAGCAGGAACGTCCCGTTTTATTTCATTTCAAGGACGCCTTACTGATACGCTCGGAAACCCTATTGTTGCGCCGATTGACATTACCTATAACTTTTATACGGTTTCATCCGGCGGATCTCCGCTCGGAGGTTCAACCCGCGTTTGTACAGCGAGCCCTGATCAGGACGGTATATTTTCCAATCTTATTGGAAATGACAGTGGTCCAAGCTGTAATACCGGAATTGCAAATTCGGTATTTACTGAAAATCCGGTTATTTACCTCGGGGTCAAAGTCGGATCAGATCCAAGTGAAATGACACCCCGCCAACAAATTGCGAACGTAGGATATGCTATCAATGCTGAGACACTTCAAGGCTTGCCCCCTGGTCAGAATACCTCAAATATTCCGTTTATCAATCGGGATGGTGATATGCTAATTGCTGCTGCCAATCCAGGCATCCGCTCAACCTATGCAAGTGCTAATTTCACGGTCTCAAGCGCCAAAGCTGTGATTATCCAATCCGCAGGGGCGGATGATATTACTCTTTCCGCTTCAGACGGGGGCACATTACGGTTTAAAACGTATAACGGATCACTTTTGGAGCGAATGACAATACTAAACACCGGCAACGTGGGTATTTCAAATACAAACCCCCAAACCGCACTCGATGTTATAGGAGACGCCTCAGCATCGGGAAATATCACGGTCGGACAAGGATCAACTATTAGACCGGCATATGGCCCCCTTTCCCTAGCATACAAGTCAGCATTAAATGCATGGACAACCGGATTAACTCTTCAGGACACAACGGGAAATGTGGGGATTGGAACAACAAGTCCAAGTAGTAAGTTACAGGTTTCTGGATTAGGAACATTTAATGGTTTGGCAACCGGTTGGACAAAAACATACGTTGTTGATCCAAACGGTAAAGGTGATTTTACTTCTCTTACCGCTGCGCTCAATGGTACAAGTGGTGCCGCCATATTTAAGTTAGTTCCGGGAACCATTACGGAACCCGACAATGTGGAGTTAAGAAGTAACATAACTATAATAGGATCGGGTGGTATTACATCATCAGCAACAACACAATTATCGCATGGTCTAAAAGCATCAAGCGCAGTAACTGGAGTAACCATCCAAGATATATATCTACCTGCCCCCGCCTCAAATGGATTTATTAGTATTGATTCAGCATCCGGATCAAAAATTGCTCTTCACAATGTTTACCTCGCTGGTTCTTCAAGTAACACAAGAGGTGTATACGCAACTGGATTAGGCTTCCGCACGCCGAGTGGTACCGGCAGTGTTTCTACTGGCTTTATTTCTGACAATAATACAACCTTAGATGGATCAAATGTAGGTTCATCATATTTAACCGCATTAACAGTCCTCGGTAATGGGAGCGAAATTGTTGGCGGGAAGCTTGCCATAAACGGAACTACTGCGGGGGCCAATATCCTTAATAGCAGTGTATCAAGTATTACTCATACCGGTTCCTCAGCGGGAAGGGACATTTTCTTTGGTAACTATGTGGCTGGTACAGCAAACTGGAGTGCATTTACACCAAGCACAAGTAATAAATATACACTTTCCGGTAACTATTTTTTCGGTACGCCAACATTTTCCGGCTCATCACAAACTGATATTCAAATTTACGATACAAACTCAGCTTCAGCCCTTAGCAACTCTGCGAACGTGAGTTTTGTCTACAATGCTTTTCCTCTGCGCAGAAAAGCCCCAACAAGCACAGTCAGCACTGCGATTTTCCAAAATAGTTCAGGAAACAATAAACTAGAAGTGGGGCAGCACACAATTGCTATTTCAAATAGCGCTGCTCAATCAGGTAATCTGTTCGAACTCAACACAAGTGGCGTAACCGGTGGAGACATCCTAGTTGCAAACTCCTCCGGCAACGTCGGCATAGGCACCACAGACCCGGGAGCATACAAGCTCAGAGTCAATGGAACAATAGCTCCCTTAACCGCAGACCAGGATTTAGGAGACTCTACATACCGGTGGGATCTGTTTGCAAATAGTATCAATGCTGATAGTACGGTAACACTGACAGGTATTGGATCTGGAACAGGGACAGCACTGTGTCGGGATGGGTCAAATAATGTGGTGACCTGTACAGGCGGAGGAGGAATAACTCTGCAGAATGCCTATGATAACGGCAATACCATAACTACAACAACCGGACGAAATATATCCATAACACTCGCTGATGTTGCAACTGACACCACCTTCAATATCTACCAGGCAGGGACAGATGGGGCAGCTGCATTCCGAGTTGATGATGAAACGGGCTTAGGATCTGATACCTCCCCGTTTATCATTGACCAAAGTGGAAATGTGGGGGTTGGGAAAACAGCTCCCTTAGTAAAGCTTGATGTTACCGGAGATGCATCTGCTTCAGGAAATATAACGGTCGGACAAGGATCAACTATTAGACCGGCATACGGTCCCCTCTCTCTTGCCTACAAGTCTGCCCTTAATGCTTGGACAACGGGGTTAACTCTTCAGGACTCAACGGGGAATGTGGGGATTGGGAGTACGAATCCAACAGCGCTTCTTGATGTTGCAGGAGATATTAAGTTTGGTGGTACTGGTGCAAATAAAATTGGTACTTTAACTTCAAATACCACACAAGTAACAGTTCGCGCTCCCTCTTCTGCTGCATTAGGATTAGGAGCTAATGGAGGAAACTCTGATATTTACATCACAACAGGAAATAATGTTGGTATCGGAACTACAATCCCCCTTGAGAAACTTGATGTATCAGGAAATGCATCAGTCTCAGGAAATCTCACGATCGGACAAACCGGAGTACTCCGCTCACAGTACGGTCCTCTTAACCTTGCCTACAAATCAGGTCTGAATGCATGGAGTACGGGGTTAACCTTACAGGACACAACTGGTTTTGTTGGTATTGGCACAACAAATCCACAAAATAAACTGCACGTTGTAGGTACAGCTGCAAGTGGAACTGAACTCGTAGGAAGATTTGACAGCTCTGCTCAATATGCTGGTTTTTTTGTAAATAACTCATCAAACAGACAAGCAAAAATAGTTTTAGGACAAAATGGAACTGAAAAATGGCAGTTTGGTACTGACTACGCTGCAGCTGGGACGGCTGACTTTTACATTTATGATAATACAGGGTCCCGTAATCCTTTGTATGTCACTACAGCTGGCGATGTTCGCCTTGGTGGAACCTCAGGTTATGCCGGAACACAAGCAATGACAATCTTGCAGACCGGCAACGTCGGCATAGGTTCAACAAATCCGACAACTGCAAAACTTGTTATTAACACCGCTGCTGCTGCCGAAGGATTAGATTTATCTACAACCGACTCGTATGCAAATTTACGGGTTATCAGAAATAGTTTGAATGCAAGTGATAAAGATATGTATATTGGATATCAAAGTGGTGCAACCAGTTCATTACATCTGTATTCAAATAATACTGAAACACTAACCGTAAAAGCCGGCAACGTCGGCATAGGCACCACAGACCCGGGAGCATACAAGCTCAGAGTCAATGGAACAATAGCTCCCTTAACCGCAGACCAGGATTTAGGAGACTCTACATACCGGTGGGATCTGTTTGCAAATAGTATCAATGCTGATAGTACGGTAACACTGACAGGTATTGGATCTGGAACAGGGACAGCACTGTGTCGGGATGGGTCAAATAATGTGGTGACCTGTACAGGCGGAGGAGGAATAACTCTGCAGAATGCCTATGATAACGGCAATACCATAACTACAACAACCGGACGAAATATATCCATAACACTCGCTGATGTTGCAACTGACACCACCTTCAATATCTACCAGGCAGGGACAGATGGGGCAGCTGCATTCCGAGTTGATGATGAAACGGGCTTAGGATCTGATACCTCCCCGTTTATCATTGACCAAAGTGGAAATGTGGGGGTTGGGAAAACAGCTCCCTTAGTAAAGCTTGATGTTACCGGAGATGCATCTGCTTCAGGAAATATAACGGTCGGACAAGGATCAACTATTAGACCGGCATACGGTCCCCTCTCTCTTGCCTACAAGTCTGCCCTTAATGCTTGGACAACGGGGTTAACTCTTCAGGACTCAACGGGGAATGTGGGGATTGGGAGTACAAGACCAACCCAAACACTAGATGTAAACGGTAGCATGACACTTGCAGGAGGTAGTTCAATACTATTTACCGGTACATCAAACAAAATTGTAAATGCAAGTGCAACTGATCTTGGATTTCAAACATCAAATCAGTGGAATGTATTTTTAAAAGCAGGAGGAAATGTGGGGATTGGAGGAACAACTGCCGATTCTACTCCGACATTATTTGCAGGCGCATCTGGCAACGTCGGTATCGGAACAACATCAATAACGTCAGGATATGAACTTGATGTTATAAACGATATTAGAGCTGCTGGTGAGGTTTTTGCAGATGGAGGCAGTTATGCTTATTTTAACGCTGCTGGTTCTTACCTTGGAGGAACAACAGTCGGAGCTGGTGGAGCTGTCGGATATACTGGTTCAAGTACTACTGCTCTCTGGGCAGGGTCAGGTATGCCTCTAGTACTCGGAACTAATGGCTCTGAGTATGTTCGTATTACTAGTGGAGGCAACGTTGGAATTGGGACAACTATCCCGCAAGTTGCACTTGATATTGTAGGCTCAGCATCAGCATCAGGAAATATAACGGTCGGACAAGGATCAACCATCAGACCGGCATACGGTCCCCTTTCTCTAGCATACAAGTCAGCATTAAATGCATGGACAACCGGATTAACTCTTCAGGACACAACGGGAAATGTGGGGATTGGTACAACCAATCCATTAGGAAAACTACACGTTTATTCATATGGACCAAATACAGGTGATATTGGTGGTAACGTTGTTTTTAATAGATATTATGATGGTACTTGGAGAGGTGGCGCAATCTATAGTACTTATACTAATAGAGATTCTTTAGCTTTTGCTGTGTCAAGTGATACTACTCCGCTGGCAAATGGAAAAATACAAATGGTAGTTCAAGACAATGGCAATGTTGGAATTGGAAGTACTAGTCCTGGTTACAAACTTGATGTAAATGGATCTACTCGAGCTACAGCTTTTTATGATTATGATAATACTAATTACTATGTTGATCCAACTGGCGCTACGTCTGCTATCTTAAATGGCAACGTCGGCATAGGCACCACAGATCCGGGATCCTACAAATTAAGAGTCAATGGAACAATAGCTCCCTTAACCGCAGACCAGGATTTAGGAGACTCTACATACCGGTGGGATCTGTTTGCAAATAGTATCAATGCTGATAGTACGGTAACACTGACAGGTATTGGATCTGGAACAGGGACAGCACTGTGTCGGGATGGGTCAAATAATGTGGTGACCTGTACAGGCGGAGGAGGAATAACTCTGCAGAATGCCTATGATAATGGCAATACCATAACTACAACAACCGGACGAAACATATCCATAACACTTGCTGATGTGGCAACTGACACCACCTTCAATATCTACCAGGCAGGAACAGATGGGGCAGCTGCATTCCGGGTTGATGATGAAACAGGCTTAGGATCTGATACCTCCCCGTTTATAATTACTCAAACAGGGAATGTAGGTATTGGATCAACCAGTCCAGGATCACAATTGGTTTTAGAAAAAACGTTTAACTTCGGTAATGGAAATGTTATTAGTCAAACTATTGCGCACAACCGGCAATTACAATCTGATCTGGAGACAGGTAATTCAACCGGGTTAGAAGTATTAAGTAGTATTGACGACCAAACGGGAAATAATAGACGGTTAAATGCCTCGTTTACTGCCATCCGTGGATTTGTTACCTTAAATAATACTTCAAGAGGCTATGGCAACATTATCGGTATTGAAAGTAGTATTGCAAACTATAGTTCTCAGGTAACTTCAAACGACACCTATCTATTTAAAGGAGTTTTTAATAATGCGAATCGCTACACAAATATTTATGGACTATATCTTCCAGACCTTAGCGGTGTCGCCGGTACTTCATATGGTGTGTATTCTGTCAATGGTACAAACTATTTTGGCGGGAATGTAGGCATTGGCACTACAAATCCATCGGATCTTCTGCAGGTTGGTTCAGCTGCAGGTGTAAATGCACTTTATGACTCGTCCGGAGGAATTTTTAACGTCCGGTATCAAACCGCAAACCGTGTTTCTCTGGCGCAAAATGCTGCAAGCTCATTCAGTCAAACCGGAGCTGGTTTGGGCGGTATTCGACTCATGGGATCAAATGGAAGCTCATATGGATATGTTCTTGCCGGACCAACAAGCGAAGTTTTATTAAACCCAATATCGGGAAATGTGGGGATTGGCACTACAAATCCTATAGCTACGCTTGATGTAAGCGGAGATCTCCGTACCTCAAACTCATTCACCCGCTCATTAACGAGAACTATTCCTACAACCGTAAATGATGAGGTTGATATTGGAAGTTGGAACTTATCAAACGGCGGTGGCACATTCTGGGTTTCTGTTACTGTTCCCTCTGGTGGTTATTCACAAGCAAAAAACTATATTCTTCCAGTGCAGTATGCCCAGTCTCCAAACAATACCTGGGTAACTGCTCTTCCCATTTCAAACACAGGATCATATAGTAGTCAAGATGTTGATTTGGACATTAGAGTAAATAACGCAGTTGTTTCACTTCGTTTACGGAGATCTTTAGGTACCACTGCCGGCACTGCTTACATTGTAATAACCCACGAAGGCGTGACCGCCGATTCATTTACTCCCTCAACCGCAACCAGCTCGGTCTCAGCCCCAACAGCCTACTTTAGTAGCACTGCTCTTACGCAAGTTGGGGGGAATGTTGGCATTGGTACAACCAATCCGGCAGAAGGTCTGGATGTTTCAGGGACTAACCCGCGTATCCGAATCGCTCAGGCAAGCGCGCCCGGCGTTACCACAGACAAACTCTATAACGTATCAGGATCGCTCTACTGGAATGGCACACCGCTTTCAACCGGAGGATCAATTCCTGGGGCAACAGAAGGATACACACTTCGCGGAAACGGCTCATCCTGGCAAGCAACATCAAGTTTGTTTAATAAAAGTGACGGAAACATTGGGATTGGAACAACCAACCCAGCAGCAAATGCATTTTTCGGTGGAGGAAAAACAATTAATCTGTTTGATCAAACGAGTAATTTGCCCAATGTAAGGATTCAATCAACAAGTCAAGATTTCAGTCTTGGTTTAGATAATAGTTCAGTATATTTGTATTTAGCAACCAGTGGTTCATACAGAATATATACCGGGGGAACTGAAAAGATGAGGTTAAGTTCTGCTGGTGGCCTATCACTTGGTAATAGTTATGTTGGTACAGACCCGGGAGCTGGATCACTGATTGTTAGTGGTAACATTGGGATTGGGACAACGACTGCTGGAGCTCAACTGCAAATTGGCAGTGATGCAAGTTCTTTTTTAAGAATAAATAATAGTGACATTACATCAAGTTATACTACTGATTCTCGATATGGGCTAACCTCCAATGGAACTGCTGTTTATAGTTTGCCTGCCAACCATGATGGTGGCGCACTACTCCTCAGCTCAAGCACCGGTGACAGTATTATTTCGGGAGGTGGCGCAGGTGCTGCTAAACTTGAATTTTTTGTAGGTGACACTGCTGCGGCAAAAATGGCTATTGATAATACTGGCAATGTCGGTATTGGGACAACGCTACCCCTTGAAAAACTGGATGTATCAGGAAACGCAACTGTTTCTGGCAACCTTACGATTGGACAAACAGGAGTCTTACGCTCTCAGTATGGACCTTTAAAACTTGCATACAAGTCCGGACTGGATACGTGGGCAACAGGAATTACCTTGCAGGACACAACGGGAAATGTAGGGATTGGAACTACACATCCCACTCAAAAACTGAGTCTGGTAAACGGATCAGCCGGATTTGCAGGTCTTACAAATGTTGGATTATCAATGGAGAACAGTAATCATCAATATATGATGATGTTTGCTCCAGCAAACACCCAACAAGGAATCCTTATTGGAGGAGGAGCAAATAATGAAGCAAGAATCTTGTGGGAAGATGGCTCTCGAGGTAATTATCTTGATATTTCAGGAGGAACAACAATTTCTCTGAACGGAGGCGGTGGCAACGTCGGCATCGGGACAACGAATCCAGGTGACCTTTTCACGGTTAAGACATCAACAAACGACTATGGAATTCAACTTCAGGGAGCAACAACAAGTGTATCCCCAACCTATAAACTTGCTGATACGGGTGGAACTGTTTATGCACGCTGGGGAATCGCCGGCTCAGCGGGAAACCTTGTAACCGGAGCAAGTGCTAACGATTTAGTCATTCGGACTCAAAGCAAAAATATTCACTTTACAGGAGACGGAGGAACCACGGCACATATGACAATAAGTTCCGGGGGCAGTATCGGGATCGGAACAACCAGCCCAGGAGGAAAACTTGATGTACAAGGAACACTCCGCCTAGGAGCTGCACTCGGAGTAAATGACATTCTAAACACCACTTCAGGAAGTGCTCCGTCTGGGAATTTATTCTGGGGAAATAGAACAGTCTGTGACAGTAGCGGAAACTGTGGTGTTTCTGGAGCAACGGGCTATGTATCTCTGCAATCAACCACACCCGGTACTCAACAATCTGGACATATCAATATCAGCGGAACTCTTATAGCTGGGCTTTTAGCAGACGCATCAAATCAGAATTACGGTATTGACCCTGCAGGAACAGGGAGTTTTGGAGGTTATTCGCTTAAAGTTACCGGTTCTTCTTTGTTGGCTGTTGATTCGGGAAATGTTGGTATCGGTACAACAACAACAGCCTACAAACTAGACGTCCGTGGAGGAACCGGAACCACTATCGCCTATTTCGACGGACGTGTACGTGGAGAGAGCGCATCTGCCAATGACGAATTCGTTACCCTTGGCCAGATGGCAACTGGTGGAGGTGGTCCCTGGACTCGTAACAATCCATACGTTTACCTTACAACCGGAACGGATAATGTGGGTATAGGAACTACACAACCTGGGCAAAAACTTGACGTAAAAGGAACCCTCCGGTTATCTGAGACTGCGGGATATAATCCGTGGGACATATCTTCAATATACAATTACACAAACTCTGATCTTATCTTTGCTAATAATTCTGTTGAAAAATTTCGATTTAACAACAATGGAAATTTGGGAATTGGAACAACGAACCCTGTCAATAAAATACATCTTATTTCAAACTCATCCGATGGTCTACGCTTTTCACGAACTGATGGAACTTGGCCAACTCTTGTTGAAACATTAGGGAACGGTAACTTACATATTCGACCCGCACTTGACTCCAGCACCGTAAACACTTACGGATTATGGCTACAGGGTGGAAATGGAGGCACAGCAGGATATATTGGTGTAGGAACCACGAGCCCTAGCCAATTATTACATGTGTCAAAAGATGCGGGAGTTCTTCGTCTCTCAAATGCAGCTAACTCAAATTACGCTGACCTAGAGGGATCTTACGGCTATTTTTCTGTCAAACCAACCTCATCCTCATATGGTTTAGTTGTGTATAAAAATGATACCGCTGAATGGATCAATATGGACTATAAATCAGGAAACTACGGTAATATAAATGTATATAATAATAACCCGCTTTATCTCAATCCTTCTGGAAATGTTATTTTATCCTCAACCGCTGGCAATGTCGGTATCGGCACAACAAATCCCGGAGATAAAGTCTCTGTTGTAAGTTCGATTACAACGGGAAACGTTGTTTCTATAACCGACGCAAACGCATCGCAAACAACTGCAACGTTATTAAACGTCGTCCAATCTGGGGTTACAACGGGTTTCACCGGAAATATGGTTAATATGAGCGGAACTAGCACAACAGGAACAGGAACTATTTTAAATCTCACCACGGCAAATACAACAGCAGGCAACGGATTTAACCTAACTGCCAATGGTCTCACCACCGGTATTGGAATGAACTTAAGCCATGCCACCTCAACCATTACCACCGGATCTTTGTTTAAGGCAAGTAGTACCGTTGCAGACAATTACACAACCGGAGGGCTCCTTTCTGTCACCTCAAACGCTGCATTTACCACAACCGCAAATACCGGAGGACTTGTCAATATTACCTCATCCAATGCAAGCCAGGTTTCATCAACTCTCCTGAATGTTGCCCAATCAGGAGTAACCACCGGATTTACCGGCAATGTTGTGAATATCATTGGAACGAGTACCACAGGAACGGGAACTATTTTAAATCTCACCACGGCAAATACAACAGCAGGCAACGGATTTAACCTAACTGCCAATGGTCTCACCACCGGTATTGGAATGAACTTAAGCCATGCCACCTCAACCATTACCACCGGATCTTTGTTTAAGGCAAGTAGTACCGTTGCAGACAATTACACAACCGGAGGGCTCCTTTCTGTCACCTCAAACGCTGCATTTACCACAACCGCAAATACCGGAGGACTTGTCAATATTACCTCATCCAATGCAAGCCAGGTTTCATCAACCCTTCTCAATGTTGCCCAATCAGGAGTTACAACTGGGTTTACCGGCAATGTTGTGAATATCATTGGAACAAGTACCACAGGAACAGGAACCATTTTAAATCTCACTACTGCAAATACAACCGCAGGCAACGGATTTAACCTAACTGCCAATGGTCTCACCACCGGTATTGGAATGAACTTAAGCCATGCCACCTCAACCATTACCACCGGATCTTTGTTTAAGGCAAGTAGTACCGTTGCAGACAATTACACAACCGGAGGGCTCCTTTCTGTCACCTCAAACGCTGCATTTACCACAACCGCAAATACCGGAGGACTTGTCAATATTACCTCATCCAATGCAAGCCAGGTTTCATCAACTCTCCTGAATGTTGCCCAATCAGGAGTAACCACCGGATTTACCGGCAATGTTGTGAATATCATTGGAACGAGTACCACAGGAACGGGAACTATTTTAAATCTAACGTCTGCTAACACTTCTGCAGGATACGCAATGAGAATCACTTCAAATGGCCTTGCAGCAGGAACCGGCCTCTACTTAAGCTCATCGTCAACCGGCCTTACCGGTGATCTGGCAAACTTTACTGCTTCAGGAAGCAATGCAGCAGTAACAGGAAACGTTTTGAAAGTAGGTCTAACAGGCGCATCAGCCGTCGGAACTGCTCTTAATGTGACAACAGCTGGTTCAGGGGGTTACGCACTCAGAGTAAATGACAACGGAACATATACCGACTCAGATCCCTTTGTAATCGATTACAATGGTAACGTCGGTATTGGAACAACAAACCCATCCTTAGCAAAATTGCAAATTACCAGCGGTAATATTTCAGTAGATTCAACATACGGTATTGACACTGGCGCAGCGGGAACGTTAAATCTCGGAAACTCCACTGCAACTACAATAAACCTCGGTTCTGCAAATACAACACGAACAATAAATATTGGGACAGGAACCAACACAGACACAATCAATATTGGAACCGGCGGAACCAATGCTGACTCCATAAATATTGGCGGACTAGCCACAACTGCAACCACTTTTAAAGGATATATGTACCGCGGTCTTCCCCTCCGCTTTACCTATACCCAGGCTGCAGCAGTGAATGCATCTGATGCAACAAAAGACAGCGCCTGTACCAGCGCTTTTGGGAATGCATTCCAGGCTGCACGGATTCAGGATGTTGCTATGAATAGCAATGGAGGTGTTGCCAGAACAACTGGATTTCAGGAATTCACCGTCGCAGGGGAAGCTGCCAATAAATATAACTACTCAGCTGATTATGCAACTGGAGAATCCGACGCAGCCAAACTCCAAGCTGTCGGTGCAACAACAGAAAGCCAATATGTCGCGTGTATCAGAAAAGACGCACCAATGATTTTTACCCGGGGAACTGTTGCTTATACCGCAAGTGCAGGAACAAAAGACAGCCAATGCACAAGCGAATACGGCTCAGGAAGATATCGGGGCGCAAGCCTTATCGACGCTTTATCTTACTACGGTGGATTCGGTGTCACTGCAGGTTCTTCATATTTTAATGTAGTAAGCAGCACTGGAAATAGCTATTATCCCCAATGGGACAACACCAATCATGCTTCGTATGTTCAGCAAGCAACCGGCGGAACCTATACCGTAGCTTGTGTTATGATCGATCAGGCGTCAGGAGCAGATTATGCCGAGACAATCGGATCAAATCAATCTGATCTGCAACCCGCTGAAATTTTGGTCTCAGACCCAAATGCTCCCAAAAAAGCTATGCGTTCTCAAAAACCCTATGATACGAGTATATTGGGCGTAGTTACTACCCAACCTGGATTTGTTGTTGGAGAAGAAATTACTGAGGGGTATGAAACCACTGTTGCGCTCAACGGACGAGTTCCTGTAAAAGTTACCAACAACAACGGTGTCATTAACATAGGCGACCCAGTGACAACGAGCGAAATTCCCGGAGTAGGTATGAAAGCAACTAAAAAAGGATCGATCGTCGGAAAGGCTCTTGAGTCGTCGGACAAATGCGGTTCATCTGTATGTTCAATCACCTTATTTATCAATCTGGGATACATGGAACCGCTCATTCAAATCAGCTCTCCAAATGACTTAGCTTTGCAGGAACAAAATAATAGATATCAGATTGCTTTATATAACAACTCTGATATTTCAGAAAAAATAGGAGTTTATATTGATTTGGTGGTTGGAAATATAAAAGCCGGCCTTATTTCCACTCAAAAACTCATCGTACACAACTCTGCTCAGATTACAGATCTTTCCGTTACCTCACTCACCATAGGTGGTAAAACTCTCCAGCAATTTATTTTGGACACGGTGCAAAATGCCCAAGTTGTTGCAACAAATATACAACAAATAACTACATCCAGTCTTCAAACTATTGATGCTTCTGTGGGTAATCTTATCGTTCGTGAAAAAATAATATCTCCGGTAGTTGAAACAGCGCAACTTACCACAAACGTTATTAAGCCTCAAGAAAAAGACATTGCCATTGACCTAAATAGCAATCAGGAACCAATCGTTAGTAGTCAGGATAAAAACGCTCTCTCAAAA
Source organism: uncultured Gammaproteobacteria bacterium (assembly GCA_964530235.1). Taxonomy (GTDB): domain Bacteria; phylum Patescibacteriota; class Microgenomatia; order UBA1406; family GWC2-37-13; genus UM-FILTER-33-9. The sequence continues at coordinate 140,185 of CAZGYB010000001.1, forward strand.
CTAGTTATAACGGGCTTAAATAACAGAACCGTCGCCTCAATCGATGCATCCGGCAACGCAACCTTCAGTGGCACCATTGCGGCTAAAGAAGCTTCTATTTCCGGTTCTCTCGCTGCAAACCAGGTAACCAGTAACCAATTCATCAGCAACGAAGCATCTATATCAGGCACATTAATCGCCAAAGAAATCCACTCAGAAAATATTAAACAGCTAACAACTGAAAACCGACAACTGTCAACTGACATCAATGAAATACAACAACAGCTTGCCCAAATCAAAAATACACCACTCCCCGACCTTACCACACAAACCAATATTGCAAATACCACCGATTTAAACAATCAACAATTTAACACTATTACCTCGAATCAACTCACCGTAACCGGTAATACTAATATATTCAATCTTTCCATCGCAAACTCCCTCGTTGCGGGTACGTTATTTCTGCAAAATGATCGCATACTGTCACTTTCCTCTGACTTGAAATTATCGGCACTTGAGCGAATTACCATGTTTGATGGAGCTGTAGTAATAGCAAAAAACGGCACCATCACTACAACCGGTGAAATTATCGCACAAGCAGGTGTAAGAACGAATGCGATAAAACCACTAACCGAAGGAGAAGATATTGCCATACAACTCAACTCTAAGCTAAAAACTCTCAATCCTATTCAAACCGCAAACTCCAAATTAAAAATTGTTGACTCCAGTGGCAATGAAACCGCAAGTATTGACGCCTCAGGTTCGGCAGAATTCAACAGTATTGCCTTTAAACAAATCGCAACAAACTCTGCCTTTATTGCAGATTCAGGGCAACGAAATGAAAATAACGAAATAATACCCGCGATAAAAACAAATGCGGAGTCCGCAGGAACAAGTATTTTGCCTGCAAATACAAAAGAAATTATTATTTACAATGACCGAGTCACAGAAAACTCGCTCATCTACCTAACTCCTGTTGGAAAATCAGTCAACAGTCAACTTACGGTCGTAAAAAAAGCAATAGGATATTTCTCAGTGTCTATTGGCTCCATACAAATTCAAGACCTCCAGTTTAACTGGCTGATTATTAATTAGCTTCACCCATTTTCCCCTACGCGCCAAAATGGTATAATTATTGCTTATGCAGGAAATTATTGAGTTTATCGGTTTCTTTCGAACCTACCTGTTTCTTCGACTCGTCCGACTCGGAAAAATCTTTGAAGGGTTCAAGGATGTTGTTGTCGCCTTTTTGATTGTGAAAAGGGGAAAATACTCATCGTCTTTCCTCAATACCTCATTTTTTATTCTTGTTGGCGCAGCGTTAGTCGGTGGACCAATCATCGCGGAAAATAACTCCTTTCTCCGGCTGTTTGAATCCGAGTACAAACCGCAGTTTAGCGAAGCTACAGTTGTATCGTATAACCCCTATGAAAGCGGGCTTGCAACAACCATTTCAGTCAAACCGCGTGACCGTATCATTGATCATAAAATTGTTTCCGGTGATACACTCGAAACACTCGGAAAACGATATGGAATTTCTGTTGACACCATCAAATGGGCAAACAACTTGAAAAATGATACGATTATGCCGGGCCAGACTCTTAAAATTCCACCGGTGACCGGAGTTGTACACAAAGTTGTTTCCGGTGAAAGTATCTACTCCATTGCAAAAAAATATAAAACATCACCGCAAAATATTGTTAATTTTATCTTTAACGACTTCCTTGATATTGACACTTTCGCCCTGCGTTCAGGCCAGACGCTTTTTGTTCCCGACGGCGTCATCGAAGAAGAACAGCCGAAGTATCTTGCCTTAAAACCGAGTTATGCTTCAATTCAGGCAGGAGTCCGCGGTTCTTCTTCGTTCATCTGGCCGACATCAGGGTTAATTACCCAATATCCTACCTGGTATCACATGGCGCTAGACATTGCAAATAATGCTGCGCCACCGGTTCTTGCATCAGATACCGGTACTGTCACATTTGCCGGATGTTTGCAATACGGATATGGGTGCCATATTGTTATCGACCATGCCAACGGTTACACAACTTTATACGGTCATTTATCTGCAATCGGAGTCTCCGCAGGTCAGGCAGTCACCCAAGGTCAACAAATTGGAAATGTTGGATCAACTGGAAGGTCAACCGGACCACATCTTCATTTTGAGATCCGCTCGGGAGGCACCCTGCTTAATCCGCAAGACTTCTTACGCTAAGCCTGAAGGCTACTGAGCTTCCGGACTGGCTGTTTTTGGCAGTTCAATCTTCGGACTAATCTCCTGGGGAGGAGTAGGAATAGCAAGCTCCTGCGGCTGCGTCTGTGCTTCCTGAGAAGCGCTTTCTTCTGGAGGCAGCATCTTTTTAAACTCTTCGAGATCTTTCTGAGCCTTTTTGTAGTCACCTTCCTGTTTTTTTGAGTCAAGGAGCGCAACTACATTCTGCATTTCAAGTGCGGCGCGCTTATAATCCTGTTTCTGAAAGGCTGTCCAGGCAAGATTGTAATGCGCATTGGGAAAATCTGGTTTTAGTGAAACTGCTTGTTCAAACAGTTTTAAAGCTTCATCATAATTTTTCAATCCATACAAAACTCCGCCTAAATCAATACGATATGTCGGGTTTTGAGGATCAAGAACAATTGCACGCTGATAAGAAGAAGTTGTCCAGGCATCCGCTCCTTGCGCTACCCCTAAAATGTTCCGGTAAATCCTTGCCAGTGTTACCCAATTCTCAGCTTTCTGGCTGTTTAACGCAACAGTCGCCTTGCTTTCTTCAATGGCAGCCTGAATTGCTTGGCTAACGGTCTGGCGTTCCTGTTCGGTTAATGCCTGTGGATTTGGATTATCCTTTGTTGCAGTTGCTTTTGATGCAATGTTATTGGCAATTATGAGATTCACGTCTGCAAAATTTGCTCGGTATTTCTCGATTGCAGGATTGAGAATAATTGCATTCCGCATATTTTCATAAACTTCTTTTACATTGTTTCGTGCAACCCCGTCAATCGATTTTTTGAATGAAATTTCACTTGCATACGCTCTTCCTAAGAGATATCCGGCTCCCACAACCAATGCAAAACTCAATACTATCGTTCCCAAGTAAAGCGGAAGAAGAGACGAAAGATCAAGATGCGAAAAACCTTCTTGTCCCGGCTGATCTGTTGAGTGGTGTTGCTTGCTTGTTAAAGATGCAGCCCCGGCCAGCGAAATAAAAAGGAGAAAAAATACCATGTATGAGGGAGGAAATACAATAACCAGAAAAACAACAAATCCGAATAAAAGGACGCTCGATCTGGTTGAGTTGTGCAACAATGCAGAACGAACAAGGCTTATGAGTAAAAGCAGTAGTCCGATAAATCCGAATAGCCCTGTTTCCGTCAGCACGTGAAGCAGTGTCGAGCGGGATATAGTAAACGAACCTATCTGCCAGTACGCCGACTGATTATACGCAAAATCCTTGATCCGGGTAAACATTGCGGAATAATTGTCAACTCCTACGCCAAACAGTGCTGAGATTGGCTGTTTCAAAACCTCGACTCCCGCATACCACGATTGAGCAGTTGGAGTGAGTGTTGTGAAAAATCCGTTTTTCAGAAGCTGAAAAAGGAGCATTGAGATTGCTACCAGGTTTATCACAAAGGTAACGACAGGAAGAATAGGTGTCCCTGTCTGTTTTTTTTGTTTCGTGATCATTATGTACGCATATACCGATACGAATCCAAGAAATATCATAGCGTCAAAGAGCGTGCCTGTCGGCGTAAAGAAAGGATTTTTCAAGAATTGAAGAACGGGCGGAAGTGTCACTTTTGCGAACGGTTGGAAAAAGAAAATAATAGTAATCAACGAAAGTACAAGCGATGAGGTGTAAACAAATGCTGACGAAATGGAATGCCGGGAATAGTAAAAATAAAGTACAGAAAGAGAGAGAACAGAGACAAGACCAAAGGTCGGATTCAAAAGGGCTTGAATCTTATTCGGAGATGCAATCACGGTTGAAAGGGCGACTGCGGTTAGAAAAAGAATCACTGCGTTGTCAAATGACCGCTTCTGCCATACCAGCTTCTTTGAAAGGATAAACTCACCCGTTGATAAGATGAGTAAAAAGAGTGCTCCAAATCCAAGAAGATAAAATTTTGATGTTGCAAAATACTCCTGGGTAAACGGCAGAAAAAACAAGGGAAAGAGAAATAAAATACAGGCAAGAACCCATTTTTTAATGAGAGGTAAAACAGAAGCTGGTGTATCCATACGAAAAAAACAAAAAGAACTAATAAAAAATGCGTATATTCAGTTTAGACTGCGTGAAAAGAAATGTCAATCCGTTATGAATAAAAGTCCAAGTATTGCAATTTACTGCACTTTCTTTTACTATAAAAATGTATTATGCGTACACAAAAACTAAAAATATTCATACGGGGAATGACTATGGTTGAGCTTCTGATAGTTATAGGTATTTTTGCCTCGGTTGCAATTCTTGCAATTATCCTTATGGATCCAAAAAAACAGATTGAAAAAACCTGGGATACCCGTCGAAAAAACGATCTGACTACTATAGGAAAAAGTCTGGAAGAATATTATAACGATAAGGGAGTATATCCGAATGACATTATTTGCGACGATGCAGGAGTTGAGGTTGATACTGATGTTTGCGTATGTCACATATGCTCCTTAAGCAACACAAACTTACCTTCGTATCTGAAAACAAAACGGTGTGATCCTCAATACCCAAATAAAAAGTACTTATACAAATACGACTGTGCTGATAATGCAAGCCCCCAGTGGTATCAGATCTGTGGCATGCTCACCTATCCAAACAACACTGACCAAAGACAAGAAAGCTCATATAACTATGGAACCTCGAGTACAAACAAAAAATTCACCTACTGCCTTTCAGGATGTCTATCCGACGACCAAGGGGGAAAATATTGTAAACAATACGGGGCCTGTAATATTTGCGGAACATACGAGAATTGTATTCTTTACAGCAGATGTGATAAACCCCTTGTTCTCTACAATAACAGCAACTGCACGAGCGAATGTGTGGGTACTATTGAAGGCCCTTAACAATCCTCTCCACTGCAACCTCAAATGCTGCCTGTTTTAAATCAAGTATATTTTTGCGCTTTTTTTTCAAAGCATAATTCCAAACTTCCTCAAATGCTTTTCCAATAATTTGTTCAAGTTTTTTGTTTACCGTTTTTTCATCCCATGATGCAGTATGTATGTTTTGGTACCATTCAAGATATGATACGATGACACCACCGCTATTGGCCAGTACGTCGGGCACAATAATCACTCCTTTTTCCGTTAAATAGTCATATGCCTCCTCGGTAATCGGACCGTTTGCCATCTCAATAATTATTTTTGCCTTAATATCGCGCATATTATCTTCATTAATCACATTCTCGAGTGCTGCAGGAACTAAGATGTCCACCGGCAATTCAAGCAAGTCTTCATTGCTGAGCAATCTTCCCCCGCGTACATCACAAACGCCTCCTGAACAATAACATCCCGCAAGAGTTCCTTTTTCTTTTTTACACTGCATAATAAGCGGAATATCCAATGGGCTCCCGACGCTCAGTTGGTTATTGGGTGTTGTATGTTCTTTGTTATTCTTAACAATCCCTCCTTTGCTATCTGACACCGCAACTATGTTAAAGCCCTGATCTGAGGCAAGTTTTGCAAAGTAGTACCCAACATTTCCGAATCCCTGGACAGCAACAGTATGATCGTGGCGAGATGAAGACATCTGTTTTTGAGTCAATCGCTTGGGGCCCCTTTGGGGTGAAGCGGACTCAAAAACATGATGGCGAATATCCGACAATTTCCCGAGTAATGCTTTCAAAACCATCACTCCTCCTCTTCCTGTTGCCTCAGTTCTCCCCAACGTTCCCCCGTTTTCCACCGGCTTTCCGGTAAACGTTGCCAAAATCTCACTCATTTTGACTTTTGACATTTGACTTTTGACATTTTTCTCGTACTCCTCCATCATCCAACCCATTATCGTTGCATTAGTATTTACATCCGGAGCCGGAACATCAGTATATGGGCCGATAACCGGAGCTATGTATCGTGCGTACGAACGTGAGACTTGTTCCAGCTCACGAACTGATAACCGCTTCGGGTCAACAACTAATCCGCCTTTACCTCCGCCATAAGGCAAACCTGCAACTGCGCACTTAATACTCATTAATGTCGCCAGCGCCTGCACTTCCTGAAGTGAAGTGTCCTGATGGAACCGGATCCCTCCTTTATACGGACCAAGCCGTTTATTATGCTGTACCCGGTATCCTGTAAACAGACGCGTCTGACCATCATCCATCTGTACCGGAAACGTAAAAATATGTACCTGTTCCGGCTCAATAAGCGCTCGTATTTTTTCATTCGTCAGACCCAGCCCTTTTCCCGCGTCAATAATGATGTTTTGTGCTGTTTCAAGCATTTTTTTGCCTTGATTGTTCATATTGCTGTTTCCAACCACCTTTCTACATCCAACGATGCTGCAATCCCCATTCCCGCTGCAGTTCCCGCCTGGCGATAGACATAATCAACACAGTCTCCTGCTGCAAATACACCCTGTATGGACGTTGATGTTTGAAAATGTAAATTAAATGTTTTTAACAGTTCCTCGATTGTTAAATTTTGAGTTGAACTTTTACCATTTGACATTGGACTTTTCAATTTAGCAAACTCTAATCCTAATCTTTGTGATGTAATAATATATCCTTTATCATCTAATGCGACTTTGTTTTTAAATAAGTCCGTATCCGGTTTATGTCCGATTGCAACAAACAGTCCGTCTAATTGTATTGTTCGATAGGTGGCAGTCGAGGAAGGGGTACCGACAGCGCGCAGTTTAATTCCATCTACTTTTTTTTCACCCATAATTTCTACTACTTGTGCATTCCAGATAACCTCAATTTTTGAATGAGATAAAACCCGCTCGGCCATAATTTTTGAAGCCCGAAAGCTGTCTCTCCGGTGAATTACATATACTTTTGAGGCGAATTTCGTAAGAGTCAACGCTTCTTCAAGCGCAGTATCGCCTCCACCTACAACTGCAACTATTTTATTCCGGAAAAAAAATCCATCACAGGTTGCACAAGCAGACACTCCTTTTCCCCGCAGTTTTTCTTCACCGGGCACCCCAAGCCACAGAGCTTTTGCTCCGGTTGCAATTATGATAGATTTTGCAAGAATACTCTCATTAGTACCGATTTGAACTGATTTTGACTGATTGCTGATTTCAACTGATAGTACATTTTCATCCCGTAAAACCGCTCCAAACTTCTCTACCTGTTTTCTCATTTTTTCAATCAATTCGCTTCCGAGTATGGATTCGTGGCCGGGAAAATTTTCCACCTCAGAGGTCAGAGTAAGCTGCCCGCCGGGCGGAGATCCGGCAAAAATAAGAGGCGTTAATCCTGCACGAGCCAAGTAAATACCGGCTGAAAGTCCTGCAGGCCCCCCACCAATAATAACTACATTTTCTATTTTGTTTTGCTGTTTCATAGCTTAAGTTATATACCTACGAGATGTTGCTAATTAGTGTTTTCATATTTGTGAGGTTATTGAATTTATGCGACTTGGGAAGCCCGAAGGACGGGGTACCCACCGGATCAATAAATTCAATAACCGAAAGTCATGCATCATAAACTTAATTTCATAAATTAATCGCCCGTTCAATCATCTGTCCTACCTTTGTAATGTTTTCCTGCGGAAGAAACTGACAGATATTGGATACGACTATTTCCTTGGATAAACCATCAATCGCCTTTTTCACCGCCGCAACCTGCTGTAAAATTTCTGTACAATCCCGTTTCTGATCCACCATTTTCTCAATGCCATGCAACTGTCCGATAATCCGGTTCACCCGCATTTTAACATCTTTCATACTTTTTTACACAATAGTTAATTGATAATTGGTTATTGGATATTGAAAATTATATATACTCCATACTCCTATGGAGTATATAATAAATGATTCATCTAAATATGTCAAGATCTTGTGAATGTCACTATCTTTATAATCGTTAATTGGATAGGGAAAGCGAATAGTAAACAAAAAATACTATAAGCTTAAAAATAGTATAATTGAGTATGAAATTAGAGCGCTTTCCCTATGACGAGAGTAGACGAAGATTCCTCATTGCCTTGGGATTGCTTAGCTTTACCTGTACAACTGGCGCAGCATGGCCCATAATCAACCGCTATATTCACCAGGAACAACGAAGAGAGTGGATCGAATCAGCAATGAGTGCTGAAGCACAGCGATTCCGTAGATTACTCGCTTCTCCCGGGGCGCTTCCGGTTCAGGAAAAAAGCCTTTTGTCTTCATGGCAACCAACCGAACAGTTTACAGCACCTGAAGTTCTCCCGTTTCCCGTTCCTGTTTTCCATTCTCTGCCTGAAAATACTGTCTGTCTCTATCTGCCCGGGGCCGGCGAAATCAGACCTGAACAAAGTATGGGTGAAATGCTCGAGTATTACCATCGGTTTCTCCTGAGTAAAGGAACAGGCCCCGAACAGGCAGTACATCAGATTCAACAATTTGCTGGCAACATAAAAAACATCCAGTCTGAACCGGATCAAGAAAAAAGGCTTGCAGGACAACTAAAAATCATGGCTGAACATGGACTGTACTGCCTGCCGTGGGAACTGTTTTCTGAAGACAAAAGAACTCCGCTTTCCATGGCCTGTGCAGCCGGCGGTTTCATACAAACACTTCCCCCCAGCACCCCAGTAATACTCATGGGTATGTCATTCGGCGGTTTTGCTCAGCGCGTCATTTATAAAATGCTGCAGGCTGGCGACTTAGACCGCATTATCGGAGCACAAAGAATCATTGGTGGAGTCAGTATTTCAGAAGGCTATTACGGCGATATTCTTGGACTCATTCTCTCCCTCAACCAACCCGCACTCAATCGTCTCATACAGACAAACGACCGCCTAACAGGACGCGGTGTATTACAGCTACTCAAAAATCTGAGAGATTCAATTGGTCAAAAAAGCAAAGAGGCGGAACGCATCGCTGAAGAACTTATACAAAGGAATCTGAGCTTTACCGCTCCTGATCAAATTCTGAAGGCGCTTGATGATTTTTTATTGACATTTGGAAAAGAACCGGAAACCATAGGCCAGATCGTACGGCTCACTGCAAAATCAATGGTGGATCCGGAACTGGTTGCCGGAGTCAATGCAGAAAGTTTAGGGCGAAAGGGATGTACGCCTGTTCTCATCCGCGCAGAGGCCGACATACACGCGCTCACTGCGGGAATACCTGGTGCACGCCAATTACAAATTTCACACAATCCGAATGGCAAAATAGATAAGGTGACGTTGCAGTATTGTCAGTCAAACCTTCCTGAAAGTATTCCGCCGTTTTTGTTATCAGAGGCACACGCAAAGTATCCGCAAGCGGCTTCACTCGTTTTTGGATGATTGTTTAATCTCTTTTACACTGCTTTATTGAGCGTCTCCAAAAACTCCGCGTTGGTTTTAGTTTTGGTGAGTTTCTCAATCATCACCGTCAACCGCTCCTCAGAGTTCAAAAGTGAAAGCATGCGCCGGAGTGTATTGATGCGCTTCTGTGTCTCTGCATCAAACAGCAATTCTTCGTGACGGGTTCCTGATTTTTCAATATCAAGCGCTGGATAAATCCTCCGGTCTGCAAATGCGCGGTCCAAATGCACCTCCAAGTTTCCGGTGCCTTTAAATTCTTCATAAATGAGATCATCCATGCGCGACTCTGTCTTAACCAGTGCGGTGCCGATAATTGTAAGACTTCCGCCTTCCTCACAGTTTCGGGCAGCGCCCAAGAATTTTTTTGCAGGGTACAAAGCAGAGGCATCAATTCCTCCGGACATACTTCTGCCGGTTCCTCTGCCGTTTGTACCGACTGCCATATTATGTGCACGTGCAAGTCGGGTTATTGAGTCAAGTAAGATAATAACGTTTTTTCCCATTTCAACCAGTCGGCGAGCGCGGTCTAGTGCTAAATGTGCCACCTTTACCTGCTGACGCGGTGATTCGTCAAAGTTTGAGGCAGCAACCTCACCCTTAATAAACCGCTTTATCTCTGTAACTTCTTCCGGCCGTTCACCGATCAGAATTGCCATTAAATACGCGTCCGGGTAGTTGACTGAGATTGCTTCAGCAACCTCTTTCAGAAATGTTGTTTTTCCTGCTTTTGGCTGGGAAACAATAAGCGCACGCTGACCAAAACCAATCGGTGCGATCAAATCAACAATGCGGGTTGCAAGCACTTCAGGTTTTGTTTCAAGCTTGATCTGCTTATTCGGGTGAAGAGAGGTAAGTGAATCAAAACTTTTTCTTGTTCGGCTCTGATCTTCGGTAAGTTCAACTCCGTTTATTTTTTTGATAAGAAGCAAGCTATGGAACCGTTCGCCTTCCTTTGGCGGACGAGCCAGTCCTTCGACCTCATCACCTTTCCGAAGCCAAAACCTGCGGATTTGGGAGGTTGAAACATAAATATCCGCATCCGGATTGATAACATAATCTTTTCGCAAAAATCCATATCCTCCAAACGTGATATCAAGAATGCCCTTTGCCACATAACTGACCTTTAGGTCCTCCTTCAAACGTTCTTCAAGAGGCAGTTCTTTCGCTGAAGGACGTTCTGCAAGCGGAGCTTTTTCGGGTTTTTTAATAGCCTTTTCAGCTTCAGGCTGCACCATAATTGGTTTTTCCTCATATGTTTCAAGGAGTTTACTTACATCAAGCGCCTCATCCTCCTTTTTAGCAGATGGAGCGGGAGCAGGTTCAACCGGTTTTACGGCAGGTTTTTTTCGTAAAAACATAAGAATAGAAATTAATAATAACGAACTAATGACACATGCATAGTGTTAAGCAAATGGCGTTCAATGTATGGTCTTTATGTATTCATAACACGAACTGCAGGTAGACAATTGCGTTCAAGTGTACTAGATGATCCTCCGGCGTGGATGATAAAATAAAACTTTTTCTATGAAAAAGTTGGGTGTGATGTGATCTTAACCGAAGTTAAGATACGCCATCGTATCTTTCTAAACTTTCGTTGAGAAATTACCCGTTGGTTTGATAGCGTTAGAAAAAGTTTTTAAGTTGCCAATCCCACTTTGGAGGATCATAAGTAGTATACAAACCGTTTTTTTGTTTGTCAAGCAGGAAATAAAGGTTTCTGTGCTTCGATTTTTTGGAGAGTTGTAACTAGCGGTGTATGTTTTCCAACAAAATCAGACATTTGATCTAAAGGACTTATCTCACCAAACCTACAAGTAAAGCCAATCATCTCAAGCTCCCCTCGTACATCGAGAGGAGTCCTAACCCAGTCAAAAGTAGTTACCCGTCCGCCCGGCTTTAAAACACGCATGCTTTCCCTTAAAACAGCGGCGTTATAAGGGTCTGTCGGATATCGAACACAGCTTATCTCAACAGCGGAAAGCGAAGATGGAGGAATTCGTCTCAACAAACTCAACGCACCAAAATTCACATAGTAGTAATTAAGGGGCAAATGTGCGAGTATATCTGAGGGGTCCCCAGGAGACAAACGGTCTATACTTGACTCTAGACCAGCAGAGAGAAACCGGGAACGCGGATTTTGTCCTGCTAATTGAATAGTTCTTCTGTTTGCTGTTAAATAATAGGCAAATAAATCAAGCACATCTGGTGGATCTGTATGAAGAAGTTGTTCTACCTTGCCGGAAGGGGTTAGAACAGCTCCGTTAAAAGGATACTCATAGTCCTGCGCTGTAAATGCTTCTCTAACCATCCCCAATTATATTATATACTATAGGATTAATCAATACGTAAAATGTAGCTTTCTAAGTATAAAAACAATTAAGTAAGTGACTTCACCGGGACCTTTTTTGCTTTGAATAATAGACCTACGACTCTTCTAACTTTTTACCTCGACCAAATATAAGCCCTTTCTACTCAGATAATGATATTTTGTTAAGAAACATTGGAGTAGTTCTTTCTGACATATACACCGATAGTCCGAAATCCAGTGCGATCTGCTTATTAAATCGCAGCCTATCTTCCTGAGAAACAGGAACGGAACACCCAGCTGTTGAAAACTCGGTCGATGTATCTTTAATTCTCGTTCCCAGTGTTTCACGATCAACTGTTTGAGGTGTTGAGGCTGTTTTAAGGAAAAATATCATCCGATTGTCACAGACAATACCCATAAACAGCTGTCGACCGTCTCCTAAAAATGCTTGAAAATCGTTATCCGAGGCGGATAAAGAACCCGGTGTTAGTTTATCATGAGGATGAGTATGAAAACTTCCAACCGGAATAAATCTTCGATTATCACCGGAGGGATGATTCCAATCAGCTCTAACTGCAGAATTTATGATTCGTCTCCCTCCAAAACCTTCCGGATAATCAACTCGGGTTAATGGGGTGAAATTGGGTTTGGGAAAATTAAGAACTCTCTCTCTGTGGTCAACAAAACACGGTCTCCACTGTTCTTTGCCTTTTTCTGCTGTTCTCCGAACCATTTGCCTGATCCACGGCGACCATGGTTCAATATCAATAAGTTGGGGTGTGTGCTTTACTCGTGTGTCTGACACAACAGAAGAAACCAAAACCTGTTCTACGTCATGGGGGAACCATCTTTCCTTATATCCCGCGATCTGAACTTCAGCTGAAGCAAGATTGTCTAAAGACATATTCAATTTTGATTAATCTTCTCATTTTATATAATAAGTATCACATGCGCAAATTTATTCAAATTGCTGCAACGACGTCTAAAGAATACTTGGCGTACCGACTGAATTTTATACTATGGAGGCTCCGAAGACTCCTTTCACTTCTGGTCATTTTTTTCCTGTGGTTTTCAATATTTGAAAAACAATCACAGTTCGGTCTCTACTCAAAGGAGATTCTCCTTTCCTACATTCTATATTCAAACTTTGTCTCTGACTTAACACTCAGTTCGCGAGTCGCAGAAATTGCCGAGCTGTTAAACAGCGGAGGAATTATCAATATCCTTCTTAAACCGGTATCTTTATTCTTTTATTACTTTACCCGTGATATTGCTGATAAGAGTATTAACGCTGGATTTGCTGTATGCGAAATTCTGCTCGTCATCATCTTGTTTAAACCGCCGATAATTTTTCCGCAACATATACCTCTCTTTCTTCCCTTTCTATTCATGGGTATTGGCATTGCATTTTTTATCAATATGATCCTTTCATTCGTCGGCTTCTGGACAACCGAGGTCTGGGCACCCCGATTTTTATTTTACATGCTTGTTTCGTTTCTCGCCGGAACGTACTTCCCTCTTGACCTGCTTCCCAAGGGAGCATATACAATTCTCATGCTCACCCCGTTTCCGTATATTTTTTATATTCCGACAAAAATTCTGATCGGCCAGATTGCGTCCATCCCTGCTTGGCACATTGCGGTTTCAGTAGGCTGGGTTTTTGTGTTATTTAAAACCGCAACAATCATATGGAAAAACGGCAATAAAAATTTCAGTTTCTGGGGAAGATGATAAACCGTTTCCAAAAATCACTCCGTCTTTTTTTCCTCTACTCGCGTTTTACGCTCAAAACCACCCTTCAGGCGCGGATTGGAATTTTATTTTTTCTTGCAGGAAAACTGTTCCGGTTTTTGTTTCTGCTTGCATTCATCTTTCTTATATTTGGCAGAACCCGCTCTGTTCAAGGATATTCATTGAACCAGGCGCTCGTATTCTACCTCACCTTTAACATTATCGATACGCTGACTCAGATTCTCTTTCGCGAAGTATATCGGTTCCGACCCCAGGTAGTATCGGGTTCGTTCGACATGGTACTTCTGAAACCCATGCATCCGTTTACCAAAATTTTGTTCGGAGGTATTGACTACATGGATATTTTATTCGCGGTTCCGTATATTGGTCTTGCAATAGTATTTTTCCTCAAATCGCTCCCGTCAACCTACTCATTTATACTCATTCTTGGTTCTTTGCTTTTGTACGTTCTGTTTTTGGTTAATTCCTTACTTCTTGCGATGGCGTTTCACATCATGGTTTTGGCTCTGGGAATTATTACAACCGAGGTTGATCATACCATCATGATTTACCGCGATCTCACCGCGTTAGGCCGGTTTCCTATGGAGATCTACAAAGAACCGCTCCGGAGTTTTTTCACCTTTGCGATTCCCATTGGGGTTATGATGACATTTCCCGCAAAAGCGCTGTTCGGACTTCTTTCACCGATTTTTATTGGATATGCAATAATTATCTCTGTGGGCAGTTTTCTGTTTTCATTATATTTTTGGAAACTGGCCCTGCGCAAGTATCAAAGCTGGGGAGGGTAAATCATGATCAAAGTAAATCAGCTAACGAAAATTTACCGGACGCATATAAAACAGCGGAACCCTATCCGGGATATATTCATGCGTCAATACAAGGAAATTACTGCACTTGACAAGGTTTCGTTTGAAATTGGAGAAAATGAAAGCGTCGGCTTTATCGGCCCGAACGGCGCGGGAAAAACTACAACCCTTAAAATAATTTCCGGTATTCTTTACCCCACATCGGGCTTTGTTTCGGTTGAAGGATTTACTCCGTTTGAAAAAAAACATGCATTTTTGAAGCAGATTGCATTTGTCATGGGCCAGCGCAATCAGCTTATTTGGGATCTTCCCGCATCTGACACATTTGAATTGCAGAAAGAAATATATGAGATCCCTGACGACATGTATAAAAAAAACCTTAACGAACTTGCTGATATCCTCGACTGTGAAAAACTGATCTCAAAACCGGTGAAAACACTCTCTCTTGGAGAGCGCATGAAAATGGAACTTATTGCAGGACTTCTCCATAGGCCTAAATTGGTCTTCTTTGATGAACCAACCATTGGGCTTGATATTTTTTCCCAGGAAACAATCCGCACGTTTATCAAACAGTTTCAGGAAGAGTTTAAAGCAACGGTAATTCTCACCAGTCATTATCTGGAAGATGTGAAACGTCTCAGCAAACGCCTGATAATAATTAATAAAGGCCGAATTCTTTACAATGGCAGTCTCAAAAAAATTATTGAACAGTATTCGGTTGAGAAGCTTGTTACCGTAACCCTTGAAAAACCGGTTCAGGATGTTGAACTCCGTGCTATCGAAACTCCTATAAGCTACACCTACCCAAAAGTTACCTACAAGATCAAACGGGTAGTTCTTCCCGAAAAAATAAAGACGATTACCCAAAATCTTCCCTTTGCAGACCTTACTGTGGAAGATGAAACCATCGAAGATATTATCAAACTATTTTTTCACGACCATAAACGCTAAAAATCAGTACACTAAAGTATGAAACGAAAATCCGTTGCCGTTCTATTTTTACTTATTATTATTGTTGTTTTTATCATTGGAGTTCGCTATGGAAGCCACGTGGAACAGACAAACAAGGCAGTTAACTACATCTTAAGTCTTCCGCCAACTAAACCTCCTGTGCCGACTCTTTCGAAAGAGTTCAAGACATTTGCCCATAAAGAATGCGGTGTATCGTTTCTCTACCCCGCATGGATTCAAACCATAAAAGAAACAACCATTTCGGCGGTGTTTGAGCAAAAGAGTAAAAAATTAATTGTGATTACCTGCAGGACTAAATCATCAAGTGATTCTGCCAATATCGGCATGTCGTTTTTTCAAAAAACAAATACTACAACAAAAAAAACAGTGAATTTTTTTGTTGACAACTCTCTTGCGCCACTTGTTGAAAAGACTGTTGAGTTTAATCCTCCTCAGTAGCTGCTTGCTGAGCTGGCTTATATTTTGGAAAATAGAAATCATACGGTAACTCAAAAGGAAGATATGGGTTGCCGGAAAAATTCGTTGGGGTATAACACAGTAGTATTCTCAAATGGTTTACTAACTCTGGATTTTCTTTTATATAATCCTGCAACATTTCCATTTTCGCTTGAACAATACTCTCTACGATTATTCTTTCGGTTTCAAGCCGTTCTAAGGTTAGCAGATCCTCTGGCGAAGTTGCATCCTCCATCTTTCGATATTCTTTTCCAATAAGATCTACTGCGGTATTATTTTGTATTGCGTCAAGCAAAGCAAAAAGAAATGATCTCTTTTGCAACAACCCATGACGGAACATGCTGGGAATCCATCCGCCAAGACGTTCAAACTCTTCCCGCTGAACTTCAAACAAAAGACGGCTGAAATCATCTGGCGAACTGTGGCTATTTGCAAATACCAGCCGAAGTTCGTATTCAAAGCGTGTATCCGATACACCCTGTTCTAATCTTTGCAGTTTGATATCAAATTCCCCAGGGGTTAAGTTCATTCTTGCGGTTACAACCCGACGGGCGCGTATCAGATCAGGATCTTTTTCTCTTGCGAAAGCCAAGCACTCGCGAACCGGAACATAAAAGGGTCTTTCTGATGAAGTTTGGAATGTTCGGGCTGTTGATAGTTCTGAAGGCAAAATACTGTCTAACTTGTCTATTGCCGCAAATACATCCGTAGCTTTCAGCAGTCCTTCAATTTCGTATTCAGTAAATTCGGGAGTATTAAGCTCCTGTCCATCTTTAATTCTTTGAATAAATTCATTAACCGGTCCATATGCAAATGGGGTAAATAAATCGTCAATCTGAAGCCCCCTGGCTTGAGCTAATGTTTCAAGACCGGCAACTATTTTATTGCAGTCTATGAGTTTTTGAAATGATTTTTTCGTTACTATTCCGTTTTCATACTCCAATTCGTGAGATAATACTCTTAACCCCTCAGGATAGGAATGATGCAAAATCATTATTGCGGCGCCCCATACTTGTTTTTGCCAATCCTCATCTGAAACAGAATAGTCTTTCGGCATATCATATTCATCACGCGGGTCTGTTTGCAGTTCTAAAATTAAATCTGGAGTAAGCAAATACCCGAGCACAGTTAGCGCTGCGCCTTCTGCGTGTTTCTTCTTGCCCGCTTCAAGCTCAAACAAATCATGAAACCGTATACTTAAAAACTGAGATATGTTGAAAAAATGATAGGCTTTGTTGTTTCGAAAGGTTGGCTCATACGCATGAACTGCTTTTAAGTACTTTTCCATTCGTCTCGCATGAGGAAATCCGTGATCGGAATTCATTTCCCACCGCCTTTCAAGATTTCCTAGTTTCGGATGTTGAATAAACGAGTCAAACAGTATATTTGAAACACGTTCGTTTACCTGAAAGTCGTATGCTATTTCTCGATCTTTTCGAAAAACTTCATCGACATCCACACCTTTTTTTCGTTTATATCTGTTAATATGATTTACACCTAATTGAAGTCTTCGAAAAGCAGTTTCGCGAGACGGCGGATCTAGGATTACCCCTTGCACTCCCCTATGCACTCGAGACATCCCTTCTTTTGACATAGTAAGATATTTAATAAGGAACATATTATAATACGGTATATGCAAAAACTCGAATTAGCCTATTTTGGCAGTCCGTCTTTTTCCGCGGACTTTCTGGAGAAAATGGTATTGGATAAAAAACTCCCCTTAGAAGTTATTCTTGTAGTTACTCAACCGGATAAGCCTGTTGGAAGAAATCAAATTCTCACCCCTTCTCCAGTAAAATTAGTTGCCAAAAAATATAGCATTAGAGTTGTTGAAGACAGTGGCATTTTTTCGACTTGGGGAACAAAAGGGGTCCCCACTGGAGATAAAAATGACACGGTCGGGACAACATTTGATCTTGCATTAGTGTATGCATATGGCAAAATTCTTCCTAATGAAATCCTATCCCTTCCCCCACTTGGTTTCTGGAACATCCACCCCTCTCTCCTTCCCCTCTACCGCGGGGCTTCACCAATAGCATATCCACTTATTATGGGCGACACCGAAACTGGAGTATCCATAATACAAATGAATGAAAAAATGGATGAAGGACCAATATTGGCACAGGAAAAAATACAAATTCTTCCAAACGAAATACGGACAGATTTAGAAGTAAAGTTAACAAATCAAGCATTTTTTATATTTAAGAATCTGATAGATAAGTTATTTGTAGCAAAAAATGCGGATTTTTTATTCGACCGCTTGCGAAAGAAAGATCGTGCTACGAAACCCGTCTCTCTCGCATTGGATCGAATTAAAAAAGACGCATTTAAGTTAAAAACTCAAAATCATCGGCGTGCAACCTATACTTTTCGCTTGAAAAAATCCGACGGCTTTATTGAGTTTGGAACTCTCAAAAAAATGCTTAATAATGAAAAAATTGATGTAAAAGAACTTCCGCTATTTCTTCAAAAATATCTTGCAAAATATTCCAATTATCAATTTTCAATAATCAATCAATATTCAAACTCCAATAATCAATCAAAAATTGAAAATTGGGTGTTGAATATTGATCATTCCTCGAAATTATTATTCAATCTATTTCGAGGTTTATATCCCTGGCCCGGCCTCTGGACCCTCCTCCCTCCAATTACACCTGCGAGGTGTAATTCAAAGCAGGGTAAAAGGCTAAAAATCACCGAAATGAAGGATTCCAATACAAAATTTGTTATTACAAAAGTTCAACTTGAGGGGAAAAAGGAAGTGGATTTTGAGACGTTTCAGAAAACGTACAGATTGTTTTAAGCAAAAAAATAAGATTCGTCAATAACAGATAATATTTCTCCCGTTTCTTGATCCACCATAGCTGGAATAATAATCAATTCTCCTTTTTTTATTCGTTCCCGAATATTAGGATCACGAGTAATACCGTAATACAGTTTATCCAGGTCAGCAAGGGCTCGCTTCATAGTCATGTCTCCTTCAGGCGTAATATAACTGTTCCATAATTTCTTATCAGCTAACTTTGTTACGAATAGAATATCAGGTTTTTCATGAGCCGATTCTGTTCTGTGTCTATCAAGTAAGGATAACTTTGTTTTCACGTGTTCGGTAGCAGTTTCAACTGTTGAAGGAGAACTGCCAAAAGATTGCTGTTCAGGATCAAACCGCCCCATTGGTTTTCCGTCATGAGCTACAGACATGTAATCTTCTTGATGCGCGGAAAACGGATGGTCAGGGCCAGTTTCCGGCACATACGCAAGACCTGTCAAATATTGTGCTGCTGTTGTACGTGCTAGCAGAAATAATAACGCTTTCTGCTGGTCTTGGGTTAAATCTGAGTAAGACTTGATAACAAAGTCTCTCACTGCTGTCTTAAAATCTTCTGACTCGATAAGTATTTGTGTAATTCCAACTACTCGTTGAGAAAAATCCAAAAAATGTTCAGTGCTTGAAAATATTTGTCGCATAGAACCAAACGCACCGTATTCTGTTGTCAAATGTTGCTCCAATTCATGGGCATTTGCCCTCAACCACTCTGTTGTTGAAAAATGATTTTTTTCTGAACTCAAACTAACTCCCATGGTATCTGTATCATAAAGTGCAGAAATCGCTACCCTTTGTAAAGGAACGAGTCCATTCTCAGCTCTAAAATAGTTGTATGCATTGGTAATTGCAGGTATTTGACGTGATTCAAACAATGCAATGTTTTTTTCTTCAAGAGAATCACCCGGTACATCATCAAACTCTCCTTTTTGCGCTCCGGCTTGCATTCTTCCACATTTATGGAGTGTTGTGCTACTGGTATGAGCAAAGACTACCTCCAGTAAATCACGACCGTCTTTTGCTGCAGCACGCAGTGTCTCCAGCAGAATAAAAGATTCGGGCCTTAATCCATATTCTGTTTCACGTACACCTGCAAGTGAAGCAGGTTCTTCCCAAACATTTATTGTTCTTCCAAACGGATGAATTGTATCAAAGCGTCCGTCAATACAAATAATTCCTGCCAGTTTTGCATCCCCTTTCAGTTCTTTTTCAGTATCTAAAATCCGTTTATACTCTGGCGTGCTTAAAAGCTGTCCTATTTGATTATTCCGTTCAACAATCGCTTCTATTCGTTGAACTGTTGGCTCAGCAACTTCAATACCATAATTAGTCTTCATCCTTCCAAAATATCTTCGAAGGCTTTCTTTTGGTTGATATTGCGAAGACCTTTCAGCTTTTGACATAAAAAAATTTTCTCTTTTCAAAAAGAAAAGTATATCAAATAAAGGCCTATAATACTAGTGTAAGAAGACTCTTATATCATATCCCTTCCTATCATCTCTCTTATTTTTTCCATAAACCGCTCCATCACCCACAGATTATGATATGTGGCAAGATTGTATCCAAGAATTTCCCTCTGTTTGAAAAGATGATGGAGATATGCTTTTGTAAAATGAGTGCAGACAGAACAATTACAATCATCATCAAGTCGTTCTAAATTATTCTTGTATACTGATTTTGATATATCAATGGGTATCGATGGTGAAAACGTCTGTTTTTGAGTCAATCGCTTGGGGCCCCTCTGGGGTGAAGCGGACTCAAAAACATGGTGTTGAACATCTTTCATTTGATATAGTACCCCCATTCTCGCCAACCTGGTCGGTTCAACACAGTCAAACGTATCAATTCCATGTTTTACCAGATCAATAATATCATCGATCTGCCCAACCCCGAGTAAATGCACTGGTTTGTCTTTTGGTAAAAAGTCCGCTACCCATCTGACCTGATCCCGCATCTCTTTTTTTGTCTCACCAACCGACACTCCCCCAATTGCTACTCCGTCAACGTCCTGTGAAACCACGAATTCTGCAGACTTTTTCCGGAGATCCTCAAACGTCCCTCCCTGAATAATTCCATATAGGTATTGGTTATTAGCTGACTGTTTTTTGTTTATAGTTTGTATATGCGAAGACTTAATTTTTTTGTCAATCGCCTGGGTCCCTTCAGGGTGAACCTTCAGGGTGAACCCCTTAGGGTGAGGCGGACAAAAAACATTACGTCGAGCATTGTTCTTTTTGAAATCAACACATCTCCTTAGCCACTCATGCGTCCGCTTCATTGCCTTTTCCGTATAATCATGTGTTGCCGGATAATAGGTGCATTCGTCAAACGCCATATTGAGATCTGCACCAATTTTCCGCTGGTACTCCATCGAGGTTTCCGGCGTAAACTCAATCAGCTGCCCGTCGAATGTTGACCGGAACTTCACCCCATCATCTGATATTTTGACCACAAGCGGTTCCTCCTCCCCCCGGACATCTGCTTTTCTGCTCGCATGTTTTACGGGTGAAGAAATCTGTTGAAGTGAAGACGTCATTTTTAAGCCAATCGCCTGGGTCCCTTCAGGGTGAACCTTCAGGGTAAACCCCTTAGGGTGAGGCGGGCTTAAAACATGATGTCGAACGTCATTTTTTGCCAATGAAAAGACCTGAAATCCTCCTGAATCAGACATTAACGGAATGTTCAGTTGACTAAAGCTATGAATTCCTCCGGCTTGCTCAATCACCTCAACTCCCGGATGTGTTACCAGATGATAGGTATTTACAAATGCAACCTGAATACCGATTTCTGGGATAAGCGAAGGAAGCAGTGTTTTTATGGTTCCTTTGGTGCCAACCGGTACAAACGCAGGGGTTTTGATAACGCCATGATCCGTGGTAATTTCCCCTAAACGTGCGCGGGATTTTTGGGATTGATGAATAAAGTGAAAAAACTTAGTCATAATCTATAGTTTATTAAATAAATAGTATTAAGATTGTGAAGAAGTGCGAACGGTAGTTTCTGCTTGAGAAGGAGCTTTTAAAGCTTGCTGATGAAGATTATCATATACTTGTCTTGGTCGTAAATGAACATCAAGGCCTAAAGAACCGGTAAGGTTATGATCGTGTATCGCGAGCTCGACGGCATGTTTATCATTCACTGGAATCCATATCCCCCTGTTTATGTTCGGTTGTCTTTCATCACCTACAGTTCGTAAATCCCAGTCTATTGGTTTTAATAATGATGGATTTTTCCCCAATACTACCAACCCAGTAGTTTTATGAGGATCGACTACTACTCTCATGCTTGTATCTATTGCTCCTGGAACATATGAAATAGTTAACGCCTCTCTTGGCAATTGACTAAATGGATCGCCATCAAGAGGTGATTGAAGAGTTACCAATCTGCGATTTTTCGAAGCAGCTTCTAACTCACGTCTTGCATTTTGTGCAGATAACTTATCTTGAAGACCTGGTTCATTTGTTTGTCCAGCGTTTAAAGTAATTTCTCGACCTATTGTAACCGTAGTCCCGCCATCTATATATAAGTTGGGATTATAAGGATCAGGTGATTCTTTGGGTATCAAAATAGTTCGACCTACAGCTACCTCTTCAGTTGTCCTTTGTGTTGGAGCGGTTGAATCCAATGATTTTATTGGATCCCGATCTACTTGTGTATCTTCTCCCATTAAACAATTCTATTTTGCCCTACTTATAATACTCCCTCACCTGGAACAGAACGTACATGCTCAGGAGGGTGCCGATGATGAGTCCTCCCAGATTAAGCGAAATGGCGTTCTGCGCTGCATTCAAGAGTGTCACATAGTACATGATTCTCCATGAACGCATTTCCCGCTTGAAAAGCCCGGGTAGGGCAATAAGCTCTAGAACAATGACAACAACCGTAAACACCAATCCTGCCATATAACCGAAACCGGCGTTTAACCCTCCCATGAATGCAAAGGGCGATAAAAACGTTCCGATACCAAGCGCTGCAAGTAACACAGGTGCTGCCAGAATCATTAGAATGAGAGTGATCCACGGCCCGAATTTTACAATTGCCTCTTTTGCACCTTCCGGCAGAGCGGGAGCTTTTTTCAACAGATATTCCTCAAGTAGTTTTTCCAAGTCCGCAAGATATTCCTTGTAGTCCTTACCGGGTTTTGATGTTTTTGTAACGTCTGTCATAAATAGAAAATAATTAGTAATAATTGCCTTAGCATGATGATAACGAACCATTAGTACATTGTCAACAAGAACCAAATCCAACCTCGTAGGTCGACCTTCGAGGTCGACCTCGAAGGTGGGAGTTACAGAATCAGCATCCCATCTCCAAACGAGTAAAACCTAAATTTTTCCTTGACCGCGACTCGGTAAAGTTCAATAAGAGATTTTTTTGCTTTTTTATACTGCAAAAAAGCCTCAACCAACATCATAAGCGAGCTTCCCGGCAGATGAAAATTCGTGATCATATGATCAACCATTTTAAAATCATACGGCGGATAAATAAATAAGTCCGTCTTCCCAACAACCGATTTAACTGATTTTAACCCTTCGACTCTGCTAAGAGTAAACCGATTTAAACCGATTTTAACCGATTCAAGCGTTCTCACCACTGTTGTCCCGACCGCAACAATATGTTTTCTCTGCGCCTGCGATTGATACAGTGATTGTAAAGTCGAAGAATCTATTTCATACCACTCTTCATGCAGTTTTTTATCAGAAATCTGCTGAAGTGTAACCGGCGCAAACGTTCCCATTCCAACATGAAGCGTTACAAACTTCGCCCCGATTCCTTTTCCCTTCAATTTTTTTAACAGTCTGTTTGTAAAGTGAAGCGACGCAGTCGGCGCTGCTGCCGAACCTTTATTTTGAGCAAAAACAGTCTGATATTTTTTCCGGAGCTCTTTTTTATCTAAAGAACTGTTTTTAATATAAAGAGGAACCGGCATTGTCCCTTTTTTTTCAAGTAAAGAAAAAAGCTCTGCAACAGAAAAATCAAATACAACTGTAAAAATATGTTCTTCTTGTGAGATGACCGTAACAAAGTGGGTGGGGTTTATGAACAATCGTTCACCCACCTCCACTTTCCGATCCACAAAAACGCGAATGGTGTTTGTATTGCTCAGGCGGTGATCATTTCCGCACTCATTTACCAAAAATAAAACTTCTACTTTTCCACCTGTTGACTTATGAAGTATTACCCGTGCCGGCAACACCTTTGTCTGATTGAAAACCATGACTGCATTTTGAGGAATGTATTTATGGAGATGGTAAAAAAAATCAAATGCAATTTCATTTGTGTTGGTATTGTAAACAAACAGACGTGAAGAATCCCTCGGACTTGCCGGTTTATTTGCAATCAGTTCCTGTGGCAGAACATACTGAAAAGAGGATGAATCCATAGATCCATTATACAGCACTTTGCATTGCTGCACCGACCTTTGTTTAACCACGTAGATTGCAAGAAGGAACGTCATAAATCCACTTGCCCTTGCAAAGGAGGAGGAGGAGGAGTATAATAGCAATCTAAATCTTTATTATGACACATCTATCTGCTGAAATTTTTAAAGAGGGACTTCCACAAGGGAGTCCTGAAGGTGTAATAGAGAATTGTAGTAAATGCACTCTACTTGCACTTGCATTGTTACATCACGCAAATGGAGTTGACATAGCTAAAGTGACTTGTTTAGAAAATCCGAACCGTTCCGGCAGAACAATGATCGCTGCTGGAAACAGTTTTCACACAGCAGACGTTCCTGCATATGCGTGCCGGGCTCTGGATTCAAACTTGAGTCTTACAAGCTCTCAAGTTGTACCAAGTGATTTAATTACTGTTTCTTAAACCAATCCGGCAAATAGCCGAACTTACTTAACCAGCTCAATACAGGTAAACTTCTGTCCATTTTCTTTTTTTTCCTCTTTAAAAACAACGTTCTGAAACGCAGAATAGTCCGGAAAAAATGTATCCGCCTCATACTCTCCATCAACCAAAGTAAGATAAAGCTTATCGGCAACCGGGAGAAACTGCTCGTAAACACGGGCCCCGCCGATAACAAAGACTTCACAGCGTGGAGCGTGTATCAGGTAACGCGATGCATGTTTTAACGCTTCATCAATTGATGAAACTACAACTAACCTTGTTTTACTGTCTCCTTCTGACTGCTGGATGTAATTGGAATATTTCATTCCAAATGCTTCCTTGTCATGCGTCAATATAATATTGAGGCGATTTGGGAGCGGTTTTCCGATAGAATCGAACGTTTTTCTCCCCATGATCACCGGATGACCGGTTGTCAGCTCTTTAAACCGTTTCAAATCCGCAGAAATATGCCATAAGAGTTTGTTGTCTTTCCCCAGTTCTCTGTTTTTTCCGATCGCAGCAATTATGCTTACAATTGTCTTTTTCATAAGCTTTTGAATTGTTATATAGCTCCGAATTATACTTTCACAAATCCTCCGGATACTGAAAGCGGTGCTTTAATTGGCGGATGCGACTGATAATTGATCAGTTCAACATACTCTGGTTTGAATGCATCAATGGTTTTAAAACGGTGAGCAAACCGTATTGTTGGAAATGGGAGTGGTTTGCGTTTCAACTGTTCTTTTACTTGCTCAAGATGCATTTCGTAGATATGTACATCTCCGAACGTATGCACAAACTCACCCGGTTCATAACCGGTTATTTTAGCCAAAATAATTGTCAATAAAGCATAGCTTGCAATGTTAAACGGAACTCCTAAGAATAAATCCGCACTCCGCTGATAAAGATGAAGCGAGAGCTTACCGTCAATCATATTGATTTGATACATATTATGGCAGATTGGGAAATATGAAGTTTCCTCAGGTAAAGCCATTGAATAAAGGTACTCAGGGTTCCACGAATTTACAATCAGATTATGCGCATTCGGATCTTCTTTTAACTCCTGAATCACCCAAGCCAACTGATCAATAGTACGTTTAGATTTTGTGGGTTTATCCTGCAAATTTTTATTACCTGATTTACAGGGCCATTTTCTCCACATCTCCCCATAAATTCGAGGTAATTCTCCCCACTTTTGCGCAAATCTCTCATTTGTTCGTATCTTTTCCACAAACTCCTCCTTCGACAAAACATCTTTAAACGTTTCACGTTTCGCGTTACACGCCATACGATATATTTTATAAGGATAGTCATCCCAAATATGCACATTATTATCGACCAGGTACTTAATATTAGTCTGACCTGATATAAACCAATACAGTTCATGCAGTACCCCTTTCCAGTAGACTTTTTTTGTGGTAAGAAGCGGGAAACCCTGTGAAAGATCAAATCGCATCTGTCTGCCGAAAACACTATATGATGCATCACCGGTTCCCCGGTCAACCTTGCGGAATCCATTATCCATAATATCCTGAAGCAGATTAAGGTATTGGTATTCGGGGTGGTTATAAATTTGAGAGTACATAACTGATTTATATAAAGGTTTTAAAATTTATGCGACTTGGGATGTCTCGCTTGTGGCGGGACAGGGTTCCCACTGGAGCAATAAATTTTATAACCGTATGCTATTTTTACAAGTATATTTCATTTATGCTAGATTTGTTTCTCCCTTTTTTTTGTTGTCACTCTCCCTCCCTGCCATTGACCTTTATATTGTGTGCCCCCGCCATCCACCCATTCAAACTGGGCATGCACGATCCGGCAACCCATTTCAAGTGTCACCGGCATTGGTCCTTCGTTTTTGACTGCAAATGAGAGTTTTCCGCAGTATCCCGGCGCAACATTTCCGGTGCGAAGAAACAAACCGCTGCGGAATGTTGTTGTTCTTGGTTTAAAATTAATAGTAATATCAAGCGGAGTATTTACCTTTTCTATGGTTGTTGCGATATAAAACTCACCCGGTTTTATGGTTATTTTCCTGCTTTTTCCATTTTCATAGGAGGTCACCAGTTTCATTTTCGGGGTTTCTCGGTGAGTTTCTCCTAAAAAAGCTTCTCCTCCGTCAATTTTGTAGATTTCTCCCACCCGCAGATCGAATCCTGCACCTTCAGGATTTTTCAATTCACGCTCCGCCAATCCCTCAACCAATTTTTTTGACTTCACCAGTTTTAGTAATAGTTTTGGCCCGAGAATCATGGTATTTTGCAAAATTAATAATTAGTATTTTTTTACTAAGTGAAGGCAATGGTATTTTTTCGACTTGGGGACTAAGGGGTCCCCACCGGAGATAAAAATACCGTTGCCGAAACGTTATACTTCTCCTAATTCTTCCACATTATATTCCCCGTTCTCTTCAAATACCACATTATAAATCGGCAGTCCTTTTGCCAACCGCTTTGCAGTTTCCATAAGATGATTTTCCCCCATTTCGTTCAGCGCATTCCCAAGATATTTCGCATCACATTTGTCAGGAAGCTCAACCGCATGGTTTTTTACCAAAAGCTCTGCGAGTTTTGCTCTTCGCAGATCTGCAAACGATTGATGAAAAATAAAAACCTGTACCGGCCGTTCTCCTAAATCGGTCTCCACTTTTCCCTGCGGGTAAATACCCCAGTTTCCTTTCAAAAGAAGCACTGCTCCCTCCTGATGATCGCCCTGCAAAACAGTCTGTTTGACTCCCTGATTACTGATCTTTGAAAATTGGTCTTTGATAAACGTGAGTTGTTCAGAAGTTACATCATAGGCTTTCCCGTCAAGCCCCATTTGCTTTACATGACCACACCCGCCCAGAACAGTATTCTGCTCTGCATGCGAATCAGTGTGGAACTGAAGGTTTTTTTCGCCACCCACCAACTCAACCAAACTCTCCCATGTTTTTTGCAAATCAACCGGAAAACCATAATTATTGGCAGTTGCAAAAACAAGCGCAAGTTCCCCTGGATCAGCCCCCGGCACTGCCATCGCCGGCATTTGGAATTTAGAGCTTAAGGTTTGTGATTTATTTTCATAGCGTCCATCTATACACCTGCTTAAAATCTTTGTCTTTTCCTCGACTTTATATTTATTCTCCCCAACCAGCTCAATAACTTGTTTTTTAGTAAGTAATATTTTGTTCATAGAAGAATATTATACTGAATAATTTATTTTGCAACCCAACCTTTAAGATATCCCGTATCCGCCCTGCCATCTGTAACCGCTTCGGTTACACTTAGGGCTTTGTATCATACAATAGTTAGCTTTTTTTCCCTTGACCAAATGCACCAGCCTCATATGGTTTTACGATATGCAACCAAGCTGCTCTTTGAAATTCAACTGCAGAAGTCTGAAGACGTAATAAATATTGTCGTACTACCTCGTCTCCATGATACGAACGGAGAAAATCTACGATAACTGCAACGGGGTTTTCTCTTGTTCCTAATAAGCCTGCTTGATACCTGTCTTCAATCCGTAGCTGAGAAAAATCTATATTACCGGTATCGCCAAAAACTTCTGTGGGGACATAACTCAGAGAAAGCTCAATTGCTGGTAAAACTAATTTCGATTGCAATTCATCTTCTGTTCGACAACCTAAAGCGGTCATAATTTTTTTCTGCCGAAACGCATACGATATCCATCCCGGGAACAAATCTTCCTGATTAGATATTGCTCTCACAATAGGTGGGTTTTCTTGAGGGATAACTAAGTCTTTTATTGGTCTTCTCAGAATTCCTGCTTTAAGTGGCGGAAATACCGAAAGTAAATCCTGATTTGCTGCACGAAAAATGATTGGCGGGGTAACTTTTTCTCCATGTGAAGCCGGCCAGTATCCAACTCCAAGCAATAAATCTGCACGTAATTCATCCAATAAGAGTCGAAAATCAAACCCGATTTCTTGCATTTTATCTGATACAGTTTCAAAATCAGCTTTTTGTATTGCTGCATGTTTTAACAACACCTGAATCCCTCTATGAGTTCTTTCTAATCTCTGTTCCAACTGAGAAGTAATAACAGGGACTTCATTTACGACTGTTTTTTTACGTAATAGTTTCACTGCATGGTTTCCCTGAATGTCTTGTTCAAGAACTGAAACAACTTCAAACCCTAACTTACTTAATTCAATCTCAGTTAACCAACCTCCAAATTCTTCGAATAATGGATGATTAAATACGGGTCTATCGTTCACTAAACAAAGCCCGCCTTCCCGTAAACATCTGTGAATATTGGTAAGTGCTGATTTTTGTTGATCGGGTGGCAGGTAGCAAAGTACATACATAATAGTTGCATAGTCTATATCTTTGCCTAAATCCAGGTCAGGTCGGGCAATATCTGCAACTTGAGTAGTTATTTTTCCAGAAGCCAAACCTTCGGCAAATGAAGCGGGTACCTGTGCAGCTAATATGCCGTCGGACAAGCTCGTTCTTAATACACCTGGCCATTCGTTAATATCCATATCAAATACCATATCTTCCTCATAGGTTTGAGCTAATATATCGGGATCTTGATTCGTATAACGACAAAATCGTTGCCAAGCTTGTCTTAGTTTTTTTACACCTGCATCTGTTGAGTTATGAGAACCAAGCTCTAAGTACACCTTCCTTCTTTTTCTCAAGTCTACAATCGGTTCTTCTGCAATATCAACCACTTTCATGGTGTATGGTGCCCCTTGAGCTTCAAAACTTGCAGCAATTTGATAAGGTTGAAACGGACAGCTCAGATGACTCATAGTCGCGCTTCGAAATCCAACTCCAACGAGCAATACGTTAGTGTTTCTGCCTTTTTGTGGTTTTAAATGACCTCTTATTACAACGTCATCAAAGTCACCTCTGGTAACAGCTGTATCTGTTTGGAT
Source organism: uncultured Gammaproteobacteria bacterium (assembly GCA_964530235.1). Classification (GTDB taxonomy): domain Bacteria; phylum Patescibacteriota; class Microgenomatia; order UBA1406; family GWC2-37-13; genus UM-FILTER-33-9. Next base: position 169,468 of record CAZGYB010000001.1, read on the forward strand.
ATATTGACTTTCACGACGTTCTATCGCGGACATAAAGCGCAAAAAACATATATTTATTTACAATTCTATAGTATATCATACTATAACCTATAATAATAGATGTGCTTCCTTGCACTTGAAGAGTAAATCTTCTATTTTATGATGCGATCTATTTCTGTTCCTGCATGAACTCCGCTTACTTGATCCCAGACTATAGAGTCCTCTCTCCCGTATGGGTTTTTCCATACAACTCTGGTCATGTCTAGCATTCCTGTACTATCAACCTGCAGTTCATGTTCTGCAGGAAGCATGAGCTCAAACGGATGACATCCAGCTTGAAAATCAGTTGTTTGCACATCTCCAATCTGTCTTGTCCTACGAATATCAGCTCCTAAAAGCTGTCCGATTCTTTCAAATTCCTCCGGCGATATAAAATAACACTTGGATACTGGGCTAAACCTGAAATATCTTTTATCAGTATTGTTGGGTTGGGACGAACTCCCAGTGTCTAAAGCTGCACCCATCATATCTACGTCTTCAGAAGAATACTTACGCTTAAACCGCATACAATGACCTGATGACAAGACAAAGTAGATGGAACCGCCTCTTTTTGTAGTAAAAATATGATCAAACGCTTCCGGATGATTTACCAGTTCAGAGACTATTGCTAAAACAAGGGGCTGATATAAATCTTCGATATTGGGCTCTTTTGCAAGTCGGGCATCTGCACCTAAACCATGTTTGTATAAAATATCAATCCATTTAAAATACACACTGCCTTGTGCTCCGTGCATAATTCCCTGTAAAAGATCTCTTCCCTGTTTTTGAGCGACCAACTGGGAAATATCGTCAGCTAACCCACTTCCCTCCTGCAAAAATTTCCACATTTTTTGATCCCGATCTGTTTGGGGAACGCTCGCTCGAAGCTCTGATACTAATAGTTGAGGATTCACTCGCACGATACCTGAATCATTTTTTTGCAATCTGTCTTGTAAGGGAATAGCGGGTGGTTCGGTTTGAGTCATACAAAATATGATTATACAAAATTAGTATAAACACTTAGAGCTTCGTAATGTGTTACAATTAAAAACATGGCTCAGGTAGTAGTGTATGATCCAACTCATAAAGATCAGCAGTCAAAAGTCCGCGGTATCGGGCGCTATCTGCAAATCCTCCGGGAAACTTTCCCCCAATGGATTATTATAAATTCATTACACGATTCGCGTTACACGTTATACGAAGTATTCCTCAATCCATTCTTCAACTTTCTTGCTCCTCCTCTTTTTATCGGACGAAAATTCAAAAAACAAATCGCCGTAATTCACGACTTAATACCTTTAAAATACCCTATACATTTTTCCATCGGGTTAAAAGGAAGCCTCAATGTTTTATTGAACAAAATTGCACTTTCAAACTATGATGTCGTGATAACTGACTCCGTACAAAGTAAGAAAGATATCATTGCTATATTGGGGATTTCGGAAAAAAAGGTACGAGTGGTTTATCCATGTTTACCGGAGATATTTTTTGAAAAATCCAAAATCCAAAATCCAAAATCTCAATCAAACTACAAATTCAAAATTCCAAATTCCAAATTTTTATTATATGTCGGGGACGCAACATGGAACAAAAACCTGGTTAATCTGGCAAAAGCAATTAAAATGCAGGAGCTTCCCTGTATCTTTGTCGGCAAAGTATTTGATAAAAAGAACGAAGTTGATGATTTTTTTCGCCTTGGGAAGCCCAAAGGGCGGGGTACCCACTGGAGAAAAAAATCATCAACAAGCGGAAATCCTTGGAACGAAGAATTCAATGAATTCATGTCGCTCGCAGAAAATGACACACGGTTTATTTTCCCCGGATTTATTTCTGATGAGGAACTGATATTTCTTTATAAAAACGCATTCTGCAACCTGCTTATATCTCATGATGAAGGGTTTGGTTTTTCTTATCTTGAAGCCTCAAGTCTGCATTGTCCTTCGATCCTTTCTGATATTCCGGTTCTTCGTGAAATCAGTGACAGCGCAGCGCTTTTTGCCAATCCTGAGGATCCCCAATCCATTGTCTTCTCAATTCTCTCATTGAAAAATGATCCTTCGCTACGCAATAAACTTATTAAACAATCGCATGAAAGATCCCTCCTTTTTACGAATAAAAAATTCAAGTCCGACTTTCTCTCCGCAATCTCCTAATTCCTATTCTCTAACCCCCATACCCTAAACCCTGTATACTTACTATATGGATCTTTTTGCCTTCGTCATTATTTCAACCGTTTATATCATGGTTATTCACTTTGCAGTCGGGATCCGCGACTGGTTTGACCTCGCCTGCATGATAGGGCTTTTTGTGGTTGGAGGAGTGCTTGGTTGGCACCTGCATTCATATGAAGCAGGAATTGTCTTCGGCGTAGTTTCTTCACTTCTCTTTTGGTAATCAGCTAAGATGGTTTTGTTGCTACAACAGCAAATAATGCGCCACACATTTCTGCTTTGCTTGTGTTTCCTCTCATTGTATATGCCTTTCGAAGAACGGTATCACCGATACGAACTACCCTGGGAAAATCTTGAGGAGCCTGCATAATCAGATATTGAATATCTACAAAACCGACTGCTTCTAGTAAACGACAAAACTCAACTACATGGTAATCATGTTGAAATCCCATATTCCACCTCCCAAGAAGTTGGGAAACCCTTTTTTGAAATCCTTGGGTTGAAATTGCATGTGGTTGTATAAAACCAGCTTTTCCGCCTGGTTTTAATACGCGAAGCAACTCCTTAAAACTTGCCAATACATTCGCTGTATCAACAATCTGATCTCCAGAAGGATCTGTAATAACCTGATGTTCAACAACTCCAACTTCAAATACACGTTCAACTAAATTGTTGTCGAAAGGCAACCGTACTATATCTCCCGCTACAACAGAATCTACATGGTTAACCATCAAAGCATGTTTCAAGGCGGGAAGAGAAATGTCCAGTCCAATTGTATTTACATGGGAGTCCCCATAAACCTCTTCCACGATAGTCCGAAGAGTCCTCCCATGACCAAGACCTAATTGAACAAGAAAGAATGGGTCGTTATGTAGGTCATCAAAAAAACCCAAAGAACGAAACGCTTCTAAATATTGTTGATGCTTCTCTGATGGAACAAACGGCTTTTCACTTTCAAGTCTTTTTTTCTCATAAACCCCACCCCACACGCTCTCAAGATCATAGGGTTGATAAACATATTTCTGTACTCTACCAATTTTCTCGGCCATGATAAGATCAATGAAAAAATAAAATATACATATTTAATATGTATAAAAAAGTAATTATACCATACCTTCTTAAAGATACAAGCTTCTTTTATAAATGGAAGAGTTTCTTACTGTTTTGGAGAGTGGTTTGACCTATCGTTTCATCTCGTTCATTTTTCAAACGAGCAATTTTTTCAATAATCAGCGGAATGTTTTTCGGCTCGTTCGGGTACAATTTTTGAGACCGAAGCGGTTCGGGCAATAAATACGGCGCATCTGTTTCAACAACAAGCATTGAAAGAGGCACGTGCTGAATAAATGAAGCTTTTGCACTATCATAGGTCACATCCCCGTCTACCCCGATGAAAATGCCGTATTTTTGGGCAAATTCAAGCAGTTCCGAGTCGGACTCACAGCAGTGGAAAACAGTTCTTCCCCGCAGTTTTTCATCCCAGTTCTCAACAAGTAGCGGAAGCAGGTCGGTTTTTGCCTCTCGGTTATGTAATATAAGGCTTTTATCATATATCAAAGCAAGTTGTATTTGTTCAACAAGCATCTGTTTCTGCGTCTCAATAAAAGTAGCATTAATAGTATATGCTTGATACTTGGTTTTTGTATATTGATGCTTGTCCAACCCAACCTCGCCAACCGCAACAACCTTCTTATGTTTTAGTAACTCTTCAATGTTTTGCATTTCGCGTTTCAGGTTAAACGATGTTGCATGGTGCGGATGAATCCCGACTGCAGAATACACTTCCTCATACTGCTCGGCAATTCGAACGGACTCCTCAGAAGTTTCCTGATCAGTACCGGGAACAATAATACCGGTTACCTCGGCCTCTTTGGCACGCGCCACAACATCCGTCACATTGTTTTTAAACCGTGTGAAGTTGAGATGACAGTGGGTGTCAAACATATTATTAGTTTACCGTTTTCAGTTGATAGTTTTTTAGTTATTTTGCGTAAGACGTTTAGGAATGAAAGCTATTGTTTACCAGCGCGTCAGCAACGGTGTTTTTTTCCCGCGGGATGTAGGTGTAGCTTACCGGAAGACCGACTTCCTGTTCAAGAATCCGGATTTTCATAATAAATTCGCGGATTCCCGCATGTTTGACTTTAAATAATCCGTTCAACTGATTCACCACCAGGCTCGAATCACAGTAAAACTGGATTTTTTTTATACCTTTAACTGCTACCTTTTGACTTTTGACTTCTTCAAATGCTCGTATCACCGCCGTATATTCAGCTTCATTATTGGTTGCAACACCGAGATCTTCACGATATGTATGAATAATTTTCCCATCTGTGTAGTAGGCAATACCAACTGCTGCAGGGCCCGGATTGCCCTTTGATCCCCCGTCTGTGTAAATTTTAAGAATCATATCTAATAAGTGTACCAAATGAGAGATATTGAAGTTGGCTTTATTATCTTCGAGTATAAGGTGGTAAGCCTGTTTGCCACTGTCTAGCTTGCTGAGCTAAAAGAGATCTTTCTCCAGAAGTTTGAATTAATCGACCAGGTCTTTCTTGACCCTGTATAGATCCTTCTCGATTTGTTGAATCATCTCCACCGAGTTGAGATAAAAGTAACAAACCAAGTCTCAGTTCACCATTAAGGCCTAAATCTGTGATAAGATTGGCTGCTTTTGGTCCCCAAAGATCATAATTTGCCATAAGATCACGGGCTAATTGACTTTTTCTAGTCACTTTGTCACGAGCTACTCTTAATATGGCTGTTTGGTCTTTATCAAATCCAGCTGCACGTGTGAAATAACAACAACAGTCGTCGACACATGGTTCACCTGTCGAGTCGGCTGCACAACCAGTACCATCAGAAGTGCTATGAGCACCTTTTCCGCACTCCCCATGGCATAAATTCTTTGAAGATTCAGGAGGAGTATTAAATGTACCTTCTGCATTCAAGTAAGTATGAACCCCCCCCAAAGCAATAACTAACATCGCCGTAGAAATCAAGTTTCGCGCTTTCATATGATCTATTATACCATACTAATTTCTATAATCAATATGTATATTGTATGTATAATTGACTATTGAGGAAGAAGTTTTTCTGCGTTAGGAAAACGAGTGGCAAGCGTGTTTATAACTCTATAATAGACTAAAGCCAGTAGACCGGGGTGTCTTGAACTATACTCAGCTTCTTTCTGTTCTCTAACGTGCGCAGCGTTTTTTTCTAATTGAGCTTTGCGAAGTTCATGCATTATCGAATAACCAGATAAAGTGTGATGTTCCCTTCTTATGTACATAAGAATTTTATTATACTACAAAATTGTTCTTAATATTACTCAAATGCCTCGAGGGTTACGTTGAGCTCTTTATTGTCCCCGTTTCTCCACAGTTTTACGCTCACCGATTCACCTACTCTTCGTTCGCTTATCAACACATTCAGTTCCTGTTTTCCACCACTTCGCACTTTGACTCCGGCAAACTCAGTAATAATATCCTCATCTTTTATTCCGGCCTTTTCGGCTGGAGAGCCTTCAATAACCTGTTGCACAAACGCACCTTCAACCAACTCGTTTGCAATGGCGGTTTTCCGGTCAACCATCTGGTACCGGACCCCAAGATACGGCCGGTCAAAGCTCCCGCCCCGCTTGTTAAATACATCTATTAAATCTTTGACAATATTAACCGGAATCGCAAACCCGATATTCTGTCCTTCAGAGGCTATTGCAGCATTTACTCCAATAACCTGGCCTTTCGAGTTAAGAAGCGGGCCTCCTGAATTCCCCGGGCTGATTGCTGCATCGGTCTGAATCACGTTATCAAGCTTTTCTACTGCGCCTTCAAACGGCGACCCTGCAGTGATTCCTCGGCCCAATCCCGAAATAATGCCAGTTGTCACTGTATTCGGAAATTCGCCGAGAGGCGTCCCGATTGCAATTGCCATCTGGCCGAGTTTCAACGCAGAAGAATCGCCAAGCGGAAGCGCTTTCAAACCAGCGGCATTGATTTTCAAAATGGCTAAATCGTTTAATGGATCCCGGTATATTTTTTCAACATCGTATTTTTTTTCATTTGTCGTCAATACCTTATACGATGCCTCAGTATCGGCAACAACATGTTTATTGGTAATAATCAAACCATCCGAGGAGATAATAAACCCGCTTCCGATATTTTGATCGATATTCCGCTTCTGACCAGGAATCTGCTGAAATCCGAAGAACGGATTAAACGGGTCAATCTGCAGAAATCCGCTTTCCTGCGTTGTCTTCATAATGCCAATTGTCACCACAGACGGAAGCGAATCCGCAACAACCTTCGTAACAACCGATTCTTCATATACGACATTCTGTTGTTCAATTTTGCCCGTTACCGTACTTTTGTTTCCCCATGGCCATTTGAAGTACTGATTGAAATTAAACTGAGGAAACAGATGATAGGTCTGACCAACCGAAAGAACCAAAACAGTAAGTGCAATAAGAATCAGCAATCGTTTCATAGAAATAGAGTTTTTATTTTAAGACTTCCTCTATTGCTTTGTCAAGCTGTGCGTCAAGATCTCGCGTCTGTGTATTGCCTTCGGGGATTTTGTTTTCAACCGGAACCTGCGGTTCAATTCCTTTATGGTTGATCCAGTCTCCATTGGGAAGAATCCATTTTGCAATCGTCACATGGAGTCCCGCCCCGTCCCGCAGATCAAGCGCTTCCTGCACCGAACCTTTTCCAAATGTCTTCTCACCGACAAGTACTGCGCGTTTGTGGTCGCGGAGTGCTCCGCTTAAAATTTCTGATGCAGAGGCAGATCCTTTGTCAACCAGAACAACAAGCGGAATATCAAGCAGGTTTCCGGTACGCATGACCGTATAGTTTTTGTTTTCAAGGCTTTTCGATTCCTGTTTGACTACAAGTTTCCCTTTCGGCAGAAACTCGCCGGCAAGATATACCGAACTTTCAAGATATCCGCCCGGATTTGCGCGAAGATCCAAAACCATTCCCTTGATCTGTTTTGCATCCCAAGCTCGCTTAATATCCGCCACCTTAACCTCCCACTCATCGACCGTATTCTCACCGAACTGGTTAAGCTTTAAATACGCAATTGCTCCGCAGTTTGCCTTGCAAGTGCTTATCTTTTCATTCAACGTAAGTTCCACAGACTCAACCCTGATCACATCCCGAACCACTTCAACCGGTATTTCCTTACCGTCACGCTCCAACACAAGCTTCACTTTTGTTCCTTTTTCACCGCGGATTTTGGAAACCGCCTGAGGAAGTGTCCAGTTTTTGGTGGATTCGTCATTTACTTTGTTGATAAAATCTCCCGCCAGAATTCCCGCTTTCATGGCAGGTGATTCTTTGAGTGGCGCGACAACCACAATCCGGTTGAGCTTGAGCCCAAGCTGAGCGCCAATCCCTTCAAATCTGCCTCCCAGATCGTCTTTTGACTGCTTATTCTCATCAGGTGTGAGAAAAAAGGTATACGGATCCTCAAGCGAGGCAACCATTCCTTTAATAGCGCCAAAAAACATCTTTTTCGGATCAACCTTTTTCTGATCTACATATTTTTGTTCCAGCTTATCCCAGGTATCCCAGAATAAAGTAAAATCAATATTTTTTATCTGCTCCTGTCGAGTTTGGTTTTTCGGTCTGCTGTTTAATACATTGTAATCTGACCGCTCTATTTTCGATGATGCGGTGATATACTCGCCCACCTTGTATCCCGAGCCGAATAGAAGTACAGCGGTAGAAAGAATCAACAGTATATTGGTGATTTTTTTCGGGTTGAATATCATGGGGAGTAAAAATATATTGTACTACGCCGTTTATTCGTTACGCAATAGGGAAAATTTCCATCAATGACAGCCTCCCAGTCTTTTATCTCCGCTATCTTTGCAAAGGGAATAGTGCTGGGTTCCGGCAGAGAGTGAAGCGACACAATGCCAACTGCACCTAGTGCTTCAACTTTCCGCTGATCGTAGCTAACAAGAGACCTGCAACAGAATACATTCCCCTGTACATCTTCTTCGGTTAAGTTCTGATTGTTATTTTTTTGGAAAAAGGTTTTTCCGCCGAAATCCTGGGAAATCTGTTTCGATTCATACTCTTTTCCTTTTTTAACTTTCACATGAATTTCTCTTTTTTCTAATTCAGCTACTTCGCCGGCAAAATATGCGCGCTGTTCCTTCTCCGCCTCACCCGATACCTCAAGGAGGATAATACCTTCAATATGATCTATTTCTTTAATAACACCCGCAAACTCGCTTGCATATTTTTTTGAGGAAAGTAACGATTTTTTTTCCGCGATTATTTCGTCTTTTACAATACTATCGCCAACATTTTTCTTCAGATGCCGGAAAATATATCTGGGTTGAATGGAAATAAGTTCCGCAATGGCAATACGCACCTCTTCCTGTTCGTGTCCTTTGACAAACAGATCTCCTATTGAAACGGTTTGACCAACTTTCAGAACCGGCTTTCCGGTATCGGGCAACGATATGGTAATCAGCATACTTTTATTATACAAAAAAATACATGCGCTGAAGTGAAACGAAGTTACCGAATTCCCTGATATGCAACATAGGGAAGAAGACCGAGAAAACGAGCATATTTCAACTGCTTGGTGAGTTTACGTTGGTGACGCGCACAGACATATGACCGTTCTCTTCCGACAATTTTCTTGCGCGGAGACAGGAACTTCTCCAGATTGGCAACGTCTTTATAGCTTGGTTCGGATTTATATTCGCAAAAAAAACATTTTGTTTTCATATTGTTTTAGCTTAGGATTTAGAATTGAGTGTTTATAATTTCTAGAAAGGTATATCCTCAGGATTCACGATTTCATCCTGATCCTCCCGTTCCGAGGATTTTTCTTTCACGGTTGTTTTTGTGGGTTCTTCAGTCTGCTCAAGAAGCGATTCATCCGGTTTTTTTACCGGCTCATTCATCGCTCCTCCCTCAGCTTCTCCCATTCTCCTTCCATCCCCAAACACGATGAAATCATCAAGAACGATTTCGGTAATGCTTCTTTGCAATCCGTCCTTTCCAACAAAACTACGGTAGGTAATTCTTCCCTCAACATAAACTTTCCGGCCCTTCGCCAAAAGCTTCCCGCACAGTTCTGCAAGCTTCTGCCAGGCAACAAGCCGGTGATACTGGGTATCTTCTTTTGTTTGACCATCCGCAGTTGTCCAACTTCGGTTTGTTGCGATACCAAAAGTACAAACCGCTGTTCCTGCAGGAGTATATTTGAGTTCGGGGTCACGAGTCAGATTTCCGATAAGGATAACTCTATTCATTGATCTGCTTGACATAAGCCTGCATTATTCTTCAACTGCTAACAGCAAATACCGGTTTAGGTTTTCATTATAATTCAACCGCTTTTTAAGCTCTAAAACATTCTTTTTTTCCGTCTCGATAAGCCAGTGGAAAAACAGAGCTGTCCTTTTTTTGGCAATCGGATAGGCAAGTGTTTTTTTGCCCCATGAATCTTCTTTTACTATCTGTACCGAAAGAGATTGCAACAGTTCTTTGATTATTTTTGTTTCCGCTTCATCCTGGAGAAGAAACGTCAGTTCATATTTCATTCAGTATATAATACTAGTGACAGGCTAAAAAAGCAAGAGAAATATGGAATATTTAAAATGGCTAAAACCAATCAGCTTCATTTTATTTGCTATATGTATTGGAGTCCTTCTCTATACCCGACTGGTAAATCTCGGATGGGGTCTCCCGTACCCGATGCACCCTGACGAACGCAATATGGCGATTGCTTTGCAGCAGCTGAACTGCAAAGAATTTTCAGTTTCCCCTTCAACTAATCTCAGGGTAAACAATACCCAATCCTCAATTAAAGAGTGTTTTAATCCTCACTTCTTTGCCTACGGACAGTTTCCTCTCTATTTAGGATATGGAGTTGTCGGAGTTATGAAGTTTTTTGATGGAGATATAGGAACGCCTATTGGCTTTGAAGAGGCAACTATTGCACTCAGAATCATCTCAGCTGTGGCATCCATAATAAACGTTTGGATCTTAATAAAGATAATCGAATTATTAAGGTTAAAAGTCAAAAATCAAAAGTCAAAAATGCAGGTTGAAAGTCAAAAGTCGAAAACCTTTGACTTTTTATTTTCACTTTTTCCTTTTGCTTTTATACTTTTAACTTTTTCCCCGTACTTTATCCAATACTCTCACTTCGGCACAACAGAATCGCTTCTCATGCTCTGCTTCTCCTCAATTGTTTTACTTTCCCTGAAAACAGTTGCCGGTGAAAGATCATTACAAACTTTTATCTTTTTATGTCTTGCTTCCGGCATTGCACTGGCAACAAAAATCTCATCCGTAATATTTCTTTTTGTTCCCTTACTGTCATTCGCAATATCAAGAAAAAAACAACAGGCGACAGAGGTGAAAGGGATCCTGACAACGCGCACCCGCCCTACGCGGGGAGCATTGGCGGGAATGAAACCTCTGACAGAATCTGTTGTTTTGAAAATTGAAAAAAAACATGTTAATAGGTTAATTCTTCTTTTTTTCTATCTTTTTTTTACCGCGCTTATTGCTACTATCCTCTCTCCTCACAACCTCATTTCATTCACAGAATTCCGCTCCACAATACAGTACGAATCCTCGGTAGCCATCGGCAGCTATATACCCTTTTACACCAGGCAGTTTGTCAATACTTTCCCCGTTCTTTTTCAAAGCGTTTCAGTTTTCCCCTACACGCTTGGTTGGCCGGTATTTACCTTTTTTCTGCTCGGATTCTTCCTCCTTTCCTGGAAAAACAGCCGTATCAATCTTCTTCGAGCTTCTTTCATAGTATTTTTTCTTCCGAATGCGTTTGTCTTTGCAAAATGGACCCGTTTTATGGCGCCCGTATTCCCCATTATGTCGGTTTTTGCTATCTTGTTTATCAATATCTTGTATGAAAAGTTAAAGGTCAAAAGTCAAAAATCTCCAACTTTTAACTTTTTACTTTCACTTTTGCCCTTTGTCTTTTTACTTTTGACTTTAATACCAGGACTTGCATATCTGTCCATTTACCAGAACCCTGACGTACGTTTCACTGCGTCAGACTGGATATTTAAAAACATTCCTGCTGATTCGCGGATTCTTTCTGAAACCGCAAATGTTATAGACATTCCTGTTCCAACCCAAAACAATATTGATTTTGCAAAGTCCTATCAATATACATCCTTTTACTATTATGATCTGGATACGCAAATTTCCCTCCAAAATAGCCTTGCCTACCAGCTTCAAAATGCAGATTATGTTTTCATTCCGTCCCGTCGGATATTTGCCAACCACACCTGTGTGAGGTTTGATTCGTTTCAAGAAGTATTTTTAACCGATGAAGCTGCTTGTAAAAAGGCAGAACAAACATATCCCCTTCTGAACCGTTACTATCAAGACCTTGTTTCGGGAAAATCCGGATTTGAACTGGTAAAAACCTTTACCTCGTTTCCCCGTATTACTTTCTTAGGGAGAACTTTATTGGAGTTTCCTGATGAGTCTGCGGAAGAGAGCTTCACGGTTTTTGACCATCCGATTATCCGCATTTACAAGCGAAAAAACTTGGATGGTCTATCTGGTGCAAAATCACCGTTGCTTGATTTTTCAAACTATCAGACTATAAACTATAAACTCGGAACTGTCAATTATTCGCTTCTCGTCGCAGATACACCGACAAAATGGGAAAAGGGGCTTATGTATGTACGCAATAAAGAAGATATCGGAGGACGAGACGGTATGATTTTCATATTCCCTGAAACAGCTCCGAGGAATTTCTGGAATAAAAATACGGTTATTGACCTTGACTTATACTGGCTGAAGGATAACGCCGTTGTCGGAACGAGTGTTCTTCCTTCCATTGAAAATGGAAGTGGAATCGTCTCCGTAAACTCACCTAAGCCGGTAAACGCAGTTATCGAACTTATTAAAGAATCTCCTTGAATTCTCTAGGAGAATATCCTATAATAACGGAATGAGAGAGTATCATCGAGATCTTTAAGTTGGTTAACCGGCTTAACGGGAATTGGAATCCTTATTCAAAGTCAGCTACAATTCACACAAAGACTATCAGGAGAACCGTTGTCACCCGTCACGCATTTTCTAACCTATAATACTGGAGACTTTGGAAACGGAATTCAAATTGCTTCAGTAGCCGACCTTTTTCTTCGATTTTTACCACAAATTTCGCCTGAAAAAAGAACTACAATTAGTTCTCTTATTGGTATTTTGGCAATTGGAATAGCTGAAATACCGAAATATCCAGAACTACTCCATAAAGTTATCGGCACTCAAGATATTGCGGACATACCTGCTGGAATTGCAGGAGTTGGTTTATATGCGCTAACCGCTGTTCTTTTAAGTAAACGGGCACAGAGAAAAGCTCTCAGTCTTCAAGAATAGCATGTCTATTTGCTACAATAGAACCTGTATGATGAGTCGAAGAATGCTTTTGATTGTCTTATTGTGTTACTGCATTTTTTTTGTTGCCACTCCTCCGTTCCAGCTGAATGATGAACCTGACCATTTTCAATATGTTTTTTGGCTTGCACGCGGTGTTTTTCCAAAGGTGCCGAAAACTTCCGGAATGCCGTTTTTTGACAAAACCGTAAACGATACATTTCAGGTTATGGAAGTTGCGGGAAACGACAATCGCATCCCTAATTTTGAACTGATTAAAAACGCCAGGAAAGGAAAAGCATACTTTCATACGCTCTTTGCGAATACACCGCTTACTTACCAAGCACACCACCCCCCGCTTTATCACTTCCTCGCCTCAGGTATCTTTAGAATCACAGATGGATTCACACAGAGCCTTATTCCAATTTTTTACTCAGTCCGGTTAACCTCAGCTTTTTTCTATTTTTTCTCCGTTGTGGTTGCGTGGTTCATTGCATATAAACTTACTAAAAACAAAAAGACTTCAGACTATCTTACTGCTGTTTATGCTATCAATCCTGTCACTTTGAAAATGGGCGTTGCTTTGAATCCGGATATTGCAGCAGTTTGTATGGGGCTGATTGTTCTTCTAGTATTCCTATCCGCAGGAAAAAAAATTCTCCAACCCCGATTTATTCTTTTTACTATTGTAATCCTCACCATTGGAGCATATCTGAAATTTCAGAATACCGTTTTTTTCGTTTACGCATTCCTCATGTATTGTTTTCACGGCGTGAAACAAAAACAGTTTACAGTTTATTTCGTGCGGGGAATATTTGTCTTTCTTGCTTCCTGGACTCTCTTTTCCCCCTGGCTCGTTTATTCCTGGATGACCACTCACCAACTTACTCCTTCGGCACTTGTCTATACATTTTTCTGCACACCAAACAATCCAACCTATCCATGGTACCGTATCCCTTTTGAGGCGTTATTCGAATTCCGTCATGGCATTTCCCACTTTGCCGGATTTTTAGGCTGGGGTGAACCGTATCCGTTCAAACCGTTTTTTACCGGCTATGCCCTATGTTTTGCACTATTCACCTGTGTCGGAGTTACAAGTATTATCAAGAAGAGGTCAGCTCAGCTTATTCAATATCTTTTTCCCCATGCAGGAGTCATTCTCCTGTTTTTTTATGGCGTAAGTCTAACATACAAAATAAACCGGTATTCCTGCGATATCCAAGGAAGATACCTCCTTCCCGCACTGTTTCCATTTATTCTCTTCATCTGGATAGGTATAACCCGAATAACCGGGCGTGAAAAACAATCAACCGCCTATTGGATGTTTCTTTTTGCAATCTGGCAGTTCTTTTTTATACTATTTTATGTTTTAATCCCACGGTACTATGTATAAAAAAATATTTATATCACTTCTGATCCTCAGTCCGCTGTTTTTGTCATTGCTTATTGGATATCCTGTCCAAAGCTATACCCCTGAAATAAGAGGTCAAGACGTTTACACAAGGCGGTGTTTTAAAGTTGGTGAATTGAAGCAGTTTGGAGAGTGTTTTCGATCGAAGAAAAGCATTGCGGGATTGAAACTCTTCAGGAATTTACACCAAAACCTGTCCTCGCTACACCCGTTTTTTGATATGGTGTTTTTTATGGGGATTTGTGGAGTTGTTATCGGAGTTTTAGTCCTTTGACTTTTTGAAAATCTTTTTTATTGTTGGTAAAAAGAATAAGATTACAATGAATACATGTTGCTGCAACAAATGCATCAGCAAGCACTGAAACAGCATTTGTCCTCAGTAGTTCTCCAGCGATAATACCTATTTTTCTATTTATATCGATAATACGGAAAAGGTTAACAAATTCTAATGCTGTATTCATCTTTCCCTTTTTATAAAGCTCCCTATCATTAAAAAACTCAGTGAGAATAACAGGATTTATACATAACTCAATGTTTTTTTGCTCCTGTTTAACAAATAATGTTTCAAGTTCGTCATTAAAACCATTCACGTAGTCTATCAGAATATTGGTGTCAACAAAAATCTTTATCATGTAACTTTTTTATATAGATTAGCTATATACTTTCTTTCGTCTTTATTGCGCCTTGTTCTCTTTTCAAATTCTTTTCCGCTCTTCTTACTCCCTAAAAAACCATAATATTTTTTGTAGTTCATTTTTATATTCTCTTCTTTAATCGGCATAAGGACTGCAACCGGTTTGTTAAACCGATAAATAACTATCGGAGTCTCTGTTTTAACAATTTCATTTAAATAATGAGATAGGTTTTCCCGAAGGAGAAAAACCGATGTGCTTTTCATATTATGATGATAACAGCAATATTTTAAGTTGTCAAGTTGTACAGTTGTACAATTCAAATCTTAATACACCTACGTAGGTGTTTTTCGGAGCTTTGAAGCAATCTATAAATAGGCAAAAATTACGATTTCAGGGCCTCAATACCCGGAAGGGTTCCTTTTTCAATAAACTCGAGCATTGCGCCTCCGCCGGTTGAGATATGAGTAATTTTATCGAGGTATTCTTTTTTTGAAATTGCAGCAAGCGTATCGCCTCCACCAACCACCGAAACCGCACCGGTATTTTGCGTAATCATATAGTAAATAAAGTCTGTCCCCCTTCGAAATGCGGGGTTTTCAAAATACCCAACTGGTCCGTTCCAGATTACTGTGTTTGCTTTACTTATCAGAGAGCCCCAATGCGCCTGTGTTTCCGGACCAATATCTAAAATATTTTCCTGCCTCGACACTGCTCCAATTTTTTTTACAATACTGTTCTGAGGATCGTTTGGACTCCCAATAACCGCATCCGAAGGCAAAACTATATGAGTCTGCTGTTGGATGGCTTCATATAACAATCTTCGCGCGTTTTCTTTTTCTTCATACTCAAAAATACTCTGCCCAACCTCAATATTTTTTGCTGCAAGGAACGTATTTGCAATCCCTCCTCCCACCAGAACAAAGTCTGCGATCTTCAAAAGTTTTCCGATCAGATTAATTTTTGTGGAAATTTTTGAACCTCCCAAAATAACAACCACAGGTTTTTTTGGATCTTTTACTGCTGAACTAATCATTTCTATCTCTTTTTTAAGCAGAAGCCCCCCATAACTGGGCAAAAACTGAGGAACACCGACCACCGAACTTTCAGTGCGATGGGACATGGCAAACGCATCGTTTACATATACATCAGCTAACTGCGCAAGGCGTTTTGAAAACTCAGAATCGTTCTGTTTTTCTTCAGGGTAAAACCGGATGTTTTCAAGAACAAGAATTTCGCCTGGCTTTTGGTTCTCAAAAACGTTTCTATCTATTTTTAGAAAATCGTCAACCAGCGTAACCGAAACATCAGGAAGAAGTTCTTTCAACCGCTTCACAACTATCTGCAATGAATGTTTGGGGTCTTTGTCTCTCTGACGCGGTCTGTTGAGTTTCGCAACACAGATTACTCTGTTCTGATGCTGCAGCAAATAAGTAATGGTCGGAATATTATGTTTTATTCGTGCGTCATTTGCAATCGTTGCATCGGGGTTGAGCGAGACATCAAAATCTGCACGTAGCAAAACATGCTTGTCAACAATCTCAACTTCATCAATATACTGAATTCTTGACATAAATATTTCCTTGAATATTATATAAACTTCGCAACAGTATCAACCAAATCAACCATACGCGTTGCATACCCCCACTCATTATCATACCAACCAAATACTTTTACCAGGTTTCCGCTTATTACCTTGGTATAGTTTGCATCAAAAATACAGGAATATGAAGACCCGACATAGTCGGACGAAACCAGTTTTTCAGTTTCATAATGAAGCCTGCCTTTTAATGGTCCGTCTGACGCATTTTTGAAAAGGGTATTTATCTGTTCAGCAGTAGTTTCTTTCGCAACAATCGCAGAAATATCGGTAAATGAAACCGTTGGCACCGGTACACGAACCGACATTCCATCAAGTTTTCCGGATAGAGCTGGAATTACTTTTCCGACTGCCTTTGCTGCACCGGTTGTTGATGGACTGATATTAAGGGCTGCAGCACGGGATCTATCGGGTTTTTTGTTCGCTTCATCCAATAAAGACTGGGTTGCGGTATATGCATGGACTGTTGTTACATAGCCTGAAACAATGTTTAGGGCTTCATGGAGAACTTTAAACATCGGCGCAGCACAGTTTGTCGTACATGAGGCATTTGAAATCACCGTCTCATTTGCCCAATCAAGAGCATCATCATTCACTCCGAGAACTACATGAGTTGTATCATCATCTTTTGAAGGCGCAGTCAGTAATACTTTTTTCACGGTTCCCCGGATGTGTTTGGATAAATCTTCTTTTGTAGTAAACGCCCCGCTCGCATCAACCACCACATCAACCCCATATTGATCCCAGGGAATTTCAGAAGGTTCGGCAATAAGGGTAGCAGGAACAAGCACTCCGTCAATGGTAATCCCATTTTCAACCGCTTTCACTGTTTTTGAATACCTCCGGTACACCGAGTCATACTGGAGTAAATAAGCAAGCATGTCCGGTGCGGTTTTGCGGGTATTAATTGCAACAATATCAAAACTGTTCCGCTCCAGAGCAATTCGAGTAAATGCACGCCCAATCCTTCCAAATCCATTCAATCCTACTTTTATTCGTTTCATAGATAGCTAAATTATAATTATTAACTTCCGGTCATATCGATATATCGACTAACCTCATTTTTACTTCCTAACACAATAGGAACACGTTGAGTAAACTCCGAAGGTTTCATATCTAAGGGGTTTATGCCGTTCGAAACTGCCTTCCCGCCCGCCTGTTGCACCAAATACGCCATTGGGTTAACTTCGTACATGAGTCTTAATTTTCCGTTTACATTTTTCGAATCTGCCGGATACAGAAAAATCCCCCCTTTGCACAATATCCTATGTACATCCGCAACCATTGCTCCGGTATAACGAAGCGTGTGTTTGGTTTGACCATGTTTTAGTGAATCGAGATACTCTCTGTCTTTTTCCGACAATGCAGGATAATTTCCCTCGTTCACCGCATATGTTTTTCCATTCTCTGGAATACGCATGTCCGGATGGGACAAGAGATAACTGCCGATTGAAGGATCCAGTGTAAATCCATGCACTCCGTTTCCACATGAATACACAAAAAGTGTGCTTGGACCATACAGGATATAGCCTGCTGCAACTTGCTGTTTCCCACTTTGCAACAACGTATCAGCTTTCCGATACACGGAAAAAATTGTCCCGATACTTCCGCTAACATCAATGTTTGATGACCCATCAAGCGGATCAAAAAAAACCGAGTAATGACCTGCGTTTGTTTTAACCAGATATGGTTTTTCTGTTTCTTCTGAGGCAACTGCATAAACCTGTCCTGAATCAATAAGTGTATCTCGTAACAATCGGTCGCTGTATGCGTCGAGTTTCTGCACCTCATCGCCGTATGTGTTTTTTACTCCGGTCTGACCTAAAATATCAACCAGTCCTGTTCTGCGCAAATGGCTTGCGATAATCTTTGAAGCATTTTCAATAAGGGTTAAAAGCAGGGTAAATGAACCAGTAGCGCCTTGAAATTTCCGCTCCTCTCTTAAAATGTGCTCTGTCAGCGTCGTTACCGCATGATACATAAAATTATTATGAATGATAAATCTCAAGCGCCTCTGCAACAGTCTTATTTTCTACTGTAATCGCATAGATGGCATTGCAGAACCGTACTGCCTCATCAAGCGGTTTCTGGTGAATATTGCGACCTGTTGCATTTCCTGAAGTTCCTCCGGTGTGGATCTGCGCATAGAGTCCCTCCAAAAACTTCTCAACATCGGTGCTTGACCCACCCGCACACACCACCTTTGTTTTCCCCGCAGCTTTTACTGCCTGCTGTAAAAGAACCGCCGAATCCTGTCCCTCTTTTTTCGGAGCATTTACTTTCACGAAATCCGCACCAAGACAAGCTGCAACTCCCGCTGCGCCGGCAATAACATCCGGATCTTTTTCATCCGGAACCGATTTCCCCCGCGGGTATACCCAAAGCGTAGCAACCAGTCCATGCTGATGAGCATCGTATACTATCTGAACTGCATCACGAAGCATTTCTCCTTCGAACGTGCTTCCTAAATAAACGGTGTATCCAACCCCGACAATATTTAGTCCGCTGTTTTTTTTGAGCTCTACAACTTTGCTCACCGGAAACAAAAGAACGCTTCTGGGATCCTGCACGTCTTTTTTGACTAAATTTGTTTTTGTGTTCAGTTTCACCATATAGGGAATTTCCAAAAAGTCTTTCCCATACTGCGCAATCAACCCGTAATGAGTTGCAAACACTCCTATTTTTGCCGTGCTCGCAATGCGAAAAAGATGAACTGGGTCTCCATCTTCAACTGCAATACCTTCTCCGTAAAAATCTTTGTTCAGGTGTTCGGTTTTTTGATCACCTGCAAAGAGCATAAGTCTTCCGCTGTCGCGCGTCATGGTTGAATAGTTTTTTATGTACTCTTTTACCGCAGATTCGGGAATATCAGCAGGAACATGAAGCGTTTTCATAGTTGTTAAATGAACTAATAGTACTTCATTATGCCATATTTACATAGTTGTGCAAGCCGAAAAGAAAACAAGTATACTTGTCTTGTGGAAGACTGTATTTTCTGCAAAATTGTGCTGGGTCAAATTCCATCCTTTTCTGTTTACGAGGATGAGCGCTTTATCGGGTTTCTTGATATTTCACCGGTGAGTTCCGGACATACCCTCCTTATTCCAAGACAGCATTACCGATGGGTGTATGATGTGCCGAATTTCGGTTTATACTGGGAAACTGCAAAACAGCTTGCGCTGACAATTCAAAAAAAGACACTCGCCTTATCCATCAGCTACTTAACCGTTGGAGACCAGGTTCCCCATGCGCATATTCATATAATTCCCCGCTTCAAAGATGGTGGCGGAATACTTGAACTGAAAAATATCAAAAAAGTCTCCACTGAAGAACTCAAAGAAACTGCAAAAAAAATTCGAGGTTAAAATCCGGTCACAAAAAAATCCGTCGGAATCTGGGGATATGATTGAAACAGCTGGATTCGTTTTGCAACTCCACCAGCAGTTCTCGCTTCAGAAACAACGGTTTTTCCCTGGAGCGGAAGATTGCTGCTCCCCTGCAGTGCAAGCTGGGTACTGTTGAACAGTGCGCGAACCATAAACAATCTGGTGTCACCGGTAATCGGAACTGCGGATGTTTTGTAACCGAATGAAACACCGCCAACGGGAACCGCATTTGCAGAGGCAGCTAAACTCGAAGATGCCATATATGAGCAAGGATCGGTAAGGTAGCGTGTTATTGAGTTGTCGTCTTTTACCCGAACAATCTCAAGAACGACTCCCTGTCCGTCATCTGCACACGATCCCTGAAAATACAACGTTACATTTCCTGAAAAGTAGTTTGTAAATGAGTTAACACCATTTGCGGTAGAAAAATCGCTTAGATAGAATGTGTATGTTTCATCTTTCTGGAGGAGAGGTGAAACAAAGGTTTGAGAAGTAGTATTTAAAACCTCTGCCGTTCCGGTGATACCGGACTCCAAACCGACAAGGCTTCCGAGGGAAACTGCGGTTCCCGGACTGTTTTTCAGCGCAGCTTCAAGCCCTGCTTCAGCAGCGCTTAGTGCCCGTTGGGACTCCTGTTCCAGAATGCTGATCTGTGTTTCTGTGGTGGTGTTGAATGCAACGGTCATCACAACCGTAATCACGGTTGCCAGAAGCATAACAGTGATGAGGAGCACCTGCCCCTTTTGTGTGTTATTGTAATTTTTTCCAGTCATAGGTACTAATAGATAAATACGGTAATAAGTCTACATATTTATTCATATCAAAAACTACAAATAATGATGGCCTTGATACAACGGTGTTTTGCCGTTCGTTCACAAACTCAGTTCCGCTTGAAAGATGAATGAGGTTTCCTTTTACTTTCAAGCCCGCACCAACTCCAGTTTTTATGGTATTTGCAATGAAAATACCATTGGCTTCTGAAGTGGTATCGCTGAACTCAATTTCATCCGCAATAACGGCAACCGACTTTGCAGGACTAAAGTTGCCTTGTATAACCGCCGTTCCTTCAACAATAAGTACACTATTAAAATTACCGATTGATGATGCGTTTAGCCAAACAGGAACTGAACCTTCATACAGATAAATTCCGTTTCCGGTTATTTGAGTTACATCTGTTATGGTTTTGTACTCCTTGCGTGACTTCACATATTCAACAAACCGGGACGGTGCAAAGCTGACCGGCGTAGCGTATGTTATCCCGCCAACTGGATACCAGTTTGAGGCAGAATAACCAGAACTGTTTGTCCCCAGGTTAAACCCGCCGTTTCGCAATACTGACCCAGCGGTATTCCCCGTTCCATCGGTGATAATAAAATATTTTGCAGAAGTATCATCAGAGTCATACGGCGTAACTAAACTGGGATATACATTATTTCGGTTACTGCTTCTGCTTATAAAAGAGGTGCTTTTCGTTTTTATAAATCCTTCACCGTCATAAGAAAGAAAAAGCGGAACAGTTATGTCGGTATCTGGCGGAGTAGCACCGGGCGGATCAAGATCAACTGTAATTGTATTCTCAGGAGAACCACCGCAGTTGTTTCCGGTTCTCCAGTCAACCGCATTGTATCCAGAGTGATTTGCCCTCAGTGTAATTAACTGATCGGGCAATAGACAGGGGGTTGATTGATTATCAACCTCAATGTTGCATGAGTAGCTAGACTGATTTGTGGTACATGTATAAGTTACCCCTGGCGTTGTATCAAACTCCAATGATAAATTCCCGTTATCCAGGGTCGTTGTTGTCGTACAGTCACCTGGTCCGGTACCCGGATCTTCTTCATAACTTCCCTCGATATGAATTGTTGGATACAGCGTTGGAGTTGGAATTGTAAGAGTTGATAGCTGATCCGGTGGAGTTGACCAGGTCGATTGTTGATTAAATCTGTCTCGCGAACGAACATGTGCATATAACTCAGTCCCTCCGGGATACGGGGTTACGCCAATGGCTCCAGTCGGAACAATCCATCCGTTCGTCCACCCACCCACAACCGAAGTAAATCCACCGCTTGCGTTAACTGTATCGCTTGTTGAAACCTGAGCCCAATACGGAGAACTGTGCAATCCTCCACACCCAGTATCTGTCACAGCATCCCAACTGTACTGCGGAAAGTATTTACCTGGACAGGTTTGGTCTGGAACAACGCTTAAATTCCTTCCGCCTGGAATGTTCGACGCAGACTGATCAACCTCAAAGGTTTCTGTGGTAAATCCACTATCCCCACAGGCAAATTGGGCAAGTACCCGCCATGTTGCTGTTCCTGTTTTTGTTTCTGCATCATTTGCACAGTTTAATGCGTTAACCGTATAGGAATTACTTGAAACGCTGCTATCGTTCATACACCACCACTCAATTCCACTCCCATCAGTAACATATAACTGGAACTGATATCCGATTGCTCCTGCAACCGGATTCCAAGTGTATGTCCGTAAAATACTGTTTTCACAAATAAGGTTTGGAGAAAGGTTTGAAGGAGCAGTTGTTGCACAAGGACCAGTCGTTGGAGTTGGAGTGGGTGGAGGTGATGTTGGAGTTGGAGTGACAGGAGGCGGAATGGTACAGTGAATACCAATATTTACCGTAGTAGAGCTATTCATACCTCCCACAGATCCACTCAGTGGAGTAGTAACCGTACAGTTTCTAACTCCTGGGATGTCAAGATCACCCACAGTAACTGTGTAAGTCGCATCGGGATCAACCACAAAGTAATAATACCCTCCGGATTGACCCGGTCTGCGACGGTACTTTGGATTTTCTCCGTAAATAGTCTTTCCTGCAGGCCCGGAAAGGAGTAGCTCAAAACTGTCTAAATTCGGAATATTGGGGTTATTGTTTGTTCCACAACTTGGACCAATCCAACCAAACGTTGCACTACTCAATTGCTCATCCATCCGGCCGGCTTGGAAACAACCGTTATCATATACTCCGTCCTGATCATAGTCAAAAAATATATCACCGTTAATCTGTGGATAGTTGACAGGAGTTGTTGGTGTTGGAGGAACAGGCGTACTGGTGGGCGGTACAGATGTTGGAGTAGGTGAAGGAGTCGGACAAACTATACTTCTGTAATTCGAAAAATTGGTGAAATTATTAGTTACCCGACCTTGTACTGTTCTTCCTGGAGGTATTCCTGGTGTCGGGCCAGTATTGTTATTATCATGATGGGTGGTAAGCGGTGAAGTTGCTGCAGCATTATACCACCATTTACCAGTATTATCATTTACCTGAATTCCGGATGCCCCAGACCAAGTCCATCTAACAGGCGTTGTTCCTGTTGATGGATCAAAGGCTTGACAAACAGGCACCGGAGGGGTAAGAGCAGCTGGCGGAGTTGTTGGAGTTGGCGTGTTAGTTGGCGTTGGAGTATTTGTAGGTGTTGCCGTTGGGACTGGAGCGGCAGGACAAGCGCATGTCGCATAGGTAGTTTGTTCCGTACTGCTGTTGCGGTTTGGCTCAGCGCCGTCTTTTGCCTGACGAATAAGTAAATTAAATGTTCCTCCTTCATGTCCGGAACAAGAAACAGAGTATGATGGACTTAAGCAGGTAGTACCATATTCACCGTTATTAATCGCAGTTCCCTGGCCTTGACCATTCCAATTGCCTTGCAACCAATACACTTCGGCCTTTCCGCTACAGTTTCCGCATCCAACATCATTTGAGGCAGTCCAGGTGAAATTACAGTTTCCTCCACTATGCGTCCCTGTTGCGACACCCGGCATTGCAGGCGCGTTCTGGTCAACCTGAATCGTCTGGGGATTAGCTGGTATTGTTGGCTCAGTACAAGCACTTGTTGAAGAACGCGCACGCGCACCCCAATAATATGTGCCTGTTCCCGAAACTGAACATCCTGAAGAATAAGTATAGGGATTTGACGTTTGCCAACCGCTATTGCATGACCATGGACTTCCAAAACCAATATCCGTATCAACATCAATCTGAATGCTGGTTGCCGGACTATTATACGAGGCGCTCAAAGCCGGAATATTCTGATAACAACCTGATGAGGGTGTTTGGCCTGAAACCGTACATTGACTTGGCACTGCTGTCGGTGGAATTGGTGTAGGAGAAGGACACACTTGTACATCAACCTGATTTGTATATGCAAGATAAACATTACATGTTGCATCTGCACAGGACTTTACGTTGTACTGATAACGATAGAGTGGAGAGTTAGTTAGATCGTTTGTATCTCTGTAAGACGTTCCATTTTGGTTTACCAAAGCATATTCATATGCCCATGTGCTTCCCGTCCCCCAACCATGTTTTTTAGAAACATAGTATCTTACCTCATTTGAACTATCGGTCCAATTAAGATCAACAAAAGGATGTGCTGGGTCAGAAATATTTACGCATGAAACAGTTAATGGCCCAGGAGGAGCAAGGGTTGGACATGCCACGTTCACTTGATTGGTGTAGCCCGATTGAATAGTACAAGATGCATTTCCACATGATTTCACATTGTACCCATAAGTATTTCCGTAAACTACCGCAGTATCAGCATATGTATGTACATTTTGTCCAACCGTAGCATAATTAAGAACAAAGGGATCGTTGTTGATTTTTTTAGCAATTCTATAACTATACTCGTTTGACGACTCACCCCAGTTCAAATTTACCGGGCCCAAGAGCTGAGTACAGGTTCCAGTTAACGAAGGATTTGGCGGTGGAGCAAGAGTTGGACAAATTACTCCATTGATTTGGACTGCATACGCCTGATCTGTACATCCTGCATTTGCGCACGATTTTACATTATAGTTATACGAAACTCCTGGAGTTACATTCGGGTCAGAGTAGCTTGATCCATTTTGCCCAATTGTTGCATAATTTGTATTAAAACTTTGTCCAGGTTCCTGTCTCGCTACAACATAATTGTATTCATTAGAAGAATCAACCCATGTCAGACTGACAGGTCCTCCTGGCCCAGGACATGAACCTGCAAGCGATGTTGGAGGTCGAACACACTCAAAAACATCATGTACTCCGGATGTTTGTGTTACTCCATCTTGCGCAACAGTATGAATCCAACTGTCAAAATTATAAACACCGGCCTGCCTGCTCCAGGTATGAGAACGAACAGATGTGTTGGTTTCGTTAAAACAAAAGTCTCCTGCATTTAAAGCGCCACAATTACCGCTCCATGGATTGTTCTGCGCATCAAGACGAAGTTTAAACTGCGATACATTGGAATTTGAGTGATTCCATGTACAATTAATGTCGTAATTTGCACACGCACAATTATAGTTTGTTACCGGTGCAACAGTTGGGGTTGGGGTTGGACAAGTACAATTTGTATAATCAGGACAATCTGGATCACGACATCGTTCTATATCAAGTTTGCAAAATAAACCAGTATTACATCCATTGTGATTGTATTGACAGCTCTGATCACAAGAATATTCTGCGAGAACAAAAAAGTTGCGAGATCTTTTTTCAACTGCAATAACACATAGGAAAAAACCTAAAACAACAACTATGCTCCATTTGGAAACAGAAGTGAAATTCATGGTTAGGTACTAATATTCATAGTATCGAAACACGGGGAGAAAAACAAGTTCTTTTCTCAATTTCCTTCTTGATAAAATATAATATGACATTCATGTTTGTTCTCATCTCGCTTGTGGAGGTTTTTGGGAATGTTCAGATTCAAAGATACTTGCCCTTCTTGCTTGCCGTAATACCTTCGTTATTGTTCCTAAAAACCATGCTCCAAACTGGGTCATTTCATATTAAAAACACACAAAGTGGTTTTCTCTTAACCTTCACCGGAGTTCTCTACGCAGCTTCTCTGCTGTTTTCAATCAATAAAGAAGCCTCTGTTAATTCAGTGTTATGGTTCTGTGCATTCACACTTTTCTTTTTGTATTCCTCCACGTATCAGGAGAACAGAAAGAATATTATTCGGACGATATTTGCAGTTAGCCTGCTCTATTGTGCTGGATTTATTATCTGGAGATTATATCCTCACATACTCTCAATACAGCACGCCGATCAGCTAATGATCCCGTTTTATCAGCCCCACAATCATCTGGGTGACCTTCTGGGAATTAGTATTCTTATCGCTTTATACTACTTTACTGCTAACCCGCGACTCATTTATCTGATTCCGGTAGGATTTTTTTTCCCGTTTCTTCTGATATCATTTTCAAACTCAGCATATCTTTCGTTTACTATAACATCTCTCTTAATTTTTCTGAATGGGATAAAAAAGGGAGCACTGGGAACTAAAAAAACAATTTTAATTTTGTTTTTTTTCTGTATTGGAATCCTCGTTTTTGTTTTCGGATCGGTCAGACTACTCCCTAAAACACCCATACAGCAAAAAATAAATAAGATTTTTTCCAACACATTTTCTTTTTCCCCAAAAACAACCGGAAGCAACCGAATAGTCTACTTTGCTCAGGCTCTTGAAGGAATACAAAGACATCCTCTGTTTGGAGTCGGACCGAATAATTTCGCAGAACTTTCCCGTGAGCTGAAAAAAAGCAGAGACGATTTTACAACAGACGCACACAATGTTTTTTTTGAAATCAGCGTTGAATCTGGAATATTAACGCTATTATTTTTTGCTCTCTTTGTCTTTACTGTAATGAGAAGGGGGATAAACAATGCATCTTTGTTATTTTTCCTTTTTCTATACCTGTTGTTAAACTTCCAAACCGATTATACGTATAAAATTGCATCTGCTTTTTTTCTTTTTATCGTTTTTGCAGCGCAGAGCGAAAATAGATCCGAAGCAAAACCCAGCAGACTGCTTACCGCAGGATATATTATCGGAAGTTTTGTCCTCCAAATAACTGTCATTTTCTTGCTTGCTTCGCTTATCTTTCAAAAGGTAGAAAATCCTTACCTCGCGATCAGATGTAATCCATTCAACCGAACTGCCTATTATGACCTTATCAATCAGGCTGTTAAAACTGTCAATAAAGAAAAAGTAGATGTGTATGCAATAAAACTCCGTGCAATATCATCGGTAAATACCCAATCCGAACTTGTTCTTGCTGATGCCTACAAGGCTGTCGGAGAGCCTAAAAAGCAGTATATAACATTACAAACTGCATATAGGCTTCAACCGTTACTTTCAACAAGCTACATGGAAACATTATTCAATCTCACGGTAAAATATGAGTCGCGAAAACAGGCAGAACAACTTATTACTACTTATATTGCAAACAGAAAAAAAGCTTCTTTTTTTTCCGCAGATAAACAAACATTCACTGAACTTAAGAATTTGTGCGCAAAAACATTTAATAAAGGCTGTAAATCACTTGATAATTAAGCTTGTATCGCTTCCCGCATTCGTTTAATCATTCTGCTCAGCTCCGTCTGAATAGTTGCAACAGCTTTCCACTTCAGTATTTTTTTTGCCTTCGCGCTTGATACAAAAGCAGAGGTAGCATCACCTTCCCGGCTATCACCGATCATAATTTGTACCGGAATTGTTTTCTTTATAATCTGAGCAATCTCTTTAATAGTTACCGTTTCATCAGTTACGATATTAATCGCGTGATTAGTAAGTTTTGATTTAAAAGCCTCATAAAAAGCATTATTTATGTCATCAATATAAGTAAACTGACGTTGTTGATTTCCCCCTCCGTGTAAAATTATTCTTTCTTTTTTTAACGCTTTCGTAATAAAGAAGGGAATTACTGCGTGAGGACGCATTTCTCCGCCATAAATACTACCTAGACGAAGAATTATCCAAGGAACTTTATTCGCAATAGATCTCAATATAAGTTCTCCCCCATATTTTGCAATTGAATAAGGGTGATCTGGCATACATGGATGTTTTTCATCTATCGGCTCGTAATGCACTTTTCCATAAACTTCCCATGTTGATGCATATATAATTTTTTTAACTCCACACATATTAGCTACTTTAACAACGCTTGCAGTACCTCCAACGCCAGAAATAACTGCCCCGACCGGATCTCGCATCGCTTGATATACATCACCGTATGCGGCTAAATGAATAACAACCTGAGCTTTACTCATTTCTGCTTTCAAGTCCGACTCATTAAGCAAATCTTTTCCCTCACTTAAATCGTAGGGAATAACAGTGATTTTTTTATTTCGAAAATGCGCTACCATCTGTTTTCCTAAATATCCGTTTGAACCTGTTATTAAAACCTTCATATTTTTTTGGGAAATGAGGATAATTCGCTATTACCAATACATTCTAATTTATGCTTTTGCACTATGTATTCGAGCGCTTTATATAAGCTCCCCCATAGATTATACTTATCTATTTCCCACGAATGGCCCCAAACATGCAAAATACCACCTTGTTTAGCAACGGTATCAAATATCCTTTGCAACAATAAAAATGGATCTAGCTCTCTGTTAAAAAACCTTAGCCATCTATACAAACCAATAATGTTTCCATGTTTTAACCCATGTCTTACAATAACAAGCCTATCTTTATAACAGGAGTAGTGCATGCTCACTGGTAAAGCATAATGATCGAATTGACCCGTAGTGTAAAAGGCGTTTGTAGTCCGAGCAACTAAAAAACCAGCTTTAATTACCTCTTGTTTCACTCTCTGGTTATAAAGTCCTTTGGGATAGCAAAATGCATTAACCGATTCTCCAATAATCTGTTCGAGATACTTCTTACTTTCAACAATCTCTTTCCTTAACACATTTTGATTGAGTTTTGTTAAGTCAGGATGACTAAGAGTATGTGCTCCTACCTCCATACCAAGCGAAATCAGTGTTTTAATATTATTTTTGTTCATGATTTGTTTCTTTTCATTTGACTGAGGAATATAAAAAGTACCCTTTATCCCAAATTTATATAAGATATTTGCTAACTTAATATCAAGCGGATGTCCATCATCCCAGCTCGTTGTTATAATGATTTTTTTCATTTATATGCTTTTACCATATAACCAATGTCATAAATAACATCAGTATGTACATAATGCATTTTTTCTTTTTTATAAAATAATTTAAGGTCATTTTTTCCACATGTTGCAATTCGGGCTTCTATTTTCCATTTATTAAAACCCGCTCTTCTTAGAAGTTTTTCAACTCCGATCTTTGTGTAACGAAGATAATCGTATTCTCGAGGCTCATGAACAGGATAAATTGAAGGAAAAGAAATATATACAATGCCCGATTTTGCAAGTATTTTATATAAAAAACATAATGCTGAAATCGGATCATATATATACTCCATTACTTCAAGACAAAAAATAACATTAGGTTTGTAATGCAATGTCTTTTTAACACTTAAACGAAACTTTTTCTCACCTAACAAATTTAAATCAAGGTATATGTCCGGCTTTTTTCCCTGTTCAAGAGTATTATCGAGTATACGATAGTGTTTAACCTGCCATGTTCGGACTCTGCTTCGGACAGATAAAGCCCCACCCCCAATATCTAACACTTTATTCGTTTTAACATCTATTTGCCCTAACCATTTTTCAAGTTGAATTCGATAATTACTCCTGGGATTTAAGAAATGCCTTGCTCTTTGTAGCCAACGGTTATTAAAAAATAAATACCTCATTAAATTTTTAAATTTCGCCATAAAAAAAGTAATTAGAGAAAAAAAGCCGATACATTGATAATATATAAAAAAAAATACTAACTGAACGTAATATCTATCCCAATCTAAAAGTAGATACTCGCTCATAAACAACAAAATATTTAAAAAAGCCCATAAGATAATCAGGCTTACCAATTTCCTCTTACGTGCCAAATTAACCTCGATAATAAATCCAAAAATAAAAAAAGCCGTTAATACGGCAGAAGAAGAATTCTTCGGAAAATAATATATATTGTTAAATTTTATGTTTTGTTTAGATAGTAAAAAGTTATTAAAAATAGTTACTATTCGAACTATCGGACTCGAAAGATGGTAATTCCGATATCCAAGCTTCGTTTGTTCCTGAGCCACTTGCATACGATGAGAGTACATCTTTGCAATATTCTGCATTGGATTATCCATAACGAACGGATTTAAACAAATAAATATAATAAACACAACAAGGCAAGAAAATATCAAATTCTTTAAACTGTTAACAAAACAAGCAAATGTCTTTTTATGATGAAATATAAGATCGTACAAGCTAAATGATATAAAAACACCCATCATCATAGCCCCATTTAATTTTGTAGAAATACAAAGACCGGTAAATATAGAATAAATGAATAAATAAATAAATTTTTTGTTTTTAAAAAAAAATAACACCATACTTATCAGTGATCCGTTAAAAAAAAATAAAAAAAGAGCTTCTGAATGAGCTTTCAAAGATGTCATAATAAGAAGTGTGTTAAATCCGTAGAAAAAAGTTAATATTAACGATTCAAATAAAGAAATCCGTTTTCTAACAAGGAGATAAACAATCACACCTGATAATGCAAATAATATTATATTTATGCTTCGCGCATAAGAAATAAGATCAATAGTTTTAAGAGATTGTGGACCATATTTATGAACAAAATATTCAGACATTCCCTCATCTTCTTCATTGAATTCAATTAGTTTTATCTTATCTTTATAAGAACGATAATAACCCGACGGACATTCTTCCATTTTATATAGACCATTAAAAATCAAAAATTTTATATAATCAAAATCTTTCTCTTTGCTTTTTTGTTTTTCTGTCAAATAACGCGGATATAACCAAGCGCCATATAAAAATTCACCCAATTTGGGTTGATCGTATGAATGTATTGTTTTCCAAACGGGATTTGAAAAATCCTGATGAATAAAATATTGAAAAAAATAACTCCTCCCAACCCAAGACCATTCATCCCAATAGGAAAAAGGAATCGTTTTAAAGATAGATAAATACGAAAACGATAAAAATAAAAATAAAGCAATGGGAATTGCTACATACTTGAAACGTTTTTTCATCTAATTATGTTATGAAGACTATACGGGGTATATTTTATCCTCTTTCAATTTCTTTTGCATCTGATTATTGCGTTTTGAGAGTTATTAGTAGATTCAAAAACGTATTATAAGCTTCTGTTGGTTCCCCTTTTGCATCAAATAAATCTGCATTCGCATTGCACCAACCTGCTTCGGGTTGAACTGCACAATCTCGAATCCCTGGCCATAAAGCAACAGCTTTAACTCCAGATTCTTGCGCGGCTCTGATTGTTGTTTCCCAATATCTAAGAGCTTCCTCAGTTGTTCCATCGTTAAGCTCTGACTCTATTACAACAGCTGGCCCTTCTGCTGCCACTTGTTGTAATGATTGTGTCTTTACCTCTAAACTAACAACAGGTTCATGCCCTCTAAATCCATATAAAGATGCATGATCTTGTGCTGCAATTCCCACAGGCACCTCATCATAATCAACACCATAATCATCGGCAATTCTTTGCTTTGCAGCATGAAATAGTTGAAGGGATCCTAATAATTTATCTCCCCCTCCCAGAAGACCTGTCATTCCTTGCATAAAGACCATCTCACCTCCCCAAATATCAATTCCAAGAGCTTCAGCTTCCTCAAGAGTAATTTTCATTACGCGATACATTGCTTCTTCACCAAAAGCTTGTACATAAACGTTTGCGGGATCCCATCGAGCATAACCTTGATCAGTATCAATCAATTCATTTGTTGTCATAACATATGTAGGCCCTACCTGATCTCTCCTCGCCTGTCTCTGAGCTTCAGGAAATCGAAGATGTGGAAGTATTTCTCGTAATCGAGTCCGCATATCTGCCTCAACAATAGAGGCGGGTTGTCCTTCAATCAATGTATTGTCATCTTCACGATTAAATATTGAAGGAGTAATAAGAATCTGTTCAGCTTTATATGCTCGGTCAACTATTTGATCAATTCCCTCAAAGCCCCACTTTGCAATATGTTTTCTCTTCAATTCACTTAGGGAATGTATCACCCCAAAATTTTGTGCTGCTATTGTTTCATACAATTTACTATCTTTGCCTTGATCATCAGACTGAAAGGTAAATCCGATTTGAACTCCTATGGTATTTCCAGCTTCCCTCAATGTGTTAACTGGTTGTATAACTTCTGCTGTTGCAGCAGGTGCTTCGGTTGGAACAGGAGTTGCAGTTGATTCAAGAGCTGGTGTGATCGTTGCTGTCGCTGTTGGTTCGGGAGTCGGGGTAAGGGCTGAGGTAGATGCTGCATCTGGACTCATTAACCCTGAAACAAGATCAGGACTGAGTTGATTAACTGGTACTGATAGTGTTTCGCCATTTTCACCCGGCACTAACATTCCAATAATCACACCGTCTTGTTCAATAATTTTTGCTTTTGACTGAGATGCAAGATCAGCAAGCTGACGTGGAGTTATCCATGTATTTACAATCTTCTCTTCTTTGCTCCCGACAAATGTTACATAGCTTATCAGTATATTCCCGGTCTTTTCATCGACTCCAACCACTGCAACTGGAGCTTGCGGATTGATCCGATCTCCATCAAGAGCAATATTTCCTTCATCAGTTGTCACATCAGTGAGACGCGAAGAATCAAATACACTATTTAGCTGAAAACGGGGAATGTGAATGTTATCGGCTTGGACTCCAGCACCGGTAAATATATTTCTTGCTGCATCACCAATTAAGCCCTGTGTTTTAAGTCTACTCGCTAGATACTTAAGCTGTACTGCTGGGATGTCCGGCTTAGTCCCCTCTTGTAATCCCCAATAGATATTAGTTTTACTATCTGGTTCATCACTCATAAATAGAGTGGCCAATATTTCTCTATCAAGCGATGTATTTACTGTGTTAGCGGAAGTTATCTCAGGAGCATTAGTAACTGTTGCAGTTGGTTCAATAACTAATGGGGTTGAGGTTGCTGCAGGTGCTGTTTCAACAATGGGTACTCCTGCTGCAGGTGCTGGCCCCCCACAAGCTGACAGTAAGGTTCCTGCTGCAACTGCAATTGGTGCAAGTGCGCGTTTATTTCTTACTCCTGCAACACCGAGGCTAAATAAAGCTAAAGAGGCAATGGCAACATTCAGTGGTAACCCTTTTTTCTCATATAAATCTTTCAAGTCGGCAGTTAACATCTCAGCGTTATCTCCAGCCTTTTCAATTAAGACTCTTGCGTCCAATAAAAAGCTTTGTAAGGCAAATGTGTCAGATTTTGACAACGTTCTTGCCAATTCTCCAAATTTTTCGAACTGAGTTCCGTGAAGATGAGAAAAATCTCCAGATGCTAATTGAACCACTAATGACTCTAAAGTGTTGCTTTTTGAGGTTGAAACAATGCGTGCAACTTCTGAACCTTCATGGATAAGATTCTGTCCTGCAAGTTCCAAAGCGGTCTGAAGTGTCGCTCTCTCATCTACATCATTTCCCCCTAAAGCATAAAGCACGCTTTCTACACCGGTATCTATTCCAGGTGAAATAGACTGTATAGCCGTATCAACTGCACGAACATCATTGACAGTTTTTTGGATCCATGCGGTTTGCCTTAATTGTTGTTCTCTCGCTTGAACGCGAGCCTGTACCGCTTCAGCTTTCTGCCCTGCTATCTTCGGTTCTGAAAAGGTTGAAGCGTGCATTGTATCATGGGTATCTGCTCTTCTTGATCTGCCACCTTCTCGAACGAAATGATGTCCTTGATCCGGCGCTTGAACAACCTGAGAATGTCTAACGCCCACAGGTTTCTGAACTCGAGACGTCCCAAATTCTCGAACATGTTGAGCTTGGGAAGCAGATTGAGTAACATCAACAGATATTCCTCCTCCGTTATTTTGTCCCGATAAAGGTACGTCTGATGGAGCAGATCTCGGGTGTGTCCCTGCCTGGACAGGGGAAACACCATGCAATGCAGTGAACGCAACTAGGGCAATACCAGCTAATCCGAGAGCTCTCGGGTGGGGACGTTGTCGTCTGTCAGGACTGGGTCTTGGACTCCCATCGAAGTTATTCCTTGTCATAGAGTAATTATTATATACGAGGCTTTTCTCAATTGCAACCGAATATTATAGGCTTATAAGCCTATCTTTAAACAGCGAAAACTAACGCTTGATAATTTGATATTTAATAAACCCCTGTTTTAACTTCAGAAACAGATAATGTACTCACATAAAACATTCGACAAATAGATTTCTTTTGATTTTATAAAAACTGTTTTTACGATCAAAAAACACATATTCAGTATATAATTAAATACCTCATACTTTAAACATATGAAAATCTTGCTCGTTCACAATTATTATCGTGAAAAAAGTGGTGAAGAAACCTATATACATTCTCTTTCCCAGTTACTCAAAAAAAACAAACATCAGGTACTATGGTACACAAAAAACAGTAATCAAATATCACATTCAATCGCTTCTTACCTAAAAGTGGGTGTCAACTTGTTCTATAACCCATCAGTTTATAAA
Organism: uncultured Gammaproteobacteria bacterium; assembly: GCA_964530235.1. GTDB lineage: Bacteria > Patescibacteriota > Microgenomatia > UBA1406 > GWC2-37-13 > UM-FILTER-33-9. Next base: position 203,456 of record CAZGYB010000001.1, read on the forward strand.
GACTTGTCACTGTTAATCAAAAAAAATAAACCTGACGTTGTTCAACTTCAAAATATTTTCCCGCTTATTACTCCAATAGCTTATTCTATCTGTAATACATATAAAATCCCAATAATCCAAAGGGTATCTAACTTCAGGCTGCTTTGTCCAAAAGGAACACTGTTCAGAAGTGGAAAAATATGTGAAGATTGTATCAATAAGGTGTTTCCATACCCCGCCATAATACATCGATGCTATCAAAAGTCACTCGCTAGCTCATACATCTTTTCAAAGGCATTATTTTTTTATAAATCAGCACGCGTATTCGATCGTGTTAATGCATTTATTTTCCCAACTCAATTTGTACGCAATTACTTTATCCAACATCTGTCTATCCCCATACGAAAAACAGAGGTAATACCAACATTTTCTGGCCTTGTAACAACAAATAAACGCAAAATTAAATCTTTAAGAACATATTTTCTATACATCGGAAGACTTTCAGATGAAAAAGGTATCATGCCATTATTAAACGTGTTTAAAACTATACCAATGCACCGATTAATAGTTATAGGAAGTGGGCCATTACAGTGTACAGTAACGCAATATAAAAAATATAATAATATCAAGATAATGGGATATGTCCCTCATACTAAACTTAGTCAGTTTTACCAAAGTGCGATTTGTACAATCATACCATCTCAATGCTACGATATTCTCCCAAATACATTAGTTGAATCGCTCTCTATGGGAACTCCTGTACTCACCCCATATTCTCCTAATTTTTTCCATAACATTAATTCATCAAATACAAAATTAATTTCCTATTACACGAGTGAAGAAGAATTAATCAAACAAATCAATAATTTGAACGCTAAAAAACAAATCATTAAACATTCAGATATAATTCGTAAATCTAATACCTTTTTTGGGGCTCAAATTCATTATACAAAATTGTTAAAAATCTATAAAACTGTTACCGAAAGAACATGAACAATGAAATTAAACATAATATATTTAACATTTTTCAACTTAACTTGTTTGTAATAATTATTCTTCTGCGACTACCTCCTTTTTATATTCTTTTTTTTCAAAACTCACTCCTTATATCACATAATATAGCTCGTGGTTTTTTAATTATTAACACAATTTTACTTATATTATCGCCCAAATCCATAAACAAAGATGGAAAAAAAATACATACAGCATACTTTGCTTTACTCATGCTTTTTTTTATTGTACAGAGCTTATCGGTTTTTAATGCAGTAAATATAGTAAGTTTCTTACGTGAATATAAAGATGTTTTATTCAGCCTGTTACTTTTTATCAACGCATTCTTTTATGTTAATCGAACTACAATATATAAAATACTCACACTCCTCATAGTTACAGGACTCATTTTATCTATATATCAATTTTTTCTCTACTTTTTCCCAAATATTATATTCACCTATCTTAAGAACTTTTTTTATGATCCTTACTGGTTATTTGTCCAATATCAAGTTAATAGAGGGAGATATTTTAGCGATATTTTTAATGAATTTCTTATTCCTCTAATGATTTACATTTTTACGGTTAATCGATCTTTCATTCCTAAAATCTTTTCTATAGCGCTCCCAGCAACAATCATTTTTTACTCATCGATATCTGGCTGGAGAACCAAGTTTGTAACATCAATTGTTTCAGTCTGTATCTCTTTATTTTATGCTCTCGTATCAAAAAGTATCAAATTAAAAACAATGGTCATTTTTTTTAGTGTACTTTTTTTTGCATTTTTTTTGGGTGACACTATATCTCTTTATGTAACTGGTTCAAATACATTAGATCGCATCCTCAAGCCAACAACAATTGACATTGGTAACATTACTGGAAGATTCGATTATTGGAAAGAGTCATTTTCTCTCATGATGTCTTCACCTCTAGTTGGTTTTGGATTAGGTAACTATTACGACATTTCTACTGAAGTTAAATCAACACCAATTATACCCCAACCAATCTCCCCAATTGAAAACCCACATAATATATTTTCAAGTGTCGCAGTCTCTTCAGGAATGCTTGGACTGTTAATCTTTTGTATTATTATAGGTTATAACTTTAAAAAGGATTTAACATTTTTCAAAAGAGGGGAAACCTACTATCCATATCTTATTATTGGTTTTTGGGTCTTATTCATTCATGCCTTAGGAAATCCACATGAATTTTTTACCTATCTTTCATTATTTTGGCTATTAAGAGGCTCCATCGAAGGTCTTACCAGTTCTCGAACATCAAAATCGTGAAAAAAATTGCATTTGTTATCTATTCCTTAACCGAGGGCGGTTCGGAAAGAAATACCATAAATTTAGCCTACAATTTTAATAAAAATGGATATAAAACAGACATTATAACTTTTCAAAATATAAACAGCTTCACTATCGATGAGAAAGAGAAACTAAAACAAATTCGCATCATTAATCTTACGAGTTTCAAAAATGTTTCTGTATTGCTCCTTCCTTTAATCGGTGTTCTTGTTAGTATAAGATTTTTATATTTCCTACTTGTAAACAAATATGATATTCTCATTTCTGAAACACAATTTTATACTTACTACTTGACCATCTTCTTCTCGAAAATTCTCAGGATAAAAACAATTCTCGTTGTTGGAAATACCATTTCATTTTTTCTCAAGTATCATAAACTTCCTTTCTCTCGAATACACACTGCGCTACACATTATATCGCTTCAAAATGCAAACAAAATTATTTGCGTCTCAAAAGGGGTAAAAAAAGACCTTGAACATTTTTGTTCACATATTTCCAATAATAAAATCGTGATTATTTATAACGGAATAGATGGTAATCATGTACAAAGACTGTCGCATGGTCTTATTCCAAAAAAAATAAGCAACTTCATAGATAAAACAAGCTATCTGATAAGTTTTGGAAGATTGGATTCGCGAAAAAATGTAATAAATTTGGTTGAAGCATTCAATCAAGTTAGGATCACTATTCCAACTTTAAAACTGCTTATCGCTGGAAAAGGAAATGAAAAAGTAAATATCCTCAGGACAATTAATAGATTGCACCTACAAGATAAAATTATTCTTACAGGATTCCTTAGTAATCCATTTCCGGTAATCTCAAAAGCAAAGCTTTTCCTATTTACTTCTTATTATGAAGGGTTCGGTCTTACCCTTTTAGAAGCTATGGCATGTGGAGTACCAATTGTAAGTGTAGATTGTCCTCATGGACCAAGAGAAATATTACATACAAACGAGGTTACTTCCTCGATAAACAAGCCTTTTTTTGCCGACTACGGTGTATTAACGCCAAGATTCAAACCTAACGACAATGTTAATCACAATATAAAAATTCAAAAAAGCTTGTCAAAAGGAGTCATTCAGTTATTGTCAAATAAAATACTATTCAATCAATACAAGAAAAGGGGGCTTCATCGAGTTAAATATTTTTCAATAGACAACATGAGCTCTCAGTATCTATCGGTTATCGAAGGGCTATAATTTCTTTAAAATAAGACTTCAGCATTGTTTTTTCACTGAAGTCAGTAGATCTTTTGGTTGAGCAAATAGAATACTTCTTATACAAGCTCCTATTAGTCAATAATGTTTGTATTTTTTTTGCCATACCAACTGAGTCACCAATAGGCGTTAATATCCCATATCTCCCTTTATCTATAATTTCAGACGGTCCAAATGGTGCGTCTGTTGAAATAACCGGCAATCCATGTAGCATGGCTTCAATAAGAACATATCCGAATCCTTCTCTAAAAGTTGACAAAACAAATATGCTTGATTTTGCTAAAAATGTATGAATATCACTTACCCACCCAAAAAATACAATATTTTCGTTCAATCCAAACCGAGACGAAAGTAACTCGAGGTTTTTTCTATTTACCCCATCGCTAATAATCCACAATTTTGCCTGAGGGATTTTTCTAAGTACTATTCTAAACGATTTTATTAAGGTGATGTGGTCTTTCTGATTCACCAATCTTGCTATCGTAACGATGATATTTTTACGTTGGTTCGATAGATTAATCGCTTTATATTTTTGAAAATATACACCATTATAAATTACACTGGAGTTTTTTTTTCCAAGTGAAAAATATTGTGTAAACCGACTTTCGAGTTTTCGAGAAACAAAAATAAGTTTGCTCGCTCGTCTGTATAGTGCGGAAACCAATATTTTTAATAAAAATCTGATAATTATGTCCGCTTTTTTTTTAATGGTTTCTTCTACATGAATATGGGTTGTAAGAATTGATTTAAACGATTGCTTACAAAATATTTTGATAATCTCCACTAAAATATTACAATGAAGATCTATGCTAAGAATGACATCTGGTTTGAATGAGTAAGTATTTTTTTTTATCCAAAATAATTCTTTTAAGAACTCTGAAACATTTTTAATATTGAAATAATACTTTTCTGGATAAGAATTTTTTTTGTTCAGAAAAACTACAGACTTTAATGTTTTTTTTCTAAATGAAGGACGCTCAAGAACCAAAAACCTAATCTTTATTTTATAATGAGGGGTTGTTGAAGATAATTTAGATAAAGATTCAACATATGTTCCTGTTCCTCCATCTATGCTTTTTACAATTACCAATAAATTAATTGTTGGTTTCATGAAAGATCATCATACTCAAGATCTACTATTCAACTTTTGCGATTATAAAATCTGAAAAAGTAAAATGAGATGTTGAGATATTTATATCTTTTCCAGGCACAACTATTTGATCCTCTGCATAAATTAATTTATCCTCTACTTCCGCAACTCTTAATTTTACTTTTACAATAATATATTTCTTCGTTTCTTTTGAGTCGGGAAAATAATTTCCATAATAATCCGGAGTTAATCTAAGTGTGTCAATTGAGTCTTTAGAAATGATCTGAAATACCGTCTCTAACCCGTTGTGTACGCTATCTCCAATTTGTATTGCGTCGTATTCCCAAGGATATGCTTCTTTTTTAGTTATAGTAACTAGTTTTTCGGTATACGTTTCAACAATTGGAATTTTACTCAGTTTAATTATTGTGCCTGAAAATTGCGTAGTATCAAACTCAAAATCAATTGGAGAACCTACTCCAATTACCGATCGTTTAAAACTAAATCTATCTGTTTTACCCATCTGAGACACTCGAATCTTCAAATTCAAATAAACATCAAACTGATTGCTCCCATACCACGGATAATAAGAAACAGAAAGCACTTGAACTAAAGGATTTCCAATGAAATCTTTTTCTGCCTTTATACTTTTTAAAGCCTGAACAAACCACATACTGGGTTTTTGAGTGGATGCCCACCATAACCCCTGTCCGACTCGAACTTTTACATAAATATACGTGGGCTTTTTCATAAATAGCCTATACACCGAAACCATTCCTACAAATCCGATACAACCAATAACAATCAATATAAAATAATTCTGTAAAGCCCATTTCCCGATGTTGCGCAGAGTTTTTACTTTCATTTTCTGCATTATATACCGATCGTAGTTTAATTTGCAATAATGATAAACAAATAAAGCGTACGAACGCTTATCCCGACTCATTTTTGTTACATTTTCAATGACGTCGGGTATACTATACTATGTTCAACCGCTTGATTGCTTTTATTCTGTTGATTTTCTTCAGTCCACTATTTTCCGTCTTGTTCCTATTAGTCAAGCTCACTTCAAATGGTCCATTTCTTTTCAAACAACTTCGGATGGGAAAAAACAAAAAATCTTTTTGGATGTATAAAATCCGTACTATGGTCCACAACGCCCAAAAACTACAAACTAAGTACTATAAACTCAATGAAGCGGACGGACCGGTGTTTAAAATCTATAACGATCCCCGCTATACCCGCTTTGGGAAATGGCTCTCGCATACCGGACTCGACGAGCTTCCTCAGCTCATTAACATTATTAAGGGGGAAATGGCTTTTGTCGGCCCCCGACCGCTTCCGCTTGATGAAGCTAAAAAAGTTCCAAAAAAATATGAAGATAGATTTCGTATATTACCCGGTATCACTTCTTCTTGGGTGGTAAAAGGCGCCCATAAACTAAAGTTTGACGAATGGATGCAAAAAGATCTACTCGACGTCAAAAAACAAGGTTTTATTCATAGTTTTGAAATTTCAGTTCAAACGGTGGCTTTGATTTTTTCCCTCATATTCCGTAAACTTGTTTCCTATGAAATACAAAGTAAATAAAGGATTTATCACACAAAAGTTAGATGGTAAAACGGTGATATTCGACGGAGAACAGTCCGTGCTTTTTACCTTTAACGAAACTGCATCATTAATTTTTCAAAAACTTAAAGTGAAGTGGACGAAAGAAAAAATTGTAAGTTCTCTTGTAAAAAAATATGCTGTTTCTCAACAGCGTGCTGAAAAAGATTTTGATACTCTAATTCGAGATCTTTTGAACAAAAAAATTATTTCTCAGTAGTCTTTTTGCTTTGGTTTGAATAGTCCAAAAAATATATTTAACAACATTCGGTTTTGCAAAAACAAAGATTTTTCTTAGAAATGGCTCAGGAGAAAGAAAAAAAACACTTTTAAATCTGTGGATACCGCTTGAAACTCTGTCGTCATCATCAAAAACACTTTTTGAGCTTTGACTCAAGAACTGCACTTTTTTATAGTCAATACGGACTTTATGCAAAAGCTCAGTAACAAACCATCTTGTAGATGAAAAATATCTTTTCAATAATATAAGACCCCAATAGACAAAACCCTCTAGTTTATACGTTTGTACCAATTCCAAGCTCTCTTTCAAACAGTGTTTTTTCTTCCCATAGCGCTTTATCACTTTGCTTATAAAATCGAGCCGGAATATGCCCCGATGATTATGATGAAAAAAATGAAGCAGAAGATAGACGATAAGGTGGGCTGGTTTAAGAATTGGAAAAACCTTTCCCTCAATTGTAATATGCTGTTTATTTCTCAACAGCTGATTTGTAAGGTCAGTGAGCAGTCTTTTTGAATATAGTCTGTCTGAGACATCAAACTGCGTCATAAGGAAAACCGCTTCTCGGTGGATATCAAACACAACAGGCAGTCCGCCGATTGTTTTTACATATGAAGTTTCAGGATAGACCGTAGACAGATTTTTACCAGACAAGAGAGACCTGTCAACTTTTTTGTATCCATAAGCAAGAAGAACAGCTTCTCCTTTTTTAAGGCTATGGTGATGAATCAGTATATCGCAATCCGAATAAATCCTGTCCGGATGCTTTTTTTCGTAGTAGAGATGCAGGGGCAACCCTTTCAAAATAACATAATCGACGCCCATCCGAGAAAATTCACTCACCACCTTATCTATTTCCTGAAAATATACTGTGGATTGAAAGAGAAAGGACCGCTGTGGATCGAATATTGTCCCATTTCGCTTAATGGCAATCAATTTTCCCAGAATCTGAGAAGATCGAATTTTCCCATCAGCGTTCCGGTTCGCATCTCCTTTTGTCACCGCATACAACTGTGTTTTATAAATAACACGATGAACCATATTTTTTTTCCCTTTCCGAAACAGAATAATGTCATTGACTTGCAGACGGTTAAACGACCATTTCTTAATTGATACAATATCGCCTGAAACGAAATGAGGACGCATGCTTGAACCTTCTGCGCGAATCATAATTGTTCTGTTTTTACCGATCAGTTTTTCGAATGCCCCCATAGTTAAAATTCAAATTGATATGTCCGTATCATGGGTTACAATTATCGTGTGAATAAAAAATCGTATCATATCTACTTACGTATTGCTGAATTTTATATTCAAGTAACATTAAATAAGATTGATTGGGTCTATGGTCAACGATATTTTGATTCTCACATTCGCACTTATTTTAAAGGATTTGTTCAAGAAACAAAACCAAAGAACATAGATGCAACAATTCTCTTTGATTCCTTTGAAAAACCGGGAAATATTCTTAAAAAAAAGAATACATCAAAATATGTTGAGTTATTTTCCCGAAATAACTCTATTTACAGAACTAACTACGGTATTAGTATTTTTCACTTTCAGCTGATACTTCGGGAAATCTTGGAAAACCTGCTTATTAAAAATGACGGTTTACTTCTTCACGCATCAGCAAGTTTTATTCAGAAACAGGTTTTTATTTTTTTAGGCCCATCTGAAGCGGGAAAATCTACTATCCATACTCTTCTCAGTAAAAAGTACCGTTCTTTGGCTGACGACAGTATTATATTACGAAAACAGAAGGATAATTATATTGTTTACCAGACCCCTTTTCAGGAAAAAACTACATGGATACAAAAAGATTCGAACCCATACCCGTTAGGAAAAATATGTATTTTACAAAAAGCTCACCATAATTATTTGAGATCAATTAGTAATAGAAATCAGCTTACGAAGATAGTCATTGAACAACTGTGGATGGATGTTAAGAGATCAAAAAAAAGTATCCGAACAGTGACAGAATTTCTCTTAAGCTATAAGAACTTTTTCAGACTTGGGTTTATGAATAATCACGAGATTGTTTCTTTTTTCAACCATTCCGACTAACAACACCCACCGCCATGATAAGTAGGTGTACAGGGAAGGCATATAGGCTCCGGAGGACATTGACAATCTGTTCCAGCAAGTAAAATTTGATCGAAAAAGCCATTATTCGTGTTAAAAAAGTTTATCTCAAAATGTGCCATTTTTACACAAGGTTTTGTGTAATATAGTTTTTTAGGTTGACTTTTTTTCATTGACTTAAAATAACTATTTTGGCGAATCGCGTCGCGGTTGACCAATCTTCCATTACATTAACGACTTCTTCAACCCGAATACGTCTGCCGACTTTTAAATCTTCAAATCGAATCGCGTTTTTGTCTCCGTTCATCTGAATGTTGTTTACAATTGATACCTTTTGCATTTCATTTTTATTGAAATATAAGTTTGTAACTTCCTCTTTTCCTCTAATCTGAATCTGTACACGCGTTTGATTAGGATCAGATTCCGATGGCATGCGAACAGATACAACGGTTCCCTCATAAACAATAGTAAGAAGTGAGGATACAACCGCATCTTTTTTTAACGTTTTGAGAGTATCAAGTAATAAAATATTCATTGCGGGATTTTTTGCCGGAACAACGGTATATTCAGGCGTATTGGAGGAAGTTGCAACCTGTTTTTTTGTATTATTGTTGTCTTTTACAAGGAACAATATTAATCCTTCACAAATGACCACAACAAGAAGCAAAATCATGACCACATAAATGGTCTTCCTATTTATATCTCGACTCATACAATGATTATATGGTATTTTTACGAAAATATTCAAAGATAAAATAAGAAGGCTTGTCGATGAGGAGATGATATTTCTTAATAGAAACCAATTCGGAAAAGCAGTAACAAAGTTTACTCTTATATAAGAAAATACCAGTTTCGTTCAAGTAGATATGTGATCATTAATCATTTTGATCAGCCCAGATTTCTCCTTTTTAAAACCCAGTATATAAAAGTTATCAAAGTTGAAGACAAAGTTCATAAGTGGTTTAGCACCGGTTTCAGTGCTTACTACAGATTCATGCTTCAACTGTTCAAGTAGTTTTTTTGCCACCAATTTTTTGTCTATACACCTCCTAATATTAAATTCATTAGCCTTTTTTAAAAAGTACACCTTTCCTATTTTATATCGTTGCGATTGTTTTTTAACCCACGATTCTTTTTCAATATAGGTTGTCTGATAAGCGTAATATTCTTTTTTTTCTCTCACAATAATAACGCTGTCGTCTCCAAAAGCTTCGAACTTATCTTTTAGCAGTTTTATTACTGTCGATTTGCCCGCACCTGATTTTCCAGTAAAAATAAAGGCTTTATCCCGAACAATATTTGATGACGCATGAAGAATAAAACCGTCTTTTTTTTTCAATAGGGTTTCCATTACTTTGTTTAAAATCATTTGAAACTGCCTCAAACTGATGTGATAAAACGTATAGATAGTATGATTTGTTTTTTGATGATAAAAATTTATATACGTTATCAAAGATTTTTTATCCATTAACGTATGCGCTTTATAATGATCGATAAACTTAATATGAAAATCTGCCGTGACTCTTTTGGAATTTAAAAATACAAACCCTGTAAGTAATCTTGCAATCATGCGAGGAAAAGTGTTTATTTGACGATTGCTCCTAGGTTCGTAAAAGGTAAGTTTTATTACAAAACCTGCCATCTTCAGAAACAATATTTTATTAGGCATCAATAAATATTTGGATAAATGAAGTCTTTGTGTATTATTATACAATCAACATGCAGTATTACAACTACTTCTACACTCTAATTGGGAATTGCAGTAACAGCAACCAGGGCCGGTGGAAGTTCCGTCACAAGATACACAACCTTGCGCTAAAAAGCTTTCGCTTGCTAAGTCTAGCAAACTATTGATTGAAAAAAAATTATTTTTTATTTTGCTCGTAGTGATACGAGGTTTTTTATAGATTCGAAACCCTTTCATTGATGTTAATCTGAATAGTAAACAATGTAGATTTTGGGGTTTTGTATATCTTTGAGATCCCAAACTACTTTTTCTGATATTTTTTGTCCTTTTTTAATATCTGTATAAACTGCATCGTGCGCTACATTTCCTGAGCTAACTCTTAAAACAAGTAAATTTTTAACGTTTGTTAACGGAACCTCAATAACCTTTTCTCCATCAGCGTTTATAATGTCAGTAACCATTTGGTTTGTCTGCTCATTCCTTCTGATTTCACCGGCAAATCCGGTTGTTTCAATCGTAACAAAAGCTTTCTGATTATTTTTCTTTTCTAGACCGGCTAACACATTGTACATATTCTTAATATCTTCACTCTTATACATTGGATCTTTTGCTTTATTTGCTTTGAAAAATATTTCTGGATTTGTTTCTGGTGGAGGTGGAATACGAGACTTCTTAAGCGAGGAAGTATAAATAAGAAATCCGAGCTCACCAACAATAACAAGAAGTAATGTGGCCACCAATATTTTCATGAGTTTCATAAAGATTTGAGTGATGTATATTGCTTATAAGTATACACTGATGTGACTAAAATCAATTCCATTTTTATGGATTTGCATACTCCAAAATTGCTCTTGCTCGAAATTCTTCTTGTATCAAGAGACATATTTTTATATAGTATGTCGAACTTAAATGATTGTTTCAAGTACTTATGTGCGGAATAAATGGAATTAAAACTGCGGCGATAACTCAACAGCACTTTCGTGCAGTCCAACTGATGAATAAACAGCTTCACAGCAGAGGACCGGATACTAGTGGAGTTTTTGCTTCTCCGACAACTTTACTGGGACACACGCTCCTTGCAATCAACGGCTCTGTAGATCGTTCAACACAACCGGCGGAGATTGAAAATATAGTGATCATACTGAACGGTGAGATATATAATTATCGCTCGTATCAGCGGATACTGAAAAACAAACACTCTTTTACTCCGCAAAATGAGACAGAAACACTGATTAGCCTATATCTTGAGTATGGAGAAAGTTTTTTGAATAAGATTGATGGAGAATTTGCTTTTGCCTTATACGATAAGGCTAAAGATAAACTCATCTTGGCTGTAGACCATCTCGGAATTAAGCCCTTATATTACCATTTCTCAAATGAATCATTAATTTTTTCATCTCAGATCAACAGCTTGCTTAAGTCAAAACTCATTCAGAAACTGTTCAACGATGAAGGTCTTTATGACTGCTTCACTCTTGGTTCCTGTTTAAATCAAAAAACTTTATTCTGGGGAATTAGTAAATTAACCGGCGGAAACTATTTGACTTTTACTCATAAACTAGGAATCATTCCCTATTTTTCGTTATCCGAGTATAACAACACAATAGTAAAGAAAAAAACAAGTAGTATGGAAAAGCTCAAGACAACCATTGAACATTCTATAACCACCAGATCTTATAGTAATACCAAAATTGGAATAAGTCTTAGCGGAGGGGTGGATTCAAGTATTTTAGCCTGGTATGTATCAAAACGGAGACCAGACACCCACCTTCTAAGCCTCGACCTTAAAAAATACTACCCTAAAATAAAAGACAGTGAATATCAACAGTCAGCTGCAAATACTATCGGGCTCGGCTTAACAAGAATTATCCCCGATATTGCAAAACCGGCAGACATTGTTGAAAAGATTCTTTCCTTTATGGATGACTTTGCTTTCCATCCCATCATTTACGCATTGTATTTTTTATATCAAGCAACGAACAAACTTAATATTCGAGTCTTGCTTTCTGGAGACGGAATGGATGAACTGTTTCTTGGGTATTCTTATTACCCTGCTTTATCCAAATTGATCAAAAGCAACAACAAATTTTTACTGTTCAACCGAATGAGAGCGAAAAAAGAGGTAAATCCCATTCATCATGGTATTTATTCAAACTTTCTCCATGACAACCACTTGTTCTACAGCAACCACTTTTACCTTGATCAGACGATTAAATCGTTCTTGTTCAAGAATATTGATTGTCCGCCAACAGAACAGCGCATCAGTCAATATCTCGCACATTTTTCCCATTTGGATTACTTGAATCAATGCATGATCGGTGAGTTGAGTTTTAAGTTCAGACAGTTATTCACTATTGTTGACCGAATTGCTTCTAACCAGCACATTGAAAGCCGGTTCCCTTACTTAAGCAAAGAAATGATTCACGCATCTTTGACAACACCTTCTTCGGAAAAAATTCAAAATAACTCAGGGAAATATGTTGTTAAAAAAATAGCGCAGTCAATCTTTTCTCGTTCCTTTGCCTTTCGTCAAAAAGACGGGCTTACGTTTTCAATAAAGTTTTTTCTCAAAAAGCATAAAATCCACTTGTTAAATGAGATATTGAATAAAAACGTGTTAATTAAAAACGGATACTTTTCTAGAAACTATATACAACTTATTTTCCTTCAGATTTTAAAAAATGACAACTTAACATCCAACGAGGAGTTTTTGATCTTTTTCTTTTTATGGTTTGACTTTTACTTTCAGAATAAAAATTTGTTAAACTATCTCGATTAGCAAACAATAATCTGGGAAGTTTTGCTCACTTTTTTCAATCTTTTACATTACGCTCCCCCCCTCAAAACCCCCCTTCGTCACAATGAGCGAGACTTGGGAAAAGTACATACGCTTTTACTGATTTCTTTCAAAATACGCCTTTAATATATCCCGCGCAATGGGAGCTGCTATATCAGATCCCTGCCCTCCTTCTTCTACCAAAACCGTTATAGAAATCTCAGGTTTTTCAAACGGAGCAAAAACAGTAAACCAGGCATGAGATTTGCCGGATTTCGCGTGTGATTCCGCAGTGCCGGTTTTACATCCGGTTTCGATTTTTGTCCAGTATGCAGGATCACGATCCATACTCGCTTCAACTGAGGCGATTTTTTCTTTTGGTGTTTCCTGAATTTTCTTCATTTGAAGCTCAACATTTTTGAATTTAAAATTAAATAATGGCCAGCCGGTGCCGCCCGGCTCACATGCTTTTTTCATCCCCTGTCGGATAATACTAAGATTATTTTTCGCAATGGGAAGCTGAATACATGAAGGTGTTTCGTTTTTCAAAAACCGAGGAATGCAAAGCTTGCCCTCATTTGCAAACACCGCAGAGGCGCGCGCCATCTGAAGAGGAGTGACTAATGTGTATCCCTGACCAATCGAAAAATTATAGGTATCTCCCAAATACCATTTTTCTTTCAACACCTCTTCTTTCCAGAATGCTGACGGAATAAGCCCTTCGGACTGTTCGAACAGAAAAGGAATTCGTACACCAAGACCAAACTTTTCAGACCAATCTCGAATCCCCTGAGCACCAAGCGCTTCACCCGCTTTATAAAAATAAATGTCATTAGACCGTTGCAGTGCTTTCACCATATCCACCATCCCATCTGTTTTTCCATACTGCAGAAAATACCAATTCCCGAATGTGAGCGGACCAGCTTTTATCTGACCAGTGTCTTCAACCATAGTTTTTTCATTTATTTTTCCGCTCTCCAACACACCAGCAGCCACAATCGTTTTATAAATAGAGCCGGGAGGATATACTCCTTCGGTTGCACGGTTAAACAGGGGTTTTTCTTTGTCGGTGAAATAGGAAGCAACATCCGTTGAGGCGTTTTCAAATTTCTGCGTATTAAAACTGGGGGTGGAAGAGAGAAGAAGTACGTGTCCGGTGCTCGGATTCATCCCAACTACAGCAGCACGTTTATCCCTTATCAATTCGTGCGCCTTTTTCTGCAGTTCAAGGTCAAGGGCAAGTTGGATCTGTAAACCGTTTTTTGGCGGAATTACTGCAACCGTATTCACATACCTTCCTCCCGCATCAACCTCAACCAATTTTTTTCCATTTTTCCCCCGGAGTTCACATTCGTACATTCTTTCAATACCCCGTTTTCCGGTCTTGTCACCGAAATCAAGATGGTTCAAACACATATCATTTTGTAAGTCTTTTTTGTCTGCAATCTGCCGATAACCAACCAAATGTGCTGTCTCTTCGGGAGCATAGTAGTTTCTTTTTGAAATAATCCGTTCGGCGGTTTGATCCATATCCCCTTGCGAACTTTCAACAACGATAAATCCTTTTCTATCTATAATGCTTCCTCTTTTTGCTTCAATAACAATCTCTTTTACCCGATTTTCCTCAGAAAGACGCCGGTAGTAGTCACCCTTCACAACCGACAACTGAAAAAGGCGTAGGACAAATAAAACCAGGACAGTAATTACAGTAAAAACATATACTCCAAGCAAAAAAGACCGATCCATACGCTGTTTTTTCCCGAATGAAATGTCTTGCAGACGGGCTCGGTGTATGGGAACAAGTTGTTTTTTAAATAGTCTTTTCATTTTGCTCTGTATCTGATTATAATAGATGAACGGGGTGGAGCGATAATTATCCGTTTTACTCGCATATCTTATGAGCAAAGTTGTTATTGTTCGACATGGAGTTACGGAATGGTCAGACCGGTTTACCGGATGGACCGATATTGACCTACTTCCCGTAGGAACAGAAGCCGTTCGCACTTACGCTGAAGTTTTGAAAAAAGAAGGTTTTTCTTTTGATGTCGGATACACCTCTTACTTAAAACGCGCAATCAAAACCATTTTTGCGGTACTTGACGTCATGGATCTGCTTTGGATTCCTGTTGTGAAAAGCTGGAAATTAAACGAACGCCACTATGGAGCGCTTCAAGGACTAAACAAAGCCGAAACAGTTGAAAAGTACGGGAATGATATGGTTGCCCAATGGAGAAGGGGTTATGCAACTGCACCGCCACCGCTTGAGCTTCAAGATCCGCGGCACCCATCGCGTGACATCAAATATGCACATATCCCCCGTCAAGACCTCCCTTCAAGCGAATCACTGCAGGATACCTACAATCGTACGATTCCCTACTGGAAGTCTGAGATTGAGCCGTTGCTTACACAGGAAAAACAAATTTTACTCTCCGCACATCATAACTCGCTTCGTTCAATAGTCAAGTATCTGGACAATCTGTCAGATCAGGAAATTGTAAATGTAAATATTCCATATTGTATTCCCCTCGTCTATGAGTTCGATGCCACCGCCAAACCTACAAAACACTACTATCTTGCTCCGGACACCGAAGTGCAACGGGTGATCGAAAGCATTAAAAATCAGACAAAAAAATAACCGTGCAGATAATCCCCAGCGTTCTCGAACACAGTCCACAAGACTACATAAATCAAATCTCTCGCCTCTCTCCTTATTTCACACATTTTCAGCTCGATATTGCCGATGGTATTTTGGTCCCAAACAAAACCGCACCATTGAAAGATATTTTATCTTATCTAACTACTAACTATAAACCACAAACTATGAACTCTTTCGTTTTCGACTTTCACCTCATGTTGACGAATATCACAACAAATTTAGGTTTACTGAGAGCCTTAAAAACGAAATTAAGAATTGACACAATACTCATTCATTACGGCGCGCTTGAAACAAAACCATTCGCTCATTATCTCCAGAATTTTTCCGATTTAGGAGAAATTGGTCTCGTATTGAACCCCGAAGATGAAGTTGAAACTATAAGTCATGAGGTTATATATAGTGATATCCCAGCAATTCAAATAATGACGGTTATTCCAGGAAAACAAGGAAGTCCTTTTATCGAAAAAATGATCAATAAAATTGGTCAATTACGCAAAATTGGTTATAGGAATAAAATAGCAGTAGATGGAGGAGTAAACCCTCATACTCTTAAATTCATGATTCATCAGAAACAAGTTCCCAATATTATCTGTCCTGGAAGTTATTTTACAAAAGCAAAAGACTACGAACTAAAAGACAGAGTCGTAGAAATGAATTCGATAAGATAATAATTTATATACGGGGCGAAGAATACGGATTTTTTTAACTACCACTTGCATCGATGAGTTTATTATTGCTATCCAGCTTTTTCGCATTGGCAAGAAAAAAAGACCTATTCAAACCTCATTGAATTATTTTTTTAAGGAATCAAATTTAATATGAGGCGAAAGTTCTTAAAAAATGCGCCACAATCATCCCATCCCAATTTTCCATCATTGGAGAAGTCTAAGGGAAGCATTTTCTTAAAGGAAAACTCATTCTCTCCTTTATGAAACTGAATGAATGTCTGGCGGGGAAGATAGTATGGTTTTAAAAGAACAACCCGATATATTCCTCCAAGAGCGATATTTTGGATTTTTTCAATTATCCCTTTGCCTTTTCTGACTGAAACTCCCTTTTTCCGGTATACCAGACTTTCATCAGAATCGAATATTTGCAGTTCAAAATCATCACCTTCCGATACTATCTTCGGCGCTAAACCAACGCGAAACACAAAACTTGGAAACGGATCAACCACGAGATGCAATGGATTGCTCCGAAGCACAACTGATCCCTCTTTTTCAAGAATAAGTGAGGCCTGGAATTTTTCAACCGGGTCCTTTGTTTTAACAACAACTGAAAGCTCCGTTTCTTCATGCGGTTTTACCCCGATTAAGTCTGGGACAACATACTCGAACGGTGAAGTTTTGCTTGTATCAAACCTCACCCGATATCCCGCGTCACGATCCCAAAACCCTTGGCCTGTGTTGTGAAGCCGAAATTTAAGCCGATACTGCGAAGAGGCGACAAGTTCAAGGGTACTCGGACCGGATAATACGCCGGATTCATAAATCTCAGGGTCTCCTTTTGACTTTTGGATCTCCTGAACCGTTTGATACTGTGGATAAAATCCGTCGCCTACCACTTTCCAGGAAAATCCCAAAAACGGGGGGCTTTGATAGCTAAATACAAACGGAGTTACCGCTGTTACTTTCCTATCAGGCCCCCAAACCCGTTCATAAGCAATTTTATAATTATCAGCGATTTCGTTCTGACAACTAAGGACTGACAACTGACATTTGTTTTCCCATCCTGTTTCGGTTATAAATACCGGAAGATCTTTTTGTACACCCAGTTCTTTTAATAGATTAAGCTCCCATTCATACCCTCGAATAGACTTCCTACCCGAATCCCAGGGACTTCCTGAAAATCCTGGGTTGGGATATGAATGTGACGCCCAACCGTCAATATAATTGAATATTGAAGATTGAGCATTGATTACTTCTCTCATATACCGCTCTTCGTCCTCATAAACCGGAGGAGAATCTGGTGCCGAAGCATCAAAACCTGCCAACATTACAAAAAAGTCTTTATTTTTTTCTTTCAGTTTTTTTGCAAAAGATAGTGCAACGTTCGCATATCCTTCCGGATCAGTTTCTCCACCCCACTCCTGCCCATGGTTCGGTTCGTTGAACAAAACAATATATCTTTTTTTAACCACCCAAGTTAAACTATCGAGGAAATCTGCCCATTGTTCAGCGTCGTCTGCTTCAGGTCGGCGCCATACTTCACCTTGAGGTTGTGTAGCAAGACGGATAATTGGAATAAGACGATGCTCACGAAGTTTTTCAAAAATATCCTGCCATTTGCGTTTATCACGGTCATTTTCCTGGACAACCAAAGTAACATACCCATAATCACCGCCGTTTGAATTGACAAGCTCTGCGGTCTTTTTTATATCATCCTCTGTCGGCTGTAAAAGAGACATGCCGAATTTATTGTTTTGCGTTTCATTTTCATCTGCATAAACAGGCCACGCAAATATCAATAAAAGAAAGGCGAACAAGATGAGTTTCCTTTTCATGGGGTTTACACTTGCCGGACAACCAAACCGGCTTTTTCCAAAAGGTCTGTACCTGTAGAATCGATGCCATGAGTCGTGTGCGGTTCTTTGTATACAACTTCCACTATGCCTGCATTGATAATGGCTTTTGCACATTGCAGACAGGGAGCAATTGTCGAGTAGAGTACTGCTCCTTTTGTTGATACTCCATGATATGCAGCTTGCAACAGCGAATTGAGTTCGGCGTGAACACAAATGCACAGGTCTTTTCGTTCATGAACCTTTAAAATATCCGCGTGTCTGTCTGTACACCGCTTGCATCCGCCCTCATCGCAGTTTGGAATTCCTGCTGGAACTCCGTTATACCCTGTTGCAATAATCCGCTTTTCCTTGACTACTACCGCGCCTATGGAGTTACGAATACAGTTTGAACGCATTCGCGCGCTTGCCGCAACATGCATAAAATACTCATCCCAGTTTAAACGCTGTTTTTTCATTATAGAGTTTATTGGATTTATTCACTGCTTTCCGTCATACCGGCGTCCTCTTGACCTGCTTGCTCCATTATTTTCCGCAGTTCCTCTTGAACGTTTTTTGTATCAATCGAAGAGGCGGATCCTTGTTCTCCCGCGGGAATTTCCTTCATCATATTTCCAAAATCAACATTCATTTCTTTTACTGGTGAAGGAATTTCAATCGAGACAGGATTGTACATAAACTCTGTTTCTGTCGAACCCCCTTCTTCGTTTTCAACTCTCATCTTCCGAAGCAAATATTCCTTGGTATCAATAAACATATACTGCACCATGGTTGTGTTTCCAAAAGGCGTCATGACTTTATACTTGACGCATGTTAAACTTCCGCACGGCTCTTTTCCGACTTTTTCATAGGTTGTTTTATCTTCAATCTCCTTGGTGTCAATTTTCATATTTTTCTTCATCTCTTCAACAGAAAATCCCGACTTTCCCTCGTTTGATTGAGACGCTGGATACTTAAACCATTTATTGTCTGTATAGTCCTTCATATACATGGCACCGTCAATCATAATAATGTTGGACTCTTCCTTTCCGTTTCGGTTTGTGACAAAATGTGACTTTCCTTCGCCGGCCATCTCCCAAAGGCTTTCTGATTTCTGGCCTTTTGCATCAACCGTGACTGACTTTCCGGAAAAACCCGCCTTTAAAAAATCTGCAGATGTGGCTCTGTTCATATACTTACACAGATCCGGATCATTCAACTTGCAGTTGGGATTAAACGTTACACCGCCTAAAAGCGACTTTTTCTGCTGTGAACCAGCCCCCCCAGCTCCTGTGTTTGCTTTTTGTCTGGTTAAAAAATATCCTCCTCCTGCAATAATGCCAACTACTGCAACAACTGCAACAATAACCAAAGGGGCGATCCCTTGTTTATTTCTCATAATGGAAAAAGTAAATGAATAATCAGGTACATAGTAATCTGTTTTAAGAATATTTTCAAGTCAAACAGTGTCGGGGCGGGCAGACTTGAACACTGTAAACCAGATTTTAACTATGTTTACAGTGTAAACTGCCAATTCGACCCTTTACACTGGAAATTTGGTCGGGGTAGCCGGACTTGAACCGGCGACCTTGCGACCCCCAGCCGCACGTTCTAGCCATCTGAACTATACCCCGACTCAATTTCCATGTGCCAGCCCAACGTTCTAGCCATCTGAACTACGCCCCGTATGTTTTTCATCTGTATTGTATACCTATCTTAGTCCAATTTACAACTTATAAAGTTGTAGTCGCGAATTAGATGGGTATGTTCCGACTTATTTGTTTGCAATTTCAATGACGTCGGGATAACAAATCCTTCAAGTGTTTAGTTATAATGAGCCGTATGAAAAAATCCGTTTTTGCAGTGTTCGCTCATCCGGACGATGAGGCTTTTGGACCGGCTGGCACCCTTGTGTTGTTGTCAAAAACACACAATGTCTATCTCATTTGTGCAACCGCCGGAGACGCCGGAGAAAACCACTCGAATAAGAAAGACGATTTAGGGGTAATACGCAAACAGGAGCTCGTTGATTCTTCAAAACTGCTCGGAGTAAAGAAGGTGTTTTTTTTGGATTACAAAGACGGCAGTCTGAATCAAAATATGTACCATGAATTGGCAGATAAAATCAAAGCAATTGTAAATAAATACAAACCAGAACTGCTTATCACCTACGAACCACGAGGAGTTTCCGGACACATAGATCACATGGCTATATCTATGATTTCAACGTTTGTATTTGAAAAATCATCTTACATTGAAAAGCTATACTATTACTGCATTAGTGACTTTCAAAGGAATATGGTACAGAAATACTTTATCTATTTTCCACCCGGGTATAAAAGAAAGAGTGTTGACTTGGCAATTGACATATCTACGGTATGGGATACGAAAATTAAAGCAATTAAAGCGCATGCATCCCAGGCAAAAGACGGCCGCCTGTTTATCTTGGGCATGCAAGCACTTTCAAAAGTCAAATGGTGGAGCAAAAAAGAGGAGTATTTTTTGGTGAGAAAAAAGTAATGTTCAAATCTATTCCCACTCCATCGTTGCCGGAGGTTTTGTAGTAATATCGTAAACAACCCGCGAAACACCGGGAACTTCATTGACAATCCTTGTTGATATGCGCTGTAATACTTTATACGGAAGATCCACCCAATCTGCAGACATCCGATCTTTTGAGTGGACAACGCGAATCGCAACTACATCCCCGAAAAACCGTGCATCACCTTTTACTGCAGTGCTTTTTGCATTTGTCAAAATCGTCCAGCATTGAAATACTTTACTGTACCATTTGCTTTTTTTCAGTTCATCAACCAACACTGCATCTGCATGGATCTGTTTTGCTAAACGCTCACGAGTCACCTCGCCAAGAATACGTACTGCATGACCGGGTCCGGGAAACGGTTGCTGAAACACAACGTCTTTTGGCAACCCTATCTGAAGCCCTATTTGCCTCACCTGATCAGTATAATAATATTTTAAGGGTTCGAGTAGTTCCATCTTCATTTCAGTCGGCAATCCGCCTACATTATGATGGCTTTTAATATGTGCCGCATGTTTTGTTCCCTTTGAATGGATAAAGTCAGCATAGGTAGTTCCCTGCATAAGAAAATGGGCTTCAGGATGTTTTTTAAGTTCTTTTTCAAATAGTTGGATATAAAGCTTGCCGATTGTTTTTCTTTTTTGTTCCGGATCAACAATTCCTTTAAGTGCATGTAAAAATTCTTTTTTTGCCTCAACTACCTTAACAGACATATTTAAAATTTTTGGAAATACCGTCCTGATGCGTTCGACTGTACCTCCCCGCATGAGTCCGCTTTCAATATAGACAGGGATAAACTGTTTCCCAATAGCCTTTGCAACCAATGCTCCAGCGACAACACTATCGGTTCCACCGGAAAATGCACCAATCACCATTCGTTTTCCCACCTTTTCTTTGATAAGTTGTATCATTTCCTCAGTGTTTATCTTTTTAGGCACAAGGGGAATCCTGCAAATCCGGGAAATAAAATTACTGAACAATAACTGTCCTTTTTCTGTATGTGAAGACTCTGGATGAAACTGCACTCCGTAAATATTCTCCTTAACATGCTTTACTGCTGCAAAAGAAACTGCATCGGTTGAAGCAATGACAGAAAAACTGTATGGAGCTTTGATAACCGTATCCCCATGAGACTCCCACACAGAGGTTTGCTCCGGAAATCCATAAAATAGGTTATCAAAGTTGGTAATCTTAAGTTTTGCCGGTCCGTACTCTTTTTTTCCCGACTCAACTTTCCCTGCAAGCAGATGTGCAATAAGTTGCCATCCGTAACAAATACCCAAAATGGGGATGGATAATGAAAATATCCGCGTATCAATAGATGGTGCTCCGTTTTCATATACGGACGAAGGCCCGCCGGAGAAGATTATTCCCTGCGGATTTATTTTTTTGATTTCCTGCAAAGCGTCTTTCGGATACACAATTTTTGTTTCAACCCCCAAATCACGGATGCGTCTGCTGATAAGATGGCATGTCTGTGAGCCGAAATCAATAATAAGCATAGGGTGGTACGCAGATGTGTTCTTCTTTTCCATAGATTATTATAAACGATAGGTGTATAATTTTCTATGGAATTTCAAACGTTTCACACGGTTTCATGGAAAGACCTCCACACTGCTTCATTTCACCTTGCGCAAAAAATAAAAAACAGTAAAAAAAATCTCAATCTTATTGTCGCCATAGCCCGAGGCGGAATGACGATTGCGCAAGTTCTTTCTGATTTTCTCAATCTTCCGGTTGCCACATTTACCATCTCAAGCTATAGAGATCTCCAGCAAAAAGAACTTTCTGATATATCGTTCCATGTAGGCGCCCGACTTGAAAATAAAGAGGTATTGCTTGTTGATGATATTTCAGATACCGGAAAAACATTTATCCGCGGGACAACATACCTAAAAGAGCTGGGAGCACATTCGGTTACCACCGCCTCTCTTTTTATCAAACCCTCAACAAAACACATACCTGATTTTTATGTGCAAGAGGTTACCAGATGGGTAATTTTTCCATTTGATATGAAAGAAACCATTGATGCAATTGGCGGTAAAATGCAAAAAGAGGGAAAAACAAAAGAACAAATCAAAACTAAATTGCATAGTATTGGCATACCAAGGGAGTTTGTTGAAAAACTAAGTTAATAGTATTCTTTGCTTGTCATTCCGGCATAAGCCGGTTTACCTTGTAAGGAAATCTAAAGCAGTCATCCCGACCGAGTGAAACGAGTGGAGGGATCCCTCGACTTTGCTCGGGATGACAAAAACACATCTATGTTCACGCTTGAAAAATCAACTCAGATATTAAAAAAACTTATTCCTGTGTTTCCTACATCTCTTGTTGTTTTGGGATCCGGATGGAATAAAGTTTTGGATGAGGTAAAAATAGATTCGGAAATCGGTTACGAAGAACTATTCGGCGTAAAAACATCTGTTCCCGGCCATACCGGAAAACTGATTATCGGAAACATAAATCAAAGTCGTGTTGCTTTTATGTCCGGAAGAGTTCATATGTATGAGGGATATTCGGCAGAAAAAGCAACTCTTCCGATCCGTGTGTTTGCACAAGCAGGTATCAAACAACTCATTCTAACGGCAGCTTGTGGAGCCCTAAATCCAAAATATAAGGTGGGGGATTTTGTTATTCTTTCAGACATGCTTACCCTGTTTTTGGCACTGGACAATCCCCTGCGGGGTCCGCAGTTTATTGATGTGTCTGAAGTGTTTGACGCAGAACTGAGGAATAAAGCAAAAAAAATATGTATTGAAAACGAAATTCCGTTTCACGAAGGCGTATATGCCTATTACCACGGACCAAACTATGAAACGCCGGCAGATAAAATGGCTCTACGGTTTCTGGGTGCGGATGTAGTTGGGATGAGCACCGTACCTGAAACACTTACTGCCCGTTCATTCGGCATAAATGTACTCGGACTATCATTCGTCACCAACCTTGCATTTGTAAAACACGATCATAAGGAGGTTATTGCAGAGGCAAACAAAGCAAGTGGGAAAATGAGGATTTTACTTACTTCGTTTTTAACTTATCAAATAGGTCCTTGAAACGAAGCGTCTCGATAAGCCTGATCTGACTCTAATGACCTAGAAATAACTTGACCTTCTTCTATAGGGAACAAGCTTCTTAACCCTTGAGCTATGGTCGCAATTGCTGTTACATCATTCAGCTCACCTTCTTTTAAGGCTTTATCTATTTCTGCCCTATTTAATTCAAACATTTGGGTTATTAAAGGCAGATATTTTGGATTTATGTAATGGGTGTCATCTGGATCTGTTATTATGCCAGCTAAATCGACCTGCGTCCCTTGAGCTTCCATAATAATTTTCCATAGTGGTGGCATCATTTCTACATTTGGTCCAACAAATGAACCTGCCGGAGGATCGGCGCTCCCCACCATTATTCTGCAGACACCATGATTGTGACATCTTACTCGACACATTGGACACGGATCAAGACTTGTCACAAGTATTTTTCTACTTTCGTTATCTAAGGCTTTTCGTCGCAATATTACCCTGTCTATATAATCACGTTCTCCGCGGGCAACTGATTCAACAGCATCAATAACATCCATTTCCGCATGTTTACTCGTGTCTCCATCTGTCACTAACCCATTCCGTCCGGCAATAATCCATTCTTCACCTCCATGAGTCAAAACATATACAGCGCCAATACCGTAGTTGCCTTGAGAAAGCGCCTCAACCCCCCACAACATAGCAAAACCTAGATATTCTTGCAAAGAATGGGGTTTAGCAGTCTGAAGCATCTCAGCAGCTTGGGGAAGGGCTTCTTTAATAAAAGGCACTACTACATCCGCTTTCGGAATTCGTTTAGGATCAATTTCTTGAAGAATGTGTTGAGGATTTGTTCCAATATACCCTCTTTCCTTCATATCTGAGTTAAATCGATTCCAATCAAATCGCGGTCTTTCAGTTGCCATATAGTTTAGACTATTATAACAGTAAGTTTTATATTTTCAACAAAATATATCGGTTACCTGTCTTATGAGTTTATTCCTGTCTTTTTCACTATGTTCAAAGTCCGGTATTTCTTTTTCAGAAATAGTATATACGTTTACGTTTTGTTTTTTCAGCATTTTTTTAAGCGCAGTCAAACCATTATCGAGCTGTCGCAAAAAATCTTTATTATAGTATTTCACTTCATAATCCCTTCCCCGATTCTGTATGCGTTTGTACAATGTCTCAATTGAATAGGACATATATAGTACGTGCGATTTCCGGGAAACAGATTTCATTAAAATGTTGTATATACTTTCATAGAGATTCCACTGGTCTTTATCAATGTTTTTCTTCAGAAAATGACTGTAGGTATAAACCCAGGTCATCAGATTGCCGCTGTCAATAATCGTCGGCCTACTACTTTTTTTGGAAAGATATGTGTTAAGTAGGTTGAACCGTTCAACCGTCATCCAGAGTTCATTAGCTAAAACCCATCGCGGCATGTCTTTTAAATACCTTTCTCTAAAGGGGTTAACGGTCTGGAAAATATTATCCGCATGTAAAATCCGCGCCCCAATAGCCTTTGCGATAATAGGTGCAACCGTTGACTTACCCGAACCGACGTTTCCAACTAAAGTAATAAAAGTATTTTTCATATATTACGATGCACTTCGATGTTCTTTCGAAAAGTATTTTCGTTTAAGATTGCACGGTAGATTATTTATACCTGCTCTTGTAATTTCTTGTATTCTTGTTTCATACTGATCATCCGTTCCTCCGGCATCCTTCATAACAACTTGAAACTCATTAGCTTGAGGGAATAAGGCAAAAACCGCCTCAGCTGTTAGCATAACGCGGGAAAAATATGTTTCCCAAAAAAAACTTTGCCAGGTTGAAAAATGAGGGATTCCCCACTTTCGGTGTAGTTCATGTAAAAATCTGGGAACATACACCATGTGTTTTCCTTTTGCTTCAAATTGAGCGAGTCTTTTTTCTTCCTCTTGTGAAAGCATGGGATTAAACACTAACTGCCAAAAGGGTGAAGTATTGTTAAGACGCAAAAAAGTGTTTGAAACTGCTGCGTCAACAAATAAATGCCAATCTACATTCTTCTTTTTGTTTTCTCCGAGAGCGGCTAAACCAACTTGTTTGTTTGTTACTCTGTGTCTTCCCACATCTGTTTTATCTGCAATGATTAAAGCTAATGTTTCGGAAGAGAGATTTTGAAGTGCAGCAGTTTTATCAGACGGAGTTTTTGCGGGAGGATCACAAGAATTAAAATAACTCTCAAGGGATTGTTCGTTATGATACAGTATCGCTTGTGATACAATTTCCCACTGCTCTTTATCCGTTTGAAGTTCAGGAAATAAGTTTTCAGCTATATGTAGCGAAAGTAGTTCATGCTGTTTTCTGCTCAGAACATTGCCAATATCGTGTAGTATTCCCGCGATAAAAACTCTTCTTTGACTTTGTTCATCAATACCTGCTTCTTGTAAAATTGAGATGGCTCTTTCTGAAACGAGAAGAACATGCTGGAGATCGTGAGAATTAAATCCATTCTTTTCTGAAGAATCAAGAGATGGATTTGCTAGTTCATAAAAGTCCGCTACTCTAGCTGTTAAAAATTCTTTGAGCTCTGCAATCTCCATAGTGTAGGGATTTTTCCCCTCTGGTATCTCAGCTTTTTGTAATAAAGCGTCAATATTTATTCGACCGTCTGGTGTAAAAATCTGATCAACACTGTCTTTAAGTCTTGCGTTCAGAGCGGATAAGCGGGTAAAAAAAGCAAGCGCTGTTTCGGGACGCGGATCACGTAGACCAATAACGTCAGCTATTTTCTGTATAGGAGGGAAATGGGTTCGGGATAATAAACCAACAGCCATCAATCTGAAGCCGGCCGACTGTTCAAGCTCGCCATTATGCACAATAAGAGCTGGTCCGTTTTCAGGTACTATTTGACCCACAACCATCCATCTGTCTGCATTTGTTCTCTGATGAAAATCTCTCCCCACTTCCATAAACAAAAAATCCCGCGCTATGCGCGGGCAATTGTGCAACAAATAATCCATTTGAACCGTACCATAATAAAGTATACATATGGTATGTAAAAAAAACAAGTACAATAGGGTTATGATTGTACTGTTGTTCACTATTTGGAGGGTTTTGGGCTTTTTTGTTGCCCTGCTTGCTCAACAAATCATTCCCTTTCTCGGTTTTTTTCCCTACCGCGAACTGCTTACCGACTACCGGCTCCCGACATTTATCTCTTCTTTCGCTAACTTTGACGGAACGCAGTATCTCACTTTAGTTCGCGAAGGGTACAACACCTATACTCAGGCATATTTTCCCCTTTACTTTCTTCTTGTAAAAGCGGTTGCGCTATTTTTCCCCATGTTCAACGCCCCGAGACCTCATAACGACCTTTTTGCTGGTCTTCTTGTTTCCAATGTTTTTTTTCTTGCAGGCTTATTGCTTTTCAAGAAATACCTATGCTTATTGTTTCCAGATAATAAAGGAATTGCGCTTTGGACTATATTTTGTCTACTCTGTTTTCCCACCTCGTTTTTTTTTGGCGCTGTCTATACCGAGGGACTCTTCTTTTTTTTGTTTATCGGGTCGTTGTATTTTCTGAAAAAAAAGAATTACGTATTGGCTTGTATTCTTGCGGGGCTTTCATCCGTAACGCGGTTAATGGGGGTTTTTTTGATTATTCCGTTCATATTAAGTCAAATTTCAAATATCAAAAGTCCCGCTTCGACCGCGAAGCGAGGCGAGCAAAACTTAAACTCAAAAGTTAAAAGTTTATTGTTTTTATGCGCTCCTCTATTCGGGTGTATCGGTTATATGTTGTATTTATGGAAAACTGTTGGAGACCCGCTGTTTTTTTTCAATGCGCAACCTGTCTTTGGAGCAAACCGCTCAACGCATCTTATAGTACTCCCTCAAGTATATTATCGTTACTTAAAAATATTTTTCACTGCAGATTGGAGTTTCCAGTATTTTATTTCACTGGTTGAGTTGAGTGTTTTTACTTTTGTATTTCTCATACTTGTTTTTGATCTGTTAAGAATTGTTAAATTGAACAAACATTGGAAATTGGAAATTAGAAATTACGACCGACTCGCTCTTAATCTGTTTTCATTCGCTAATATAATTTTACCGGCGCTAACCGGAACTTTTTCTTCAATCCCCCGTTATGCGCTTTTTTCTCTTTCGTTTTTTTTATATCTGGCAGAGATAAAAAATACAGCAGTTAAAATTGCAGTTACAGGGATATTTTTGGTTCTTCATGTAATTCTTCTCGGGTTCTTTATTCAGGGGTATTTTGTGGGGTGATATAATTACGAAGAGTTCAGGGCCCATGGCGTAACGGCTATCGCGCTTCCATGGCATGGAAGAGACTAGGGGTTCAAATCCCCTTGGGTCCACCGCAAAGACTGTTTTATTTACGTATCTCAAAAACTTCAAAAATTTCCTTCGGCTCCTGCCAGAATATCTCAACGTCATCAACCCGCGACACAGACGGTCCTTCCTTTACCTTTTTAAGCATCTCCTCGACTTGATCGACCTCACCCTGAAAAACAGCCTCTACCCCACCTGACGACCCAAACACATGGGAATTCTCATGGTTGTTTCGAATCCATCCAAAAACCTTTATAAATTTGCTTTGGATCTTTACCCAAGCACGGAAGCCGACCCCAATAACATCGCCTTTTATATATACATGCGCCTGTTTTAACATATGAAACCTTTTATAATGATAAACCCGGGTCTATCTCTCGAGCCTTGCGCAAATACACCCCTCCATCCTTCCCTGTTTTTAACTTAAGTTGTGCAATGTTGTAGTTAAGATCTCGTGAATCTGGAGACTGTTCTAACAGTTTTAACAAAGATTTCGCAAGTTCCTCATCTTTTCTCTTTTCAAAAAAAACCTCTTGTTCAATCTGGACGCCATACTTGTTTTTATACAACAAAAACAGTTTGCCAAACTCCGGAAGCGATCTAATATCTTTTAAAACTAAGCCTATGGTGCTCCGCTCATCACGGACAAGTTGCGGATACTTTTCTGAAACGGTTTGAGAGAGAATAATGTTGTAGCTAAGCAGAATGGGAAGAACAAAAAAAACAACCACAGATGCCACGCCGTGCATTACCGCTTTCGGATGATAAAATCGTGTGTACCAACCCATAACAATAGTATATACTTTTTTTATGGATATTGCCGTTGCCATTCCTTCACTCTATGAGCGTTTGATGACGCTTGCGATTGCGTTAGTCGCGTCTCTCACCGCAGGAGGGGCTACCTTTATTTTTATTTACTTACTTGTCCTTTTTTTCCGCATCAAAAGAAGGGAGCAGATCTCGCTCGAAATGGTTACTCTTGAGATTCAACTGCAAAAAGAAAACGAAATAAAAATTGACGCTGCCGAACAGATGTTTGCCTCGTTTACTACGCTGAAAAAGGGTGGTTTTTTTTCTTTTTTGGAGGTTGATGATACTATCGGGTTTGAGATTGTTGGGAAAAAAGCAGATATCCGCTTTTACGTTTCCTCACCCGCTAAAATTGTCGACCTGGTTGAAAAAACGATTTACGGATACTACCCAACCGCTGATATTAAAAAGGTTGACGAACCCAACATCTACTCTGAAAAGGGAAAGGTTGTATACGGGGCGCTTGTTCAAAAAGACGAACCATACATGCCTATTAAAACATATCGCGATCTTCCAACAGACCCCCTTGCTTCAATAACCTCCGCCCTCTCAAAAATGGGGGAAGATGAGGGTGCGATCATTCAGATTCTCATTCGTCCTTCAAAACCAAAGTGGAAAAAACTGGGAAAGTCATACGTTTCTTCCACTAAAAAAAATGAGGCGAATCCTGAAAAAGCGACCTTTAAAACCGACCCGAAAACACTGGAAAAAATTGACGATAAGTGCTCGCGGCCGGGTTTTGAAACTACAATCCGCTATGTTGTTTCGGCACAAAGTAAAGATGTTGCCGGAATCCACCTTCGCAACATCTCGTCTGCATTTTCACAGATGAACTCAGACCTCAATTCGTTAAAAAAACCACGCATTTGGTTTGCCGGCGGATTTATGGTTAACTTTATTTACAAATTTTTTCCGGTGCTGGAACCCCCGTTTCTTCGATCTGTTTCTGTTTTTTCAACCGATGAACTGGCCACCATGTTTCACCTCCCCAACAAAACAATTGAAACCCCGCATATTCAATGGCTTAAGGCAAAAACCGCTCCAGTCGCAGCTGAGGTACCGAGCGTTGGGGGGACATTTATGGGCTTTGGATACTATCGAGGAACAAGGCGTCCCATCAATATAAATCCGGTTGACCGAATGAGACATACCTATATTATTGGGAAAACGGGTGTCGGAAAATCTGAGCTTTTAAAAGAAATGATTAAACAGGATATTAAAGCGGGCTACGGGGTTTGTGTCATTGACCCACACGGCGACCTTATCACCGACACCCTTAAGTTTATTCCTCCTGAGCGAGCTGAGGACGTTATTCATTTTGACCCATCTGACATGGAGCGCCCGCTCGGTCTAAACCTACTTGAGGCAAAAACAGAGGAAGAAAAACATTTTATTACCACAGCAATCATTAACTTGATGTACAAACTGTATGACCCGCAGCGGACCGGAATTATTGGTCCTCGTTTTGAACACGCGGTGCGCAATGCCATGCTCACCATCATGTGTGAACCGGGCGCTACCTTTGTTGAAATCGTTCGCGTTCTCACCGACCAAAAATATGTGCAAGAGCTTCTTCCAAAAGTTCAGGATCCTATTGTGCGCCGGTATTGGACTGACCAAATAGCCCAAACGTCTGATTTTCACAAATCTGAGGTGTTGGACTATATAGTTTCTAAGTTCGGCCGTTTTGTTACCAATAAAACTATCAGAAATATTATCGGACAATCAAAATCTTCATTTGACTTTAGAAAGGTTATGGACGAGGGCAAAATTCTTCTTATTAATCTTTCCAAAGGAAAGCTTGGTGAAGAAAACTCAAGCTTTCTTGGATTGGTTATTATTCCCAAAATTCTTATGTCTGCAATGAGTCGACAGGAAATACCAGAAGACGACCGAAGAGATTTTTACCTATATGTAGACGAGTTCCAAAACTTCGCAACACCAGACTTTGCGGTTATTCTTTCCGAGGCAAGAAAATACCACCTCGGACTCACTGTTGCCAACCAGTTTATCGGACAGATGGATGAGGAGGTAAAAAATGCGGTTTTCGGAAACGTTGGAACAATGATTGCTTTTCGTGTTGGCGTGACGGACGCATCATACATACAGCGCGAGTTTCAGCCGGTTTTTGGAGAGTCAGACCTAATCAACATTGAACGTTTTCATGCGTACATGAAGACCATTGTAAGAAACGAGCCGGTTCCCCCATTTTCAATCGATATGACAAAAGATATTAGTAAGCTTAAGAATGAGGCAAACAGCAAGATAGCTGAGGCAATTGTTCAGTTGTCCCGATTGAAATACGGCAAACCACGTGAGCTTATAGAGGCAGAAGTATCACAAAGATCTAAACTATGATTACATTTACCGCTGTGCTTTTAGAAAAAAAAGAGGTTGCTCCCAGTGTTTTTTTTCTCACATTTGCGTGTGAAAAAAATCAGACCATAAACTTTAAAGCCGGTCAGTATGTTGTTGTTTCAGTTCCGGAAGGCAGCACGACTGTTAAACGACTTTACTCAATTGCAACCTCCGCAAACACACAGACACAATTTGGTCTTCTTATAAAGCGTGTCGAAAACGGCGTTGGGTCTGGCTATCTTACCGGGCTTTCTGTTGGTGAATCAGCCCAGATGACAGGACCGGCCGGTCTTTTTTCAATACAAGACTCTCCGCTTCATAAAATATTTCTTGCAACCGGAACGGGAATCGCCCCCATTCTGAGTTTTCTCACTACGTACAACGCCCTATCTGGCTCTCTTTTTTGGGGTCTTCAGACAAAAAACGATGTCTTTTTCACCGATTTATTTGTTGACCTTCGAAGAAAGAACCCGCTTTTTGACTTCCGGATCTGTCTTTCCCGCGAACAAATACTCCCAGCGGCTGATTACCTATACGGAGGAAGGGTCAACTTCGGCCTGAATTCGTACATGGCAAAAAGAGGGTGGAGCTTGGTAGAAGACCGGTTCGAGTACTATGTTTGCGGCTCAAGGAACGTGGTTGAGGCGCTCAAAAACGACCTTCTTGCGCGAGGAGTTAAAAAAGAAAGGCTGTTCTTCGAAAAGTATTAGGAACATACGCTTGCATTCCAGAAAACAGTGTGTTATATTATAGGCTGTTATGGAACAATTCATGCCTAGAGCCTTAATTCAAGACTTTATAACACACCTTCAGAAAGCTGGAAAGTCTGCGTTTACATTGGTGGCTTATAAAAAAGACCTTGAGCAGTTTGTTGGACACCTCTCGTCAGGAGAAAAAACAGACATTCGCGAGGTAAAAAAAGAAGACATTGAGGCCTTTATAGAGAAGTTATTAAAAGAGGGGTATACTAAGAAGTCTGCTTCGAGGAAGCTGAATTCTGTGCGGACTTTTTTCCGCTATCTAAAAAACAACCTAACAATTGACCACAACCCCTCACTCGATGTCTCTCATCCAAAATACTCGCAGTCTGCGCCCCGTATACTCAGCAAGCTTGAATATCACGCTCTTCGAGATTTTGCAAAAGATGATGCGCGCACCTATGCGCTTATTGAAACCCTCTTGCAAACGGGGATTAAGATCGGAGAGCTTGCAAGTATTCATGTCGAAGACGTAAAAGACGGCTCGCTGCACATCCGCCCCTACGGAAACAACCCCTCAAGAGAAATTCCGTTTAATAAGTCTGCAAAACGGGCAGTTTCAGAATATTTGAAAATCCGCGATCAGGGTGCAACCGACCCCCACCTATTCATAACAAGAAGCGGAAAGCCCATTCTTATTCGCAACATCCGCCAGATTATCAACCGATGTTTTCGTGAGGTTGAAATTGAACGAGCGACAGTAAATGATCTCAGAAACACATTTATAGCTCAACAGCTTCTCAACGGCGCCTCTCTCGAGTATATTGCGAGAATTGTCGGACACAAGCGACTTTCTTCAACAGAGCGATTTCTCAACCTCGTTAAAGAAGAGGTTACCCGAAAAGAAAAACTAGGAGAACTATAATCTTTCTTACTCCTGAATCCGCACCGGCATAATAATATGCAAAAGGTCTTTGTACTTTTCAGTTCTAAACACAACGGGCGCATCGGACCTGAGAATCTCAATACTAACCGAGGCATCCCCTACGCTGCTCAAAAAATCAACCAAAAACTTGTAGTTAAATGCGGTTTTCTGTTCCTCTCCTTTCATTTCTATATCAATTTGAGTGCTGTTTCCGTTGTTTGGGTTTGTTTTCGGGGTCATCCAAAGTCCGTCTTTTTTAAATTCACACAAAATGATGTTTGACTGATCTCTTGCAAAAACAGCAACAATCTTAATGTTCCTCAACAGCTCTTTCCCATCCACTCGGACCACCGTCCGGCTCTCTGCGGGAATAACTTTTTCGAACGGAGGAAACTCTCCCTCTATCAGTCTCGAATAATATCGATCTTGGCCCACACGAACACAAATTGCCTTCTCTTTTTCATACGAAATGAGCTTAACCGTCTTTTCTCTTTTAATTTGCTGTAATACTTCATACAAAAATTCCGAGGGCACAAGCATACTCTTCATGCTGTCTTTGTTTGCGATCTTTAAAAGAGAGAGACGAAACCCGTCGGTTGAGACCATCAAAAGCTCCGGACCCGAACTGATAAAGTTTACCCCGCTTAAAACGGGCCGGGAGTCGTCGCGGGAAGAAGAGAAAAGAACTGCGGGGAGGTTTTTTTCAAAAAAAGAAGTCTCTAAAACAACCTCTTCCGACTCCCCGTTCGGCGGTGACGGAAAGTCCGATCCTGCAAGAACAGGAAAGGTCCCCCTGGTTTTGCCTTGTGATAGAATCATTTGCCTTTCTTCAATCTCGGCGATGATTTCTTCCTGCTCAAGAAGGCTAAGAAATTCTTGAACTTTTTTCAAATCAAGAAGTATGTTTTTATCGCCTTTTCCTCCTGTCTTCATAAGGGTCTGATAGTAGTAAGAAAGATTTGTGGAGCAGATCTCCATTTCCCCGTCTTTACATTTTAAAAGGGCCGATTGAAGCGATTGGGGTGTTCCAATTTTATGAGAAGTAAAACGAATAGCCGTGTTTATTTTTTCCAAGAACTCACTTCTTTTTAGTTCGATTTTCATAAATAGTTATATATAAAATAGTAGTAGTAGAGAGCGTGTATAAGTGTATAAAATAACGTTTATATTTTCAACACAAACTAACGGAAAAAAAACCCCTGTTTACAGTCTGTGCATATTATGTTGATTGGCGCAAAGAATTGACTATCCCATCAACCTCCTGCTTAAACAACTGGTTTGAGATCATCTCGTTTGCAATTTTTCCGCAGCCGTGCATAACGGTTGTGTGATCCTTTCTCTTTAAGAGATGCGCCACGTGTTCAAGCTTCATTCCAAGCTCTTTTCTGAGGATGTACATAATAATCTGTCTTGCGCGGGAAATGTCGTTTGAGCGGACGGGGCTTTTTATGTGAGACGAACGAACATTGTAGTAAGAACACACGGTTCGGACAACATCCTGATAGGTTATCTTTCCGTTCTTCTTTTCAGATGCGCCTCGAAAATACAGCTCAACAGCTTCTATGTCAATACGCTCCTTAACCCCAAGGGTTTGCGCATATATAGAAAGTAGAGATCCCTCAAGTTCCCGTGAATCAGAAACCTGTTCTGCGATGATCTTTGCAGCCTCAATTTCTATTGATATGTCTTTTTCTTTTGCCTTAATAAGAAGTATTGCGGTTCTCAACTCGAAGTCGGGGGGTTGAATATCTACAATAAGACCCCCAGAAAAACGGGAACGAAGCCTGTCTTCAAGGTTTTTAATACTGCTGGGGTGACGATCCGAGACAAGAATTATCTGACTTCCCGCCGAGACCATAGTGTTGAAGGTGTGAAAAAACTCCTCCTGAACCGTTTGTTTTCCTGCAAGAAACTGAATGTCATCAACGACAAAAACGTTAAGATTTCGGTATTTTTTTCGAAACCTAACCATGTTCTTGTCCTGTATGGACTCAATAAGCTCATTGGTAAACCGATCTCCGGGACAAAACAATACCCTGCTTCCGCCTTGTTTTTCCAAAATGCTTCGGGCCACAGACTGGGCCAGATGGGTTTTCCCAACGCCAACCCCCCCATAGAGGAATAGAGGGTTGTATGAAAGCCCTGGCTTGCGGGAAACCGCCTGTGCAGCTGCAAACGCAACATTGTTGGTTTGAGAAACTGCAAAGTTTTCAAACCGGTATTTCGGATGGAGGCCCGCCCTAACAAAAATGTCCTCCTGGGTTGGCTGGAAGGAAAGGAGAGGTGCGACCTTCTTTGTTTTGCGTTCCTGAACCACAACCGAAACGGCCAGCTTTTTATTAAAAAACGATGACACAACCCCCTCAACGGTTTGTTTTTTACGCTCCAGGTAAAATCGCGCTCCATTATCCGAACAGGCAATAACAATTTCCGTATCGGTTATCTTTTCAAGTTCGGATAAACGAAGAAGGTCGAATAAAACCGGCATGTCTCCGCTTTTTTTCCCAAGATTGTTAAGAAAATCATTCCAGATGGACTGTAGCATGGAGCTAATAAATCATTGTGGATAACTTGTCCACAAATAATAAACATTTAAACAGGAAAAATCAAGCGAAAAAAATGATAACATAAAACATGTTCTTTGCAGATCTTCTTTTTCCCCCACTTTGTTTTGGGTGTGGGAGGCTCGGCTCTTCCTTGTGTCTTTCGTGCGAAAAAAAACTTGACAGAACCGAACCCCTTTGTTTTTATTGCCGGAAACCAAGCGCGTATGGTCTTACCCACCCGTATTGCAAAAAGAAAAAAGGGGTAGACGGATTTATTTCTTTGTACAAATATCATGGGGTTTTTCAGCGGGTTATCAAAAAAATAAAATATTCTCTTATTTCTTATTCCGCGCGAGAAATTTTTTCCATTATGCTGTTTTCAGCAGTTCAGCCAATTGCATTCTACCGAAAAACATTTGGCGAAATCTCTCTTCAGTGTGTCCCCCTGTTTGAAGCGCGGGAGAAGCAGCGCGGGTTTAATCAGTCTGCCCTATTGTCCCAGTCTTTATCCCGTTTTTTTTCAATGCGACAAACGGACAGCGTGGTGAGAGCGCATATGAAAAGCCCTCAGGCCGAAATATTTTCGTGGCGAAAAAGACGAGCAAATATAAAAAATGTTTTTATAATGAAAAAAAACAGCACGCCGCCAAGGGAAACAATGATTGTTGACGACGTGGTGACAAGCGGGGCCACTGTGGGTGAAGTGGCGCTTCTTTTGAAAGAGCACAGCGCTCACCGTGTGTTTGTCTTTTCACTTGCGTGCGGTTAGGTAAATTGGTATGATAAACCAATGGAAATGAACAAGCTCTATAAGGTGGAAGTTTCTGCAAAAACAATTGTTTTTGCAACCTTTTTTCTTCTGTTTCTTTTTCTTCTTTGGATAATGAGAGACCTTCTCTTTTCTTTGTTTATTGCGTTTATTGTTATGAGCGCTGTGAATCCGGCTGTTTCTTTTTTTGAAAAAAAAGGCGTTCCGCGAAGACTCACAACATTTCTTGTTTTTGTCTCCCTTTTTTTTGTGCTTGGCTCGTTGTTCTCTTGGATTGTTCCTCCCCTTATGCAAGAACTTACTCTGTTTGTAAAAAATGCACCCGCAATGTTTTATCGTATTGATTCCCCCCTTCTTTCATATTTAAACATTCAGTCTGTTGCGCAGTATATTCCAGACATTACAAATCAGATTTTTTCTCTCGTCGGAGGAGTTGTTTCAAACGCTATGTTTGTTGTAAGCACGGTTTTTTTTAGCTTTTATTTTACCGCAGAAAAGGATGTGGTTGGAAAAATAGTGAGCCGTTTTTTCAGCGATGCAAAAACCAGACGGATCGTGCTTCTTTTTGAACGGATTGAAAAACGTATGAGTTCATGGCTATGGGGAGAACTTGTTCTTATGACGGTCATAGGATGTATGACCTTTATTGGCCTTAATTTGGTTGGTGTAAAATACGCGCTTCCTCTCGCCATTATTGCGGGATTTCTTGAAATTGTTCCGAATCTCGGCCCTGTTTTATCCACGATCCCCGCTTTTCTGATAGCGCTTACCCAGTCGTATTTTCTTGGTTTTGCAACGATCGCACTGTATTTTATTATTCAGCAACTTGAGAACAACCTTGTTGTTCCCTTTATTATGAAAAAGGCGGTTGGGATTAATCCAATAACGACACTTATTGCACTTATTGTTGGCGGTCGCATTGGGGGCGTTTTGGGAATTCTGCTTGCAATCCCGCTTACCCTCTTTTTTGAGCTTATTCTGTCTGAAGTAATAAAGGAAAAGTAACAGTCTTGCGTTAATACTGCGGTATATATGCGGAAAAAGAAAAAAGTAGCTATTCTGGGTGGAGGGATAACCGGTTTGGTCGCGGCATTTAATCTTGTTCAAAGCGGATTCGAGGTGGTTGTGTTTGAGAAAGAAAACCGGTGCGGTGGGTTTGCCTCTGGATTTACCGAAGAGGGCTGGCGTTGGCATTTGGACAGAGCATATCACCATGTATTCGCCAACGACTCAGATATACTGAATTTTTCCCGTAAAACAGGATTCAGCGGTTTTTCTTTTCATCTCCCAACAACAAGCTCGCTTATTAATTCCCGCATATTTCCCGTAGATACACCGCAGGATATTCTCAAGTTTACTCCACTTACTTTTCTTGACAGACTGCGCGTGGGCGCAAGCGCCGCCTTTTTTAAAGTGTCCCCCTTTCTCACGCTGTTTGAAACGCAAACATCGCAAGAATTGCTTACTCTATTTATTGGAAAACGTGCGTGGAAAGTCTTTTGGGAGCAGATGTTTCGGAAAAAGTTCGGTAAATATGCGGAAAAAATTTGTGCTTCCTTTATCTGGGCCCGAATTAAAAAAAGGACAAAAAAGCTCGGATATCCTGAGGGCGGGTTTCAGTCGTTTGTTGAGCATCTTGTAAGGATAAACACTACCCGAGGGGTTAAGATTGTCGTTAATTGTACTATTGCGCATATTTCAAAGAATCACGACGGTTTTTCTGTTGATTTTATCCAAGACAAAGGGGATGGTTTAAAAAAAGATGCAGAGCGGTTTGATAGGATCATATCAACGCTTCCAACTCCGGTTTTTACTCGGGTTGCCCAGGGGCTTTTATCCGAAGCAGAGCGAGAAAAACTGAAAAAGATAAAGTATCTTCACGCGGTAAATCTCATTCTTGAAACAGATATTCCTATTCTTGAAAAAACATATTGGCTGAGCGTGTGTGATGAGCGCGTTCCATTCATGTGTGTTGTTCAACACACAAACCTAATAAACAAAAAACACTACGGAAACAACCATATTTCATACATATCTATATATGTTGATGGTTCCGACTGGCGTCTTACCGCGTCAAAAGAGGAAACAACACAGGTTTACGAGCCGTTTCTTAGAGAACTGAACCCGCGATTTCGCATTGTCCGATCGCATCTGTTTAAAGCGCCATACGCACAGCCGGTATATGACAGTGTGTTTGTCAATAATCGTCCACAAATGCAAACTTCGGTCAACGGACTTTTTGTTGCGAATATTGATCTTACGTACCCGTACGACCGGGGGACTAATTATGCGGTGCAGGTGGGGGAGCGTGTTTCCACAATGGTATAATAGGAGGGGTTTTCGGGACGTAGTTCAGATGGCTAGAACGTGCGCTTTGGGAGCGCAAGGTCGCGAGTTCAAGTCTCGCCGTCCCGACAAATTTTTCATATGGAGCGTATTAAGAATGGTGCAGCAAATGAAACAAGTAACAAACCGAGCCTCCTTGATTTAATTTTGGTTTTAGTAGTTGTGAACATTTTTATATACGTATTTGTCGTGCTGTTTCACAACCTTCTTGCATTTCAAAAGCATAACTTTGCCAATGCGGATCATTATCTGTTAGATCCGAGATTTGATGGCAAGCGTTTTGATTTCTTGAGGGCCTTCAATCAATTTGACGCTCAGTGGTATATTAAAATTGCTGAAAAAGGGTATGGTCCGACACTTCAGAGACCATATTCTGCAAATACAAAGAGAATGGACTTGTTAAGTTATGCTTTTTTTCCGTTGTATCCGGCCATTCTCAGCTTACTTAATGTTTTTTTGAAGAATACCGAACTTACCGCCTTTATTTTTTCTAACCTTCTTTTGTTTGGCGATTTCATATTGCTTTATTTGTTTGTGAAAAAATGGTATGGAAAAAGTATTGCTGAAAGAACAGCGTTGCTTCTGTTTGTTTTTCCGTTGAGTATTTTTTATCGAAGTTACTTTACCGAAGGGATATTCCTATTTTTACTTTTGGTTTTTTCATACTTTTTCATCGAGAAAAAATATCTGTACAGCTCTTTATTTCTTTCTTTGCTTATCATAACAAAGGGCAACTCGTTTCTTCTTGCGATCGTTTTTATTTTTTTCTTATGGAGAGACAAAAAGGTTAGCTTGTTGCATAAGGTTATATCAGTTGTTGTGTTATTTATTCCTCTTGCTTTCTGGACGCTCTTTTGTTTTCTCAAAACAGGGGATCCTCTGTTTTTTATTACGGTTCGGCAGGCATGGTTCTATCTGCCAAAAAGCATACCCTTTCTACTTCGTTTTTTTATTTATCCGGCGGTTACGGTTGTCAAAATGCTTAATTTTCCAGCTCTTACTCTGCACTCGTTTCATAATTCAAAGATAGATATGCTGTGTATTTTACTTGTGGTATTTACGTTGTTAAAGTGGAGTATTTTGAAATCAAAACATAAGGCAATATTTGTCGCATTATTTTTTAACGTTATTTTTTTCACCGACAGCATGTCTTTTGGGAGGTATCTTAGTATAATGTATCCAGCCTTCATTATTATTTCAAGCAAACTGAATAAGACTGCATTTCTTGTCGTATTCAGCTTTTCATTCATCGCACTTCTTTTTGTCTCTCTGCTTTTTGTCAATTGGTACTGGATAGGATGAAAAAAATAATTCCGATTTTCGTGGCAATTACCTTTAGTTATGTTTTAAAAGGATATTATTTTCTAGACCCGGATTTTGGATGGCATTTAAAAATGGGGGAGTATATAAGAAGGGCGGGAATTCCGAAAACAGACCCTTTTTCCTACACGATGGCAAGCTATCCATTTGTAGATCATGAATGGGCATCAAACGTCATACTGAGTTTTGTTTTCTCTTTTTTTGGTCAAGCGGGATTATTATTTCTCTTTTCTCTTTTTGGGTTGTGGGTGCTTATTCTCTATACGGAGCGAATTGAACACAAACTTCGTGGTGGAATGGTTTTGATTTACGGAATTATTCTTCTTTCTTTTTTCGGCATAAGAATTCAGGTTGTTTCATGGGTCTATTGTCTGCTTGCTGTAACTTGGGTTATGAAGTATGGAAGAAAAAAAGGAGCGATTTTGATTTTTCCCGCACTTCTTTTTGTTTGGTCAAACACCCATGGCAGTTTTCCGCTTGGAATTGGAGTTTTATTTATTTTTTATGTAACTACTTACATTAAAACAAGAAGAGTAAATATAATTGATGGATTTGTTTTTATTCTTTCCGTTTTGGTTACATTTCTCCCGCCGTACGGGTTGCAGAGATGGTGGGAAGTGTGGATGCAGTTGAGCGATGCAGGTCTGCGATGGAGCATCCAAGAGTGGAGTCCTCTTTTTTTCAAAGGTATTGATTTAGCCCTTATTGGGTATATGGCCCTATCTCTTGCTCTTTTTATTAAGTACTTTAACAAAATTGATTTATTTTTGAAAACACTTTATCTTTTATTTTTATGTATGGCCCTCGGAAGCATTCGTCACGTTCCTCTGTGGGTTGGTGTTTCTTCGGTTGTACTTGCTAAGACAATCCATTGTTTTATGATTGAAATCAAAAAGGTGGAGATAAAAGAAACGGTTATAAAATTTTTTCAGCGTTACGTGTTTCTTTTTTTTCTTGTCCAAACACTATTTATCCTCGTATTATTTTATGCAAAAAAAAATATTATCCAGTATCCGGATCGTGCTGTTTCATTTTTGCGCAAAAACCCTATACCGGGGAATATGTTTAACTCCTACGAATGGGGAGGTTACTTAATTTGGCAGTATCCTCAGAAAAAAGTATTTATTGATGGCCGTATGCCAAGCTGGAGGTGGAACAGCCAGAAAAAAAATGAAAGTGACAATGCCTTTCAAGAATGGCAGGATATTATGGCGGGAAAAATCAAGATTCAGCGCATCCAAAAAAAATATAACATTACCCATATTTTAACCGCTACAACAGAGAGTATGTATCTCTGTAAGAAATTTAAAAACATTGGGGGTACAAAGTCAAAAAACCCCCTCACGGATTTAAAGGTATTCTATCAGGACAAAGTAGCTACAATATACTTGCTTGATTAAGCTGGGATATACGTTTTTAATACGGTAGCGGTTCCACCTTTGGGAGTAATGGCATATGCTCCTGTATGAAAGGGAATGAAACACGACTGTCCGCACCTAAGTTCAAGCGACCCGTCTTGTGCTGAGACCTCAATCGTCCCTCCTCTGACGAAAATATGCACAAAAGAGGAATGAGTGCGCTCTTTTTTTTCCTGGACAAGCGATGTTTCATCCAGACAGTAATCCATCGTTTTAATAACGTGGCCGGCTTTTGATTTACGAAGTACTGCGGAAAGAGTATTTTGTTCAGGTGATGAGTTGATAAACGTAAAATAATCTTTTATATGCAGCTCGCGGATCGTGCCATCGTTTGCCATTTTACCCTTGTCAAAACTTCTTAAAGTTGAGGATGCGTCGGTTACGTCTAATTGAATTTCGTAGACAATGTTTCCATTTGGTATGAGCGCCGGATCTTCTTCCCATGAATGGTGAATTCCGCCTTCGCTTAAGTCGACAACCGAGTTTTTAGGAATGCTATATGTATTAACATACTGCCATGGGTTTGATTGTTGTATTTCCTCCTGTATTTTTTTTATGGCATCTGTGATGAGCATCGTTTTATTCATGACAGATGCACTGATTTCTTGAGTAACTTTTTCCAGCCGAATACAAGTGTTTTGATATGCGTCTATATCT
The DNA here is from genome assembly GCA_964530235.1 of uncultured Gammaproteobacteria bacterium. Lineage (GTDB taxonomy): Bacteria > Patescibacteriota > Microgenomatia > UBA1406 > GWC2-37-13 > UM-FILTER-33-9. The sequence goes on from CAZGYB010000001.1 coordinate 245,345, forward strand.
GTTTCCGGATTCAGTCCAATCGTTGCAAGTCCTTCTTCAAAGAAATACCAAGATTCGGGTTTCGGTTTCCATTTTTCAGTTTCATCTTCTTTCCGGACATGAAGTTGAAACGAGTTTCCTTTTGATTGAGTGAATTTAATAAGCAAAGGCATTTTCCCGTAGGTATTCACCGTATGTGCCCCGAGTAGGTCTATTGCATAAGCGTCTGCGATCTCAGAGATGGTTGCCACAGCCTGTGTTTCTATTTGAAGTTTTGAAGACCCAAACAGCTCATAGCTCTGGCCGATTTTCTTGTGACTGAGCGGTCCGTGATTAATATTTTTGAATTTAGCAATATAATTACCACCCCAGGTAGGCTGTTCAATAAGTTCAGGAAGGATTAGATATGGTTTTTTGGCAAGCATGATGCGGATTTATTATACATTTTTTTGTTTTCGTGTATAATGCAATCGTGGATAAACAAAAAATAGTTGTCTATCTGCGAGCGCTTCGGGTAAACCAATGGATTAAAAACTTCATTGTATTTACTGCAATTATTTTTTCAGGGACACTCTTTGTTTTCCCTCTCTTTTTACGCACCTTTTATGCTTTTTTAATTTTCTGTCTTCTTTCGTCAACCTCATACCTTCTGAATGACATTATTGACTATCCGTATGACAAAAAACATCCGGTAAAAAGAAATAGGCCGATTGCTTCAGGTCAGATCTCAACACAACACGCAACTTTTTTGGTGTTTGTCTTAACGCTCGTTTCGCTTGTTATTTCACTGTTCTTTTCGTTCCCCTTTTTCCTCATTGCGCTTATCTTTATTCTCCTTCATTTTTTTTACTCGCTTTATCTGAAAAAGTTCCCTACTATTGATATTTTCACCATCTCATTTTCTTTTATGCTTCGCGCGCTTGCGGGCGAGGTTGTGTCAGGATATCACATTCCAATATGGCTTCTCTTGACGATTTTTTTTGTCTCCCTTTTTATGGCAACCATTAAACGCCACGCGGAACTAGTTTCTCACGGAAAAGAAACGCGGGAATCGCTTTATCGGTATAAGACTCACTTTCTTGATTTTTTAAGTACGACGTTTGCAGCCGGAACGATACTTGCATATGCAACCTATACCTATATGGAAAAAATTCCGCAGGTAAAAACAATCGTTTCTTCATTTACTGAAACGATTCTGCCAAGCTTCGAAGCGCGGAAGTGGATGATGATTACCGTTCCGCTTGTTGTATACGGGGTTGCCCGCTACGCTCAGCTTTTGTATGAAAAAGAGCAGGGGGAACGTCCGGAGAAGATCATTACCAAAGATATTCCCTTGGTGATCACTATAGTGTTGTGGATAACCATTGTTGTTATGCTGATCTATGTATTTTAAATATCCCTTGACAACGACGTAAACAATTGATTATTATTGTTGAATATGAACATATTAACCGGATTTTTTAACAAGCTGAATGGGTTTTTAGTGAAGACAGTGTATGCAGCAGCATCTGAAGAGGTTAACGTAGATGTTGGCTGGACAATTCCTTCACTCGCAGATATTGTTTCGTTTGTTATAAAATTTCTCTTTTTTGCAGCCGGTCTTCTTGCTCTTTTATTTCTGCTTCTTGGAGCGCTTTCATGGGTTACCTCATCAGGAGATAAGGAAAATGTGAAAAAGGCCCAGGAAAAAATTCAGGCAGCCGTTGTCGGACTCATTGTTATAATTGCTGTTCTTGCCATTATTGTTACCCTTGAGCAAATCGTGTTTAATGAAAAGCTTTGTTTAGGCATTTCTTGTCCGATCAACATTCCAAAGCTAATTCAAGATTAAAAAGGTATCACGAATGTTTGCTCCACTCTTCCAGGTTCATGCTCAGGCCTTGCAGAATTGGGATTCAGGCCCGGAAAGCTGTATTGTGGATGGAGTTCCTACATTAAAATGTTTTGAGATTGTATTTGGAAACATTTTGGTAATGGCGTCTTCCCTGATAGGTTTGACATTGTTTATTGTCTTTATTATCGGGTCGTTTAACTATCTTACCTCGCTGGGAAACCCGGAAAAAATAAAGAAAGCGCAGGGGACGCTTCGCTATGCCATTATGGGCCTTATCCTCTTTGTGAGCGCATTTCTTATCCTTAAAATCATTGACGTTCTCTTTTTGGGAGGAAACGGAACGGTGTTTAACTTCACAATTGGCGAATAAGCCTGTTTAGGGTGCTGAAGGAGTGACAAAGATGATGCGGGTACCTTGTTGTTCTGGTACGGGAGAGATCATTTTATTTTGCTGTGAGAAAGAAGAGATAAAAACAAACAGGAACAACGCGACTCCGACTCCAACCAGTATAATTCCAAACGCTTTCATAGGTTGTACGTTTCCTTAATTAAGTACTGGGGTCTTTTCTGAACTTCATGATATATCTTGCTTATATATTCCCCGATAATGCCAATCGTTAAAAGCTGTACACCTCCGAGGAACATGGTTCCGACAAAAAGCGCCGACCATCCGGTAACCAGATGGGACGGAAAGAACAACTTTTCTAAAATGGTATAAATAATACCGAGAAAGCCGAGCGAACCCGCAATAAATCCCAGGTAAGACGCAAGCCGTAAGGGTTTTGTTGAAAAGGTTGTGATTCCGTCAAGCGCAAAGTTGAGCATTTTGGCAAACGTATAGTGAGTTTCGCCCGCATGGCGTTTTTCCCGCTCAAAAAAAACGTACTCTGCAGGGTATCCCCCCCACGCCACGAGTCCGCGTAAGAAACGGGACTGTTCGGGAAGATTATTTAAAAATCTCACCACGTTTTTGTCTAAAAGTCGATAATCGCCAACATCCTGCGGAATAGGGGTATCGGATAGAAAATTAACAAAAGTATAAAAAAGCGAAGCGGTCTGTTTTTTGAACAGACTGTCTACCTCTCGTTTATTCCGTTTTGCATACACGACCTTTGCCCCCCCTTGCCACTTTTCAATCATTTCCCGTATTAGTTCCGGAGGATCCTGAAGATCTGCGTCCATACTTATGACGCAGTCACCCTGAGCGGTCCGGTATCCGCACATGAGTGCCATTTGATGTCCGAAGTTGCGGGTAAAGGAAAGAAGCTTAATGTTTTTGTTTTTTTGCGCATGACCGCGGATATCATCAACCGTTTTATCCTTCGATCCGTCATCAATAAAAATAATTTCGTGCTGAATAGGGGTGAGTACTGGAAGCAGACGATCAAGAAGCGCTTTAATATTTCCCTCTTCGTTATAAACGGGAATTATGATTGATAATAAAAAATCTTTATGCATGCGCTAATAGCAAAACACTAAGTGCTGATAGCTAATTTGGTTACGGGGCCAGGAGTCGAACCGTGGTCTAGGAGATTATGAGCCTCCTGTGCAGCCGTACACTACCCCGTATTTTTGTTTTTCATTATATCGAAAAAACAGGAACTATTCAATTGCTAAAAAAAATCGAGATCCATTGTTTATATATAGGGAGCGTTGGGAGAATGATAGAGGTTGGCGTTGGGGAAGGAGGAGGAATGATGATAACAGTCTCTCCTTCTTTTGCTAGGTTGAGTTTGTTGCGAATTGTTTTTTCAACTTCATAGAGGCTTTTCTGTTTCACGATCTGGGTTTTGAGCCGTGCATTGATTTGTTTTTGGGTTTCGTATTCGTTTTTTGAATTATTGAAGAATCCTAGATTTTTCTGCATGTCAAAAATGTTTCGGACGAATGACGTGAGGAGAAAGAAAAAGAGAATGAAGAGAAAGATTCTCCGAAGCGTGTTCATATGCTTAGTATAACAAGCACACTCTTTAGGAAGCGAGGGATTGTTGGACTGCTTTCATAATCCGATCAGGATCTGCTTTTGAGCGGAGTTCTTTCATGCAGATGCCGATAAGCGATTTGGGATTTTTTGAAACCGCCTCTTTATTTTTTTCGTGAAGGATTGATACTGCTTTTTCAAGTTCTTCATCAGTTAGCGCTTTGGGAAGATATTCGGTTACAATATCCATCTGTTCTTGAGTTTCGGCAACCAAATCATTTCGGCCACCCTGGGTAAATGATTGAAGCGATTCCTGAAGCTCTTTTTTTATTTTGAGAAGCACACCAGTAGTCTCCTCATCGTTCAGTTCTTTACGGAGGTCTATTTCCTTGTTTTTAATCTGTGATACAATATACCGCAGCGTGTTCAGTCGATTTTTTTTCTGCTGTTTGAGCGCAAGAAGCTGATCGTCTTGAATTTTTTGTCGCAACATATCATAATTATAACCTATTATTATTGATATATGAAAAAAAAGAATGAAACAAATGTTGTTCTCCTTTTGGAGCAGTTTCAGAAAAACGTATTGAGCAATAAACCGTCACTTGATCAGATGATTAAAGAAGTGCAGTTGATGCGGTTTAAAATACGCCCGGTGCAGGGGAATCTGACCCACCTTAATTTTCAGAATGTCCGGTTTATCGAAATCGTCTGGAGTTTGGGTAAAATTGACGAGTTTTTTGATAAACGGCTATCATCGCTTCCGCGGAGTCAAAAAAATATTTTTTTTCACTACTTTGATACATTGCATCGTTCACTGCAAGAAGAATTGAATAAACTGAATTTGAAACAGGTACAGGTAGGAAAATCGTCTTCTGTTTTTGAGATGGAAATCTTTAAAGATAAAAAAAGGAGCCGAAGCATGAATTAATAACCGCGTATGAAACGTCTTCCTGTAGTATTTGATTTAGAAACCAAGTTTACCTTTCGCGATTTTAACGATCCCGGCAAGCTTGGAGTAACAGTGCTTTCTTTGTATGACTATAATACACAGAAAGAAGCGGTGTATACAGAAAAAGAACTTCACTCCGCGTTTCGTATTTTTGAGAACGCCTCATATCTTATCGGGTATAACATTGTTGGTTTTGATCTTCCGGTGCTTCAACCGTATTATCCGGGTGATCTCGGGCGGTTTCAGACCCTTGACATGCTTGAAGATATTCGAACAAAAATAGGCCGGCGAATCGGGCTAAACGATGTTGCCTCAACTACGCTGAACAAAAAGAAAAGCGGGCATGGTCTTCAGGCGATTGATTTTTATAAAGAGGGGAGATGGGATGAGTTAAAAAAATATTGCCTGGACGATACGATGCTTACCAAGGAGCTGTTTGATTTTGGAGTAAAATACAAGGAAATTTACTACATGACGCCAGTTGGCCGGTCAACGATCCGCATTGATTGGGGGAAGTATATGGAAGATTCAGGAAACTCGGAGACCCACATGACCCTGCCGTTTTAGTGTCCAATGCATACGCCTTGACATCCCTTGTCCAACATTATATGATTATGTATGGGTTATTCTGGAAAGATTAAACTACGAACTCAAGCTTCCAAATTAAGAAAAAAAGGTTACTCTGTTAGAAGTATTCAAAAAAAATTAGGTGTATCAAAATCCTCTGTGTCATTATGGACGCGAGATATTCTGCTTACTGCTCAACAAGTTAACAAACTTGAAATAAATAGAAAAAAAGCTGGACTCAAAGGAAGCCTTGTATCTGCAAAAAAAAAGATGTTAAAAAGAATAAACGAAACAAAAAAAATAATGAATGATGCAAAAAATGAAGTGGGCAAATTGAGTAGTAGAGAGAAGTTTTTAATAGGTATAACCTTGTATTTTGCTGAGGGAGATAAAGCGGGTCATAATGTTGCGTTTACTAACTCAGATTCGAAATCAATAAAATTTATGATCGATTGGTTTAGAAATTATTGCAATGTAAAAGAAGAAAAAATACGATGCTATATATATCTACACGATAACTTAAATGAAAAAAAGGCGAAAAGCTATTGGGCTCAAATACTCAGAATTTCTATTAATCAGTTTGGAAAAACATATATTGTAAATAACAATAATAAAAGTTTTAGAAAGACAAAACACATATATGGAATTTGCCGTATTTCAATAAGTGATGTTAAAATATTACGGCGTATCTTAGGTTGGATATCTGGGGTTTTTAATGTATAATATTTTGTGTTTTCCCCTGTAGCTCAATCGGTAGAGCAGGTCGCTGTGAAAGGTCGCAGCTTTTTCGAGCAATCGAAATTGAAAAGTCGGGCTAATTCGAGGAAACCCTACTTTTGAGGGCAATCTCGAGCTAAATTTCTTTACTTTGTAAAAGACTTATTCTGATCGAAGTTAAAGGATAAATGTGTAGAGACTATATACCCGATCCCGCTCAGCGGGAAAGAAATAGTCCACCCCTTAAAGTAATTTGAGGATACGTGTAACGACAAGGTTACTGGTTCGAGTCCAGTCGGGGGAGCCAATCTAGACGAGAGGCGTAAAGCGCTACTTTATCAAATGGGTTTATCCAGTCATAGCGCACTGTTTTACCTTCCAAGCGTAAGTTCTGAAGCGCCATCTTCAAAAGGAGTCGTTTTTCTTGTGGTTCAGAACTTTCAAACAATTCTTTTGCTTGAGAAGCGATCTTTAATAGATATTCTGAGTTCAAATAATATTCTTCATCGGCAACTTGGAGTTTTGCCATCTTACTATTAAGGACCTTTTGTTTATCCCGATACTCTTTTCGCTTTTCCTCATAGTAACTCGTAGTAATTCTCCCTTCCATATAAAATCATTTGGCCAAGATTGGTTATATTGAACAATTGTTGGCTTTATAGTTTGCTCATTTGTATTTTCACTAGTATTATTTCGTTTTGCATATTCATCTTTAATCTTTTGATAGAAATCATTAAATAAATCAATATTGAGAGAGATTTCAATACTTCCATACCCTAACGAATCATTTGTAATAAGTTTAATTTTCAAAGCTACCCCTTCTTTTTGAAGATATTGTACTCCTTCCCATCTATGTTGTTGATAAACTTTTCTTGTTCCAATACTATCAAAAGGAAAAAGATCGGGGAATCTTCCCACATAAGGATAGGGAAATGAGGAAATTAGTACAACGCAACCTCTTTCTATTTGAAGTTGTTGATCAATATCCATGCACACATCAAGAATTTTTATTAGATTTATCCAATTGAGATTTGATACGAGTGCTTTTTGTTTTAATAGATATTTTATATACCAATTATCAAAATCTTCATTCAGCTCAACTATTATTTGTACTATTTCCTCGCAGTCTTCTTCTTGGAGTGGTTTCCCAATCTTATCGGGGGGAGGGTTAATTGCATAGGAGTCTACTATTTTCAGTGCTTTTTCATCAGATTGAAGTATAAGAAGTATTCTTCCTATATCTTTTAGTCGTACTTTTGTGAACGATTTATCATCAAAAGTAACTTTTGTTGTATGGTTTTTTCTTGTTAACTGACGCTCCTCTTTGAGTTTTGACACTATTTTTTGTAGTTTTTCTTCGTATGTCATTACATTTTCAATACTTTGTTAAAATAAGCTCATTTTATCAAATATGATGACAATAGAGCGTGCTAGAAAGATACTAGGAAAGACTGGTGAAAAAATGTCAGATGAAGAGGTACAAAAAACTATAGATTTTCTCTCAATGCTGGTAAATAAAGTGTTAGATAGCTGGGAAAAGATGACACCAGAAGAAAGAGACAAGTGGAAAACAAAAAAACGGATTGATACAACAACTTAATTTATATTACGGAGATTTACCTATTCTTGAAAAATACTTTAGTTATTTGTATACTAAAAATACAAGTCCTCGCAATAACTATCTTCAGCTTTGCTGAACTAACTATGTTGCGAGGCATTTTTTTATCTTTTTCTCCAATAGAATATATTCATTTTTTGTCTACTAAAACTTGGATAATAGTAGCTATTCTTTGCATCCAACTTGTCTTTCATTTTTTCGCAGGAGCTCAAAATCATTTTTCTATATATATTTTTTAATTGAGTACTTCTTTTATTAGCCTCTTCGGTAGGATAAAAACAACTCATAATTGTTCCAGTAATTAAATCATCTAATTGGATTAAGAGTGCATTGTCTGTATATTCTCCTTTTTTGTCAGTCTCTTTTGAGTCTCTTGGAATAATTTCATCCAATGACTTGTCCTTGTCTTTAAGGTAATCAATTAAAATTCCGCTTTTTACGAAATTCTTTTTGTCATAGTTGAGAATTTTTTTGTTTTCACTATATTGCGAAGCCTTAATAGTAGATGTAAGCTCTTTATAAGTTGACAAGTAAGACAAAGTTTCTTTATCCACTTCATAACTATTTTTATCGTAGTAATTTACATCAAAAAGGCTCCTATCTTTAATTACTATCTTATAATCTAAATCATTACAGCCAATAAAATAATCAAACAATCTTATGGCGGGTAAAATTTGAGAATAATCGCTTGAGGAAAATTTCATTTCTCGGCTTGTGAAAGTACATTTTTTTCTAATTTCTCTTATTTTTTCGGCATGATACTTGGGAGATCGTGTAATAAGACAACCTATTCCCCAAAATTCCTCATTTGGTTTTCTAGATTCATCTCCAAATAAAAATAACATGCATAAATTATATATCTTAACAATATGGCTGACTATTGATTAAAATTAAGTATTTGCGGTTGATTAAATGAGCTATTTTTAGAATAACCCAAACACTCAAGAAAGACTTTAGTCTGTTCTAATCCATGACCGAACTCTAGTTTTTTGTTGATGAATAAGTCCCGTAGGGGGAGCCGATTAGTCGCTAATATACCCAATTTGGCCTTGTTTAGCGCATCAATAACTGGTTGGTATTCAACACCAACGATTTTCTTATCTTCTACTAGGATTTTGTCAAAAAAGAAGTTGAGGTAGGCTCTTTGTGCATTAGTTCCTGCTTCCTTATAGGTTGAAGCAATATCTTGGGTTAAGGCCAACACCTCATCTATTATTTTGATGTCAATTGTGCGGATTTTGGCGATGTTAGCCAGTTCTTTTTGAACATCCAGCATGTCAGCATCTATTTTGGCGTTTTGTACCACGAACCGATCACGGCTGATTGTGCCGTCTAACATGGCCTCTTCTAGCTTTTCCCGCTTTATTTCTAAGGCATCCCTGCGGTTGTAGGTTGCCTTCTTAGCGATCTTTACCCGATTATTGGCATCTTCGTACACCTTGCGAACATTACGCTTCACAGCGTCAATAAACTCTTGGGTAAATTCTAGCTTGGCAACCTCTTGCTCGACTAGTTTTTCCAATTCCTCCGTTTCGATATAGGTGGATTTGCATTTGCCAACCCTGCCGACACCTGCGCAATGGTAATAACCGATCCTGCCTCCACGACTAGCAAACTTCTTGGCGTTTACATGCCATTCTGCCGTGAATCTACGGCCACATTGGTTACAAAAAATTACACCTCTTAGTAGAAAATTGTGCTTTCGCTGTCTTACTCCATTTTCTCCTCTCCTAGAAAGGATATTCTGCACAATATCGAATGTTTTTTTATCAATTAGTGGTTCATGTTTTCCCATACCTTCTAAGCCTCCCCATTTCATCCAACCCCAATAAAAGGTACTTCTCAGGATATTATGCATAAGCGAATATGCTAGTGGCCGTCCTGTTTTACCTCTTACTCCATTTGCGTGTAGGTATTCCCTGATAGAAAAGACTGTGTGTTTTTGGGTTGCGTACATTTTGAAAGCCTGGGTGATAAATGGGGCAACATCGGGGTTGAGGGCAATAATGCGTTTGTCATATACACCTTCTGGGTTCTTATTAACCACGTTCATGTATCCTAGTGGGGCAACCGATGGATAAAATCCCGCTTCAAATTTGGCTCTGCCTGTTTGTTTGACTTTGTAGCTGGTTAGTCTGGGTACGATTGAATGTACTACTGCGATCATTTCATCCATGACTTCACCCATTGGCCCAATATCGGCACTAATAGCTCCCGTTAGGGGAATAATGGTTGTGCCATATTTCTTTAGGGTTTGTTTGATAACCAGATACTCAAGGGTGTTTCGGGAAATGCGGGAACTATCCTGAACAATGATGTAGTCAATGTCGCCTTTTGCACATCTGGCAATCAATGCTTGTATGGCTGGCCGTTTCTCAATACTAGTGCCTGTGATACCACCATCTTCGAATATCGGCTCTGCTAGTTCGCCACCTAGTTCTTCAATCTTGGCAAGTATCTGTGCTTTTTGGGTTTCCAAACTCAAGCCGTTATCACGTTGATTGATCGTACTGACTCTATCGTAGCCGAGGCATTTAGGGATTTTGTGGCCGCCGTCTTGGATTTTATCTAGTGTGTTCATTTTCATTTATTTTCTTAGTATTTCGATCATAAAATGATGGAAATCAGGCTGTATCCAGCTTAGGAATTAAATTGGATTTCTGTAAGCCTGTGCTATCTTTTGCCAACGTTTCAAATAGCATCTCAACCCATTTTTTAGCTAACTCATCAATGTCCTGCTGGGGAGTAGCTTTGTACTTTCTGGCGTTGGTTGGTATTGGATGGATCTTTCTCATACTAGTTACTGCTCGGGTTAATATCCCTAGATATAGGCTGCGGTTTCACAATATGTTGGGATGTAAAACAGTAAGTGAAACAACTCTTAAAACTCTTTTTTATTAGCCTTAAAACAAACTCAATAACTCTTTCTGAAAGAGATAGTTGTAAGTATTTATAGTAAGGACTATCTATTCTCATATGTATTCCCCTTAAACTTTCATTAACCCTAAATGACTCTTATATGAACGTATATAAACAACGTTTAGTCATTTTCTATGGCTAAATTGGTTACTTCGGTTTGAGCTAGTTCAAATTCTTCACTAGTAAAAGTCATATCTTCTAAGATGGTTTGGATAGGGTTATCTATATTTTCGGTTTTGTGGAATATATCGGCTTCTTTGGTGGAGTATCGTTTTGGATTTTTCAGTTGATAGAACTTTCGCTTAACGTCATAGGGAGCAATAAATTTCTTGGACAGCAAACCTTTGTGCCAAATCCTTATCGAATCCTGCGATTTTCCAAAAACTTCCGAAATCTCATCTAGGAAAACTTCAAAGATGCCAAACTTGGCATGTCGAGAGTCAAAATCGCTTATATCTATGAAAAACTCTAGAAGCATCAACTCTTGTATGGTTAATACGCCTTGTTGAAGAACTAACCATTTATTTCGATGCGATACTCTATATCCTTTAAGTTTCATATTCATACTCATTTAGCGGACAGGTTATCTGTCCAAATACAACAGTTGCTTCAGACGTTTCATGGACGCATGAAAGCTAATGGGTTCGACTGTTGTTTTCATTTGGGAAAATTTAGCCACCAAAGAATCACACTCGGAAGAGTGTGTAAAAAGAAAAGTTGCCCGATTAGTGAAGTCTTTGTTTATCCCTGAAAATTCGATACCTTTAGCCAGGAGAAAAGAGGCAAGGCATATATCGGTAGTCTTGAAGAATTGCTCATTCTGCATATTAGCCGCATTGTCGCTAATATGCGATTGAATCTGAATGAAACTTACAAACTCGTAAAATGCAGGTTAGATCGAGAGAAGTTTTTTGTAGTAGGCCACACCCTTAAGTACTCTGTTTTCATCAGAACCAGAATCGGAGGGATCATTGCTATTGTCCATCCAATCAGTCGAGATTTGAACGTAAGTTTTTCCAGCTAGATGTTGCCAGTACCATTCACGATAAGCGCGGATTTTATTGACTTTATCAATACGGGGTAGGTAATAAGACAGTCTTTTGTCCGATTTGTATAACTGCCTTATTTTCTGCGCTTGTTCTTTTATTTCCAGATCAGTAGACGTTGGTGTTATTAAAATCGCAGCTTGAGGAAGTTGAAAATATGCAGGGGTAGATGAAATCATATCGTTTTCAACAACCGCATAAGAAGTGGCTTTGAAATTATCACCATCTACACTGCCATAGAAGATTACTTCTTCGATAGCGTCAGCAAAAAAGGGTGGCCGATGGAACAAATAACATAGGATGTTTGCATCCGTAACTAAATGCCTGTAGTCGTTGTCTAGTTCATGCTCAATGTCATTTCCCCAGACGGCATTATCATCAATAAAATCAATCAACTCTCGGGCATTTTCGTATATAGAAAAGTCGAATTTAGTTTCTTTGCTGTTTTCCAGCCTATTCAAAATTTGCCTGAATTCACTCGATTGTATTGGCTTTTCGATGCCATACTTCTGTCGTAGTTTGGGTAGGTATGCCAAGAACTCTGGTTTATCGAATAATATGGCCAGTTCTAGGAAGTTTTTATCATTTGATGTTTGGATATCAATTTTTAGACGTGCTAAATCTTCATACTTCATTTTCATTATTAGTCTATTTTACTAAAGAGGGGTATGTCAGGGGAAATTATCTTTTGGATTTCTCTTGTTGCATCTGTTGGTATTTTTTCTCTAACTCCCAATTATGGATTTCTTGTTCTTTTTCGCTCAAGCCTGGTTTAGTTACAAGATAATAAATGATAGCTAAAGGGCCGAGGAAGAAACCAGCCCAAAATGCGGAATTGATGCTTCTATTTTTCTTGTAGGCAATGTAGGAACAAAGCATAGCCTCGAGAGAGCCAATCGTTATAGCGGTATCCAGATCAATTTGGATTAGTCCGATGTTAAACACCACACCTAACCCGACACGTCCAAAGAATAGAAATATCAGAAATCCTAGAATTAACGAATAGACTAGCTCTTTCTTCATTCTGCTTAGATCATAGTATTTCTTAGCATAAAAATCAAAGCATATTTAAGGCTAAATGCTTAGTTATATTTAGTGGTGTTTGAGTACTAGGCGTACCACAATTTTGATATGCCTAAAACATCTGCGCAAACATTAAAGACGCTTGGGAAGAAGGTACAAAAATTAAGAAAAGATAGAGAGTTGTCGCAGGAGGAACTAGCACACCAGCTAGGGATCTCAAGAGTTTACATGGGTTTTATCGAACAAGGACGAGAAACCCCATCATTAAAGTTGTTAATGAAGATATCCCGTAAGTTGGGGGTTAAGGTTGAGGACTTGTTTCATAAATAATTCTCCTGCTGACATGTTTTTGATAGTTCCTACAAAACTAACTCCTTACATGAGATAATAGGTAGAATCTTTTGTTGTTTTTAAGGAAATAGTCGGAAAAACATATGATAAGTAAGAATTATATTCAAATCTCCCAGAAAGGCACAACTCTTAAATTAACATTGAAGAGTAATGCTGTTTCTAACGAATTTGGGAGGATGGTTTTTTACTCGAAAATACTACATTCATTAAAACCTGATGAGTTACGAATTTGGAGAGAAGCCGATAGGTTGGATTTGGAAATTAAAGGATGGCCCAAAACTATTAAATGGCAGAGAATTGGTGAGAAAGAGTATAAAGGTGAAATTCAGGTAGCAAATTTTAGTCTTGAGAAATATGCAACGGAATTAGAAACAGCTCTTGAGAGAATAGGTGCGGGTGAAGTTGGTGAAAATGGTAGCAGACTTAACATTATTGAAATAGGAAAAGGATCACTCTGGAAAACGTATAAATTTTATTCAAAAGCTAGAACTATTGCTGCACTGTGTGTTCTTTACGACTTAGAACCACACCCGCGAAATGACTTAGAGATAAACATACCCCACAATTTACAGCCACAATGGGCATGGCCTTTATTTCAGGAGCAAGATAGTGTTGTAAGGGTTTACGGAGATCCTAGTAAAACAGCTGATGTGTTGAGAAATGAAGGATGGAGCAGAGAGGGAGATAGCCCTGGAATGAAAGTTTTTAACCAAATCATTGGCGGTGCAAGACAACAGATGTATCAGCTAATGAGACAAGATCAGGATGTAACCCAGCAGGTGATGAGAACAAACATTCCTACAAGGTGGAAGCGTGAATTGTATCAGAGTCAGGACTATACATGTAGGATATGTGGATTGAGATATGAGTTCGAATACCTTGCTCCCGATCATAGAATCCCCGTTATATTTGAAGCAGATGAGTTAACCGAGGAGAACTATAAAACAAAACTAATGACACTTTGTAGATATTGTAACCAACAAAAAAGGGAATTTTGTAAAAGAATAACACCAGACTACGACTGGCAAAGTAGCCCCTGGGCATATCCAGAGAAATTTGCAATAAAAAAGATTAGAGGTGAAGTAGATCAATTTGCCACAATTCAAAGGCTTTCAATTGATGAAGTTTTGACAATGGTTAAAGAAGAAGAAAGTGGTTAGACAGCTAGAGGTAGTTGTGATGGATTATCATCTAGCTTTACTAAAGGAAGTTTTTCGTAATTTTCAAAGTACTTATAAATAAGGCTTGCGACTGCTTTTGCCAAACCCACAGGTACTGCGTTCCCAATTTGTCTATATACCGATGTCATTGGCCCATAAAATTCAAAATCTAAAGGAAAATCTTGGATTACTGCGATTTCTCTGCAAGATAATCTTCTGTGGTTATTAGGATGGTGGTTAATCATGGCACCACCTTTTTTATCTCCCCGGGCGGTTATTGTCGGCGATGGTTTATCAGGATCAATATATCTATTGCTTAAATAGCCATTAAACTTTAATTTGAATTTTGAATACTCATGATTCTTTAAGTTATGTTCTGTGTTTGGCTCTGGTATTGACTGTAATGCCTTACCAATAGATACCCATTTTTTCAATTCATTAGTTGGGTTACTGCTATGGGTGGGTTTGGGAGGGAAATTGATATTTGGATTTAAGTCCTTTCTGATTCCTAGAATCATTACTCTTTGTCTTGTCTGGGGAACCCCATAGTTTGCAGCATTTACTAATGCAAATTTACAATTATAGCCAACATCTTCAAAATCTTTCAGAATTAGCTTAAACACCTCGCCTTTGTCTAGACTTAAAATTCCTTTAACATTCTCAGCAAGAAATAGCTTAGGTTTTTTATCACGGATAACACGCTTCATTTCAAGATATAGTTTATTTCTACTATCACTAGAAGCTCGTTTCATATTGGCGACTGAAAAACCTTGGCATGGGAAACCCCCAATTACCACGTCAGCGTCAGGAATTTCTGATGAAGGAATATTTTCAATACCACCTAGAATAATGTGCTTACCAAAATTAAGTTCATAGGTTTTTACCGAATCTTCATCATTATCATTAGCCCAAATGATATTAAATCCTGCCTTCTTAAATCCCAAGTCCATGCCACCAGCACCAGAAAATAGTGAAACTATAGTAGGAGCATTTTTAATTTTATTTGTCATGTTTATTTTTTTTCAAAAAACTACCATACACCTCATTCAAAATTTTTCCTAATTTCTGTGCATAGAGAGAGGGTACTGCGTTTCCAATTTGTCTATATTGAGAATTAACAGAACCAAAAAAAACAAAGTTATGAGGGAAAGTTTGCACCCAAGCCGATTCTCTCACTGTCATTCTTCTTTTCCCATTGGGGTGGGGTGTTGCATTTACTCCACCTTTTCCGTTACCTCTAGCTAGAATAGTTGGACTAGGTTTTGTGCCGTCTGTTGCCCTATGTCCTGTAAAATTTCTAATACTTAGTTTATATTTCGATCCTACATTTAGATCTGCGACATCATTAAATTTTTCTAATTCTAAAAACGCTTCATTTACAGATACCCATTTTTTAAGATTCATATCGCCATTTTGTGAATGGGTTATTTCGGGGTGGCGTAGTTCAAATTCAGGCATGAGATCTTTTCTAGTTCCTAGAATTATTACCCTTTTTCTCATCTGAGGGACACCATGCTCCGCCATATTTACTAGCTTATACTTGACTGAATACCCCGTTTCTTTGAAGTCATCTACAATTTTTTCAATCACCGCACCACCACCGATATTCAGCAAACCACGCACGTTTTCAGCTATAAACCACTTTGGTTGTTTGTCTTTAATAATTCTCAACATTTCTTGATAGAGAACATTCCTAGTGTCATCTACCTTTCTAAATTTGTTAGCTATTGAAAACCCTTGGCAAGGAAATCCTCCAACGATTAAATCCGCATCAGGGATATCTTTAGAATCTATCTTAGCTATATCTTCGCAAACAACCTTTGTAGTCTTAAAATTTGCTTTATATGTTTCTACTGAGTCTTTATCATTATCGTTTGCCCACACAACATCTAATCCTGCCTTTTCGAGGCCAAGATCCATTCCACCAGCACCACTAAAAAGTGAAACTACAGTTATTTTGTTATTTTTTTTCATATCAAGTAGTCTGCCTAATTAAACCAACAAACTTACCTCTTATTTCTAAACTCTTTGGGTATATATTCTCAAGCCTCGTATTTCTTGGTTCTAAATATATCTTGCCATCTTGATTATGATATTTCTTGAGTGTCGCTCCGTTTTCGGTAATGGCCACCACAGTGTCGCCATTGTCGGCGGTTTGTTGATGTTTAACGACAACAATATCTCCATCCCAGATACCATCGTCTATCATGCTATCTCCCTGCACTTTTAGGGCATAAAAATCCCCGTGTTTGCTTACTAGGGATTTGGGTACCTTGATGGGTTCGGGGTTTTCGATTGGTTCTATTGGAGATCCGGCAGCAATAATCCCCAATAGGGGAATTTCTGTTGTTTCCGGTGTAGCTTCCAATAACGACACTCCTCGGGGTTGGTTTTCTTCTTTCTTGAGGTAGCCCTTTGTTTTTAATGCCATCACATGTTGGTGAACTGTTGAGATAGCGAGGCTTAATTTGCTGCCAATTTCCACTAGGGAGGGAGCATATCCGTTGTGTTTGGTGTATTCGGTAATGAAGTCAAGAACGTGTTTTTGCTTTGGTGTTATGGCCCTATTGATTTTCTTCATGGTATATACTATATTTAATACCGAAAGTGTTACGAAAGTCAAGCAGAAATTCGTAACAAAACGGAGAATTTAGAAAAGAAAATTATATGGACTATATCTATCAAGTTTTTAACAACCCATTCTTCGTTATTGTTGGTGGCCTATTTACCATAGTTGCCGTTCTCTCTATTTTAACTACGATTGTTTTCTGGATTTTAGGGATCACACCTCTTCTTTGGAGGTTGGGACTTGGAAGGTGGACTAGAAAGGTTGCCATTGTTGCTAGTTCAGATATGTATGCTACGTTAGAAAAGGATTTGGTTGATTCTGGGATATTTAGAAGGGGTAATATTTCTCCTATTAACAATAAATCATTGTCTGACGTTAGAGAACACTCTTTGTTGTTGGTGCATTATCAATCTTTTACTGAGAAAGAGATTGAAACGATCCTTAACTACAAAACTTCAAAGTCAGGCATGGTGTTTTATTTCCCCGAGTTTTCTCCTCAAAAGGGTAAATCTATACCTCCAGATATGATTGACAAGATCGGCAATGTACCCAATACCACAATTGTGAATTTTAGAGGGCGTTTGCTTAACGATTTAATAACAACACTAATAACGACTAGCTATGAAAAAAGATGAATTAAATGCCAAGCTCCAAGATTTTGCGAGATCACTATCACCTAAAATTAGCGAGCGTACACTTATTTCTGGGATCTATGAGTCATTTCAAGATTTATTAGTGGCCAACAACTGTCTGCAGATTGGATCATACCCTCGGTTTACTAGCATCACTCCCGTGCATGACTTGGACATTCTGTATATCTTGGGTTCCTGGGATGAAAATGCACACGATCCGTCTTTGGCTTTGCAGGAATTAAGTGAGAAAATCAATCGCGATTATGAGAACCCCACAGAATATAGTCTTAGCATAGTTCTTCAAAGTCACTCTGTTACTGTTACATTCAATCAAAATAATGAGGAGTTATTTTCGGTAGATGTTGTGCCAGCCTATACGACATCAAAAAACGAGTTCGGTGATGATAGATACAAGGTTCCAGAGCTGCTTAGGAAAAGACATGGAAAAGCCAGGCAGGATTATTACCAAAAGTTGGCAGATGAACGGGGGCAAATGGAATGGATCGACTCAGATCCGCGAGGCTACATAAAAGTGGCATCGGATGTGGATGAAGTATCTGGCGGAGAGTTTAGAAAGAGTACAAAGATTGTTAAATTTTGGAAGAACAATCTCAAAGATGTGGATGAATACTTAAAGTTAAAGTCTTTTCACTTAGAACAGGTAGTTACGTCATATTTCCTTGCGAATAGTTCGATGAGGGTGGTTGATGTTGTTTATCGTTTTTTTACTGAATTGCCAGAGATTATTAGTAAACCTAACCAAATACAAGACAGGACGAATTTTAATAAATACATTGACGATTATCTGGGAGATCTTACGGATGAACAAAAAGAGCGTATCGTCCAGGCGAGGGATGGGTTTTTGTCAAAACTCGAAAATTTATCTGATAATGCTCCTGTTAGTAGCCTTTTTGAAATTGAATTTCTTGAACGCACTAGTAGTTCGGAGAGGTATCTTTTTGATTCGGAATTTGGAATACCTATTTTCATAGAGGATGACTCATTCAGGATTGACGGGTTTATACAACCCAAGTCAGGGTTTCGTGATGGTTGGTTGAGTGCTGTCAGCCATCAAATTGCCAAGGGGAGGCAAGTAAAATTCCAAATCAGGAATGATGTCGAAAAAGACTATACATTGTGGAAAGTGCAAAACGATAAGCAATCAAATGAGGTAATAGATGCCAATTGTACGAGAGGAGAAATTACTAGAGGAAGTACGGCACACAATCCAGAAAGTACCGCTTACAGTGGCACGCATTATGTCGAATGTTATGCGATTAAAGACAACGTGTGTATTGCACGATCAAAAGTTAACGTTGTTATATACTGAAAAAGTAGTCCGTTTGCAGATTAGTGAACGGAAAGAAGATGTTCCTACTTGAAATTGAACGTAGCGATTATTTGTTCAGTTAACTGCTTGTTTTGTGGTTGCGGTGGATAGGTGGAAACGGAAAAGAGTCTGTCATCTTTCAAAACAATGGTTGTGTAATGTCTTTTCGGATCGTTGGGGTTGGCAATTCCCTTAATACCGCTGTACCCGTCAATTGATGTTTCTCTAATGGATGCGGGATCCATACCGATCTTAGTTTTTTCTAAATCTTGTGCAGAGCTTTCTTTATCGGCTAAGTACAAAGCATATAGTTGATATTCAGGATTATTTTGATCACCTTTTTCTACATAAAAAGCTACTGTACGGACATTGCCCGCATTATCCCCAATCTCTTTCCTGAAGATGAGATCACTTGGGTATGAAAAAGTAAGGCCAATTTCCTCAACTGTTTGTTCTTGCCATCCTTCTGTTTGTGACACTTGCCTGGTAAATGTTCTGCCTTCTGGTGTGTTGCATCGTTCTGGGTAACTTTCCATTACTGGGTATCCCGCTGCTGCACATTCCTCGAAAGTGTTGATGTTTTGAGTTTTTGCCTTGTCTTTGGTTTGCCAGATAAGGACACCTACAACTAACATGGCAACAAAAACGGCAATGAGTTTGGTATTTCTCGACATCATCATACATTGTTATTGTACCTCTTTATTGACGGATGAATAATATAAGATAGGGATTATGAGCATGAAGATAAAAGATGAGAATAAGTATTGGCTATCGAAAATAATCATCAAAGACTTTGAGAGTAGGGGCTACGTTATCCAACCACGAGTTAAAAAGCCAACTACCAAATCCAATCCCATGTTTGAATTGTCGAAAGGCAGCAAAAACAGCTATGTTTATATTTGCGAGGCAGCGTTAAAACCCTCAAAAACTAACCATGTATTTTCAGGAATAACTCCAGGCAATCAGCGTAGATTCACCCTTAGTAAGACATATTGGATTATTATTGATTTCAGGCCAGAAAAGCCGAGATTCATATTTTCTAAGATGGATGAGATGGGTTATCACTTTAACGCCAACGGATATTTGCTTGTCAGCTTGAAACGGCCTACATATAACGGCATTTTTAATACAGATAATGTCGAGGAATTGAAAGAAACGATGAGAAAGGTTATCGGTTAAAAAAGCCATGAAGAAAACTAACAAGATTGTATACAAATCTAACCTAGACAATGCAACACCAGAGGAGAAAGAGAGATTTATGATGAATATGGTTGAAGCATACAGGATTTTATACAAAAGTGTGGTAGAGAGAAAAATGCTAGAATTACTAAAGAAATGAAAATTAACCTGAAATTCTTGTCTCCTCGACTGTTAAATGTTCTCATAACCCTAGCTGTTTTCTCCCTGCCACTTATTCGGGAACGATCAAGATTGCCTGACGGCACAATTACAGAGGTTGTTTTTTATCGGCCAATCTATCTTTTAGCCTCTTATTTGCAAATGAACGATTTTTACCCGTTTTTCTTAATGGTTGGATTTTTCCTGGTTATCTATGTGGCCGTTTCTGTTATTGTTGCCGTTGTCCTTTGGATTTGGGGTAGTTTTAATAAAAACCACAAAATGCTACCAGTTATTAGTAAACCTAGCGCATGGATTCCTTTTGCTATGTCTGCCGTTGCCCTAGTAATGGTTGTTGGTTATGTGATGTTATTTGGTGTCCAACAGTCATCTGGAGATGAGGGAATAATGGCTAGGTTATTCCAATTACTGCTGGTTGGGCAAATTCCTGTTATCGGCTACTTTGTAGTGAAATGGTATCCTCGTAACTCAAAACAGGTACTAAAAACTGTGGTACTACAAATCCTGGCTGCGCTTGTTCCGTTTCTTACTGTATTTTTCCTCGAAATGTAGGCTTGGTTAACCTGCAATAGCTGCTACTGGCCGTACTTTGTCCAAGCAGCTAGTAGATGGACGCAAAATATCCAATAAAAGTGGTTCAAAATATGGCCTTATTTTGGTACGATGATAGTACGAAAATTATATGCTGTCCCATTTACTCATTTACTTGTTATCGTTTGTTGGTATCTGGATAGGCTCTGGTTTAGCCATAGGTTCAGTTGAACGTCTTTCAAAAATTCTTCGAGTTTCTTCGTTTGCGGTATCATTTTTAGTGCTTGGATTTTTTACTTCCGTCAGCGAATTCTCAGTTGGAATCAACTCAATTCTAGAGAACGATCCTGAAATTTACGTTGGAAATTTGATCGGGGCATCTATTGTTATATTCATGCTTATCATTCCGCTTTTGGCTATTACTGGCAACAGTATAAAAATTACTCCTGAGTTTAGAGGATTTAACTTACCCGCTTCATTGGTAGTTGTGGCCTTACCCGTTATTTTGGCAATGGACGGGAGAGTGGGGAGAACAGATAGCATCTTGGCTCTTTGTCTATTCGGATTTCTAGTGGTAGTGGTTCAAACTAAGAGAGGTTTGCTTGAAAAAGTAAAATCAATTAGTGCCAAATCGGGGATAAAAGTAGGCAAAGAATTGTTAAGAATTGGTTTTGGAGTAGCCACTATTTTTGTTGCCAGTAGATTTGTTGTTGAACAAACCATGTATTTTTCAAACTTGTTGGAGCTTTCACCTTTTGTAATCAGTCTATTGTTGATTGGTTTCGGAACAAACATTCCTGAATTGTCTTTTGTGGTGCGATCCGCCTTTATGAGGAATAACCAGGTAGCCTTTGGGGATTATGTGGGATCGGCATCTTTTAACACCTTTCTTATGGGTGGCCTTACCCTGTTATACGGAAAACCAGTATTGTTAACTAACAGCTATTTAGTTAGTTTGCTATTCTTAGTCGTTGGACTATTTGGATTTTATTACTTTGCTAGAACAAAAAACTCCATTTCACGGCTAGAGGGTATCATTCTTTTATTCCTATATGTACTATTTGTAGCAGTAGAAATTTTTATCCATAAAGGATCACTTTTGTCTCGATTTTAGGTTGCCATCATCACTACTGGCCGTACTTTGTCCATTTCCTCCCGCAATTGCTGGATGAACCTAAAATCCTCAAAAACCTTGAATATACGCACAAATTGACTGGTTATATTAACATTACGATCCTCGAGCAATAACGCACTTAATATAACCATGTTTGTTTGCTTCAAGACGCTAATAACCGGTTTATAGACAACTTCCACGATTTTCTTTTCTTTTACCCGTATTTCCTTGAAGAAAAACCTTAAATACGCCCTCTTTTTCTCAAGGTCTGCTTCGTCATAGGATTTGACAATGTTTTGAGTAAGAGCAATCACCTCGTCAATGATTTCAACTCAAGCACCTTGATTGGAATTTGATAAAATCTAACTATGAAAATCAATAAAGAATGGCACTTGGCCAACAGAATGCCTAAAAATCCGACTCTTGACCAAAGGGTTAAATGGCATGTTGAACATGCAAGAAATTGTACCTGTAGACCGCTCGGTGGAAAAATTCTAGAGGAGATAAAGAGAAGAAGTATTAAGATTTAAACATACATGGATATTCCACGAAATATAAACCAATCAATTCAATATCAGGAAGGGTCTGTTGTTAGTAAAGAAATAGTAAATAAGCCCACAGGTACTATAACTCTGTTTGCGTTTGATAAAGGACAGGGATTAAGCGAGCATAAAGCCCCCTATGACGCCATAGTTATGGTTACTGACGGCACGGCTGAAATTACAGTATCAGGAAAAACCCACATGGTGAAAGCTGGAGAGTATCTGATCATGCCTGCTAACGCCCCCCATGCATTAAAAGCAAAAAAACAATTTAAAATAGTTCTCACCATGATTAAATCATGAGAGAAGGCCTCAGCTTCTCCATTTCCTCCCTTAGTTGAGCTACAAGGCTAAAATCTTCAAACGTATTGATAAGAAAGCCCAATTCTTTGGTTATATTAAAGCTATACTTCTTGCGCCAAAGTTTTTTTTGTGATATACTTTTAACATGAAAAATCCATTGTTATTTATAATAATCTTTGCAGTTATCTTTACAGGATTGGTAATTTTGCTTCAAATAATAAATATGCAATTAAATATAGGAATACGACCAGTGATAATTCCACTTATGTTGGCGCCCTTCATTGTTGTTTTTTTTGTTCAACTCAACATTCGACTTAAAAAGAAGAAATAATTTAGAAACACCTCCTTATTGCCTCAGCCTGGGGGAGCACAGTTGATCTTTTTGGTTGTTTTGTTAGGAAAAAGTATGGCTTCTTCCAGTCTCAATGCGCTTTTTCATCTTTCCACACAAAGTTCTCACAGAAGATACTCACAAGTTCTTTTTTATTGTTTGGTAATGCAACTCTTAATCGTTTTGTAACGTACTTTACATCGCACAAACTCCCGAGGTCCGCGTATGTGAGCTCTGCGTATTCGCAATCATCTAAGTTGTCTATTTATTCTGGAGTGTGATTTTGAGGGCTATCGAGATCATGGAATATATGTTGTAAAGCTTTGCCATAAACCCCTGGATGCAACATAATATCTCCGTGTTGGCCGGACATCGAACCCGATGTTATAATTATTCTGTGAAAAATGCCATACTTATTCATGGAAGACCGGATAAAGAAGAATACTTCGATCCTCAATATCCATCCGCAAGTAATAGTCACTGGTTTCCTTGGCTTACGAAACAATTACAAGTAAACGACATATTCACTGTCGCATTAGAGATTCCAAGACCTTGGCAACCTCGCTATAATATTTGGAAAAAAGAATTGGAGCGTTTTGAGATAACCCCTGAAACAATTCTGGTTGGACACAGTTGTGGAGGCGGGTTTATTGTTAGATGGTTAAGCGAAAACAAAGACAAGAAGGTTAACAAAGTTGTATTAGTAGCCCCATGGCTCAATCTCGAAAATAATCCACGATCTGACGCTGCTGGTTTTTTCCACTTTAATATTGACCCCGATCTAGTAAAACGAACTGCAGGAATTACTATTTTTAATTCAGATAGCGATAAGCCAACCATTCACAAATCAGTGCAAGTCATTCAAGATGCGGTCAAAGGTGTTGATTACAAAGAGTTGCATAACTACGGACACTTCTGTTATGAAGATATGAAAACTGTAGAATTTCCAGATTTATTAAGTGAAATATTAGAGAAATAGGTTCTCTCCACTTCTATGATTCGGAGCCTAAAGTCTTGCAACGATCTAAGATGTTATTAGGGCAAAATTTGCTATAATAATATCATGTATTTCTTAAACATAATTATTTATTCTGGTGCAGCAGCAGCTGCTGCTGGTTCAAGGATTTATTTAAGCGATACCACTATTGGCGTAATTCTTCTTATTGCCGGTTTAATTTTCTTTTTTGCTTTAGATATAGTATTCTATTTAACTGGTTTAAGAAGAGGGTATAAACGTCCGAAAATTGATTTTTTTAGGATATTGGGGATAATTGAATTAATTTTTTCGGCTTCCTTTCTGGTAAAAGCTTTTTTATTCAAGTAACGCCAATTTAAAATTTTACGTATTTTCTCCTAAATAAGTCCTTTTGGGGGAGTAAAGGGTCTGTTTGTTAAAATAAAGCATGTGTGGATTCTACTTGTTTAAACCGGGTCATGATTTTTATGAAAGATTTAATATACAAAACCGATTAGATTTTTTACCCAAAAAAATAAATGCAACTCCAGGCCAGATGGTGCCGATTATTTACGAAAGAGAAGTAAGGATAGTCCAAACAATGAAGTGGGGGTTAATCCCATTTTGGGCAAACGACCAAAATATTGGAAAGAAGATGTTTAATGCAAGAGCAGAATCAGTGGAGGAAAAACCGGCATTCAGAAAAGCATATAAAACCCAACGCTGTTTAGTTCCAGGTAATGGTTTTTATGAATGGAAAAACGAAAATGGGAAAAAGGTTCCATACTATTTTGAAATAGAAGATCGGCCTATATTTGGATTTGCTGGTCTTTATGATATTTGGGAAGAGTCGATTAGTGGTAATAGAATATATACTTACACAATAATCACAACCATCCCCAATGAGGTTGTAAAACCCGTTCATGATCGGATGCCAATTATCCTTGAAAGGAAAGAAGAAAATACTTGGTTGGACAAATCTTCAAGTACATTAGAACTTCAGTCTTTACTTAAGCCATCAAAGGAAAATTTAACTGCGACCCGTCATTAGGTAAAAAATACTTCCCGATACCGAGTATTCAATCAAACTATAGATGTATATTTTTCTTTCATTTAAGATAGAATTAAGGAAATGAGTAAATCTTCGATTGATGAGATAAAAATATTAACGAAAAAGCTATCCGCTGAAAATAAAAAATGAGCGAGATTAAAAATGTACTCGGTGTTACTGCTACTATTTTTGTTTTTATTGGGTATATTCCGTATCTTCGTGACATTACTCAAGGTAAAACAAAACCTCATGTTTTTGGAACAGACCCTTTACAGAAACACTCAGTTTTTATTTTTTAAATTCTTTCAGATTCGGGCTGGCAGTAATTTCCTTACAAAGATATTCAGTTGGGGTCTTGCCCAGTTAACAGCTAATAAGAGTTAGGATTAGCTTGTTATACTGAGTAATAATGAAGATTCATTATCGTCGACGAATTTCGAGGCAAAAATATACCGTACTTTTCAATTGTTTTATCGCTGATATTCCTGCATGTAAAGCGGGTGTTATTACCTCAGTAAACAGAAAAACAGCTGATAGATATTACAACATGTTTCGTTCTGTACTATTACACGATGCGTATCTTGAGCGTACGAGATCAGCACTTCAAAACGGAATAGAGATTGATGAATCGTATTTCGGACCAAAGCGAGTACGAGGGAAACGAGGACGGGGAGCTGGAAGAAAGATCATTGTATTTGGACTCCTGAAAAGAAAAGGAAGAATCTATACAGAAATCATTCGGAATACGGAGAAAGAGATTGTCATGCCTATTATTCGGAAAGTCGTAGCCTCTGGGTCTGATATCTACTCTGACGGCTGGAGATCATATGATGCACTGGCAGTATATGGATACAATCACAAGAAGGTAAAACACTCAGAAAGTGAGTTTGCTCGTGAAGATGGAACACATATCAATGGAGTTGAATCATACTGGTCGTGGACAAAGCGAAGACTAGCTCAATTCAACGGACTTACCCAATCATTGTTTAGAAAATATCTGCTAGAATCAGAATGGAGATTTAATCATAGGGATTCACTTTCCTATGATTTAAAAAGATTGTTGAAAAGTTAAGTTAACTGGGCAAGACCCTCAGTTGTTACCGGTCTATACCCCATTACTTGGCTTGCCGCTAACAGCTTATTTGTTCTTATGCTGGTTATTAGGTGTCAGCAAGTTAAGAGTTAAAAGAATTAAGATCTAACATGTTTCACAGTTTGTACCCTATCGGAATCAGGTTTCATTGTTATAATACTGTAGGTGTTAAAAACCATAGTCAATTTCAAAGGAGAGAAGAAAAAAGTTGAATGTATTGGGTGCGCACTGAAAGAAGTGAAAACATCAGTCAATACTTAAAAATTTTCCTCTAGATGAAACATTTATGCAAATAAAAAATCATTGGTTCGTTGTACTGTTAAATATTTTTTTCATTCCGTTCCTTTATTTTCTTGAGTGGCGGAAAAAGCATACAATGTATTCGCCACGGAAAGGAGTTTATTATAAGGTTCGCGTTAATACCTGGGACAAGTTTTCTGTTTTTGAGACATGGAAATTAAACGTTTACGGAGATTTCAATTTTGGGAGCAACAAACCTACAATTTTGGATATTGGAGCGCATATCGGTGCTTTTGCAATCTTTGCTTCAGCGAAAGCGCCGAAAGGACGCATTTTTGCCTATGAACCGAATCCGGAAAGTTTTGAGCTTTTAAAAGATAATATAAAACATAATAAATGCAGCAATATCAAAATTTTTAATACAGCAGTAACCGAAAAAAAAGGTTCAATGGAATTTTTTATTGATAAAAACAGCGTTCTTGGTTCGGTTTACAACAAGAACGGCAGGAAAGTTGTCATACCGACAGTCTCCCTTTCAGACATATTACTTGAAAATCGTTTACCTGCGGTTGATTTGCTAAAAATGGATGTTGAAGGGGCAGAATATCAAATTTTGTTTCATACCTCAAAAGAAACACTGTCTCAGATAAAGCGGATAGAGATGGAAGTGCATGAATTTTCTGAAAGCAAGGACAATGCGTTATCCATGGCGGACTTTCTTACTGAAAATGGATTCAATGTAACGATGTCGGGGCCGTGGCTGCTCAAACACATATTTGGTATTTCTTATATTCGCGCAACAAGAGAATAGAATTATACTCATTGTATAATGAAAGCATGTCAAAGAATCCAGTTGTGAATGCACTCGGCGCATCAGTCTATATAATTCTGGTTGTTAGTGTTATGACGGTGGTTACGCAACCCTTAAGGCATAAGCCTGATACGTTTTTCGCTCCAGTCATGGTTTTGTTTGTCCTCACTCTTTCTGTTGCAGTGATGGCATTTCTGTTTTTCTATCAACCCCTGCTATTGGTTATCGACGGAAGGAAAAAAGATGCGGTAAATCTTTTTGTTCAAACTGTCGGAATTTTTGCTCTTATTACTGCGTTGGTTTTAGTTCTCCTTTATTTAGGGCGAGTATAAGGTATACCATTGGGTATACTTAGCGCCATGTGTTATACTTCTTAATACGGCTCAGAGTTATTTTACCCATTATCACTTGAACTGTGGATAAACTTGTTTATATTGTTGTGTCAACCCTTCTTATTAGTCTTGCATCTTTGATGGGTGTTTTTACCCTGTCGATCAAAGAAAAAGTGTTATCGAGGTTTCTTTTATTTCTGATTTCTTTATCTGCGGGGGCGCTCATGGGTGGGGCATTTCTTCATCTTCTCCCTGAAGCTTCGGAAAAAATTGATATTGGAAGTTTATATCCCATTGTCCTTCTGTCTTTTATCCTTTTTTTTCTTATTGAAAAACTACTCCACTGGCGTCATTGTCATAAAAATAACTGTGATACTCATACGTTTGGATACATGAGTTTGTTGGGGGATGCGATCCATAACTTTCTTGACGGTTTGGTTATTGCAGGAACTTTTTTGATTGATATAAAACTGGGTCTAATCACGACACTTGCAATCGCGTTGCACGAAATACCGCAAGAGCTTGGGGATTTCGGGGTGCTCTTACACTCAGGATTCAGCAGGAAAAAAGCTCTTATTTCCAACTTTTTAGTAGCGGCAACATCAATTCTTGGAGGTATCGTTGGATATTTTATTTCTTTTCAGATAGAACATATAACCTCATTTTTACTTCCGTTTGCTGCAGGAGGGTTTATCTACATTTCCGCTTCTGATTTGCTCCCTGAAATTAGAAAAGAAACCAGTCTCAAAAAATCCATGCTTTCGTTCGGCGTTTTTCTTGTAGGAATTCTTATGATGTTTTTGGTTAAATATATCGGTCACGAGTAGTTTTGTATTTTCAACATATGTTAGTGCATACGGTGAAATGGATTTCAAAAATTAATTGGGGGAAAATAGGTATAGTTGCGTTTCTGTATACACTCTTTGCGACAGTTGTTCACCAGATTGAAGCACTGGTAAGTTTGAAATACTATATGATGTCTGAGTACTTTGGTGTCTGGAGTAAGCTCATGATGCCGAAAGCAGGTCCTCCTCCCCAGGAATTTTTTATTGCCTCAACTGTTTTAACCTTTACTACCGGAGTATCGCTGGCTTTGGTATATTGCTACATTCGTGATATGCTGCCAAAAAACAACAGAGAGCGGATATTTTTATTTGCAGATCTGATGATCGGTCTGCAGTTTGTTTTCTTTACTCTTCCGGTATATCTGTTATTTCATGTTCCGCCTATTCTTTTAGTAAGCTGGTTTGTTTCGAATTTTATTATTCTTGTTTTTACTTCGTTTATCTGTGTTAAGGTTATTGGGGGTAAATAATTCTGCGGTGCAGGTTGTCGATAATGTTTTACTGTTGTAAGTGAAGGGCTCTGGAAAAAAATTTCACGAGATGCGGTAGCTTGTTCTTGTTATAATCAACTCATGTTTGTTTGGCAAAAAGCTTTTCTCGCATTGTTTATCTTCGTTAATACTTTCTATTTGAAAAAAGCAGTTGGAGAGATTTTGAAAAAGAAAAATGCATACGGGTTGACTCCGTATCTTTTTCCAGCCGGGATTTTTGTCTGGGGGGATATTCTGATCATTGGTCCGTTCTGGATTGTGGTT
Source organism: uncultured Gammaproteobacteria bacterium (assembly GCA_964530235.1). Taxonomy (GTDB): domain Bacteria; phylum Patescibacteriota; class Microgenomatia; order UBA1406; family GWC2-37-13; genus UM-FILTER-33-9. The sequence continues at coordinate 274,222 of CAZGYB010000001.1, forward strand.
TCACTTATATCGTTTGCAGGAAACAGCTGGAATCTATTTTGTCTGTTTTTCTCAGTTTTCTGGGCAGTACGAAGTTTTGGGGAAACAAATTATTGGCTGAACCAGCAGTTTTCACCGTTAAAACGAAACCCTCCTGAAAAACTTTTTGGATACCGATTTTTCCCCGACGACTCAATATGGTTTGTCTATCAAATTGTTCATCAGTGCATTACCGTTTTTGCGGTGATTGCCTCGATTTACTTTGCATATCAGTGGCTGATACAATAAAGCTACGTTATTAATTTATTTTTTTCCATGGTTAAAAAAATTCAGGAAAAAAGTGAGGAAGCACAAATAGAAGATAAGGAAAAAGTGTCAACCTTTACAAAACTGCGCACGAGTCACAAATTCCGTTTGGGATTGATCCTTGTTCTTATGGCGGTTGTTGCAGTTCTTTTTGTCTTTTGGCAAAAGGCTCGGGTTGTTCTTGTTGTAGCATTCATAGCACTGCTTGCAGCGCTTGGTTTGGAAGTATCGCAAAAAGACTGGGACCTGCAGAAGCTGTGGTCAACAAAGTCTTTTCAGAAGTCAGAGGTAAAGCGGGATGTAAAAGGTAATATTCTGTTTGATAAGCTGGGAAATATTACAACTGATGCATCGGTTGGAAAAAAATCCGATGAATACAACTGTGATGACTTTACAACACAGCCTGAAGCTCAAGCCTTTTTTACTAAAGTTGGAGGAGTGGGCAACGATGTAAACCGGCTTGACGGAGATAAAGACGGAAACGCATGTGAAGGTTTGCCGAGGGGGAGTAATTAAAGACAGTTTACTCAGCTTAAAATATTTCTTTCCAGGAGGTTACATTAAAAACTCCGTTTGAATTTGATATACGAAGCTCGATTTTTCTTTGGTGATTGTTGACAGTTGCGGTTGAGGTTGCAATTTTCGGATTATCTCCGGATACGGAAATTAGAACAGTTCCGCCGTTTTCATTGATAGTTTCCCCGGTGTAAGACGGGTTTCGCAAGATACGGATCATTGCGTTTTCGGCACCGTTTTCAGCCATTTGGTATGCGGATAATCCTTCCTGAAACATTGAAGCATTGAGTGAATTGGTTGCGATAAGAAAAAAAGAACATAAAGCCTTTTATTATTTTCAATTTATATCTTCATATTAACAAAGCGTTTATTGGTTAAAAACAGCAGTTTGTCCCAATATGTTTGTGAATGATACTTCTATCTTGGTTTTTAAGAGTCTCTTTTTCTTAACATGGTCTAAAACGCCTCCCATTGACAAAGAGTGATAAAACTATTACTATATAAGTATAAGTATTAACATAAGTTTATTGTAAACACAATGAAAATAGGAATATTGGGGACAGGTATTGTGGGAAAATCACATGCTGAAAAACTGGTTTCACTCGGTCATGAGGTAATGATGGGGACAAGGGATGAAAAGCAAGCGGGTGATCCCGAAAAGAAAGACCTTATGGGAACTGTGTTTTCCGAATGGAAACAGAAACATCCAAAAATAAAAGTTGCAAGCTTTCCGGAAACCGCACAGCATGGAGAAATAATCATCAATGCGCTGAAGGGCGAAATTTCTGTCTCTGTCTTAAAAACGCTTTCAGAATATCTTGTCGGGAAAGTGGTGATAGATCTTTCTAATCCTTTAGATTTTTCAAAAGGAAGTCCGCCGAGTTTGTTTGTCTGCAATACCGATTCGCTTGGTGAACAAATACAGCGAGCGCTTCCCCAAACACACATCGTGAAAACATTTAATACGATGAATGCGATGTTGCAGGTAAACCCACAGACGCTTGCTCAAGGAGACCATCAAATTTTTGTCAGCGGAAACGAACAGTCAGCCAAATCCCGCGTGATAGAACTGCTTCGGTCTTACGGGTGGAGGCACATTCTTGATTTGGGGGACATTTCGACCGCAAGAGGGACCGAGATGATGTTGCCCTTATGGTTACGTCTATGGAATGCTCTGCAAAGCCCAATGTTCAACATGAAAGTTGTAACAGAATAATACTAATTATTAGTTTTGATTTAGTGTTATGTTAAATCTCAATTCAGTTTTGATTGGTTCTTCCCAACCGAAGGTTCTTGCTGATTTTTATGAAAAAATTCTGGGACGCAAACCAGACATGCATGAGGAAAAGTGGTGGGGGTGGTCTGTCGGTAGTTCATTTTTTTCAATCGGCAGTCACTCAAAGGTGAAAGGTAAGTCAAAAGATCCTTCACGCATTCTGTTGAATTTTGAAACAAAAGAGGTTGAAAAGGAATACAAGCGGATGGTGAAGCTTGGCGCTGTTTCGGTTAAGAAGCCCTACATGATTGACAATATGTGGATCGCAACACTTGCAGATTCCGATGGAAACTACTTCCAGCTCATGACACCGTGGGAGGAGTAGAAATGTGTATAATAAGCATGTGAACCAAAGTAAAAAAAAGGTTGTAGAACAAATCGTATTATACATTGCATGGTTTCAAGCCGTTCTCGCAACCCTTGGAAGCCTTTTTTTTAGCGAGGTGATGCTGTTTCCGCCCTGCACCCTCTGCTGGTATCAGCGGATCTGTATGTATCCGCTTGTTGCGGTTTTTGCAGTTGGCATCTTTGGAAATGACAAAAATGTTTATCGGTATGCACTTCCGTTAAGCATTTCTGGTTTTCTTATCTCGCTCTATCACAACTTGCTTTACTATCAGATTATTCCGCAAGGGCTTCAACAGTGTGCTGTTGGAGTGTCCTGTACAAAAACATTTATTGCCTGGTTTGGATTTTTGACAATTCCGCTTCTTTCCCTTGTTGCGTTTACTGTGATTACTCTTTGTTTGTTCGTTTTGATCAGATTGCGTGGTCAAAATAGGTTAACCACGAGTTAAAATTCATTGCTAAAAAGGAGGTGAGGGATATGGATAACATATGTCAAAGTTGTGGCATGCCACTGCGAAATGAAGCGGATTTCGGAACAAACAGCGATAAAAGCAAAAGCAGTGAATTCTGTTTTCACTGCTTTCAAAATGGTGCATTTTTAGATCAGGGAATTACCGTGCAGGAAAAAATCGACAAGAATGTACGGTTTGGCGTACAAATGGGAATGACTGAAACTGTTGCAAGAAACATGGCTGAGGAACTGCTCCCCACACTGAAACGGTGGAAAAAATAAATGAATAAAATAGCTGAAAAGAAACTTTGTCATGCTGCTGTCGCTTGAGTCATTTGCAGTGAAGATGGTTCAGATATAAAAAAGTCAGCAATTCCGTTAAATAGGAATCTAAGATTTTGAAGTATTTCAGGATTTCCCGGTTCAAGTTCTATTGCGCATGATATTGTTTTTGTTGCTGCCGTATAGAATGGGTTCATAAATAGAGCAGTTTTATCTGCATTTTCTTTCATTCGAACGCTCGCATACGCAAGCAAATCAGTTATTGTCTTTATGGTTCTGCTTTGTAGTCTATCATCCTGAAGGGTACGCGAAAGGAGCGCTACCGAAATATTTCTCAGTAGTGATATGCGTAAGCATCTATCTGCCCAGGTTATTAACCGGTCTGGAAAAGGAGGAAACGCTGCGTCATGAGCAACTCGAAGTGAGGTGACCTCCGGATAAACCATAATTCCAAGCGGCGCAGTACAGCCCATTACTTCAGGAAAAGGTTTGTTGCTTTGTGCAAATGCGCTTTTAAGTTCTTTAAAAAACAGAGCAGTATATTCGAGTGAAGTTCTGCTTTTATCACTAAAATGTGGTGAGCAAGTTTGGGCAACTGTTAAAAAATCTAACTTAAGCATTTCTGCTGAAGGAAATGTGAGAATCTTTTGAATAATCCAAGCCCTTGCTTCTGGATTTGAAATATCTATCCCATAAAATTGACTTGTTTTATATGCTTCTTTCAGTCTTTCGACGAGGTTTCCTTGACTAAGAATGTGTGGAAATTGTGGTGTCGATACATGCAGAGGTTTACCATTATGATCTTTTATTAAATATGCAGCTGGAATAGTGTGGGATTGAGCTTCACTTATTCGAAACGGGTCATACCAGAGTCCGATTCTCATATTGTACCTACGAATGTTATCACGAATTCTTTCCATTTCTTGAGTCGATAAGTACTGCCAGCCATCATCTAACATAACCATATCTACCCTTGCTTTAGCTAACTCCGGCAATTCTTTAATAAGGGAATCAGGATCTATTTTTGTACCGTATCTGTGCCATGTGCAATAAACAATATTTGATTCTTTCGCAGTATCAAATTTTTTTGGGAATTGCTCAGCATACCGAGGAAAAAAATTTCCTTGTGTATCTACAACAAATGCTACCTCTCTATGTTGGTCTGTTGTTCTGCCACCCTCGTAATCTCGGACATAAAAGAGTTTTAATGTATTGTCTTTCTTACCTAATACAAACCATTCAAGGGCTTTTCCATCAGGAACTGCCCCAATAAATACTTGTTTCTGATCAGCGGTAGCTACTCCTATCCACTGTCCTGAAATATTTTCTATAGTTATTCCAAGAGTTTCTTCGAGTTGTTTTAATAAATTTTGCTTGAGACGAACTTCAAGCGGATCTGTATATCTACTTGTTGTTTTAAAGCGTTTTAAATTAGTTCGTTGCGATCTTGAGTTTAATACATCATAAACTCCGCACAAGGCATCTGGTGTATCTATTTGTGAGTTTGTTCCTGACCCGTTTACTTGCACTGAAACGACTTCGGAAGAAGGAAGTGATACTTCTAAAATCTCAAAAGGTCTACCGCTTTTAGTTTCAAAGTGTTGGACAATACAAGCAGGTTTGTCTAATGTTATTCTCTGGTTTACAGTGGGTATTTCAGTGGAAGCTTCCGTCATAGCGTATTAGTTTATTCAATTATTATTATAATCTATTTTTTTAAAAGCATCTGTTTGAAGGCGGTACAGATTTGCATTTCAGCCCTTGTTTACAGTGAGTTTTATAACTTCTTTTCCAAGGTTAATTGTCAGTACGGACAAAAAGACTCTGTGATAAACTAGTACTATATGGGTAAGATATTTATTCTCGTACTTGTTATCGCAATGGTTAGCGTTTTTGGTTTATTCGAATTGAGAAAAACTAATTTTATAAATCAAAACAAGACAGCTGTTACTAATCAAAAAAAAACGAGCAATTTGCACCCGCTGTCAGTTGAGTATATGCGTGGACAGGTTTTTCCCGGAAGCGATATTGTCATCGAGGAAACATTGCCCCCAGGATCGAACTATAATAGATATATTGCCTCATACCGATCAGAGGGTTTAAAAATCTTTGCCCTTCTAACAGTTCCGTTCGGTACGAAACCGGAGAACGGTTGGCCGGTGATTATTTTTAATCACGGATATATTCCACCGGAGGAGTATGTAACAACGGAAAAATATATAGCATATACAGATGCATTTTCAAGAAACGGATATATAGTATTTCGCTCCGACTACCGCGGACACGGAAACTCTGAAGGAAAACCGGAGGGCGCGTATTATTCACCCGGGTATACGGTTGACATATTAAATGCGGTTGCGTCAATGAAAAAATATAAAGAGGCAGATCCGAAAAGGATCGGTATGTGGGGTCATTCAATGGGAGGAATGATCACCTTGCGTTCAATGGTGGTTTCAAAGGATATTCAAGCAGGAGAGATTTGGGCGGGAGTTGCTGTTTCCTACGAAGACATGGCGACCCGTTGGAGAAATACAATGCATAATCCTCGGCCGTTTGTTCCGTCTCAAAGAGAGCAAGGTGCACGAAGACCAGGGAGGCAAAGTTTTATTGATGCATACGGAGACTTCAAAACCAATCCCGAATTTTGGCAGTCTATTTCACCGATATCATATGTGAAAGATATTTCTGGTCCTTTACAACTGCAGCACGGCACAGCGGATTCTGAAGTTCCTCTCTTATTTAGTCAGATATTGAATGAAGCGATGAAAAAAGCAGAAAAACAGGTTGAGCTTTATGTCTATGAGGGGGACGATCACAACCTTTCGAATAATCTTTCCATCGCTCTTGAGCGGTCAGTTGCATTTTTTGATTCGCACTTAAAAAAACGGTAGAAGTATTTTTTCTATTGTAAACTGGTAAACAATGATACTATTAGAATAATTGATATGAAAAAACGAAACATATTTTTTCTTCTTATTTTTATTGTTGGCGTTCTGTTATTTGGAGTGGTCCTGAAAAAAAAGGTTTTGCAAGAGTCTTTATTAAGTCCTGAGGCAAAAGCTTTTGGATTCACATTGCGCAGACTAACAAACAGTGGCGGAAGAGTTGCATGGTATCACGGAGCAATTCATGAACTAATTGCATTTGATGCAATTGTGAATCAGGTAAACAAAAACACCGAGATATTTATTATGAATCCCGATGGTACAAAAAAAACATGTGTGACGTGTCGTTCAGCGACGCCAAAAGGGTTTATAGGCCAGCCTGCATGGCATCCAAATGGCGACTTACTTATTTATCAGGCTGAAAATGAGAATTCAAATCACACCGTATTTAATCATATGTCGTTTGGCATTAATCAGGATTTATGGGTTATTCGCAAAGATGGGACAGGGGCAGAGTTGGTTTGGAGATCCGCAAAAAATCACGCTGCACTTCATCCCCATTTTAATAACGATGGAACGAAGATTTTATTTGCGGAGCGTGTTGCGACCAACGTGCAGATTCTTCGGTCGCAAATAACAACACCGGGTGGTGAGAATCCATGGGACGGATGGAGAATTCATATTGCAGACTTTGATACAACGAAAACTGGGACAGATAAATTGTCCAATCACATTGTTCTTTTTGGAGATACAAAAGGATTTTATGAAACACATGGATTCACGTATGACGGAAAAATTATCTATTCACATACAGAAAACGGTGCGCCGTATGTGGATGATATTTACTCCTCCAATTTGGATGGATATGGTGTTGAGAATCTGACAAGCAGTGCGCAAACTTGGGAAGAGCATGGGAACTACTCACCAGTAAGCGATGATATGGCATTCATATCAAGTCGTTCGGATGTTCGTTGGAGTCCAACAGCAGGCGCTCAAAGTCTTCGAACGGAGTTATTTATAAAGAAAAATGGGTTAATAACACAGTTAACTAACTTCAATCAAAACAAAACCTCTTCCTTGCGTTTTCTTGTTTCAGATTTTGACTGGGATGCAAAAGGAACCAGAATTGTTTTTCAGGTTGCTCCGGTAGGGTCTCGAGTCCAGGATACACAAAATCCTCAGATTTGGATGTTACACCTTTAGAAACCAGTCTCAGCAGGGGGCGCTGAGAACAGTTTTATTAGAATCCGCGACCAGGACCACCGTGCCTGCCCATTCCACCCATGAGGTACTGGATGTCAATCCCGTTTTGTTTTGCCCAGTTTTCCAGTTCGGTTCGTTCAGTTTCCCGCTCTGCCTTTTTTTGCTGCATAAGAGCTTTTCGTTCATCTGAAGTTTTTCCCTGCATGTTCTGCATCTGAGACTGGCGTTTTGCAGAAAGCTCTTTATGTTTTTCCAGAATCAGTTTTTTTTGTGCTTCGGTAATCTTTTTCTCTGCAGCAAGTTGTTCGAGCCGGTTTATATACTCTTTTTCATGTTCTGCTTGCCGATCTTTTCTGTCCTGATCAAATACCGTCTGTACATCTTCTTTTTTCAGTCCAAACTTTTCGGCAATTTTCTGCACAAGAGTTTGGAATGGATTGTTGGTATTCTGAGCTTCGACCGCATACGATTTGGGTACAACAACTAATCCAGTTCCAACAATACCGGCAATAACAGCAATAAGTAATGCTTTTTTCATAATTCTCACCTCCTTTCACACAGAAAGTATAGAATTGGTTTCTGAATCGAAGCTTAAGACTTTTCATCGTCAATGATCATTTGAAAAAAAACGTATAATGCAGTTATGTATATGAAAAATCACGAAAAATTTATGCTAGTTGCAATTGAGGAGGCGAAAAAGGCTAAACAACGGGGCGACTGGCCATTTGGAGCAGTGGTTGTTCATGACGGAAAAATTATCGGGAAAGGAAAAGCAGAGGACAAAACAACCGGGGATGTCACTGATCATGCTGAATTAATTGCCATACGACAAGCATGCCGAACGCTGGGTACAAACAATCTCCAAGACTGTGTTATTTACTGTACGAATGAACCGTGTATGATGTGTGCTGCCGGCATTTTTCAAGCATACATTTCACTTGTTGTAATCGGCGCCTCGCGTGATGATCTTCCCGAATTATTACGGCCCAGAAATCTGGGCATAGATCATTTAGTTGAAGATTCAGGACATTATATTCAAATCATTAAAGGAGTTTTGAAAGAAAATGTATTAGAACTGTTTCAGGATATAAAAAAAGATAATACGTAAAAACAAATTCCAATTATAGACTCGTTGGAAATTAAAGAAAAAATATTTGAGCTGTATGGAATTGTGAGTTATAAACTCCGACACTTGCTGTTTCAATCACCTGACTTTTTGCGGTGTAAGAAGTGCTGCCCGGATTCAGTATTAATGTTTTTCCATCCGTTTTATTCAGGGGAATATGCGTATGGCCGGTAAAGAATGTATCGTACAGTTGCGATTTAACAATGGCTTCGGTAATGGTTTTATCCTGTCCATGATATACAATTATTTTTCTATCTTCGACTTCCAGAGTAAGGGTTTGTTTCGAAGTAAAATGAATGGGGTTTTGTAGTTTTGCATTTCGCTCAATAATTCGTCGAATATCTCCTTCATTGTTCCCGAATACGCTATAAACAGGAACTCGAAAATCAGTGCAGATTGAATCAAAGTATTCAAGAGTAAAAGGGGAAACCCAGTCTCCGCAATGAACAATCTGGGCCACACTTTGTTTTTTAAAAATTGCAACAGCCTGTTTTAATGTATCAAGCCGGTCGTGTGTATCGGAAAGTATTCCAATATGCATAATTTTATAGAAACATTATACACCTGAAGTTGCAAAGTGTTTGAGAAGGAGTATCATAGGAGCATGAAGAAAATGAGTAAAGAGATGGTTTATGGAATAGTGATAAAAATTCCCAAAGGCAAAGTTGCAACATACGGTCAGATTGCCCGTCTCGCAGGTAGTCTGAATGCAGCCCGCGCAGTTGGTGCATATTTGCGAATAAACCCAGATGCGCCGCAGGTTCCCTGTCATCGGGTAGTTGGCTTTGACGGGAAATTGATTGGTTACTCAGCAAAGGGGGGAGTTGCACATAAACAGAAACTACTGAAACAAGAAGGAGTGCAGTTTAAACAAGAAAAAGTAGATTTAACCAAGTCGCTTTGGAATGTATAAATTATCTCTTATTATAAGTTTATTCTGACATATGGAAAAATATGTTGTTTTCGGTCCAATAATTGTTTTTTTCGGTTTCTTTTTTTTACTCGTTTTCGGGTTTATTGCACTTGTGGGGAAACTTTTTATGCAAGGAAAAAATCAGGCGTGGATTGGAGAGGTAATTGATAAAAATCATGTAGAAAAACAGGATGACGATAGTCGTAGGGTAAGTCATTTATACAGCTTAAAAGTTCAGCTTGAGAATGGAGAGGTGCACAATATTCCTGCCAAGCAAGAGTTTTATAGTCAAATAAAAGTTGGGGATAAACTGGAAAAGAAAAAAGGGGAATTGTGGCCGGTAAAAATCGGCTGAGTATTTTATTTTCCGATCGCAAGCTCCTTGTCTGGAGCTGTTCCAACAAACCGAATTTTCCCCTCCTCATTTTTCAGCAATTGGATATCGTAGTACGGTTTTCGTGACGAAATAACATTTTCAACAAGAGTATTAATTGCCGGAGCATAGGTTTTTACATATTCTTGTGGAACGGTAAACCGCGCAATTTGGACGGATTCTATGGCTATGGAAGAGTTGTTGTTCACGACTTCTCCAGAACCTTTTAAATAGACTGGCAAGTCTCCTCGCACGATTTGAAGTTTTTCTATTGCTGTTTGAATGTCTCCAAGGGTGACGCCTAATGACTGCAAATAAGAAAGCGCTGTATTGAATTCAAGTACTGCTGATCCTTCGACAGTGCCGTCAGTATTCACCCGTATTTGTACGTTTTTAAACGGAAAATATTTATATTGACTCTGGCGGGTATCAGCGAGTGCGGTAATTTCCTCACTGGTAAACAGTTGGTCTACGCGGTGTTGCCCTTCGAATTTGAGGGAATCTTTCATATTTTCTCCAGGAAGTTGTTCATAGGCAATACTGAGTTTTGAGATGGCAGACTTTTTTGTTTCTGCAGTATACGTTATTCCAAGGTTTTTTGGTTTACCAGCTCCTAAGAGAGTTGAAAGGCCAGGAATAAATCCAAGATACCCGAGAAAAAAAACAGGAACTACGAGCAAAATTACCACAATAAACAATATTTTTTTCATAATGGTATTATAATCCCCGTTTCATTTTTTTTCAAAACCTGACTTTTAAGTTGACAGGAATATATAATATGCCATAATTATTTGTTACCATATTTTTTATTACTTATGAAAAGTTCAGTAGTTCTTGGAATTTTTGCAGTTGTTATGGTCGGATTTCTTGGGTGGAACATTGTTGTTCAAAACGGGTCAAAGAATGAAAAAAAGCCCCAAATGTCAGTTGCGCCAACCGCTGGTTCAAAAGCCCTGCTTATTTCGCTGTCTGAAGTAGAAAGCCATAATGTTCCCGAAGATTGTTGGACCGTAGTAGAAGGAAAAGTATATGATCTTACCGAATACATTGCAAAAGACCAGCATCCTCCGGCAATCAAGGACGCCTGCGGAGTTGACGGGACAGAGTTATTCAACACCCGCGGTTCCAAAAACTCTCCACATCCGCAACAGGCTGTTGAATATCTGAACACTCTGTATAAGGGTGATCTTGAAAAATAATACGAGGTCTACAGCGGATCATCTTCGCGGATTCGGAGTCCTTCGAGAATAAGTGAGTAGTCCTGTGTGTCAACAATTCCGTCAAAGTTCAGATCTGCCTGAGTAAGAACCGACGGGTCAGTGCTTCCCAGATTTGTGCGTATGAGTGCAACATCTCGTGCATTTACCAGACCGTCCTGTACCGGTAGGTCTCCGGCGATTTGATATATGCCGGTTGCGTTAACCGTATAGGTTCCAAGGCTGTCGAAGGTAAGTGTACGGTTCGCACAGGAGTATTCTTTGAGAGTTTGTTCGACCGGTTGCAGATCACAGATTTTTCTCTGAAGATGTTTTTCTCCTTTTATAAACAGTTGGTATCCGGAATCCAAACTTATGTTTTCAAATAATGCTGAACCATTCCAATATCCGTCCGATGACTGTCGAAAGATTACCTGTTGAACAACCGGGGTATAATTGGTTTTTGTTAGGGTAATCTTTCCGGTTATTTGAGCGGAGGGAGAACCGGACGGCTGTCTTGAACCCTGGAGTTTTAATCTGATATTAAGAGTGACAGCTCCTTGTTCGGGTGATGGAGTTGGAAGCGGAATTGATCCCGAAGGTGAAGCGGTTGGCGATGCTCCTGGCGGGGTTACCCCTGCGGAAGGGGATGCGGTTGGAGATGTCGCAGGATTCGTTGGGCTTGGTGTTTGTGAAATTGGAGGAGTTGCTGAAGGAACCGCAACGGTTGGCATTGTATTTGTTGGTATGGGGCCAGCATTACACAAATACTGGGTATGTGATGGAGTTTCCGAAACTGCTGAGCTGTCCGCAATAACTTTCACCATATGAAATACGTCGTCGTCGTTATCATTTGCATTCGGTGACTCAGTTCCGCATCTGCAGTTTAAACGAATGTCAGCGGAGCCAGATAGTCCTCCGTTAAATCGATACTGCTGTTTGGTAAGCTGAAAGGTATGGCTTTTCCATGTTTTCGTATTTGTTTTTTGCACAATCTCATGTTTTAATGTTCCAGACCGATCAGTATAGTCAATTGAGAAAGTTCCGCTTCCAAAATCCAGATAATATACCGCAACAGAAACATTTTGCGCTGGTTCAATCGCAGTAGCCTGTTCAAGTTTGAGCGGGATAAAGTAGTTTTGGGTATTTTTATCGGTTCGGCGTGCGCCGGTTGAGAAAGGGTGCTCAAACTGATTTGGTGCTAAATACGTTGATCGAAGGTCTTGACCGGTTATAAAAACAGAGGTGCTGTTTTGTACACTTCGCGCACAGCTGTTAGTTCTTACTGCGTAGTTTTCTGTTCCATCAGCAAGAAAACCTCCGTTCGTCCGGATCATACTTGAATCTTCTGTTTCCTCAATACGGTACAAGTAAAATTCCCGGTCGCCTCGTTCGGAAAACTCATAGCGGTAATAATCGCCTTGGCCGGGAATAAGCGGAGCGGGCGGTTTATTACCATAATAAACCGGGTGTGCGATAAAGTTATCTGCAAAAGCAATCCAGGCAATCCGGGACTGATTGGGAGTTTTTCCGAATGATTCTTCACTCAGTTCATCAAGCCAGTCAATGCCAAACTTAATTTTCATCTCAGTTTTTCGGAATAAGTGAACTTTCTGAAAATCTGCAAAATCAGCTTTATGGGTCAGCGCTGTTAAAAAATTCCAGTAGGTGAACTGATACGCAGCATTTGCGGGATTGCAGTAAACTGCATCGCAGAAATCATTATTGGGGGTTGTATGCGGATACTGCGGTTCAAACGCAATAGGAATAGAAAAATTAAGCATGTCAATAAAGTCATAGAGAGCTCCTTTTCCGGCTGCTGCGTAAGCGGTCTTTGTATTATAGGAGTTTTCGTTTCCCGGTGCTAAACTGTTCATCTTCAGCCCGACTCCGAGTTTTCTCGCTTCATCTTCGTACCGTACGCGTAAATTACCGCCGGCAGCTGCAGCCTGAAGATATATAGGCCTGATATGTTCGTCTGACCCGTCTTTTTTAAATGCATCATGATACCAGCGGAGCTGCTCAATCATAAACTGGTTGTATTCTTCGCCGTGTTCATTCATGTACACGGTTTTATAACTGCAGTCAGCGAGGTTTTTAGTTGCAGTTGTTTCATCGCTTACTCCTCCGGACATTCCAATAGCTTGAACAACATATAAGTTTGGAGAACCTTTAAGATGTCGTGCTGCTTCGAAAATAAAGTTGCGATAATAGGTTTTCCAGACCCCAATATGCCAAGGTGAAATATCCTGCGTGTCACATCCGGGGAGGGTGGTGGTAAAGTGTTGTGCACCGACTTCATTCTTTATAAAGTCCGGAGTATAGTCAATCATGTCTTTTGAATTGTCATGCGGATTGCCGTCAGACTGCAGAAAGGTTCCGAAGACAAGAATAACCGGTTTATACTTCAAAATATTTCCTGCTGTATCTTTGATTTCCATTTGACCGGCATCCTGTAACATTCTGTCAACCTTTCCCCAGTTAAACTGATTTGGTCCGGTTTGTATCTCCTTCCACATGATTGGTTGAAATGTTCCGAAAGATCCCAAGTAGTAGTCCGACCGCGTAGCAGGAAGCGTTCCCCAATAGGTAAAGCAGTCTTTTGTCGGGTCTGATGGAGTTTTTAATGTTTTTGGGTTGCAGTTTTCATAATCATTCATAGCATAGGGAACGGCAATTACTCCATTTCGTGATCGAGTAATTCCGGAATGTACCTGGCTTTTATTATTTTCGGCTTTTGAATGATACGTGAGCGGTTGAGGGGGAGAGAATAGCTTTGCAACCTGAATACTAAACAGTGATAGACCGATGATAATGACGAGAGTAACCAATGATTTTTTATGGATAGTGAGCTGATTAACAACAAACTGTTTCATATTCCAATGCGACAGAGAGTTTTGTACCATCTCCTTATTATATACTCCTTGATTCTTATAATTCTCTTGACTATTGTTTTGACTGCGGGTATAGTTATTGTGTTAAAAAAATTAATAGAATATTTATGGCAGTGAATGCGGTTGATAATACATCTTTTCAAAAGGAAGTTTTAGACGAAAAAGGGTTAGTTTTTGTTGATTTTTACGCCACCTGGTGCGGACCATGCAAGATGACAGCGCCCATTATTGAACAGCTTGCACAAGAACGGAATGATATAAAATTTGTGAAAGTTGATGTTGATCAAAACAACGAACTTGCATCACAGTACTCAATTTTTTCTATTCCAACCTTCATAATTTTTAAAGAAGGGAAAATGGTTTCGCAGTTTGCCGGAGGAAGAGGAAAAGAGGGGTTTCTTGAAGAGCTGAATAAAGTCAAACAAGTATAACTACCTTTTTATGATGCGGATAGCTTTCCCACTTACTACCTTTAATTGAAGATGTGCGAGGCGAAGCATATAGACTGCAAGTGTGGCAAGCCAGCGCAGTGACGATGAAACTGGGGCATGGAGTCCCTGCATGACTTTGTCATCGGAAATAGGCAGCTTTACATTTTGGTATGTTGGAAATTGCGTCTGTGAGACTGCTTGTAATCCGATTCGTTTGAGGTCGGGCGGAAGTTTTATTGACTCGGCTTTCGGTTCAACAAACGGTTTTACCTCATCCGGCGGTTCATGTTCAACCGCTTCCTGTATTTGCTTCTCCTCTGCAGGTTGCAAAACAGGTTCCGCTTCTTTCGGAAGCCCGATCGACTCAGTTGGTTTTTTGTTGATAAGATGGTCGATCGGAGTATAGTTTTGAGAGGTCATATTTTATTATAGCAGTATGCATGCAGTTCAGTTATGTACAGCGGATATTTTTATGGCAGTGTGGACATTCTGTTTTCCATGTGTCTGGTTTTCCTTTTAATTCCCCTTGCAATAATGTTTGACAATGGGGACAGTGGTAATCATGGTACCGTTCTCCAGCGTTTAAAGTGCGCATAGCAGATCCAGCAGGGTTAAGTATCTGGGAAACCGAAGGGAGAGAGGGTGATTGAAGCAGTTCAGAAAGCAGTTGGGCGACTCCGTCTAAGGTTACCAGCGATCCCCCGCAACTTCCTCTGAGCTGAAGGGTTTGTACCCCCGTATGTTGCATATATCTTTGTATAGTTTCAAGGTAAAGAGAGAGCACCCTTGTTTCCGTAATTTCATATTCTTCTAGTGCATCTATTGTTTTATCAAGTAAGAAAGGGCCAGGAGTATTTCTTGTTCCTGCAAATGTAGATCGAATGAGATTAACAACTTCAGCAGTTGTATGGGTATATCCTTTTTTATCTGTATAAATGGGTATATTGTTTCTCGCTTGATCTAAATATTGGTCTATAGAGCCTTCAAAAACTATGGGAGTCATCAGAGATCTGGTGATTTCTTCTGTAGTAGGCGTGGTACTTGAAGATATTACATCCGAACCGGTGAAATTCAAAACCGCACCGTTATGGTTGATTTTTACAGCAGCAGCGCAAATTTTTTCACCGTCATAGTAATGGACATACAACTGCCCGTCATCGTATTGAATTTGATTGTACGGATTACTCTGATCAGAGTCAAAAGAAGCAGGACCGGGAGGACTGTACCACAAAATTACTGCATCCGGGTTTTCCACGATACGTTTTCTTACTTCTGAAAATCCTGCCTGCGGAATACCGTTTCTTTCCCTTGGGTCAAATTGATTATCGATGCTGTATATTTCTTTGAATGTTCCGTCCGGCTCGGGGGGAGCAGTATAAAATGAATTTTCGTGATCAGTCCAATAATGATACAGAGTTGAAACCGGACTGTCTGCGAGGACTTCTTGAGTATAAGCTTCAAGTCCTTGTCGCAACTCCCTTGTTCTTTCCTGAGGAGAGAGAAGGTTCAACCGATCAGCTTCTTTACGCGTGACACCGAATTGTTTTAA
Source organism: uncultured Gammaproteobacteria bacterium (assembly GCA_964530235.1). Taxonomy (GTDB): domain Bacteria; phylum Patescibacteriota; class Microgenomatia; order UBA1406; family GWC2-37-13; genus UM-FILTER-33-9. The sequence goes on from CAZGYB010000001.1 coordinate 289,950, forward strand.
GTCATTTGACATACTTTCCCTGCTCGGGGTATGTAACAATTTATAAGATGTTTGGTCGGTCTTCGGACTTTTCCCCTCGACTTCGCTCGGGGTAAACCGCTGCGGCACAGTTCAGGATATTCACCTGATTCCCTTAAAACTATTTGAAGTTTTTTTCAGCCTTCCCATCCTTCGACTTCGCTCAGGATAAATCCCGCGCAAAGACCTGGACAGTGGCTAATACCAAACGTGAACATTATATATGAAAGAATTTATATTATGTTAAGAAGAAACGGAAATCTCTTTGTCCGGCATATTATATTTTCGGGAAAAAGCAAAGAGAAGATCGGAGAGGCGATTGATGTAGGTAATGGTTATTTTGGAATGTTGGGCGGGCGGTAAGGACTTACTTGAGTAAAAATACGAAACAAGCCGACGCTCCGCTCGGCGACACACAGTTCGTGCAATATGAAAGTACACCGATAAAAGAGTTCCCTGGGGAAGAATAAACTCATTCAGTGAAGGTAGTTTTTGCGAAATAGAATCTATAGTGTGTTCAAATGTCACAACCCGTTCCCCAATAAAAGCAAGAGCAAGATCTGCGCCGGACACAGATCCCATTATCTGATATAAATCTTGTTGGATTTGAGAAATGAGCCTCCGGTCGGTTTCTTGTATTTGATTCGTTACGAGAAGTCCAAGTACTGACGTAAGTTCATCAATGGTACCGCACGCTTCAATTTGGGGAGAGTCTTTCCGGGTGCGTTTTCCTCCAAAGGAAGCGGTGGTTCCATCGTCACCCGTACGGGTATATATTGACATATGTTTAAAGTCTATAAAGTCGAAAGTTTATCAAGTCCATCAAGTTGAAATTCTATTGATTAGTAGCGATCTTTATAGACTTTACTGACCTAATGGACTTTGGACTAATTTTAGCACTCCGAATATCCGCATCCGTAACATTTTTTGCATCCTTCCTCATGAACGAGAAGAGCTTCACCGCAGGAAGGACAGATGTCAAAATTTCCGCGGGGTTCTGCCGTCTGGATCAGTGATGGTTGAGTTGTTTCAGTAACCAGCTTTGGTTTTTCCGCAGGAAGCTCTTTTTTTGCATGACCGTTCAGACTATAATGCATAGCAAGAACCTTTGCAACCGCATCAGGAAGACTTCTGATTTTATCTTTTCCAAAACCCATTGTGCGCGCTCCTCCAATTCCTTCAAGTTGACTGATAATCTCATGAACGCGCTGAAGCGCGGGAAGATGTGAGGCAAAGCGCAGTGCGAGAGAAATAGTTCGTCCCAGTCCCTCGGCCATCGCGGAAATATCTGACCCAGGTTTGCTAATGTTGATAAAAACCTCAAGTGGTTCAGGCGGAGAGCCACCGTTTGTGTTTACAGTAATAAATGCGACTCCGACAGGAGTGTTGATTCGATACGTTGAACCGTGAACAACCATGGGTCGCGGTTTTACCGTAAATGCAGGGATTGCCGGTTTAGGGGTTTCATCTTTTTTTTCAATCCGTTCAAGTACTCCTGACCGGGAGCTTTCACGCATATAGGCAATTCCTTTGAGTCCGAGTTTGTATGCGAGCGTGTAGAGTTTTTTTACATCTTCAACCGTGTGTGTTTTCGGCGCATTTACCGTTTTGGAGATAGAAGCATCGACATACTTTTGTATTGTTGCCTGAACTTTCACATGATCTTCTGGAGAAAGTTCACTGGCGGAAACAAACCAATCAGGTTTTTTTATTTTTCCTTCTTTCAGTTCTTTTTCATGTTTTACTAACCATTGTTCATATAGATGATGACGGAGAATATGTTCTCCAAGTCTATCCCTGCGGACAAATTCAAACTCAAATACCGGTTCGATACCTGAGGTGGTATTCGCCATAAGGGAAGTTGATCCGGTTGGCGCTTGCATCAGCAGGAGTGAGTTTCTGATTCCATATTTTTTTATGTCTGACTGCAGATCTTTTGGCAACGCTTGAATAAATTTACCTTTTGGAAATAATTCATTGTCAAATTTTGGAAATGCTCCTTTTGTTTTTGCCAGTTCAACTGATGTGCGATATGCTTCATCTCTAATTATTTTGTATATTTTATCGATAAATATAAGAGATTCTTTTGATCCATACCGGAGGTGTAATTTGATAAGCGTATCTCCAAGCCCCATAGTTCCAACGCCTATTCTTCGCTCACCCTCGTATTGTGTTTTTTTAATTCCGGGAAAAACATACGGATCCATTTCAACTACATTATCTTGAAAATGCACCGCTGCACGAGTTACTTTTTTTAAAGTTGCAAAATCAAATTGTGCCCTTTTATCAATATTGTTTCCTTTCACTAACGCAGAAAGGTTAATGGAACCCAAGTTGCATACTCCCCAGGGGGGGAGACCTTCTTCGCCACATGGATTTACGCAAACGATACGGTTCCAGTACCAGTTGTTGTGCCACTTATTGTACCGTTCCATAAAAACGACTCCTGGTTCTGCGGATCTCCAGGCAGCATTTGCAATAAGATCCCAGATTTTTCGCGCTTTCACCACTTTTTTTACCAATACTTTTTTCCCTAGGGCTTTCCATGTAACCAGATCTCCATCCCACTTTTCATCGTACTCAGGGTCAGTGGTGTCCGGGAAAACTAGCTCCCAGTCGCCGTCTTTTTCAACTGCATCCATAAAAGAATCTGAGACACACAGAGATAAATTAGCTCCATTTATGCGTGTTAAATCCTGTTTTACTGTAATAAATTCTTCAATATCAGGATGCCAGTCCCAGAGCATAAGCATAAGTGCGCCCCGTCTTGTTCCTCCTTGCTGAATAATATCTTTGGTTGCAACTGAAAAAAGTTCTGCCCAGTTGCACGGACCTGATGAAAACCCGTTGACTTTTTTAACGCGGGTTCCGCGCGGACGAAGTGAAGATAAATTAATTCCAACCCCACCGCCCCGTGCCATAATCTCAACCATCTGTTTCAAAGTTTCAAGGATACCATCTCGGGCATCTTTAGGGCTTGGGATCACAAAGCAGTTGTAATAGGTTACATCGTATCCGGTACCGGCTCCTGCGAGAATCCGTCCACCCGGGATGTATTTAAAGTCTTTTAATGCAAAATAAAACTCTTTTTCACTTCGTTTTTGTTCATTTTTTTGCTCGATTGAAGAGACAGCCTTGGCAATTCGTTTCCACATAAGTTCAGGAGTTTTTTCAACGGGTTTTCCTGTTTTGTCCTTTAATGAATATCGGTCAGAGAAGACTTTCTCCGAGATGCCAGTAAGTTTCATAATGCTGGAAAATGTTTATAATAGCAAACTATTTTAATGTTTTCACTTCCTTTTTAATATCCTCGATGTCGACAAATCGTTTAAACACAGATGCAAACCGAATATATGCTACTTTATCAATTTTTTTCAGATATTGTGCAACCCATGTGCCGATTTGTTTGCTTTCAATTTCAGCTGTCTCCATCTGTTTCAACTCCTGCTCCACTTTATTCGAAATCTGTTCTATTTGGTCTGCAGTTACCGTTGTTTTTTCACATGATTTGAACAGGCCATTTTTCAGTTTATCCCGATCGAATCGTTCCCGTTTTCCGTTACGTTTGATAACAAGAATGGGAAGTTCCTCCACTCTCTCATACGTGGTGAATCTTCGTTGACATTTTGGGCACTGTCGTCTTCTGCGAATTGCCGTTCCGTCTTCTGAAATCCGTGTTTCAATAACCTCGGTTTCTGTGTTTGAACAAAAAATGCAATGCATACTTCTTACAGTATTAAAAACACTATTCTTAGTGTCAGATAAAAATGTAAAACACTATTGGTAGAATTACAAGAGATCAAAATACATTAAAAGTAGATCAGTGCTTTTTTCTAGCCTTGTCAAAAAAACCCATTAAAAAGTTCCATAATTTTTTTGAACGAATATAGAGAAAAAATGGTATTATATCGATATATGAATAATTATGTGTTGGACACAAACATTTTTTTTAACATGGAAGAAGGCCTGAATTTAGGCCAAAAAACAGAAGAGGTAATGATCCGACTCACAAAATCAGCTCAGGTTTTGCACACAAAAGGGCTGGGGGTTTTTTATATGCCCCCGAGAGTCGTTGACGAGATGCAGAGTTTCTTTGAAGATAAGAAAGACGACGTTTTAGTAAAGTTTTTAAGTGTTATAACAGTTCAATCACCCCGTATAGATACAATTTCGTACTCAGCCCGTATTTTTTACGATCTAGTTGAAGATGTGTATATGCGGAATCTTAAGGGACTTCGTATTGGGGAAGAGGAGATAGAAAACGGTGCAACAGCAGTTATGGGAGCCGGTTCGCTAGATAAGAAAGAGTTTCAAACAACAGTTGGGAATGCGATTCGGGGCTTTCGGGAGAGATATCGGAGGGCAACGCGATTCGGGTTTTTAGATAGCGTCGCTGATCTGGATATTATTTCACTGGCGGTTGAACAAAATGCAGCTATTATCTCAACTGATGCAGGGGTTTTATTGTGGGGGAGAAAGTTTGGGGCTAAAGAGATGTCTGTATCTGCGTTTGGGGAAAGGATGCGGGAGATCTGTTGATTTTTTGGGTTTCAGGTTCATCGTCAGGGATAAGGTTCGAAAGCCAATCAATTGCCCGGTCGGTAAAGGTGCGTTGGGGTTTCTCTACATACATGATATGTTTTGAGAGAATGGAAATAAGCTCTTTTTTTATCTCTCCATCAGGAACAACAAAGTAAGCATGATAATAGTATGGAGCGTTGCTTACAAGGGTTAAGACTTCACATCCCATTTTCGTGGTAAAAAAGAAGTGTGAAAGAAATTCCCAACGTAATGTTACGCCGGCGCTTTCAATCCCAAATGTGGTAATAATGTTTTCCACTTCAGGAGGCGGGGTAATAGTGAGCACATAAAACAAAAAAAGAAGGGTGAATATCGGAACAAGGAGAATTTTGTCTCCGAAGAAAAGGATAATAAGAGAAAGCAGCACTGCGACAGCAAGATAAAAGCGGATGACATTTTTCCCTCTTTTTTTAAACGCGCGAAGCGGTGCTTTCCAGACAAAGAGCCGTTGAGGATTGGATTGTGCCTGCGTCTGATTTTGAGGGTTCATACTTTATTTTGGGTTATTTTGCAAAAAAAGTCAAATTCAATTGAAAAATATATCTTATAGTAGTATAATACTTCATATGGATCAGTTTAACAAAGCGATTTCATTTATTCTCGGATTGGTAGTTGTCGCGGTTTTTATTGCGGTTGCGAGCGGTCGGATAAACTTGAAAGATAGATTGACATTGTTTTCCCGCTCTTCGACAAATACTTCGGTAACGAGTAAACCGACTCCTTCACCGACAGTAACCAGTACTCCAAAAAAGACAGGATTTTTAAGCAGTTTATTTAACTTTGGAAAACCAAAGGTTACTCCAACGCCGATTTCGCAAAAAAAATCTCCTTCCCCAACTCCGGTTGCTGGGATTTTGTCTAACACTGGATCTATGAATAACGACGGCGGTAGTCCTACAAAAGAGATTCAAACGGAACAATATCATTCATATAACTCTGTCGGGCTGGTTTCATCGATTCCAAATACCGGGCCGGGTCTATTGATCCCTCTTGTTTTTTCTTCGCTGGCAGGAGGACTTCTTCTGTATAAAAAAAGCAGAGATTAATATTCTTAAGGAGGTGGCGGGGCGGGAGTTGGTGTTACACTCGTAAAACCGGGGATTTTAAGAATGTTTGAGCCAATAATATTTACCAAAAAGACTGACGCAAGAACAAACACGAGCCCTACAATTGCTCCATAAAAAATCCGTTTGCCGTGATTTAGTTTTTCGGGTTCTGCTTGAGAGGTAATTACAATAAAGGCTCCGTACAAAAGATAGAGAAACGCAATGCCCCCGATCATTTTAAATACAATTAGGTCAAAGAGCGCCTGAGTAAAGGATGAAGCGCCTGAACCGGCATTATTGAAAAACCCTCCTTCTGAGGTAATGCATCCGATCATGGTATACTGCCGGCCGGGTTGTGCGGTTGGCGCTGCGTTTGATGTTGGTTCAACAACAAGAGTGCTACACGAAGAGTGGTCTGGTGTGGAGTCCGGTGGGAATAGTCCCGGATAAAGACATTTCACACATTTTCCCCAGTTTCCCGGTGGGGAAATCGGTTCACAAAGAGAGTTGATAGGTGGAGGGGTGTTATGGATTACTGGACAATAGCCACACGAATCACAGGTTGCATAACGAAGCTGGGCAGATATTCCCCGATTTGAGCTGAGAAGAACAGTAATAATAAACAATAGGACAACAATATACTTCCGCATATAATTTTAGTATAGCAAAACAAAAAAGCAAAATTGTAACGGAATGGAGTTAACCAGCGAAAGAAAGTATAATAAGATAGGGAAACACATGAAAAAAATAATCACCATTTTCTGCGTTATGAGTGTTCTGTGCGGTTTGTTATCTCCCATATATGCCAGTACTTTGGATGAGGTGACAAAAGAACTGGAGGATATGAAAAAAACATTTAATGCACTGGACAGCGCAAACAGAACAAATCAAACAACCCTTACCGATCTTAAGAAACAACTTGAAGGGATTAAACTGAAAGTTGGTCAGATTGAGCAGGCAATTGAACGCAAAGAAAAAGAGGTTCATGACGGTGAAAAAGTACTCACCTATCAGAAAGAACTTTTAAATGCACGAGCAAAATCGTATTATAAAAATGTCGGCAAAAATACAGTTACCCTTGTCCAGCTTCTTTTATCAGATAATCTTTCAGAGTCTTTACGCAGTTTTTTTTATGGTAAGACAGTGATTGATGAAGATCGAAGAAGCATTGTTAAAATTGTTTTGTATATAAAAGGAATTGAAGAGAAGAAAAAAGAACTGGAAGTCGAACGGAGGCAACTCGCTGTTTTGAATGCGGATATTGAGAAACAATCGGCATTTTTAACCGGAGAAGTTGAAAAAACCAATAAGTATCTCGGTGAGTTGAAAAGTAAAATTGCCCAGCTTACCGAACAGCAGCAAGCTCTTATCGCGCAACGGCAGGCAGCTCTTAATCTTCCGCGTTCTGCAGGTGTTTCGCTTGGAGGGTGTGTTGACGACCGTAACATAGACCCTGGATTCAGTCCTGCGTTTGCGTTTTATACTTATGGTTCTGTACACCGCGTTGGTATGAATCAGTTTGGAGCATACGGAAGAGCAAAAGCAGGTCAGAATTACGAGTCTATTCTGAACGCGTACTATAACAATGTCCGGATAGAATGCAGGGATTTTCAGAACGGAAAAATTCGGGTTCAAGGATATGGAGAGGTCCCGATTAATGATTACTTGAAGGGAATCGGTGAGATGCCGAGTTCATGGGGTGACTCCGGCGGTTATGAAGCGCTGAAGGCTCAGGTTGTTGCAGCAGCGTCATTTGCGTATGCATATACCAGCGGAGGCGGAGGAGAGATCTGTACGACGCAGGATTGTCAGGTTTATCTTGGCGGTAATAAAGGGGGAAAATGGGAATCTGCGGTAAACGATGTCAGGTGTGGTGACAATAGTGCAAAAGTAATGGTTTCAAATGACACTAATGAGGTTATAAAAGCATGGTACGCATCAACCCACGGTGGGTACACATGGACATCAGGAGAAATATGGGGAGGAAATAAACCATGGACAAAACACATGCAGGATACGTCATTATCAGCGAACAGTTTTTCCGAACTGAATGAGCGTGCATGGGATAGAGAATCCCCCTGGTTTTACTGTGACTGGGGATCACGGGCCGAGTACAATAAAACCGCGTGGTTAAAACAGGATGAGGTAGCAGATATTGTTAACGCGATTTTATTGGTTCGCGCGGATTCATCAACATCAATTCATGTCGGTCAGCCAGACAAACCAACTGCTGATACCTGGGATCAAAATCGACTAAAACAAGAACTCCGGAGTCGAAACATAACACCGTTTAACTCTGTGACATCGGTTTCAATCAACGCAGATATGGGTTACGGAAAAACAAATGGCATATCATTGACCGGAGATGCTGGTTCACAGACCTTTGACGGAAAAGAGTTTAAAGACTTTTTCAATGTCCGCGCCCCTGCGAATATTCAGATTGTCGGACCGCTCTATAATGTTGAAAGAAGGTAGAGCTTTTATTGATGATCCATTGAATAGCAATGCTTGCCGTGAGAACGGTTACAAAAAAACTGATCCAGCTAAACTGAATCCGGAAAAACTTCGTAAAAACGTAAATTACCAAAATATGAACAAAGTAAATAGAGTATGAATAGGTACTTAAAAAGGTAAATACTCTACGAAAGGGAGAGAATACATTTCGCTTTGCAATAAAATATAAAATAAGCACAGCAAAAACTCCGTAGGATAAGTGATATAAGTTGGGAGGATACTTATTGCTTTGGTGAAACAGGGAGTGAAAGGTGAGCGTTTGGTAGGTTTGTGAGAGAAAAAAAATAAGCCCTGAAGTCATAATGGCTAGAATGAGAAATTTTTTACTGTGTTCAAGTTCAACAAACAAAAGTGAGAACAGTACAACCAGTGACCAGGGGAGCCACATAATATACCGGAAATAAGGAAGCGGGGTATGAGTTAAAAACAAGAGGGAACTCATAAGGCTTCCCGCAAAAAAAAGCAAAAACAAAAGCGGGTGTTTTTTTCGCAAGAATGAGAGAAACGGCATGAGAAATACAAATTCGATAAACAAAAGAACCAGCCAGTTAAAGTCGATTCCTCCCGTTACAAAGATATTTTTTAGAATATACGATACAGTTACTTTGCTCCGTTCTGCTACAAATGCGAGGACAAGGTAGAAGATGAGAAAAATATAATACGGTGCAAGAAGTCTGGTGATCCGTTTTCTTATGTAAGGGATAACAGTCTGTGCTGTGAGCGTAGTATCTTTTTGAAATGTGAGATATGCGGAGCAGAAAATAAACAGAGGGACTGCAAACTGGCTTAACTGGAGTAAGGTATAAGCAAGCGTGTTGTTGAGAAAGTAAACATTGGTATGGATAAGTATCATGACAAATATACCAAAACCCCGAAGGTCGTCAATAACGGTATTGCGATTTTTCTCAAGATGATTTTGAGATACGGTATGAAGATGGGTATTCGGAGTCATACTCTTTATAATACTGGTTTGTACATAAATATGTGATCTACGAATGTTCCCTTATACTTCACGCCACGGGGAAGTCTGCCGTATTCAATAAACCCCATTTTTTGATACAGTGAATAGGCAATAGGATTGTTTGAAAAAACACCAAGAGTTATAATTTCTAGTCCGTTAAGCAATTTAATTGCTTCATTTATTGCAGTTTTGGCAAGAAGAGAACCTATTCTGTCGTTGCGGAACGCTTGTGCAACTGTCAAACCAAAGACGCCGACGTGACTTGATACTTTATCTTCCAGGACAATATCCGCAATCCCAACGAGCAGGTTTTCATGAAAAGCCAAAATTTTTATCGCTGTTTTCTGGTGAATTTTTCTAATAAAGTCGTTGAGGTATTTTATTTCCTCATCGAGACTGAGTTGTTCACCTTGAAATCGTATGAATGTTTGTTCTGCTGAAAGCGTATTTATGTATTCAAGAAGAAGCGGTGCGTCGTTTGCGTTCGGATAGCGGAGTATTATTTTTTTTCCTGATTTGGTTTCTTCTGTTCGAATGAATGGTAGTGGGTCCATTCTTAAATGGTACAGTATTGTTGAGTAAAATCCCAGATAAGACTGCAGCAAGAAGCATGTTCTGTTGGAGTGTGAGTGAATAATGATCTATCATTCCTGTTGCAAGAAACGCCAAAAATGGAATAGTCATATGAGTATGTTTAAGAATTTTTACAACCGATATGATTCCAAAGACTAGGATGAAAATTCCGAATGGAATTCCTGCTTGTGCAATAAACAGCAAAAAAATGTTATGGACCGGTTGCAAAAAGAAATACGGATAACGACTTGGAAACTGCTGCTGTGCGTAAAGATATGCTCCGATACCTGTTCCCCAAAGGGGATACTGTTTAATAATCTGGAGAGAATCGAACATAAGCTCGGTTCTTTTCTGAAAACTAAGCGGATCTGTTTTTACTGAAAAAACAAGAATAATAACCGTTCCCAGAGATAATATTTTTGCAAAAAAACAAAGCCTGCAGATTTTTTTTGAAGGTAGATAATACCAGAGAAGAAGACCGGCAAAAATGAGAAAGGTTGCTTTTGAAAAGGATAAAAAAATAATACATGCGGATAGGACTATAAATACATACCGAAACACAATATTGGTGATACAGGTATTAGTAAGTACGAACAAGGAGAGCAAAAGGTAAAAGCCGGCAAGAGAGTTTGGATGGGAAAATGTGCCGTATGCCCGCATAAACTCTGTTCCTTGTATACTTGCTTTTGTTATTCCGGGCATTCCAAGATGCAGGTATCGTTCGCCAAAAAAATACCAGATTCCTTGTACAGAATGTTTCGAAAGAAACTGTGCGAAAACCAATACCGTCTGAAAAAGAAGGCTGATTGCAAATGCTTTCATTATTGTATTTTGGTAGGTCTGAAACGATGACATGATTACGATAGCGATGCTGATCATTTGAAGGAGTTTTACCGTGGAGTAAAAGGAGATAGGGGGAGACAAAGAAAAAAAGAAATTAAGAAGGAAAAAAAACATGAGAAGTATGAAAAATTTTGTTTTGACAATACGAAAAATATTTTTTCTGAAAGCGAAAATGAGGAGAACAGAAAGAATATCGGTTACGAATATTTTTAGAGCAAGATAGTCTATTCGTACTCCTGAAAGGTATGAGAACGGAAAAAAAAAGTGTTTCCCGAACTGAGTAGGGAGAAACAAGATAAATAGGAATAGTAAAGATTGTCTAGAAAAGACTTTTTGCAGTAGTTGGTTTTTCATCTTGGAATAATCTGACGCTTCCAAATACACCATCATATCCCGGATCAACTGAAACATTTCTGGAACGCAAAAGAGAAACAGCGTGTGCTAACTTACTTCCTCCCTTTTCTTCGAGTGTATCAAGACCGATTCTTAAGAGAATATCAAACTCGGTACCGATAGCATTGACTACTTGTTCAAATGCGCGCCCTGCTTTTACTGCAGAACCGTTGTGTATTTCCGTGAGTATTTCAAGAAGAGGAATAATAGATACAAAGGGTCGGCGCTTCTTTTTTTTATCTGCGACAAATGTAAGTCCTGCAGAGTTTTGTGCGAATACAAGATCCTCTTGTTTTAAAACTTTGTGGGATAATTGTGTAACTCTACTTTCGACTCCGACTGTTAACGGTTGTGCGCAAACTGGACAGAGAGTCCCAAGTTTTTGTTCCTGTTCAGGATTATATTTAATGTTGCATGTCCGGTGTCCGGTCCAGTGGTATTTTCCCTCTTCGGGAAAAAACTCAATGGTATAACCAATTTTCAGCAATCCATCGGACCTCTGTTTCATTGCGTTAATAATGTCGGTATAGGAATAGTTTGAAATAGAGTTTTTATCGGGTGAATTGGATATGAAAACAGTTGCCTCCCGGCCAAGCTTTTGGCCAGAGTGCGCATCTGAAAATGAGACGATTGAGCGTGTTTCAAGCTCTTTGATTTGCCAATTCATGGCCGGATCCGATGAGAGACCGGTTTCCACCGCATAGATAAAACGACTGTTAGATTCGCCGAAGCACTCGGAAATTGAGTCAAAACCGGACTTTGAGCCAAAGAGAGAAAACCACGGAGTCCAGATATGCGCAGGAATGAGAAAGCAGTTCTTATCAATCTCTAGGATCAGTTCAAGCAAATTCGCTGCGGAAATGCCCAAAATCGGCCTGCCGTCTGATGAAAGATTTGCACCTTTTTTTTTCAGTGTTGTGTTTATTTTGTCAACCGTTTGAATGGATGGAGCACATACAACTGTGTGGATTCTCCGAGTCTTTCCTCCTTGAGAGTAAATACTCGAAAGTTCAGTAGTAAGCAAAAATTTGACAGGATGTTTTTGATCGGGATGGGTTTTTTTAAGCGTATAGATGCCTTCGGACGATTCGGTAAGTTCCTGCGAAAGTGCAAGGAACCAGAGTGGATGGGTAAAGTCGCCGGTTGAAACCAGACCAATGCCTTTTTGCGATGCATGCTTTGCAATTTCAGTAAGCTCCATGCGCTGTGAAACAGCTCGTGAGTATTTTGAATGTATATGAAGATCTGCGATAATGGAAGACATGAACCTATTGTATCACATCAAAAAGAGGGGTATCTTTTTGAGTCTTATCGGAACAGCATGTTTTATTTTCTTTGCATTGAAACTGGTTTTTATTTCCTTTCGCTATGGAGATGGAAATGAGTATGTGTACATGTCGTCGCTTATCTGGAAAGGAATTCTTCCGTATCGTGACTATTTTTTTGTAGACCCGCCGGGATTGATTTTAATTCTTTCCCTTTTTTATCTGCTTCTGAAAAACTCACCGCTTTTTTTTCAGCTAGTGCCAGTGCTGTTTGAAATCGGGACCGCACTGATGCTTTGTCTTTTATTGAAGAAACACCATAATAGGTTGTATTGGCTTGCTCCTGCAGTATATTTATCTTCATTTACGGTTTTTGCTACTTCAGATTACATTACGGGAGTATCGCTTGTTGTTTGCTTCAGCATAGCAGCATTACTATTGTGGGAGTACGAACATCCTATTTTATCCGGTCTTGCATGGGCGCTTGCGGTGTTAGTCAAACTGTATACGGTTCCGCTTTTTGCAGGTTGGTTGATTTATGTTCTGGTCTCACGACCTCTGCAAAAAAGAATGATCTTAAAAACAGTTATTACGTGTGTGCTTTTTTGTTTATTTTCGATGTTGCCATTTGCTCTCGTTTCTTTTCATAAACTTGTTTCCTATATTATTTTCTTTCATTTTCAAAGAACGGTCGGTATCGAAAAAATTCATGTTTTGATGTATTTTGTAAAACACGAGTGGCTGCTCCTTCTTATTGGAGGGGCTGGTCTTTTTACTGCAAGAAAAAAATTACTTATCGGTCCACTTGTCAGTATTACGGTGTTTTTTAGCCTGTTTCCAGATATGTACTATTTGTACCTTAACGTGTATATGGTTTTTCTTGTTTACTTTGCGATTGAAGGGGTAAGGGTTGTGCTGGATCACGAATGGGCATGGAAACATGAGAGTCTTGGTATTCTTGCTATCATTTGTTATGTTTTTTTGATAATAAACTGGGTCGATTATGCTTCGACAGTATATACAAAAGGAAGGTTCTTGAACGCGAAAGCTATTGCCCTCTCTGTAAAAAGTCTTCCCAAACCATATTTATTATTCGGATCACATGAAGTTGTTCCGTTACTATCACTACTCAGTGGAAGAGGCATTGTTCAGCAATACATTGACACAAATCCACAAGGTTTCGGTCAGTTCGGACAAAATAAAACAGAGATGGGAAATGCAGTTGTAAAACAAGGGGCATATATTCTTTCTCGAGTGGTTAGGCTAAAAGAGGAAAAAGTGACGGGGTATGAGGAGTTTTTTGATCGAAATCTGTTCGAATTATTTTGTAAACCGTTGATGTTTTTTCCAAGTACTTCTCAAGAACATGATACTCACCTGGGTTTGTTCGAGTGTAAAAAGTAGCGTGTGCTACAATGGGTTATGGATTACTACACTGACACCCAGTATTTAGTAAGGGTGGATAAACAGGATAAAATTACCGGACAAGTTGAAAAGTGGGAAGCACATCGAAACGGAATACTTCACCGGGGGTATACTGCAGTACTGAAGATGAACGATCAGGTTATTCTGCAGCAGCGAAAACACCCAGTTTTTGACAATGTTTTAGATCTTTCCTTCTCATCTCATCAGCTGTACAAAGATGGAAGCCAAGAGGACAACTTGACTGCGGTGATGCGGGGACTTAACCGCGAGTGGTTTATTACAGAAAAAGAACTGAAAATTGTACCTGTTTTCCTTCGTAAAGTATATTACTTTGCTCGTGATACGGCAACCGGGTATATTGAACATGAAATTGACTATGTCTATTTGGTTGAGTTGCACAAAGTTCCCTCATTTTCACCGGATGTCGCATATGGATTTAAAACCGCTCCGATTGCGAGCTTGATAAACAATCAAAACAGTTTTTCCCCCCCGTTTGCACCGTGGGTTCTTGAAATATTGAAAGAGGGGTTATTTTGATAGAACAAAGCATGAAAGTATTCAACAGAAAGTTCCACCGTGAATATGAAAAACTGGAGTCATTTGAAGTGGGAATTGTATTAACCGGTCAGGAGGTGAAATCGGTAAGAAAAGAACAGATCCGGTTGGATGATGCCTTCGTAAAAATTGTCGGCAATGAAGCCTATCTTGTGAACGCGGATATTCCCCGATATGAGTTTGCGCAAATCAAAGGATATGACTCGAAAAGGACGAGAAAACTGCTGCTTCATAAAAAACAACTGCTTACCATGCAGATTAAAATTGCATCTGGAAAGTTGACGATTGCGCCAGTTTCCTGCTATAATAAGGGGCCGTATATCAAGCTCGAAGTTGCATTGGTACGCGGAAAAAAAGATACTGAAAAGCGAAGAAGAGAAAAAAGAAGAGATATTGAAATGAAGCAAGAAAGAGAAATGAAGGAGTATTTAAAAAGTTAAAACAGGGACTTGTCCCGAGGAACGAAGTGACGAGGGGATGTAAGGAATCGACGAGGAATCTGCACTTTTAAAAACAGTTAGAGCGCATCTATGCGGGTCCTGTTCTGCGGGACTGAAATAGAAAAAAATCAACTGCAAAAACAAATCTCCGTGAGGAGTTGGCAGATCTGAGAAGCTTCGTGCTTGAAAAAGCGGGCCTTATGCCTTCTTATCAAGCGCCAGCTATGCTTTTTGCATAATTGGTAATTGAAGTTTCGCAGGCTCTTGTTGCGTTTTCTCCGGTTCAACGCAATAAAGGGTGAAACCAATCGGGGTAGGACGATTTGGGATATCCGGTTGCCCAGAAAGTCGACATTCATAGCCGGCATCCTGGTGCGATTTGGTTGTTTTAGCGGTCAGGATAGAGCAAAAACAATCTATCTCTAACTATAATGTTTTTAAACGTGTTTCCCCGGACCCGGGTTCAAATCCCGGCATCTCCACCGCGTCAAACGCGGTTTCGATAGAGACCCCGTTTGAGGCGAGTCGCGTTCGACGCGACACGCATTATCATATATTATTCTAAAATATAGAAACGTCAAACGTTTCAAATAAATACTACGTATATATTTTATATTCTCTTAAAGACCAAGGCTTATATATTGGTTACACAGGCGATCTAAAAAAAAGACTACTTCAACATGCAAAAAAACAAGCAGTCGCTACGAAATTAAGAACACCATTTAAATTAATTCACTACGAGTATTTTATTGACAAAAGAGATGCAAAAGCTCGGGAAAAGTATTTAAAGAGTGGTTATGGGAGAGAACAATTAAATCAGATCTTAAAAAGAACTTTTGAAAAATATCACTAATATAATTGCATAATTACTTTTCATAATAGAGATTTGATATAAATTTGGATACTTCTGCGGTTTCTTCTTAATTTCGAACGCACGTATTATTGATACAGCTACATGTATAATCGGGTTGCATAAGACAGTCTATTAATGGTTCTTTTGGCTTCCATATGTTGCTTATGCATCCGTGTGCGCAGGTTGGCAAACAATCACTGTTGGCGGTGCAACGAGTTGCTTCAGGGGGGAGCTCGTTAACAGTTGGATCCTGGGAATCTGATTGGGTACACGGTGCAAATTCACAGTTTGGTCCCTCTCTTCCAACAGAAGAACCATCCGGACAGATTTTAGCTTCCAGCGTACAACCTCTTTCCTGTGTCGGCGATGGATACATTGTCGGATATCGAGTGTTTCCAGTGTTGAAAGATGATTGATAGCGCATACCGAGAAGAAAACTCACAATAGGAAGACTTATAAATAGTATAAGCGCAACTGATTTGGAGAGAGGGGTTACCGAAGTAATTTCTTTTGGAAGAAGCATATCTTATTTTGACATACCCGGTATAAAAATACAAACTCCGAATACTATGTATTGTAATACTGAGGAAAACGAGTATTATATGTATATATTAGTAAGTTGGGCGACAAGCGGGGAGGTGAAGAATGTTATGACACGAATTCTTCTTGTTGAGGATGAAAAAAACCTGCGTGACCTATATATAACCATATTACAAGAGCAAGGATATACGGTTGAAACTGCAGAAGACGGCGAAACTGGTTTAAGCGCCATGCAAAAAGGAGGATACGATTTAGTCCTTCTCGATATAATGCTCCCTAAAATGGACGGATTAACAATTATGACTCAGTTACAGAAAAATCCTCCCATTCAAAAGAACGGCCCTGTTTTATTTTTAACCAATGCAAACGCAGAAAGCACTATTGCTCAAGGGGTATCTTTAGATGTGCGCGGATATTTAATCAAAAGCGATTATTCACCAGACCAACTTGTTCAAGAAATAAAACGGGTACTCGAGGAGGAAAGACACCAACAATTACGCAATGGATAAATACAACAAACATACTCGGTATTATGTATATTCCATTCTCTCACTGCGGGATTTTACTTTCTATACCGGTTTTGCTACAGATCTTACATCGCGTTTATCAGAACATGCAAAAGGAATAGTGTCGGCGTGTCCGATCAGAATTCCGTTTTTGCTTGTTCACTATGAGTATTTTATTACCAATGAGGATGCGAAACGCCGAGAACTTTATTTAACTTCGGGTAAAGGACGGGCAGAACTAAAAAATACATTACAAATTACTTTACGAAACAAGCGAAGTATTCCATACCGTATGGTACGCTAGTGATAACAAATATATGCGAATCTTTATTTCAATAGGGACGCTTCTTCTTATAGGAATGTTTATTTTCATATATATTGTTCCCCGTGAAACAAAAATGATCCGATTGGGTTTTACCCATGAAACTCTTGAAGCGCTTTCAATTATTGCAAGCGAGAAAGGATTTTTTAAAGAACAAAATTTGCAGGTTATTATTAAACCATATGATGTTGGAAAGTTTGCGCTTGAGGGATTGTTGAAAAAAGAAATTGATATAGCAGGAGTGGCAAACACTCCGATGGTAATTAGCTATCTCGAAAATGCACCTATTCGAACACTTGCAGTGATGGGTCGATCTGATGACCAACTAAAAATTTTAGGGAAACGGTCACGAGGTATTCGCGAACTCACTGATTTAAAAGGCAAAACTATTTTAGTACAAAAAGGTTCAGCAGCGCATTATTTTTTGAGCCAAGTCCTTGATATGAATTTAATGGGCGAAAATGATGTGACCCTGGTTTTTTCAGATGATGTAAGTTTGTTCCCAAAACAAATTGTAGATAAAAAAATCGACTCACTTTGTATCAAAGAACCGGTTTTCAGTAAAGCGCAAAACGCGCTTGGAAGTGATGCAGTGATATTTCAACCCAAAAAAGTTTCATTTAAAACGTTTAATTATGTTATTCATGACAATTTTCTTCAGAAAAACCCGCAAACTACAGAACGGTTTCTTCGTGCGCTTTATCAAGCGGAGCAGTTTATGCAAGATAAACCTGATGAAGCGCTGAAAATAATGATGCAGTATCAGGGAGTTGATACGGCAATTCTTCAAACGCAGTGGTCAACACAACATATTGAGCTTGTTTTGGATGATATTAATTACACCTTACTTGAAGATCAGGCAACGTGGGCACAGTCCAGCGGACTCATATCTAAAACTAACGTGAAAAGAAATATCAAGGATCTCATTTACTCAAAATCTTTGCGTACGGTAAAACCGCACGGTGTATATATTGATTTTTAACCCGTGAGCAGTCTTTATTTTCTTTCTTCATAGTTTATTTACGAGCAATTATTAGCACTGCTTCTCCGGTTCTGAATAAAGAATTGCATAAAATGAGGAATTGAAAATATATCTTTTTAAGAAAAGGATAATCAGACCTGGTGTGATTGGAAAATGAAATATCAAGAATAGAAAAACCATACCTGATGAGAAGCTGTTTAATATAGTTTGTGTGAAAATGCCAAATATGTTGATCGGGAAGGAGCGATTCCCAGTATTTTTTTCGAATCAGATACACAATGTTTGATGTGTTAGGAACCCCAACAACGAGCAGTCCGTTTTTTTGTAAACATCTTCGTATCAGTGTTAATTCACGGCCCACGTTTTCTATGTGTTCAAGGGTATGGTTATAGACAATACAGTCGAATTGTTTTTTGTTTATTTTTAACAAAGACGGAAGCGTACCGTGAAATATATTTTTTTTTAATTTTTTTTGAGCAATTGTCATTGCACTTTTATTTGGTTCAACGCCGTAGGTCTTATATCCAAATTGTTTTAACAGTGTAAGAAAAATTCCGGTTGAACATCCAACGTCAAGAACAGTGCTTTGCACGGTGAGATAGTGCTTTAATTTTTCGATCAATGCTTGGAATGAGTTGGAAACAGCAACGCTATTATCTTCATAGTGTTTCGCAGTGCTTATTGGTTCGGTTTTTTGTTTTTTCCGCTTTATGGGGATTGTTTTTAAGACTTTACAGAATTGGCATTGTGCAATAGACAACCCTCTGTAGTGTGGAAATGTATGATCATTCAATGAGAATTGAATGATTTTACGAAACAGTACCCGCTTTTTTTGACAGATGCACCAGGATGAGATCATGCAAATATTAACTTTTTTTCTTGTCCAGTTTATCGAGTCCAAGTCCGCGTACTATAAAGTACACAACTGCAGAAATGATGAGAAAATCCAAAGTAACGCTTAAAAAATGTCCGTAGGCAATAGACGTACCAAAAAGATTGAGTTTCGCGTGCTCGAGTCCTTTTGTGCTTCCCAGTATGAGTCCGAGAAGGGGGTTTATCAGGTCTGAAACAAGGGATGAAACAACTTTTGCCACAGACCCTCCCAATATGAAACCGACCGCTAGTCCAACGACTCCCTGTTCTTTAATAAAATCTATAAAACCCGAAAGATGCCCAACTCCTTTTTTTGAAAGATTATTCATATCGTGTTCCATATCAATGGATTTAAATAATAATACCTTGTAGTATACTGAAAAAAATATGAGAATACAGAGAGTTGCCGGGTTGCGTACAGAGCTTGGTCGTTTGCACACAGACGGTCTTTTCATTACCAATCCCTATAGCATTTCATATTTCACTGGATTTGCTCCGCTATCTCCGTCCGAGCGGGAGGCATTTATGTTGATTACCCAGGACGAAACATATATTTTTAGCGACGCGAGGTATACATGGGACGATAAACCGGGGAGAGAAGTAAGGATATTTGACTATAGAAACAACTTATTAAAACAGCTTCAAGACATCATTCAGAAGTATAACTTGCAATCGGTTGCCTTTGAGGCGGAAAATATGACATGGGCGGAGTATAACAGTTTTAAAAATCAGTTACCGGTTTCTCTTATTCCGATAGCAAATCTGGTTATGCAGTTGCGTTCGGTTAAAGAGAACGAAGAAGTAGATAGTATTCGGTATGCATGTCAAGTGGGAGACCGCTCTTTACAAAAACTAATTCCCTATATTAAACAGGGAAAAACAGAGAAAGAAATTGCATTCAAACTTGAACTTATCATTCGGGAGAGCGGGTGCGAGCTGGCTTTTGACCCAATTGTTGCGGTTGATAGAAACAGCGCAGTGCCCCATTATCATACAAAAAACGGAAATGGGGAAATCAAAAACACATCGTTGATTCTTATTGATTTCGGAGTGAAATACAAAGGTTACTGTTCTGATATGACGCGAATGTGTTTTACCGGGTCTGTATCTCAGGAGCAGAAAAAAGCGTATGATGTGCTTCTCACCGCTCAGAAAAAAGCGGTATCGCTTGTGTTTGCCACAAATAAAGGACAGTTCATTGATCAGGAATGCAGAAAAGTGCTTGCGAATTCAGCTTTTCCGGAGTATGCACATTCGACAGGTCATGGGGTAGGACTTGAAATTCACGAATTCCCCAAACTGTCTTCTGCCTCAAAAGATATTCTCCAATCAGGAAATGCGGTGACCGTTGAACCGGGAATTTATTTCAATGAAAAGTGGGGAATGCGAATTGAAGATACTGTGTTGTGTAAATCTTTACACCATAACGAAGTTCTTACTCGATTTCCGAAAGAACCTATTTTAATTTAAATTTTCAGGTGTTTTTTTCTCCTGTTTTGATTCCTCTGGAGGAGAACTTTCAGGCGCCGGTTCTTCCTTTGGTTTATCTTGAGATTCGTCTATCTCCATCTGCATTTCCATGTGTTTTGCCTCCTCTTTCTGTTTTGGTTTTTCGATCTCAACAAGCTCTTCATCTTGTTGTGATTGTGACTTGAGTTTTTCGGTAATCTGTTTTTCCATGTCCCGCATCTCCTTGACGTGTTTTGCAGCTTCAATTTTTGCTTTGAGATATACAACAAGCTCTTCACCTTTTAAGTTGTTGATGAGGAAAATCGGCAGAATATAACTGAGATCATCAACGCCCTCCTGTTTTAGTTTGTCGTCAGAAGACATGAGTTTGTTAAGAGTGTTGGTGATGAATACAATATCATTTTCAACCCATTCATCCCGTGTGGTGATATTTTCGGTAACCGGAACCTCACCTTTTTCGTACTGTGAGGTCCACATCTTTTTGACTTCTTCGTAATCTTCTATTGATACACTCGGAGGTATGGCTACTGTTTCTTCGATGTGTTTTTCCGGTTCAGTTACCAGAGGAACCTGTGCAGATACAACTTTTTCTACATCTTCGACCTTAATGTTTTCCTTCAGTGCAACTGCTTTGACCACTTCGCTATTATTCTTTGCTATGTCGGAAACAGACTTGATTATTGTTGTTATTTTTTCTTCTGCTACCCCAGTTTGTTGTGCTATTTGTTTAACAGCCTCAACAGTGGGTTTATGGGTGTGCTGACGATATGAGGTGAGAACAGTCCGTATTTGGGGTGCAGTTGTCATGGTTTGCTGCGCGATGTTACTGACTATTTTTTCGTTTGAAGCAACCGTGTTGATAAATGAGTTGGTTACTGCAGTTGATTTGGCAACCGACGCAACGTTCTGAATAACGCTTGAAACCTGTTCTTTTTGAATACCGGTTTGTTTGCTGATATTTGTAATGATCTGTTGTGGCGATTGGGTTATTGTTTGAGTAGATGTTTTTGGAGTAAATTTACTCTGGTAGGTCGGTTGTGAAAGATTCTGCTGATAACTGGTGAGAATTGTTTTTACCTGGGAAACCGGAGCGTTAGTCGTTTGGGATAGATGATTGACGACAGAGTTATTGTTGAGCACAGAGGTAATGAATGAACTGCTTACTGATGAAACTTTATCCTGTGCAATATTTGTTTTTGTTGCAACAGATTGAAAAACAGAATTGCTTTGCGGAACAGTTTTAATGATGCGTTCTTTTTGTATGTTGCGTTCAACGGTTGAACTTGAGATAGAAGACAGCATTTGCTGGGCGATTTTGTCTTCTTTAATGCTTCGGTTGAACAGTTCGGTTCGGATATTCATGAATTTCTGACGTTCTGCAGGTGTTTCAGCCTTTGTTGGTTGCGATAGGAAAGTAAGATTTTTCTGGACTGCTTCGTGAGTTTGTTTGTTTGTTTCAAATCGTGCTACATCGGTTAGTTTTGTCATGGAAAGATCGAGGGATTTATGAATTTCTTCCGTAGTAGATTTTTTGACTTGTTCAATAGTTTCAATATGGGTTTTGACCGTTGTTTTTGTTTCAACTTCATGGGGGAGTTTCAAAGACGTTCCGGTTGTTGAAGGCGTTGGCATTGGTCCGGAAGAAGGCGGTTTCGGGCCCGGACCGGCAGCCATTTTATCAAACATTCCCATAAGAATGTTTTTCATGGCGTAAATGCCGTCACAACAATAATCTCTGAAAATACGAAGAAGCCACCACGGGAAAAAAGTAACTGCCCATAGCATGATAAGAGAAATGATATATTCCGTATAGGTATCAACATAGTTCCCGTTGTTGATCGCTCCGATTTTATGAGTCCCTATTTGTCCCGGTCCTCCGTAAACTATGTTGATACCAGTTGGGTAAATATATCCAAGCAAATTGCCAGCGCGGGAGAATTCAAACGGGTATGGTATACCTCTTTTCCATATTGTTGAAAGAGCTCCAAGAAATAGAGCAAAGAGTGGTCCGTAAAAAACCCACTGGAAAAAAACTCCGATCCAAATCCAGCCGATATTTCTGATAAAAACAAAAGGCATAAGAAGAACAAGAAAGGGAGAAACGAAAATAAGGAACCAGAGGAGAATTTTCCGGAGAAGCAGCATTACCCCCATAACATAGTATGTTACGTTTCGAAGTTTCAAGATGAATAATTCGGTTTTAATAGCCTCCTGAACTTTGAAGTTGAGGTCTTTGCACCCAATGAAGTTCGTGTAGTTTACTTCTGAGCTGCTTGCTCCAAAATATACATTAAATAAATCCTTTCCTCCGAGGTTCTCGATAAAGAACTTCATCAAAATCTCAGAGATCTGGATGATGAAAATAGTGATAGCAAATGAAAAAGAAATATACAGGAGTCCCAGGACAATCTTCATGATATTTGGCCAGAGTTCAATTTTGATTTGGAAATTTGATTGCTGACCGATGATATAACCCAGTCCGAATAGGGAAACGACAAGAACAAAAAGAAAAAGAGTTACATTCCGGGTCATGTTCCAGACCGTTTTTATACCCGGATGGTCATCAATGGAATTTTTGCTTACTACCCAGTACACAAACTGTCGAGCGCGTTCGTCTGCCTTACCCTGATCGGTTACCTCCTGATCAAGCGCCCAGAAGTGGTTTTTGAGAGGGTTCTGGATAAACTGTTCGTAGGTGTCTACACACGGTTCAAGAACATATACACCGGCTTGTCGTAAGTCTTTGGGACAGGTTCCCAGGTTTTCAGCAACTGAACAGGAAAGCGGGGCATTGGGTATGGGTGGTAGGGTTGGAGTTGGAGTGATTGCACCAAAAACAGAAAGTGTAGTCGGCAAAAATACAAAAAAAACATATACTAATACAACATAAGCACAACTTTTGAGAAACCATTTAAAAACCATAGTGATAATTTCATCATATACGATCTCGTTAGTATTGACAATAGCGGAAAAGCAGTTGACACAGGGTAGTAAAAGATATAATAATTAGTATATCCAGCAGATATGCTGTGAAAGTAATTAATATTTAAAAGTTCATTATGAAATATACGAAATATCCCACCTTTTTTCTTTATCTCTTTCTGTTTGTTGCGCTTTTCTTTACCGCTTCTCAGGTAAACGCCCAGTCTCAAAACGTATACAAAACATGTTTAAAAAGTGAGAAATGTAGAGAAGTTGATTGTCCTGGTTCAGAGGGAAAACCAAATATCTGGCCTGGACACACTGCAAAATTGACTGAGAGTACCGATCCGAAGGACAAAAAACCCCTTCCCAATAAAGAAACGTATATTGTTGTTTGTTTAAGCAATCCGGATAGTCCGTATGAAAACGAGCGATATTTGTGTACAACAGGGAATAGAACGTTGGATTCGGAAATATATGGCATGGTTAAACGGGGCGAGACATTTATTCCTATTTTAGATATCCTGCAAACAGGACCAAACGTTGGTGTCACTTATAAATTTTGGGGTCTATTTGACTCGGTGGGGAATAGTTCTTCCAGTAAGGTTACTTCTCGGGGTGATGGTGGAATTGGTCCGTTAGAGTGGAGCGATGAGAGTCATCCAGGAAGAATTCGACAATGGTTTGCATTGCAAAGATATAACCCTGAAGATGCCACAGAAGCAGAAGGAGCGGGTCATAAAGAAGCAACATTTGAGTGGGAAGCAGCACAAAAAGACTGTGCAAGCATTGCATGGGATCCGTATGGAAGGGTATTTGATGCGGAAACGCTTGAACCAATCACAGATACGAATCTTGTCGACTTGTGGTGGGATGCAAATCAAACTGGACTTATTCCGTCCCCACAAGTAACGCCTCGCTGGAAACACATGGTACCACTATTAGAAACAGATGGAATGCCTCTTGAAAACCCGCAAAATGTGGATGATGATGGACAGTTTAGTTTTGTAGTACCCAATAACGACTATATATTGAAATTGAAGACAGGGTATGAAATCGAAGCGTCTGCTTCAGCAATTCACCCAAATTATTCGAAGGTTTACTCAGATCTCTATGTGCCAGATTTTGTAATTGAACAAAGAAATCAAATAGTTCATAAGGATATTCCGGTAAAATCTCTTCGGAGACCCTATCGAAATGTTAAAGTATATGATGTAATTTTCGAAAGAGTTGCAAACAAAATTGTATTGAGTGGACGTGTTTCACACCCATTTTCAAAAATTAACATCGAAACTTCTAAAATTTTTACTGCAACCCAATCGCCGGATATAAGATATCGGGTGCTTGATGGAGGAAGAGCCGATAAAGACGGTAAATACCGTGTTGAAATCGATCAGGCACTTTTGGAAGTAACTCCTCAGTACCGCGAAGTGCCTACTGGTGCGAATTTTGAATCGGTTGATTTGCGAAGTTTAACCCTGAATACAAAGCCTTCGGTACTTGAGCGATTTGCAAGCATTATAAAAAAACTGCTTTCTCCAAAACAGGTAGAAGCTGCAACCGTATCTATCCCTCTTGAACCTATGCCGTCATATTTGGAAGGATATGCGCGTGATGATCAGGGGAAAGTAATACCAAATGCAAAAGTAGGAGTATACTTGAAGTTTGCAAGTCTACCGAACTACGAAACAACTGCAGATATAAACGGATATTTCAAAATTGCATCTCAATTTATACCGACATCCCCTTATGATATACGGTATAAAACACCTGCAGGTGTTCTTGTTGGTACTACGTCAACAAGGGAGTTTGTTACACAAAATCAGCGGTCTCCTGCAGGTTCTCAAGTTGATCTGTTTTCTGTTCGCGACTCAAAGAATAATGTGGTTCCAACTGTCGCAACAACCGGCACTGGTGCATCACCGGTTCGCAATGTAGGAACAAATCCAAGGACCCAGTCGATTAGCCCCGCGTCCAGTATGCAGAAACCGCAGGCACAGGTAAATCCGGCTGTTATGCAAACCATGGTAGTTTTGATGCTATTAATACTGCTTCTTGCAGGAGTCGGAATAGGCGTATTCCTGTATATCAAGAATAAAACACCTCAAACTGGGAACTGGTAAACGAGGATTTCAAATCAAGAAGAAGAGTTTTTTTTGTTGGGGTGTGAGAGATGACTTCTCTTTGAAAGATAAAGAATACTTCCTGCGATGAAAATAAATATCCCTCCTATGACTGCTCCTTTGTTTTTTGAATCTTCGTTTCCGGTTTGTGGAAGTGCGGTCACCACCGGGGGAGCTGTTGGAGCGGTTGTTGGCGAAAGACACGTACAGTCGGTACGGTCAGTACAAGACACATTTCGACAGACTCCTGTTGTCTGTCCTGAGGTAATATAACAAGTCATTCCGGAAGGACACTGTGATGAAGTTGTGCAAGAACTGTTGCAAGCGTAAACAGGTGGGACCGTTGGGGTAATGCTTGGAGCCCAGAGCGTACAGAGTGTCGTTGAGCCGGAAGATGCTGCAATTATACGAAACGTAACTGTTGCGAAAACACCGGTTCCGGTAAACCCAGTTGTGTTGCTCCCGGTGAGTAAAAGTTTTCCTGCCCCAAGTGACGTATCTGTTGTTACGGTATTCATGGCGCTACCGGGAACTGCACTTACATATTCCAAATATGCAGTATCATAATCTATGCCGGTTTGAATCGAAGTGACCGACGCTCCTTGTGTGTCAATATTTATCGTAAAGGGAACTTCTTGGCCTCGTGACAGATTACCGGTCGGCGGAACAAGAGTAAAGGCAGTTGCAAAAACCGGAGAACTGTTCCCCAACAGAAAAAAAACAAGAAAAAATATCAAAATATTGCGGTATATTTTTTTCATCTCTTTTTTAATCATAATATACTCTTTTCCGATACACAAGAGGTGTAGAAACGGTTCTCTTCCTAAACCAGGTATGAGTTTGTTATAATAGACATTATGGTGAAACGCCTCGCGCTTTTTTTGGTCGGATTTTTTATAATCGTGCCTGTTTTCTTTTATATCATCACATACTCGTATTCTGAGTCGGTGGTTCTATCTGACAAAAAGGTGATTTATGAACTTCCCTATGTTGGCATGCTTCCTGACAATCCGCTTTATATCGTGAAGCAGATTCGTGACAAAATTATTGAATTCACGATCCGCGACTATCAGAAAAAAGCGGATTACTATTTACTTCTCGCTGACAAACAAATAGGGATAGCAATTCAAATGAATAAAAAAGGAAAAACAAAACAGGCTATTACCTATCTCAAAAACGGCGAGACTCTCATGGAGAAAATCTATTCCTTACTGACTAATTCAAAAAAACAAGGCGTTGCATTTCATGAAAGTTTTATTTATCGTCTGAAACAGAGCAATGTAAAGCATAGAGAAGTAATTGAAAGCTTTATGAAAGACTTGCCAAGCGGGAACGAGCAAATCATTAAAGAGATTGCAGATATAAATGAGGAAATACGAAAAAAACTCGAAAAAATGTAACGAGACTTGTTTTTTAATGCTTTTTCTGGTATAGTCTATTTTTCGGGTTTATGCAGGAGGTTAATTTGTCATGCCAAAACAAAAAACAACAGTAAAAAAATCATCATCACGTGAGCAAAGCGCACACCCCATGGATGCACTTCTTCATGCCACAGCACTTACCCCCATTCGAAAAGGGGAAGAAATAGAGGCGGTAATTGTTGCTCTCTCTAAAAAAGCAGCGCTCTTTGATATTGGCGCAAAAGCACATGCAGTTTTAGGCGATAAAGAGCTTAAAGAAATTTCGACATATCTTCCCTACCTGAAAGTTGGAGAGAAAGTAAGGGCAAGAATTATCTCTGAGGAATCTAAAGAGGGCTTTCCGGTGCTTTCCCTGCGCAGTTTCTTTGAAAAAGGAAAATGGGAAATTTTGGCAAACAAAAAAGAAAAAGAAGAGGTAATTGAAGTTATCTGTGGAGAGTATGGAAAAGGAGGAGTTTTTGTCGACTTTATGGGAATTCGCGGTGTTATTCCCAAGATACAGCTTACTGAGGAGTTGCTTCAGCATCCGGAAAAACTTATGCATCAGAAAATAAAGGTTAAAATTCTGGAGGTTGATGAGAAAAAAAACCGTTTAGTGGTGTCACAGAAAATCGCAGCATTAAACATTTCTCAAAAAGACTTATTAGCCGGTTTTGACAAAATAGAGGTTGGAAAAACATATAAAGCACATGTATTAGGAGTATCTGAGTTTGGAATTTTTTGTGAAGTGCAGGGAGTGGAAGGACTTGTCCATATATCAGAAATTTCCTGGGAAAAAGTATCAAGTCCATCTTCTTATGTGCAAATAGGGGAAACCATAGATGTATACGTTGTTGAGAAAAATGTGACCGATTTAAAACTCAATCTTTCAATTAAGCGTTTGACCGTTGACCCATGGTCACAGATTGAAGAACGATATCCAAAAGATAAAGAAGTCGAGGGTGAGATTATTCGTCAGGAGCGTTATGGATATTTTGTCAAACTTGAGCCGGGAATTGAGGGGCTTATTCATATTAGCAAGCTGTCCGGAAAAGAAAATTTGAAGATTGGATCAAAAATCAAAGCATTTATCGAAAAAGCAGATAAACGCAATAGGAAAATGAGTCTTGTTCTCACTCAAAGCGAAAAGCCAGTAACCTACCGATGATTTCTTCGTATAACGTGTAACGCGTAGCGTATAACGTATCGTATACAACAAAATAGACTTCCTTATCTAATAATTCTTAACGTTTTGCGATATACGTTACGCGTTTTGCGTTATACGGTATACTGAAAATATGGAACAGCATCCGATACCCCGGCAAATTACTACTTTTGAGTTCAAGTTGATCGGGTTTATGACGCTCAAACAATTTTTGTATATTGTTATTTTTGCACCGCTTGGTTTTATTGTGTACATGTTGTTTCCCATACCCATCCTTAATATTGTTTTGGCAGTTTGTGTTGGGGTAATTGGGGTGATATTTGCTTTTGTTCCCTATAATGACAGACCGTTTGATGTCTTGCTCAAAAATTTCTGGAAACGAATAAATTCCCCGACTCAGTATTTTTTCAGAAAAGAGAATCCTCCGATTGCAGTGCTTCAAAATCTTTATTTTGTAAGCGATCCTCACCGAGTTATGGCTCATATTGAGTCGCAAAAAATGCTTTCTACCTACTTGGCTAATACAAAACAGACATTATTGGCAAATCAGCGAAAAAAAGCGGTTCAACAGGTTGTTCAAGCACCCGGTGGAACACTGCGCGTTCAGGCTCCATCAAAAAAACAAGGACTGTTTCATATTCCCGGACTTTCCAACCATGAGGTTGCAGCCCCTGTTTCCGTAACGCCCGCAGCAAAAAAACCTTTTTTTATCGGTGTTGTAAAAAACAATAAACAGATTCCGCTTCCGGGAATTCTTATTTACATAAAAGACAAAACAGATAAGCCGGTACGGTTGCTGAAGACAAATCCGCATGGCGTTTTTGCTACCTACAGTATGCTTCCTCCCGATGAGTATACGTTTGAGATGAAGGATACGAACAACCTTTACTTTTTTGATACAATGAAAATAACGGTAGCGGAACGGAATGAAAAGCCAATTGAATTCCATTCCAGGGAAATGTTGTAAAACGTTATAAACGGTATAACATACAAACGTCAATATGCCTGTTAAAAAACCAACGTCACCAATTAAGGCCTCAACTCAAAGCTTTATTGAAATTGAAGATATTAAAGATGATGTGATGCTGTTGAAGGATTATTCGGCAGCTATTGCTATAGAAGTGGGGGCAGTCAATTTCTGGCTTCTTTCTGCGGAAGAACAGACATCGATTATTTATGCGTATGCAAGTCTTTTGAATTCACTCTCGTTTCCTGTTCAGATTTTAATTCTTTCAAAAAAAATGGATATTTCTTCCTATCTTGAGTATCTGGAAACAAAAATAAAACTGAAACGAGATGAACTGATGAAAACACGATTGACCAGTTATAAGGAATTTATTAAAACAATTGTCAAAAAAAATACGGTACTTGAAAAAAAATTTTACTTTGTTGTTCCTTTTTCCCCGCTTGAAATGGGAGTAACTGGAGTCAGCAGTTCAGGCTTAAAAAAAGATTACGTGATAGCACGGGCTAAGACTGCGCTTTATCCGAAACGGGATAATATTTTACGCCTACTTGCAAAGATTGGTCTTCGTGCAACCGTTCTTCAGAAACAGGAATTGGTTGAGTTGTTTATTAATCTCTATAATCCGTCAGCAACCGGTCGGATGGTTGCCCCTGTGGAAAGTTACACCGACGTTGTTATGTCAAATTCATAGCGTATGTTAGGGCCAAAAAAGCATAATACAACAAATACGCCTGAAAATGTGGGAGAAGTACTCGCACAGGGTGCTGTGTCGATTAAAGACTTAATTGCGCCTTCGTATGTTGAGACTGACTTTAATCACCTTAAAATCGACCAGAAGTTTTACCGGACGCTGTATGTTGTTGGATATCCTCGCTATGTTTCGGCAAACTGGCTATATTCGCTTATAACGTTTGATCATCCGCTGTATATTTCAATGTATGTGTATCCGACAGAATCAAAGACGGTATTGGATGAGTTACGGAGGAAAATAGCCGAGATGGAAGCAACAATCGAGGCTGATATTAAAGCGGGAAAAGTTGTTGATCCAACGGTTCAGGTTTCACTTGACGATGCATTAGCTCTTCAGGCGGAGCTTGCAAAAGGCGCTGAACGGTTTTTCCAATTTGGTTTGTATATAACCATCCCCGCAGATTCAAAAGAAGAGTTGGATACTTTGACAAAAGAGGTTGATTCGACGCTTTCCTCAATCCTTATTATTGCTAAGCAGGCAACACTTGAAATGGAAGAAGGATTTAAGGCAACGCTTCCGATGTTCTCCGATAAATTGTCCGTGTGGCGCAATATGGACTCTACGTCACTAGCGATGACATTTCCGTTTTCAACAGCGTCGCTGACTCGGAACGAAGGAATTTTATATGGAATTAATCAGCATGACGGGAGTCTGATTATTTTTGACCGGTTTACTCTGGAGAATGCAAACTCTGTAATCTTGGGTAAATCAGGGGGAGGGAAAAGTTTTTACGTGAAGCTTGAAGCGCTACGGCTTCTCATGATGGATGTGGATGTGATTATTATTGATCCGGAAAATGAGTATAAAAAACTGAGTGAATCAATGGGGGGAGAGTTTGTGATGTTTTCCAATAATTCAGAGTACAAAATTAATCCGTTTGATTTGGCAGTCGATCATCCGGAGCCGGACGAACTTTCGAATAAAATTCTTGATCTCCATTCGCTTATGAAGGTGATTATGGGCGATTTAACACCTGCGCAGGATGCACTGCTTGATCGTGCGCTCGTTTTAACCTATCGCGAAAAAGGAATTACTCAAGACCCAGATACGTTTAAAAACCAGGCGCCTCTTCTTGAAGACTTATATAAAGTGTTTTTAGGAATGGAAACTCCGGAGGCAAAGGAACTTGCGGGGCGTTTGGAAAAATTTGTGATGGGTTCGGCTGCAGGAATCTTTAACCAGCGCTCGAACTTTGACATTAAAAATCATTTTACGGTATTCGGAATTCGTGATTTGGAAGAAAATATGAGACCGGTTGCCATGTATATTGTTCTTGATTACATCTGGAATACGGTTCGGCGGGGGGAAAAGAAAAAGAGAATACTTATTGTTGATGAGGCGTGGTATCTCATCAAGCATAAAGATTCGGGTGCATATCTTCATAATTTTGCAAAGCGCGCCCGAAAATATTCACTTGGTTTGACAACCATTACTCAGGATGCAGAAGACTTTCTTGCAACCGATGAAGGAAAAGCAATTGTGACAAACTCAAGTATGCAGATTATTTTGAAACAGTCGACTGCTGCAGTTGATAAAATCACCAACACGTTTTATTTAACCGGAGGAGAAAAGCATTTTCTGCTTTCTGCAGGAGTTGGAGAAGGACTTTTTTTCGCAGGTCAGTCGCATGTCGGATTCCGCGTCATAGCTTCGGATGAGGAACGAGGATTGATTGAATAATTGCTCCGTGATTGATATACTATAGGATTTACTATCCTACTATATGGAGCAGTCTACTATAAAATATGCTGGTTCTTTGCGAAATAAAAGATATGATTTTCGGTTTAGACTCAGATATGAAAATATCATTGGACCAGACGTTTTATATGATCGGGAATATCCAGAGTATGAAGAAAGCTTAGGTGCTGCAATCGGAGATTTTCCTGATTTTCTCACATCTTTTCCTGTTCCAGTACATATATTTGATCCTTTTGCGCCTCTCACTTTTATTCGATCCTTGCGGGAAAAAGGCTTAGTTGCAGGAGGAGTTGCTTTAACTTTGACAGAAAGGCGAAGTCAAGGTCAAGTTGCTGATGATAAACAAAATAATTTGAAGTTAATTGTTGGAAAGGATTTTTTTAAACATGCTGATTGGAAGATGCAAACCGCTAATTACTTAAGGAAAAATGCTATTAACGGATTTCAGTTAATAACATGTTTGCCAGGCGCTGCATGGCGTTTTTTATGCGCCAGATCACGGTTATTTTAGGATTCCATTATCTCTTCACTGGCTTACCGTAAACAGACTTTGGCAGTATCTTGACCCGGACAACGGTGTTCTGTTAGTAGATTTCCATTTTACTGAAAGCGATAATTCTGTTTTACTATCTAAAAGGGTAATGCAGGAGCAACTTGCCTTATGGGAGACTAAAATGAACGAAAGGGGTATGTCTGCTCAGTTATTTGATAGGCAAATATTACGGCTTAATCGAACCGCAACTGATCCAAAAGTGTTGCCAATAATTCCTCAAATAGAAGAGGAGGCTGGAAATTATTGGAGAGGTATTTGAAGTTCGGTTACCAAATTTTCTTCGTTTTGTTCTACAAAACTTCCGCGCCAATATATTTCTCTGCAGTCTAACTCGGGAAGACGTTTCAGATGGTTTTCCGTGACATATGTATCCATAAATTGCCACACATAGGACATGTAGGAGTACGAACCGATATGCATATAGCTAAGTGTTTTGTGTTGAGGAACTTGAGCAAGATCAACTCCTGCGACGGTTTTAGGTTTTGCATTGCCGAGGTGTACACAGGTAGTCATGGTTGAATCATGGGGGGCGTACTCTTTATTATGGAAGATAGTCATACCAGGATAATGATAGGTATTATCTCCAACACGCTCAAAAACTTCTCTTTGATGAGATGCTATATCGACATACCGACCTTGTTTTTTCAGGGAATAAATCCAATAGGGCGATATGTGTTTTATTTTGGGTGAAATAAGAAGGTGGTTTGTTTTAAGTGACGACACAAATTCTTTTGCTTTTTGTATTCGTTTTTCAAGAATTTTTTTTTGTTCAGTCATTTCTTTATCTTTTTTTTCAAACAAAGCTTGGAGTAAGTCGTTGCGATGGAGATATATTTTAATATCTTTTAATTTCACGCCGAACTGTTTAAGAAGAGTTATTTTTTGAAAAATCAATGCCTGTTTAGGCTCATATAAACGGAATATCCCTCTCCGGCGTGATGGCTTTAGTAGCCCGATTCGGTCATAGTGAATAATCGTTTTTTTTGAGGTATCACATATTTCTGCAAACTCTTTTGTAAACAGCATACGAATATTATACGTTACTGAAAAACCCGCTTGCGTATGACGTTAGGGCATGGTATATAATCGCCCCAAATGAATATACGAGTCAGAAATGCGTATGAACATAATTTGAAACATGTGGATGTTGATATTCCACGAAATAAACTTGTGGTATTTACCGGTTTATCTGGTGCGGGAAAATCCTCGCTTGTTTTTGATGTTATATATGCAGAGGCACAGCGACAGTATCTGGAGAGTTTGAGTACCTATGCGCGTAAATCACTTCCTAAAATTGGTCTTCCGAAGGCAGATGAGATTAGTGGTATATCTCCGGCTATTGTTATTGATCAAAAAAAACTGGGGACAAATCCTCGATCAACCGTTGGAACCGTAACTGAAATCTATACGTATCTTCGTCTCTTATTCAGCCGGTATGGAATCCCAGAAATTGGAGACTCAAATCTTTTCTCATTTAATAATCCTGAAGGGGCATGTAAAAAATGCAGAGGATTAGGAGAAGAGCTTACAATTGATGAAAATGCTGTTTTTGACTGGAACAAATCCATTATAAGTGGGGGGATCCGACATTCTGAATTTAAGCCAAACAGTCGGAGAACGAACATTATTGTTGCAAGCGGTTTGTTTGATGTCTCTAAACCGCTGAAACATTTTAGTCGTGAGGAGTTAAACAAACTATTATACAGTGAGAGAATTATTTTAAGTGACAAGACACAGGGGTTTATTCAAAACTATAGTTTTGAAGGGGTAATAACAGGTATTTTAAGACGAAGAGCGGATAGAAGGGGTCTTTCGTCCTCAGCTTTGGGACACGATCACCGCTTCTTTAAATTGACGCATTGTAGAGGGTGTGATGGATCGCGGCTAAATACAAAGGCGCGTTCAGTTGCTATCGAAGGAAAAACGATTGTTGACCTTGTGAATATGGAACTTGACGATTTACTTGTATTTATTCGAAAAATAGATCACCCGCTTGCAAAACCCATTACAGAAAAAATTTCAAAAATGATCAGCAGTCTTTCCGATATAGGACTTGGATATCTTTCATTAAGTAGGTCGGTGCGAACTCTTTCCGGGGGTGAGTCACAGCGGGTTAAAATAGCTCGTCAGTTAGGGTGTAGTCTTGTTGAAATGCTCTATATTCTTGATGAACCGACAATCGGTCTTCACCCGAAAGATATAAAACAGATGATCTATTTACTGAAGAGAATAAGAGATAAGGAAAACTCTGTATTGGTTGTTGAACATGATTTGGAAGTCATAAGGTCTGCAGATATGATAGTTGATATCGGCCCACGAGCGGGAAAACAGGGAGGAAGAATAATATATGCTGGAAAACCTACTGATATTGTGAGTCAAAGCGAATCAATAACGGGAATATATATGCAAAGATATATAGGAGGTAACTCGCAACTCAATAAACCCAAGCAGAATAACAGATCTGAAAGCTTTTTAACGATTTCCAATGCAAAAGCAAATAACTTAAAAAATGTCAGCGCAAAGATTCCGGTTGGCGAATTAACTTGCATTACCGGCGTTGCAGGATCTGGAAAAAGTTCGCTTATTTTTGACTGTTTCCTCTCTCAATACCCTCGTTCAATTGTTATTGACCAGTCTTCAATTGGTGCAATGTCCCGGAGTAATCCGGCAACATATACACAAGTATTTAATCGAATCCGTAAGATTTTTTCATTGGCAACGAAACAAAGTATTGGTCTTTTTAGTTTTAACTCTCAAGGAGCTTGTGAAACATGCGAGGGACTTGGTTACCGAGAAATAGATATGCATTTTTTAAGCAGTGTAACGCTTATATGTGCAGAATGCAGCGGGAGGAGATATAAAAAGGAAGTACTCTCTTTTACATATAAAGGGAAATCTATTGCTGATGTTTTAGATATGACAATCAGTGAGGCGATTTGTTTCTTTGAAGAAAAAGAAATACTAAGACGATTAGCCGTTTTAGAATCTGTTGGACTTGGTTATCTAACTCTTGGTCAATCACTGAATACACTATCAGGCGGCGAGGCTCAAAGAGTCAAACTTGCAAGCGAACTGCATAAAAAAGGGAATATCTATGTTCTTGATGAGCCGACAACAGGACTTCATAGAGCTGATATAGAAAAATTAATAGACATTTTGAATAACCTAGTATCGAAGGGCAACACAGTCATAGTTATTGAGCATAATCTTGATGTTATCACCCGTGCTGATTGGATTATTGATCTTGGCCCTGAAGGAGGGGAAAGGGGGGGCGAGGTTGTTGTTCAGGGCGTGATGAATAACGTTGTTTCTTGCAATAAATCGTTTACCGGAAAATATGTAAAACGGTATTTAGGTTTGGCATAAAGTGTAACTTTTTCGATTATGAAACACAAAATATTCAGTTTTTTTCAGCTTGTAAAGAATTTATTGTGGATTCTTACAATTAGCTATTCAATAAATAAGGTAAAGTTTTGTATTCGGGTATTAACGACCTTATGTTATGTATTTTTTCCCATATTGTCCTACTGGTTTTTAAAACAAATTATAGATTTGGCTGTAGGGGCAACTAAAGCGGAAGGATTAGCTTTGATAACTTTTTTGTATCTGATAGCCCTCAAAATCAGTTTTGATGTGGGATGGTATTTTTTAGATACTTTTTTGGAAGGACTTTTTAAAATCATGCGTTTTGACCTGGAGGCCTTTTTTGCTGAAACAATAGTAAAAAAACTGAATACTTTGGATCTTGGATTTTTTGAGAATAGTTCATTCTTAGATTTAAAACAAAAAGCACTTGATACTTATACCTGGAGACCTACAGAAATGCTGAATATCGCGTTTTGGAGCTTGTACAATGTTGTTCAAATTATTGTTCAAAGCGTTATCATAGCTCAGATTAGCTTTGTTTGGCTTGCAATGTTGTTTTTATTTCAGATCCCCTCATTGATTATTCTACTGAGACTTGGTCAATCTGCATGGAATATTCAAGATGCGGATTCAACGACCCGAAGAAAATTTCAATACTTTGCTGGCTTGTTCGAGAATGTTTCCTATATCAAAGAATTTATTTTATATGACGTCGGAGATTATTTTATAGGGAAGATACGTAATCTTTTAGGAGAGTTTCATACGCATCAAAAACAGATTGAAAAAAAAAGAGTTGTTTTTGGATTTGGAGGCGTGGTTTTATCGAACTTTCCCGTTTGGTATATTACAGTTGAGCTGTTGTTAAAACTTGTTTTTAAAGAAATTACTGCGGGTTTACTTCTTTTTTATCTGAATAACCTTGGTGCTTTTTCTCTCGCCCTGTCTAATTTAGTGAAAAACATTAATTACGGATATGAGGTTAATTTGTATATTGCAGAGATTCGAAAATTTTTGGAATTAAAAAACCTAATTGTAGAAAGCAATAATCCAGTTATTCCAAATATCGATAAAGGAATTTCTATTGATATTCAGCGTGTTCATTTCCGGTATCCAAACAGTAAAAGGAAGGTTTTCTCTGATTTTTCCTTAACAATCAAAGCAAAGACGAAAATAGCTTTTGTTGGAGAGAACGGATCCGGTAAAACAACGCTTATAAAATTGTTAAGCAGATTTTATGATGTTCAGGAAGGAAAAATATTGATAAACGGTGTTGATATCCGTTTAATTCCGCTTCAAACACTTCGCTCTTTGTTTGCTACATTGTTTCAAGACTATGTAGGGTACGATCTTACGGTAAACGAGAATATCGGAATCGGGAAAATCGGCCGAATAACAGATGAATTCGAAATCCGAAATGCAGCAACAATGGCTGGAGCCGATACATTTATTCAATCACTCCCCCAAAAATACAAACAGCAACTCGGGACAGCGTTTATGAACGGAGAACAGCTATCAACCGGAGAGTGGCAGAGAATTGCTTTGGCAAAGGCATTTATACGAAACAGTCATATTACGATTTTAGATGAGCCGACGGCTGCGGTTGACGCTAAAACCGAACATGAAATATTCAATCGGGTATTGGAACTTGTCAAAAATAAGACGGTTATTATGATATCTCATCGTTTTTCAACAGTACGCAACGCTGATGAAATTATTGTTTTGAAAAAAGGGAAAATAATTGAGCATGGTAGACACGAAGAACTTATGGACAGAAAAGGAGAATATGCAGAGATGTTTAATCTACAAGCAAAGGCGTATAATTAAAAATGAAAAAGATTGTTAGTAAGAAGTTAGAACTCAAGAACAACTATGAAAAAATATAAAGATGTTGTAAATCAAAAAATTCAAAAAGTAGTAAATAAATCAGCCTTAGACTTTATACACTCATTTTTAATGAACCGCGATATAAATCGGGAATATTATTCACTTGTTCCGGAAGAAAAATTAGATATCCATTTGGTTGATAACGGATTAGTTAAATCGGATTCACCGAGACAAAATCTTCTTCATCAAGTTGACACAACAAGAGACTATGTACAGGGGATTAAAACGGGGGAGTTGTTGTTTAAAAGAAACAGTGAATATGTTGAGATACAAAATTCCACTCCTTTTTCAAAGGACGAATTATTAGAACAACTTGACTCTTCGACTTTCAGTGTTATTGAAACTCTCCAAAGAGAAGATATTGGAGCAATCAGAATTTCTGTTCCGTGGAGCAAAACACCTGTTATAGCACTACAGATGATTTGGGCGTTAAACAATCACGAAATTTTGCATACTGGATGGAATTTAGCATATATGGATTTATTTAATATTCCTCGTTTCCCGAAACTGAAAGCTTTATGGGGATGATTGATTGATATAATATCTTCATGATACGTACACGAATCGCTCCGTCTCCAACAGGAAAAGATGTTCATGTTGGCACGATTGCAACAGCATTGATGAATTTTGCATGGGCAAAAAAAAACAACGGGCAGTTTATCATTCGCATTGAAGACACGGATCAGACACGACTGGTAAAAGGAGCGGAAGAAAAAATGCTTCATACATTGAAAGAGTTGGGTTTAACAGCAGACGAGTCTCCTCTTGTTGGAGGTCCATATGGGCCGTATCGTCAATCCGAACGGTTGCCTCTTTATCAGAAATATGCGCAAGAGCTTATCGCAAAAGGAAAAGCGTATTACTGTGTCTGCACTCCTGAAAGACTCGACAAGATGCGAAAAGAACAGCAGGCAAAAAAACAAATTCCAAAATACGACAGACACTGTCTTCATATTCAAAATGAGATACAAACAGAAATTAAAAATGGAAGGAAGTATGTAGTGCGATTGCTGATTCCTGAGGGAGAAATAATATTTAAAGACACTCTTCGCGGTGAAATTAAAGTTTCGGGATCCAATCTTGATGATCAGGTAATTCTAAAGTCAGATGGGTTTCCAACCTATCATTTGGGAGTGGTGGTGGACGATCACCTGATGAAAATAACTCATGTATTTCGGGGAGAGGAATGGCTTCCGTCAACTCCAAAACACATAGTTTTGTACCAAGCATTTGGTTGGGAGCTTCCGGTATTCGGACATACTTCACTTCTCCGGAATTCTGATAAATCAAAGTTATCCAAACGGAAGAATCCGGTATGGGCTTCAGATTATCTTGAAAGAGGAATTTTTCCCGAAGCGCTTATTAACTATCTTGCATTAATGGGGTGGAGTCACCCGCAGGAGAAAGAAATCTTTAATTTGGAGGAATATATTCGTGTTTTTGACATTAAGGATGTGCAGACAACAGCACCGGTGTTTGACCCGGTGAAACTCGAGTGGATGAATGGAATGTACATAAGGAAAGCTCAAATGTCAAAGCTCAAATGTCAAATTGTCGATTACTTCAAGGAACATGACGTAGTACTTGATGAAACATTGGTCGAAAGAACAATTCCGTTGATTCAGGAGCGGATAAAAAAATTATCCGACTATTTACCGCTTTGTGAATTTTTCTTCAAGCCGTTGTCCACCTTCGAGGTGGACATAAGTGTGCATAAAGATTTATTAAAAAAGGTTGGAGAAGATCTTCAATCAGTAAAAGACTGGACGATTGAAAATATCGGCAATCAACTTGTTCAGACAGCAAAAAATTCAGAACTGAAAAACAGTGAGTTTTTTATGATCCTTCGGGTTGCCATAACCGGCAAAAAAATCTCCCCTCCTTTGAATGAATCTATGGAGATATTGGGGAAAGAGGAGTGTATAAAACGCCTTCACCGAAGATAAATATCCTTGAATATACTACTATAAGATAGTATAATAATAGAATGTTGAAAGGAGAACCTTTAGCCCCGCCTAAATTCAATCCCCATATAAGAGAATGGTCCAGATTAGAAAGTAATGGACAGAGTTTGTTGGTGTTGGGATTAATAGGTTTAAAAGGACTAGAACATCAACTTGATTTAGGTCCAAAAGATTACATTTCATTTTACACCCATGCAGTTAGAGGCTTAAGGGAGGCTATTCTTGGCCGGGAGTATCCATTAACACAAGATTTGGTTACTCGAAAGGGGGCTAAATCAAAAGCATTGTCCCTTCTTCATAGATGTTTTTCCCAAGGAATACTGGGAAATGAAGAAATTATTTTACCATCATTACCTGCACAGGTGTTAGTAGATCTAGGAATAATTAAAAATCCTGCAGTGATTAAAGAGATAGAACTAAGAGAACAGTCTCGAACAGGAAACAAAGATAGAGGGCAAAGAGCAGATAACCGATTAAGAGTAATACACAATCCTGATAAAGCTACTTATGAATTGGATGGGAAAAAATTAGTAGACTGTGTTTATATCTCAGAAACATTTACTCGTTCACTTCCGCCAAATGAGCAGGGCTACATAATTGAAGCAAACCAATCAGCAATATATGTATTAGGAAAAGATTCAAAAAATAAAGTTGTTATGTACCAAATAGCAAATGAACTATATGACCCACACATTCATATGCAGGTAACATCTGGAGGTTACTCAGGATGGGAAAGAGTTTCAGTGAATCCAGGTCATTTAAGATCCTTTAAACAAAAAGCTGAAAAGTATCCAATACCAGCATCAAATGAAGATATTGCGGTACTTTTAACTCATTTAGATTTTGTATTAAGTAGAAGAGACATATAGTTTAAGTATTCTTAATAATACACTTCCTGCCAGTGGGGGTCGACATGCACGGTAAGATCGAGGTACACATCCTTTCCGGTCGCAAGTGCGATTTCCTTACGGGCATAGCTCCCGATTTCCTTGATTTTCCGTGCTTCTTTGCCGATGAGCATCCGTTTATACCGGTCATGAATGGTAAGGACACGGGCCTTTATGTAGAGTAGACCTGAGTTGCGGTTTTTTATTTCGTCAACAATAACTGTCGTGGTATACGGGATTTCCTCTCCCATCATAAGAAATATTTTTTCGCGGATTAATTCAGCGACAAATGTGTTACTTCCGATATTGACAATCGGATACACACGGTCTTCATCGGCTTCGGACAACAGCGGTTTTTGTTCGGGTG
The DNA here is from genome assembly GCA_964530235.1 of uncultured Gammaproteobacteria bacterium. Taxonomy (GTDB): domain Bacteria; phylum Patescibacteriota; class Microgenomatia; order UBA1406; family GWC2-37-13; genus UM-FILTER-33-9. The sequence goes on from CAZGYB010000001.1 coordinate 330,157, forward strand.
ACTTTTCGGGAAGAAGTTCAAAAATCCGTTTAATGAGTGGTTTGAGGTGGAGATGTTTGAGCGAAGAAATATGGAAATGTTCCGGAAACTCTTCTTCCATAAACGCATACTGCGGAAGGTATGATTTGCCCAGATCATCGATTTTATTGACGACAAGAAGTACCGGTTTTTTGATTTTGCGTACAATACCGAGTGCGTGTGCTTCTTCAAAGTCCCGTTTGCGGGTGTGGTCGACCATGTATATAACAACATCGACTGCGTCGTTAATCGCGTCAAGCGTCTGTTGATTAATACGCTTTGAGAGCAGGTCTTTTGTTTTTCCGAATAGCCCCGGGGTGTCAACAAACAATATAGTACCGCGTGGTTCACGGTATACTGCTTTTATGGGAAAACGGGTGGTTTGCGGTTTTGGCGAGGTAATCGCAACTTTTTGGCCGATTACCGCATTGACAAATGTTGATTTACCGACATTTGGTCTGCCGATGAGTAATACTTTTCCCTCTTTTGCCTTTGGCGCTTGCACAGGATTTTCTGTCATATTCAATTGTATCAAATTGTATTATATTATGGCTCTAAAATTTACATTGTTTCAGAATTCTGTTTGATTTTATTGGGTGTATATAGGAAAATATACGTATATGAATAAAATTACCGTAAGCCTTATTTTATTAGCTCTTATTGGGCTCATTTTTGGAGGGTATGTTTTTATCTCTCAAAGAAGTAGATCGCTTGAAAAACTGCCGATGGAAAAAGGAACAACACAGGAATATATTCCTGAAAAAGGCGCACTCTCTCTTACAATAACAAGCCCGGAGAATAATGCAACAGTTACTGCTAGTTCAGTTGCAGTAAGCGGGAAAACTGCTCCGTTAGCCGATGTAATTGTGAACGACTCTGAACTGAAAGCTGACGGAAATGGAGTATTTACCCAAACCGTCATGCTTGATGAAGGCGAAAACCGTATTTTTGTCACTGCATATATTGATGGGGAAGTTTCCGAAACAGAGCTGGTTGTTGTGCGGGAAGTCACCGAGTGACATTATTAATTGAAATAATTGATTATTACGTATGAAAAATAAATTTGTTCAGGTGCTTCTTGGAGGAATTATTTTGTTGGGATTATGGAACAAACCGGTCGATGCGGAAACGGTTCGACAAACAATTCGAGAAAATATCAGGCAGGAAAAGCAGGAGATTCGGACTCAATTTCTCGATGAAAAAATGAAAATGAGAAATGCAACAGGTGAGTCAAAACGGGAAATGATGAACCAGCTAAAAGATACCGTCAAAAAAAATATCCCCAAGCGGATCCGCGGGACACTCACCGCAATGAACGGTTCAGTTCTCACCATTTCTGAGAGCAACGGGACAATTTTTACTGTCAATGTCTTGTCAACCACGCAGCTACGGAGACGATTCGGAGCTCAGGCAACGCTTTCAGAGTTTTCTGTCCAAGATGAACTCGCGGTTATTGGTAATCGGCATAAAGTTTCAGATACCGAATACTCTGAAACAGAGATTGATGCCCGATATATCCGCAATATGTCGATCCAACGGAGAAATGCAGTATTCAATGGAACAATATCCACAAAGGGAAGTGATATGTTTTCGATCCAGACACAAAGCAGAGGTGTGCAGACCGTGCATGTCACGGGCACGACAGTATTTACACAAAAAGACACCCAAATTTCGTTCAACGATTTGCAAGTCGGTGACAGAGTGATCGTCAAAGGAGAGTTGTGGGATCGGGCAATAAATCAGATCAATGCACAGAAAGTGATGAAATTAGTTCGTCCCACAGCGACTCAGTAATTAATCGTGTACGAAGAAGGATAGAATTGTTGAGACGATTGATAGTGCGACTGAACCAAGCACTGCATAAAATAGGTTATCTATCGTAAATCCCTGCACCCAAAGGGAGGTAATCCATAACATAAGGCCGTTAATAACAAGGGTAAACAGACCGAGAGTCAAAAAGTTTATCGGAAGTGTGATAAGAAGCATAATTGGTTTTATTACTGCATTCACGAGTCCAAGAATAAATGCGGATATCACAGCAGATTGAAGCGATTCAACATGTATTCCTTTTATAATGTTCGCGGTAATAATTAATGCTACTGCGTTTATAAGAACTTTTATTAAGTATTTCATAGTATCGTTAGATAATATGTAACCGTTTGCATACAGAAATAAGTTCCTGTTCGGTTGGTTCAACTAAAAAAGTATTGTCGGGAAACACAACAACTGGTAAAGACTTTGAGCCGGCTAATTTCTCTGCCTCATCAGCCTTTTCAGGTTCTTCTTCAAGATCAATGTATTCATACAAAATATGATGTTTCTGAAAAAAACTCTGAACAGTTTTAGAATGAGGAGACCATGCAGCACCGTACAGCGTTAGTAGAATTTTATCTTGCTCCATGCTTTATTATACCAATAAAAAAACACTATCCGTTTTATTATCCTTTTGTTATTGCGTCAAACGCAATACAACTGGAATCCTTGATTTTATTGGAAATGGTTCCTTAAAATCGTGGGCAAATCGTGTGTGCGATCTGAGTTCAGATAGTGTTTTTTGTTTAGTAGTCGCGTCTGAAATCTCTTCGTCCACCGTGATCTCCGCCACCGTTTCTTGGTCGTTCTTCCCGAGGTCTGGCGACGTTGACCACCATCTTTCTTCCCTCTATTTCTTTTTCTGCCATTTCTGCAACTGCCCGTTCTGCATCTGCTTCATTGGCAAAGGTAACAAAACCAAATCCTTTTGATCTTCCTGAGAAACGGTCTGTTATGACGATTGCCTCGACAATTTCTCCAAACTGAGAAAAAAGCTCTTTCAGCGAATCATTCGTGACTGACCACGGAAGATTTCCAACAAATAGTTTCTTTTTGTCCATTACGTACTCACCTCCTTTCTGTCTGTATAGTTCTTCATAAAACAGTATTCATGAACAATGACTTAGATGCGTAATAAATACGAGAATAGGTAGAGATATTGGGATGGGTTACAAAGCAGTTTCAATGGAACCGTAACAATACTCATGATTATCTAACAAAACACTAGTATATCATGTACCTAACTAAAAGTCAAAAAGAACTTCTGTTATCTTCTTTTTCTTTTGGCTGTTTTCTTTTTAGCAACAACTTTTCTTTTTACGGTTTTTTTCTTTACCGTTTTTCTGACCGCAGTTTTTTTTCTTACCACCTTTTTTTTCTTTGCCATAATTGAATAAAATGATAATACTTAAAAGTAACAGGAATAATAAACTCTGTCAAATGGAATTATATATGTATTAGTTTTTGGTATACTAGAGTAATACGAAAAGAATATTTATATCTATTCTTGTAAGTTTTTATCTTTTTATCTCCTCGGTATTTTTTTTAACAAAAACTGCTTGGGCGTTTCAGAACTTTGATGTTTGTTATTCGCAAGCTGCAGCCTATCATTTTTTTTGGCATGCAGATTTATGTTGGGATATGTTTCAAGCAAACTGCAGTACAGGCGCGCTGTCTTCTGCGTCAAAGATGATTTTTTACTTAAAAAATATTTATGATGTTGCAAAAAAAGGCAAAACTCTTTCTGTAGATGTGATAACTACGCTGAAAGCAATGTTGCTTTGTAAGCCCTTGATAGATGACTGTATTAGTCCAAAACTTCGTACTATGAAAGATAGATGTACAGCTGATCCTTTGTACTATGCGCCGAATCTTACTGCAATCAGCACGTGGTACAATCATCACTCTCCCGGACTGTATTATGACGATAATAAAAAAACCCTTACGATACATGTTCTGAATAACGGGTCTGCCTATACATGGGATATACCCGTAAATGTAAGTTATGGAACAACAACCGACCGTAAAAAACCTGTTTCAGGTGGAGGATTTTTGATGGAAAACGAGATGATTCCGGAGTTGACATTTTTTGGTGCACAGCAAAGCGGATCGCAGACGTTTACCGGAACTATTAAAAATTTTCTGATAGATGAAAGCAATATCAGCGGATTATTACAGAAATATAAGGAGGATCATACGCTCAAACCGTTTTTCTGGGAAAAGACAATTCCTTTTGAAGCAATGCCGGGCAAACTTACCAAGGTCAATCTTATGATTGATCCCAATCAAGATATTTCTGAACAAAGCGAAAAAGATAATTTATATTCACTCATTATTGATAAACTTCCCACACCTTCACGATTTCAGATTCTTAACTTTGTTATTGAGAGAAAAACAGACTCTCTTACTGAATATATTGCAAAGTTTGAGATAAAAAATTCCGGTGAGGAATCGGGTAATGCAGTTATTAAGTGGGAGAGGGCAGATAATATGGGTTCAATAACTGAATCAGGAAAACAAGTCGCGGGAGGAGCAACAATTCATAGTGAAAAGATATTTTCTGTTGACGTAAGTAAATCGGGCAACTCATGTAAAAACCAGACAGACTATCGGGTTAAAGTATTTGATGATGAAGGGGGATTGCATGATGAGCTGCAATTTGAGATTCCTTCATTTGCTGGAGAAATATACGGTCGGGTTGAAGATCTTTTTGGTAAACCTGTTATTGGAGCAACGGTTATGACAGACACAGGTGCAACCGCAACGACAGGAAAAACAGGATCTTATCATATAACAGGGATAAATAAGTTAGGTAAAATAAACGTTACCGCGTCTCATGCTTCATACTCTGATTCTTCACAGAAAGAGGTCCAGCTTACATTTAATACGATTGATGTTTTACACACGTGCCATGTTTCAGGACTTACTTTGACAGGGGTAAATTTTATATTAAAAGATAAACCAGTTGATTGGAATATCAGATTCAAAGATCAAAACGGTAATCCCGTACAAGGAAGCGTATTTACGGTAAATGAACATTTCCGCCATGCTTTTGATGTTCCAGGCGAAGTTACAAAAAATGATTTGCAACCCGGTGCATTCGAAGTAACTTTTTCTGCAAAGGGATATTATTCACAGTTTAAAACTGTTGTGTTGGTACATCCTGAGGTTACTACTGAAATTATATTTGAAAAAATAGGAGGAAGGGAAAACGATAACGGATTATCGATCATCACCCCTCGACTATTGTGGAAAAAACAATTAGGACCAGGGAAGGGCTTTATCGATCAAATGGTTTCAGCCAAAAACGGAAAACTACTCATTGTATCAGTGAGTAATAACAAAACAAAGCAATCATCACTTTTTTTTATTGATCCTTTGACGGGAAAGATAAAAAAGGAGTCACCTATTCCATACTTTGTTTCCAATCAAAAAACTCTCGCAATTGATTCCTCATATGATGGCAGGATAGTTGGTGTTTTTTTCAATACCGGTGCACCGGGTAAAACGGATAAGGATAAGACGGTAAAAATATTCGATTTATCCGGAAACGAAAAAGGAACAACACAAATGGATAAAAAATCCGCAATTTTTTTAGATGTTTCTCCAGATGGATTTTACCTGTATCCTAATTCCCTTATTAATTCATCGCTGCACAAGTATACGCGTAGGGAGGTCGAAGGAGTTGGAGACGGAAGGGATTTACAAGGGTATGGTAGTTTTATTCTGTTCAGGCGAAACAGCAACATCATATCCCGTTGTAAGGATGGAATTAACGGCTGGTGCGAACGAAGTATTGCCGATGTCCAATTACAGGAAATCGGTGAAATACGAGCAGTTCCTCAGATAATGGACGAATCGTTTGACGGAAGTACCATCGCAATGCGGACACATGAAAGACTGTATGTATTTGGGCGAAATAATTTTATAAAAGAGTTCCGGCGTGAACCATCATTCACCAGTATGTCGGTTTCCCCAGGTAGTATGTATGTTATGGTGACAGGGAGAGAAGAGCAGAGCGCGATTGAAACACTGAAGATTTTTGGTAATACCGGGGGTGATAAAACACCTGCGTTTGATTATGATCATGTGCGGTATGTATCAGCAAATGACAAGGGGTTGTTTTTTGCGCAGGTTGTTTCAGACAAAATTGAGTATTACCAGATTGGAGCATATCAGAATGATTACAACGCACCCGGTTCATCAGTCTCTCAAACAAAAGGTATAAAGTTTGTTGGTGGAATTTTTCAAAGCATAGAAAATTTTTTCGGAAATATATTTGGATTTTTTTTCAATAAAAAACAATGAAAAAGATTATTTTTATAATGGCGTGTATTGCAGGGTTAATTCTTATTCTCCGTTTTGCTGCAGGAGGAGAAGATGCTTGGATCTGTGAGAACGGATCATGGGTTAAACACGGAAATCCTTCATATCAGAAACCGGTTGTAAGCTGCAGGGGGAAAACACCGCTTCCGAAAAATGAAAAAGACTGTATTGGGCAGGGAGGGACTTGGAGAAAACTTGGACCCGACCCGTTTGAGTCATGCAACAGAAAAACAATTGATCGCGGTAATTTGTGTCGTGACAGCAGTGAATGTGAGGGGAGATGTCAGGTGAGTTTGACTCGGGAAGAACTTCGTCAGGGAATGAGCGGAAAACTTTATACAAACAAAACATTTGGTCACTGTTCAGTATGGGTTATCGAACTTGGATGTCAGGGTATTATGAAACAGGGAAAACCACAGGTGATATGTTTTGATTAAGGCCCTGTTGCTATGCTCCCAACCATCCATCGGTTATTTATTTTTTCAAGGTGTATCCAGCGGGTATTTGTTCCGTTTTCCCATCCGTAGTTTGGGATAGGTAAAGCTGATGATGCCTCTGGTTTCATTTCAACCTGAAGAGTTACCTTATAACTATGGATACTATCATTCCAATCACCTGGCATCGAAGGTTCAACTGTTATTACTTTTATCGATTTGAATGCATTAAACTGTACTCCCCATGCTTGTTTTGTGCTGTCATCTGAGGTGTTTGCGGGAGTCATCATCATAACAGCATTTGAAGCGCGACCTTCACCAATGACTTCAAAAAATGAACGGATTATATCCATTTCCTGAGGAAGAGGAACTTGGGATTCCTTTTTTTCGGTTGGAATAATTGGTGATGTTCGGAAGTCTCTTTTGAGAATTCGATTGGAAATATCTGAAGCAAAGTTAATTATTTCATCGTCAGAAGCAGCTTTTGTTGAGGAGCGGTCGACAGCCATAAATAAGTTGGGATTTAAAATAAGCACCGTATTATTAATCAGTCCGTTCTCTTGCTTGACAATAAAATGATCCATGTGAATTGATTCACTAGTGGTGATTGTTCTTCCCAGTGCGATCTGGCCTTTTTTTTGATTTTCTGCACTGAGGTTGTTTAACCGAAGCGTAACAAAATTATTTTCATCTACAAAGTACTTGCAGACATGTAGCCCGGTTGAGTCAAGTTTTTCGGTTTTTATAATTGGTTTATTCAGAGCTGAAGTGACCCATTCTTTTGAAAATTCGGTGCATATGTCTTCGCCAACCGTAACATTTTTTTTGTCAGTTTCATTATTTGCTTCTTTGTAAAGAGCGGTGTGTTTTGGTCTCTGATTCAGAAGAAAAATACCAGTCACAAAGAGTGCTATTGTGATGATCCCGAAAAATAGAACGACTCTATTCTTCATACTGGTAATAGTATAGCATAGGTAAATCTTAAATGCATACTTCAGAAAAAAAACGCGATGAAGGCTTTTTGATATAATAGATATTATCAATTAGCGAAATGTATGAAAACCCATTATTTCGTAATTGGGGCATGTATTGTAATAGTTTTTGCACTCGCTTTTTTTTTACTGCAACGGAAGCAAGCTCCTTCAGGAACTGGATTTCTGAACATGAAAAACAGCGCAAGCGCCAGATTGGCATATGAAATCGGGAAAAAGTCTATGGATAGCCTGCACAAAGATGCATACCTGGTTGATCTATTTACCAACGCAACAAAAACCGGAGAAAACGAAACATGGCAGGTACAGTTTTACTCTCCTTCAAGTAATGTGCAGATTAAATTCCTGATCAAAAACGGGGCCGTTGTAGAGACGATAAATGAAAAACCTTCTAAAAAGAAACCAGTAGGAGAAAACTGGGTTGACAGTGTACGAGCAGCAAAAATTGCTGAGCAATACTGCGCTGAGTCAGAAGACAACAAGTATCTGTTTAGTTTGGATGCGATAAGTGGAAAGCCTCAGTGGAGCGTAAGTTGTTTGGTCGGAGAAAACAAAACGTTACGGGTAAAGATCGATGCAGTTACGGGGGTGTTTATTAAAACCTCACGGGCTGGAATAGGATGGTAAAGATGGTTATTTATTTAAATAGTTATGAAAAATGCAATCATTGGTCTTCTAACTGGGGTACTGCTTGTTGGAGGAGTGGTTTGGTATTTGAGTCAGCAAAATCAAATACTGAAGCAAAAAGAGATAATTGTGGTTACTCCAACAATTCCCCAGGCAACGATAACAACAACTATTCTATTCGAGCCAACAGTTCAGTCTGTCGAAACCGACATACAAACAGCCGTAGCAAAAGCGCTTGCAACGAAAAATAACTGGCAAAAATGGGATAATCTCGCCGTTACAGTAACTTCAAATGATGGAGTATATGCAAAAGGTGGGGTAAAGGAAAAAGATGTTGAGGTAGGCGGTGGGTATTGGTTTGCAAAGAAAGTTGGAAATGAATGGATTATTGTTGCAGATGGGAACGGAGTAATTCTCTGTTCTTCAGTCGAAAAATTCCCAGACTATCCAGTTGCACTTATTCCTGAGTGCTTTGATGAAGCAACAAACACAACAAAAAAGCGCTAATATCTATTCTTCATAAATACTATTGACATTTTATAGTATATATACTATTTTTTAGTATTAAATAGTTGTATTTTATTCTAATTTTAATTTATGAATACTAATCCCTTGAGATTATTTTTGGAAATACCCTATGACGAACTGGAAATTATGAATTTGGAAGCAAAAAAGAAGCGGTCTTATGCAGTCGACTCTTCGGATGTTAAGCGTTTTTATGTTGCGTACTTACAGAAAGAAAAACGAATCAAAGCAGTGACTCTTGGATTTTCGGATCTTGAAGGAAGGTTTCATATGCTTGACTATGACAAGCAGTTTTTTCTGAAAAATCATGATAGTCTGACCTTTGATGGTTCCTCTATTCGCGGATTTTCTCGGCAAGCAGAGTCGGATCTGCGTATTCTTCCGGATTGGCGGGCTTTTTGGTGGCTTCCGAGCGACGTGTTTGGTCCCGGCAAGGTGTTAATCATGGGAATGGTAAAGGACCGTGACGGAAGTGCGTACGCGATGGATACCCGCGGATCGCTTCGTAAATACGCTGAAGACTGTTACCATAAACACGGATACGACCTTCATGTGGCAAATGAGATTGAAGGATTTCTCCTTCAGGGTCTTGATGCAGAGCGAAACTACAATGAACGGACTGGTTTTGAAATTGTTTCAAAAGGAGGCTACTATCATTCGTTACCCAATGATACGCTCCGCTTGTTTATTGATCGAACCGCTGAGGCCCAGAGGGCGATGGGATTTGAGAATGAAAAAGATCATCCTGAAGTTGCTCCTTCTCAGTTTGAGATGAATTATAAATACTCGGAAATTGTAAATGCAGCCGATCAGATTCAGCTTTACAAACTGACTGCACGTCAGATCGCATCGCAGATGGGATTAACCGCGACATTTCTCCCAAAACCGATTGTCGGTATAAATGGAAGCGGAATGCATACCAACATATCAATAAATGCAATAAAGAAAAATCTATTTTTTGACAGAAAGGGTAAAGCGCAACTATCTCAGTTTGGTTGGGATTTTATCGACCGGATTCTTGGGAGCGCAGCTGAGATCTGCTTGATACTGAATAGCAGTGTAAACGCGTATCGGAGGCTTGATCCGCATTTTGAGGCTCCAAATGAAATCAAAGTTTCGGAAGTAGACAGAGGGGCTATGATTCGGGTTCCCATTTTTGCAGAACATTCCGCTCGAGTTGAGGTGCGCAGTGTTGGGCCTGATGCAAATCCGTATCTTGCGCTGTATACCCTTATTCGTACCGGTTTGGAAGGACCGGCAAGAAAGAAAAGAAGAACAAAACGTCAGCGCATATCATATCTTCCGGGTATGATCCAAACTGCGATTGTCAATTTTCGAAAAAGTGAATCGGTTGCCAAGCTGCTTGGAAAAGAGGTAAAGGAAAAATATCTTGAGCTTAAGCAGGCAACTGCCAATAGAAGTCCTTTTGAGCTTGGAAAAACAGTAAAAAATGGGGAAATTCTTTATCATCACGAAATATACAATCAAATACTCTGGAATGAATTTTAAGAGTGTTATTTGAGTTTTGAGAGGATTTCGTTCATGTTTCTAGCATTCCACTTGGCAACTTCACTGCCTTGACTGTCGATCTGTACAAAAATATTCTGTTTTGTTACTCCGTGTTTTTTTGCAAGATCAATCTCTGATCTATCTTGGTCAGGATCGTTGAAATCAACCCGTAAAATCATAGTGTCAGACGGGAGTTTTTTTACATTTCTTACAATATCTTTATTAACTAATTTGGATTGGGAGTCCCAGGAAGAATAAAAATAGAGAACTCTTTTTTTGTTTTCAAAAGATTTGAGTGTTTGATCGGAAAAAGGACGATAATGTTTTTCAATTTCCTGCAAAGATGGTTCCGGCTGAAACGGAGTAGACTTTTTTTGCAGAGGAAAAGTTTTGCTTACAATGATGATAAGCAGTATTAGGCATAATAAAATAATTATTCCCTGAATTAGTTTGCTTTTTTTCTTCATATAAACACTCCCTTATTTATAGTATCAGAAAAAAAGTACGTGTTGTCAATATACAATTATTTTACCGTTACGCTTTTTGCAAGATTTCTTGGTTTGTCCGGATCTGTTCCTCTTCCAATTCCAAGATAATAACCAAAAAGCTGTCCAACAATAATATTTGGGAATAGGGTGAGATCTTTAGATTCTGGTGTGATGATACTATGATCAAATTCCGGAGAGCGATAGGGAGCGACCCCAATAATATATCCGCCCCGGGCTTTTAACTCAGCTGCGCTTGACAGAGTTTCGAACTTTACTTCATCCTGAGATGAAAGGATAAAGCAGGGAGTTTTATGTTGAATAAGAGCGATTACTCCATGTTTCAGCTCGCCCGCTGCAAAGGATTCTGCATGGACATAACTGGATTCTTTAATTTTTAACGCGAATTCCATAGCTCCTGGATAGTTGAGATGTTTTCCAATCACATACATATGTTCATGATCTAAGAGGTCTTTGGTTAGGGTGACAATTGATTGGAGTAGTGTATCATTCATCCAGTGTTTCAGAGTTTTTCCAAGAGATGTAATGTCTCGCTGAGCTTTTTTGAGCGATCCGTTTACTGCGCGTGAGAGAAGATAGAGAACCGCAACCTGTGCAGTAAAGGCTTTTGTCGATACAACAGCAATTTCCGGGCCCGCTCCGACCGGAAGAACAATATCCGCAAGGCGCTCAAGTGTTGAGCCACGGGCATTGACAAGTGCAACGATGGTTGCTCCTTGTTTTTTGGCTTGTTTTACCGCGATAAGCGTATCTGCAGTTTCTCCGCTTTGGGAAATTGCAATAAATACTGTTTTCGACCCGCAGAATCGCGCAAACGGTAAGAATTCATATGCTCCATACGTTTGCGTATCTATTCCCAGTTTAGAAAAAAAATATTTACCAATGAGGGCGCAATGGGAGGCGGTTCCACAACCTGAAAGTACAATGTGTGAAGCTGATCGGAGTAAATCGGCAGTTTTTTCGATCTCCGGGATATTTATCTGAGCTGTTTTGGGAATGATGGTTTGCTGTTCAATTATTTCTTTCAGCATGAAGTGAGGAAACCCGCCTTTTTCTGCGTCTTCAACTTTCCAGTCGATGATTTCTGGAGTGAATGATTTTTGTTTTTCAGACACTATGTCATAGAGAGAAACTCCCTGTATATTGATTACCGCGCATTCTCCGTCGCGGAGAAAGTGTACTTTATCAGTGTACTTCAGAAATGCGGGTGTGTCTGATGCGATATAGTGTGTTTTTTTTCCAAAACCGATTACGAGGGGGGAACCATTTCTGCAGGCAGTGATAGTTTCGGTTGACCTGTCGAGAACCGCAATCGCATTTGATCCAACCACGGTTTTGAAGGCGCGCAATATAGCATGTGTCAAAGAAAGAGTTTTTCGGTTTTCTTCAATGAGGTGGGCAATAACTTCGGTATCTGTTTCAGAATGGAATATATGTCTTTTTTTCATCAGCATTTGTTTCAGTTCCTGGTAGTTTTCAACAATACCGTTATGGATTACTGCTATTTGACTAGTGCAGTCAAGGTGCGGATGCGCATTTTCGTCGGTCACTCCGCCGTGCGTTGCCCAGCGGGTATGACCAATTGCGGTGGTACCAGCGGGAAGCTTGGTTTTTGCCGATCCGATTTTACCTTTATGTTTTTCAACCAGCAGCGTGGTTTCTTTTTTAAGCGATATTCCCCAGGAATCATATCCTCGGTACTCAAGTTTTTTTAATCCTTCCAAGACCGTATGCGCAGCGTTTTTTGAAGAGTCGTTTACAACACCAAATATTCCACACATAAAATGATAAGAAAATGATAATAGCGCTGTTTTATAAACAGCGAGAAAGAGTAAGAAGCAGACGGTTGTAAACCTGTCTTTATTCCGGTTTTTGCAAACCGTTTTTGAACAGATTCTTCAAGGCAAACCGAGTGCCTTAAGGGTTTCCGCTACTCTCTCCAAATGCGGTTTTGGAGAGGTCCGATTGTCCGATGCAAGGTCGAACCCCTTTTCCTCGTAGTCCCGCTCAGCGGGACATTGCGCTTTCGTTTATATTATATGCTTCGTATCTCTCTGATGTGAGCATAGCAAAGAAGAGTTTAAAAGTCAATTATACTTAATGGCAAATGGGAATATTTGGATTGTTTGTACAGAAGTCTTTAAAACTTTTATCATTTTGGCTACTCATTTCGTCAAACTTTTTTTGAAAATCATTATGCCATTGAATCAAAGTTGGATTGGGGGTTGGAGGAAGAGGTGTCACATAAATGTATTGGGATGTTTGACTTGATGTTTTATTTCGAATAACATTAACAGAATCAGTGGACGATCCGTTAATTGAAGTTTGTGTATTAATAATAACTGTATTTGAAAAGTGTCTGTTTGTTTTTGGTTTTTCTCCTAAACTTTTTAAAATTTGAGCAGTTGTTTGCTGCAGTGGATTGAGGACTTTTTTTTGAAGCTCTTTGGTTTTTAAACCGACAATAATAAAAGATGAAAATGAAACCAACAACAATATAAATAACAAAATAAGAATGAAGTGTGCTTTTGTTTGTGTATTCATATTACGATGTATATATAAAAAACTCAGCCTTTTTAAATCCTAAAATAACAGCAGCAAGCGAGTTGGGGAAAGTCTGTAAACTTGTATTGAATTTTTTTACGGTTGTATTATAATCCCCCCGGAAAAATGCAATTTTGTCTTCAACTTCTTTCATGGTATCCATAAGCATTTGATAAGATTTGTCAGCCTTAAGCGCAGGATAGTTTTCTGCAATGGCAATGATAGTCCCCATAAGAGAGGCTGTTTTATTTTCGAATTGCACTAGTTGTTCGAGGGAGTTATTTGTTTTGTTTTGAGATCGTAATTTAGCAACTTGAACGAATACGTTTTTTTCATGTTTAGCATATCCTTTGACAACTTCAATTAACTGGCTGATAAGATCTGATCTTCGTTTTAACTGAATATCTATATCGGATAAATCTTCCTCAACCTGAGTTTGTTTTTTAATAAACATATTATATCGTGACAAAAAAAATATAAATATTAAAAGGAAGAATAAGGTGGTTATGCCGAGAAAGTCAAATAAACTCATACTTAATTATACTATAGGTTAAGTCGATTCGCAAGACCACTTTCCTAATTGTTTAAGTATAGGTCAATATTATCTAAATGTTCTTCGTAGGTTTTTGCGCAGTGGATTGCACCAGCTCTGTCATGGAGGTAAAACAGGCAGGAGGTTTCTTCAGGATATAATACCGCCCTTATATAGTCGATGTTTGGACTGCAGATAGGGGTTGGTGGGAGGCCTTTGTACAGGTACGAATTATAGGGAGAGTCATTTAGTTTTTCTCCGATATCTATGGTACCCCACCATTTTCCATTGGCATCTTTGCCACGGGTATACTGCATGGTTGCATCAATCTGCAAAGGCATACCGATATTCAGTCGGTTCCAGATTATGCCCGAAATAAGGTTCATATCTTGTTTTCCGGCTGCTTCTCGGGCAATAAGCGAGGCAATTTTGAGTCCAGTGGTCCATTTAATATTTTGTTTTACAAACTCGGATGAAAGGGGAGCAAACTGTTCATTAAATCGGTTGATTAACCGTTGAGCAACCTTATCAGCCGGTTCATTAGCCGGAATAAGATAGGTGTCAGGATAGTAGACTCCTTCCAGGTATTCGGGCCGGGTTCTGGTATAGACAGTATTCCATCTATCAAGAGCTTGTGCATCCCATTTCAAATAGTGAGCGAGAATTTCCCCGATTTGTTCTTTTCTTAGACAGCTTGTCATAGTAATCCAAACAAGATCAGGATCACTCAATATTTTTTTGACGATAGTAACTACTGACATATTTTGACTCAAACGATATCCTCCTGATTGTATTTTTTTAAACGGAAAAAAGATACTGCGTACCAGAGAAAATGTTTTTTCACTGCGGATAAGTTTTTTTTCTTTTAACTCTTTTGCAATATCAAAGGTTGTTTGATTTTGTGGTACGACTAAAATCTGAACTTCGTTTGAAAATCCCTCCGGACCAAACAGATATAAAAAAAGAATGAGAATGACAAATATAAACAACAAAAATAAATTTACCCGCTGTTTCATACGCACATATTGTACAGGAAGATAAATATAAGAATGGTTAAATATACGGTGCGATCAACTTTGGAGAAATCCGATCTCTTACTGCGCGTGAAACCGCATCGGGAGTGCGAGCATTTCCCGCTGCTTTAAGAACTGCATGTTCTGCTTTTTTTTGTGGTATTCCGGATCCGATAAATGCAGATATTACATCAAGAATAGCCCGCTGTGCTTGATCATATGTTTTTTGATATCTTGGCTGCTTTTCAATAGAAAATCATTTTATATCAAATGATGAAAAGCACTTAAAACAACTTCAGGGGTTAGTTCAAATAGACCATTGTATTTTTCTTTCCTTCCTTGTATGGGATAGTCGAAGGCTTGAATTTGTAATTTATGCGGATAAGTATCTAATGGATTTCCTGTTTTTATTAGACCGTTGACAAATTGCGTTTGAAGGGTGTGGTCATTGGGGTTTCTCGGAAAACACCAGAACCGAGGGTTTGCGCATGAGAAACAGCGTAGTGTTGGAATAAATAAACTGGATATGTGACCCAACCCACTATCGGTAAACAACCCTGCTTTTGCTCCGGCTATGAGTGCAGTTACAAACTTTAGATTAGCGTCTTTGACAGTTCTTAAGCAAAGCGAGTCTCTTCCATTTAACTTCTCAAGCATCAACCTTGTTTGTGTATCACAACAGAGAGGATCGGCGAAATATAATAAACCAATTTCAGGATATTGACTTTGGAGTTGCATAATCATTTGCGTATACTGATCATCGGGCCATCTTCGTGGTCCGATTGTCGCTGTGTTAGATAAAGCAAAGTACCCGTTTGGAAATATTGACTGAAAATCTGCTACTCGCTGAGCTTGTTCTTGATTGAGTTGGGGATACGGGAAGAAATTAAAATATTGTTTATCACCTATTTTGAATCCAAATAAAATTTCTATTGCTTGAGTGGTTAACTCAGGAGCTGATCTATTTCTGTCCGCCATATTGGGTACAAGCGGTACATCCCGAGAGGGATCTAGCCAAAATAATTCGGTATCTCTTTGTACATTTGGTGGTGGTTTTCCTGTGAGGTCAAATACAGGAACACCGTCAAAACTATTAGCCGTTACAGGAAGAAATGTTATCCCATCTATATCTTCTAAAAATTGAAATTGTTTAGTTTTTACCCTTAGTGAAATTTGATTTCCATATAGGGTTGTGAGTATTTTTTTAAGAACAAGTAATGCGGGAACAAGCATGAGAGTGTCCCCAATTTTTGGGGGAAATACGACCTCAAGTGATTTTGTATCTTCTATTTTTGCATGTATAGCTGAGTCTCGATAAAAAAAATCAGGATATATTTTACCCTTGGGGAGTGAATCAAAAATACTTTCGTATTGTCTTGCTAAGGCGAGAGAACGCGCCGTTGGATACTGTTCTTCATCAAATGAAGATGGGTATTGTAATAAAATCTTAAGAAGAGCTCTTTTTTTATAAGGATCTGATTCTTTATATTCGGCTATCATTGATTGTATATTATACTATAGGATTTTTAATCTGAAAGTAGTATCATTAGTTTTGCCAGACTGCATAGCCTTGTGATCGGAGATACTTCGCATACGTTTCTTCGGTTTTCATGGCTTTTTTTTTCGTGGAAATTGGGTTAAAAGAGAAGAACAGATCGGGCCGGAGGCGCATGCCAAAAAGCCCCGGAAAGTAGCCTCCGCGCGTTTTTCCACCACTTCGAACAAATGTTCTGAATACTTTCTTGCCCGTGCACAGGCACGGATACTGATTATTTTCTTTGTCTATATGGAGAATATGCTGGGAAAACCGGCATTCAGGGGTGTGTGAAGTTGAGCCAATATACAAACAGGCTTTTCCGGAGTGATATCGAAGGTTTTTCTGCATAAACTTTTTGTTTTTACGGATATCCGGATCAAGTTCAATCACATAAATATGATATTTCCCACAAGCTTTGTGAAGCGAACATCGAACACAGTAGAGGTTCTGCATAAAAGCTAGACTTAGAACCCGAAAAATTTGAAAAACAGATAGAGAAGTCCAACAATAAGCAAGAATGCAAAAGCGACAATCGGTACTATTTTGGTAAAAAATACCGAGAGCATCCGTACGATAAAGTCAAGAAGCATTTGAATATTTTCAAGCGGATCGGGATTTGTCTTATTCTCATCAGGCATATTCGTATTGTATCACTTTTTAGTATTCAGCGTTCTTTCAGAAAGGCAGTGTATCTTAAGTATATGGAGTAACACAGGGGGGTTATTCCGTCAAAATAAGGGGCAAAAAACCGTGTTTAATACACACAAAACACAATAACTGTTCTGACATTGTTGTGACAAAACATTCGGTTTTTTCACTCAGAGGTTATGAGACTCTGAGTGTTTTTTTATTCTGGTTGTTCTGTTTTTGGGTAAAGTTTTTGTAATGTCTTTTGTGATTTTATTCTCATTCTTAACAGAGTTTTTGAGAGGGTAACAATAGTGCTATTCCCATTATGCATTGTTTCGTCTTGAGTTTGATGTAAGTTCAGTGGAATAAATACGCGTATGTCTGGGGAGCTAGGCGAGTATAGATCAATACCATTACTTCCATTACGGGTAATAACTTCACCTCGTAACTCGTAAAGAGCTTTGTTATGTTTTCCTTCTTCAAGCCGAATGAAAAAATGAGGATACTGAATTGTTTCTTTACTGTCGTCAATAATACCCCTTATTTTTTCAACCCCATCGCTATGGCTTTGAAGTGCATATGCAAGAGTTGAAGTTGCTTCTTCCGTTGTTGTACCAGCAAGCTCCTGATGGCCTTTGTAAAAGGAATAGCCAATAGGCATAGTTCCCATCACGATCCTTCGATCTGTTTTATGGTCATAAATTGAAGTTGAAATTATTGCAGGAATTTCAAAGTTATACGATTCTGGCGGATGTATTTCGGTTTCGTGTTTTTGTTGTATTTGTGGGAGATAAAGTTTGACGCTATGAAGCGTATGATAACGATGAATTTCACTTGGGTCAAATCGGTCAGGGTCAAGAAAAAATATTCGGGAGGCAAAAGACACAAGTTCACCGATCCGTTCACATTCTTTGTCATTTGATTTATTCCAGTGTATTCCTTTTTCGAGAGAAAGAAGTCCTTGTAAAAGGCCTGTACTTACTTGAGTTAAATTTTTATTTTTTCCTTCTTTATCTTCGAAAATTCCATTAGGATCTCGAGTCGCCCCGGTATCCATTTCAATTTGACCATAGGCTCGTAACCTTCCTGCAATTGCGTGCATACCCTGAATATGAGGTTCGTACATATATATATCATAAACAATTTTTCCATGCGTTGTGGCCACCGCGTGAAATTTTGAACGCTGCAGTTTCAATCGCTTCTTTTGCACCAAATCGAAGATCGGGATTGGTATCCGCTCCCATGAGTGCGCGGGTTGCTTGCCAGGTTTCAACAGTAAACTGATACATTCCGCCGTACAGCCCGTTTACCGACGCCGGGTTTATGCCTGACTCGCAAAACGCGATTTTTTTGAGCAGCTCTTTTGAGACCTGATATTGACTACTGAATTCATCAAAATACTGTTCGAATGAGGTTGATGGAAATAATGTTGGAGTCGGTGAAGGAGTCGGAGTTGGAGTTACTGTTGGAGTCGGAGTCGGGGTTGGGGTAACGGTTGGAGTCGGGGTAAGTGAAGGAGTCGGGGTTGAGGTTGCTGTTGGAGTGGGCGATGCAAATACCAAAGCGATTCGTTTTGGGATTTGGAATACATTGAGGGTTGAAAAAAAAATAATAATGAACAATACCAGCAAGACAGCAAGGTAGTGTATTTTTATAGAAAGCCGATCTTGTTTTTTTACTGATATGTACATAAACGTGTATTTTAGTTAACTACACCACTCTTGAATTTTCAAGCAGGGATTTTATAATGAGAGAATACATGCTTGAGCAAAACCCCCGGCTTGTTCGGTTTTCCGAGGATTTTGTTGGCGCATATTCAGGTGAGGAAGGATATCTTCGAACACGCAGGCGTGCAGCAGGAAAACTGATTCATCATACGGATGGGTTCGGCGTAAATGAATCCGCAACAGCCTTTGCTGCGGAATTTCTTACTCGTGTATGTTTTAAACCGTTGAATCGGTTTGGATATACATCCAATTTTGCTCCAGAGTCATTGGAAAGCGGAGGTGCAGGGCGGAAAGGTATTGATATTATTATTTCAGGAGCACATCCTGTTGCAGGGTTAAATGTGAAGCTGTCAGCAGTAAAACCAGGTCAATTGGCGCCACGTCATTTTTATGACCCTGATTTACAGTGCCCTGGTATGAACGTTCATCTGGGGAACTGGGGGGTTGTTCCGCGTGAATATGACTCAATGACCCCTCCGTTAGGTTTTCGTGACTGGCTTGAAATCTATGCATTACCGCATATTGGCGGATCGGGGAAACTTCCGCATATGGATGATTTCCGTTCTTATGTTTTATCTCAGGTTTCTGCAACAGTCCGTTTTTATTTAACAAAACTGGAGTTGTATAGAAATGGACAATACACCCCAGGAATCCAGGAAAAAAAAGTTTTTCCGCAGACGCTTTATGAATTACAGTTATTGCAGCAAAAACTCGAAGAAACTGATGCGTTATTTTGTTCTGCGCTAAGTCTCTTCTCTTGAGAAGAATAATGGAAAAAGATATAATCCGACTCAAAGTAATATTATGACCGCTGAACAGGACAAGAGGAATTTCCCACCTCGAAGGTCGACCTCGAAGGTGGGATTCACTTTACTCTGAAGTGACTCCGTCAAACTCTTCGTCCTGTTCCATTGCTTCAGCTTTTGTTGCGCGTACTATTCTGTCTTTATGATGTGCAGGGCTGTATATGGTATACATCTTTAAATCTAAAGTTTCAGAGAGATTTACAATGTTGTGTGCAGCTCCTGCGGGAATAATAATAACATCTCCATCCGCAACTTCATATTCATGACCGTCTATAATACATTTTCCCTGTCCTGCTTCAAAACGAAAAAACTGATCATTATCAGGGTGTGTTTCCATACCGATTTCTTCACGCGGTTTAAGTGACATAAGAACCAACTGCATGTGTTTTCCGGTATACAGTACTTTGCGAAAGTTGGTATTTTCGAGAGTAGCTGTTTCAATATCTGCATTGTATCCTTTCATAGTATTTTTTGATTGATAACTTTTTATAATTTCAGATATTATAGCGCGAGTTTTGTTTTATTTCTATTACACTAAATTGATTAACCTCGTAAGTCGATCTCGAATGTCGGTTTTGTATGGCAGGCTAAAAGCATTTTTGATATAATTACTCTCATTATGTGTTACGTCTTCATTCTCCGCTATGTACGGTTTACGGCGGAGACAACTATCGCAGAACTTTCTTTACAGCCGAAAGCTGGTTAAACAGCTGATTCGGCAGTCTTCCGTTGGAGTGAGCGACGTTATTTTAGATATAGGAGCGGGTAAAGGGATTATTACTGAAGTATTATTGGAAAAAGGGAGTAACGTGATTGCAGTGGAAATCGATACATTCCTCTATTTATGTTTACGAAACAAGTTCAAAGGGAACCGTAATGTACGGGTAGTAAATCAGGATTTCCTAACCTACAGACTTCCGCGACACCGGTACAAAGTATTTTCCAATATTCCCTTTTCTATTGAGGGTAAAATTATCCGGAAACTCCTTACTGCATACAATCAACCTGAAGATTCATATTTAGTTATGAGAAAGGATTTGGCTGAGCGTTTGAGCGGGGAACACCGAGAATGTCAATTTTCTTTGTTTTATAAACCCTGGTTTCATTTTCAGATTGTTCATACGTTCAAATGTACCGATTTTGAACCAATGGTCCGGATGGATACTGTTTTACTCCGATTTACAAAACGTCAAAATCCATTATTACCTCAGGAAGCTCAAAAAAAATATAGGTTTTTTATCGGTCAGGGTTTTGGAAATGGACGGACAATTAAAAAAGCGTTACGGCCGTTTTTTACGTATAATCAGTTTCATAGGGCTTCGGAAAAACTTTGTTTTGAGATGAAAGCGAAACCGTCGTACTTAACTTTGTATCAGTGGATAAGTTTATTCAATTTGTCCCTAACATTACCTACGGGGTAACTATTTTTTACTCAGTTTTTTCAAACAGACGAGTATAAAAGACAGTTAAGCTTGATTAAAATACTTAGTTTGTTTGAGTTGATATACTAAGATGAAGCCAAGGAATAGGTAAATCAACAGATTTATCAATGACATACCAATTTTTTGTTCGTTGGGAAGATTGATTACTAGATAAGCCGAGTTTAAGAATCCCAAAAAATAAATAATAAAAACTACGGATAGATATTTTTTTAATAAAGAGAAAGATCGTTTTATATAAATACTTACTGCTGCTAAGTGAAGTACTAAGAGATACAGATACCAGATTACAGGAAAATCTTTTGGAAATCCTGAATTAAAATATTCGAATACTATTGGTTTTATTTGGATAAAATTAACAAACGTAGTCACAAGCGAGAGTACATTAAACACAAAAATTACTTTCAATAATAACGGCATTTCCGTAAAGTTAAGGAAATAAATATTTGAATGAAAAGTATTTTGAAATGTTGTTTGTTTCTCCTTGGTTTTCATACCTTTATTGATATAGTGATTTTAGCACATGGACGTGAGTTCTTTTTGACTTCAAGCTTTCACTTTCTAATGTTGATTTTCCAACAAGCAAGATTGTAATCTATTCAGTATAAAACGAATAAAATTGCTGTTTCGGAAAGTTTGCAAAACTTCTGTCCAATTTTCCATGTTTGTACCTCTATATTGCTAGCGATACTATTTACTCTTTAAATACTTTTCAATTTCACCCATTACGATATTACATTCTGTTTCTGAATGTCTAAAATTGTGACCCATATTCGGTTGTCTAATTACATATGGATTGTTAGCATTTTTTACTATTTCTTCTGTTAATTCAGGGGGAACAACTGTGTCATTTAATGCAATAAAAACCATTAACGGTTTGTGTATATTTTTCACTTCGTCGCAAGTTGAGTATTGGAGACCATCTTTAGCAAAGGAATATGGTACATCAAAAGCCCTAGTTTTTTTAGGATTGTCAGGTAAATCACGTTCTGAATGTCTAAAGCCACCGTGGTTTTTCCATTCCGCTTCTGAGCGATGTCTATCGGGTGGTGGGCATAATGAAACAATTTTAGTGACTTCTTTTATTCTGTTTCCGGCAATTATCGACGTAAACGCTCCCATACTATGACCGATTAAAACAACTTCAGTAGGGCTCATTTGTCGGTAAAGTTCCACTCTGTCCTTAATTTGTTTAATATAATTGGTTATTGTGTAATTCTGTAAATTCCCAGTTCCCCAAAGGTTGCAAGGGTCTAATCTTTCAACTGTATAGCCAAGCTTTTTAAGACCTTTTTCAAAAATCTTCATATGAAGATAATCGGGACTATCCAAATAACCGGGTAGAAGTAAAGCTAATTTCATTTTTGAATCTCCTCCCAATTATGAACTAAACTTAGCATTTCTTCTTCAAAATCAGGAATAAAAGCTAATTCGATTTTGCGATTGTTGTTTTTGTTTATTTCTTCCACTTTATTATTGCCTTCGTAGTAGTTTTTCTTTGCCATCTCATCAGTTTTTTTACATCCATATACGATTTTTGAAACACCGGCCCAACTAGCTACAGAAAAACACATAATGCAGGGTTGAAGTGAGGCGTATAAGATAGCACCTTCAAGACGAGTCGTTTGTAGCTTTTTGCAGGCATTTCTTATTGAGGAAGTTTCCGCGTGACTGGTTGGGTCGTGTAGCAAAAAGCCCACACTTATACCTTCACTAATAATTTTCCCATCTTTAACAACAATTGCACCGGCGGGAAAACCACCTTCATCCACTGATTTTTTAGCTTGTTTTACTGCTCGTTTAAGATATTGTTTATCGTTCATATTTGTATTAGTTTAGCCCTTCGTCACTTCGTTCCTCAGGGTGAGGAAGTGCTGGGGGGCATGGAGTCGGACCATGATTCTCAGATCCAAAGTCTGATGTCCTACCATTGGACGACCCCCCAAAATGCAAAAACCCTAAATCCTGAAACTAAACCTTTAGTGGAAATGTGCGTTGATGCTATAAAACCGACTATATTTTATCAGATTTTTGGTTCTCCAAAGCTGTATAATGGGAATATATGCATATCAAATCCGTTCACGCGCAGGAAATACTCGACAGCAGAGGAAACCCGACAATTCACTGTACTACCCTTTTGGATGATGGGTCGGAGGGGTGGGCTGCAGTCCCATCCGGTGCGTCAACCGGAAAATACGAGGCTATTGAACTTCGTGACGGTGATCAGAAACGGTTTGGAGGACAGGGAGTGCTTCGGGCAGTATCCAATGTGAACGATATTTTATCAAAAGTTGTTGTCGGAGTTGATGCTGTTAACCAAGAATTGCTTGATAGGAAAATGATTGAAGCGGACGGTACGGAAAATAAATCGGTGCTTGGAGCAAATGCAATTCTTTCTATTTCAATGAGTGCGGCACGTGCGCAGGCAGTTTCAGAAAAAAAATCATTATATCAGTATTTGTCAAAATTTAATCCTCAGTTTGATGGTATTTATCATATTCCGATACCCATGTTTAACGTGTTAAACGGAGGGAAACATGGAAACTGGGCGACCGATATTCAGGAATATATGCTGATTCCGGTTGGCGCATCTTTGGTTGTACAGGCTGTTCAGATGGGTGTTGAGGTATACCATGCGATAAAGAAAGAATTGCGTCTGAAACAGTACAGTATTGCAGTGGGGGACGAAGGAGGATTTGCACCACAGTTTAAAAGCAATGAAGAACCGTTTCAAGTTCTTACCAATGCGGTACGAAATGCCGGATATGAGGCAGGAAAAGATTTTTATTTTGGCATAGATAGTGCAGCATCGGAATTTTATACGAATGGCGCATACGATTTGAAACGGGAAGGGAAAATTTTTACAACAGATGAACTGGTTAACTATTACCTATCCCTGAGTAAAAAGTATCCGGTTGCTTCCATGGAGGATGTTTTTGATCAGGACGACTGGCGGGGGTTTAAATCGCTTTTTGAAAAAACAGAGGGGAGTAAGCAGATTGTCGGAGATGACCTATTCGTGACAAATATAAAAAGACTGCAGAAAGGAATTGACGAAAAGACATGCAATTCTATATTGATAAAACTCAATCAAATCGGTACTGTTTCCGAAACAGTGCAGGCAGTGCTAACTGCTCGAAAAGCCGGAATGACTGCGATTATTTCTCATCGAAGCGGTGAGACAGAAGATTCATTTATCGCTGATTTTGCTGTTGCAATGGGTGCGGGGCAGTTAAAAGCGGGTGCTCCGGCACGAAGCGAGCGCACGGTGAAATACAACAGACTTTTGCAGATAGAACGCGAACTTGGTACACGCGCCCATTTTTCACGATTTCCTTTTTCCCAATAAAAACTATGAGCGTCAGTACTATTTCCTGTGATGAAGTGAACCGCGTAATGGAAGAAAAAAAAGAGGTGATTCTTCTTGATGTGCGCACTGAAGGAGAATATTCTAAAGGGCATTTGCCGGGTGCTCTTCATATTCCGGTTGACGAACTGTCTGAGCGAATACAAAGTTTATCCTTGGAGAAAGACAAACAAATTATTTGTTACTGCCTTAGTTCGTCACGCAGTGATATTGCTCAGCAAATACTTACAGGATTCGGCTATACGGCAGTTTCCAGCATGAAAAACGGGCTTCTTGAGTGGCGTGCGAAAAAGTACAAGATGGTATAATAGGACATGCCTGATCTCACTTTTTTTATACTGCTTATTGGAGGATACTGTATCGGCTCAATTCCATTCGGATATATTATTTCGAAAATGCATGGGATAGATATCAGAACAGTTGGGAGCGGGAATATCGGCGGGACAAATGTATCGCGGAAACTGGGAGTTAAATGGGGAGCTTTGGTTGGCGCACTTGATGTTTTTAAATCTGCCCTTGTTGCATATATCGGCCTCCAGTTTTTATACGAACCGTGGCAGCTTATTCTAGTATCTTTATCCCCGGTTGTTGGCCATGTGTTTAGCGTGTGGATGGGGTTCAAGGGCGGTAAGGGAGTGGGAGCAACTGTGGGACTGCTCGGGGTATTATTCGGTTTGGAATTTATTGTTGTTTGGCTGATACTCTGGATTACTTTTCTGTATCTGACAAAGCTCATGAGTTTAGTAAATCTTGTTATGGTTCTGATTCTTCCTGTTTTGTTCTGGATCAAATATCGAGACATAGCAGCGGTTATTCTTTCCGTAGTTTTGTGCGGAATCATTTGGTATGCGCATCGGGAAAATGTGAAAAGACTGCTTTCCGGAACAGAGTTAAAGTTACGGTGGTAAAGCATGCAACTACATAACAAAACCCGTATGGGTATTATTTTTTTTAACTAATATGGAGTCACTTTCTGTTTCTCAAATTCGATCTTTCTTTATCAGAGCGTATTTTGCAGTAAGAGAACAGAGAGAGAAGGTGAACAGGATTAATCTATTTCCGGTTCCGGATCAGGATACCGGAAGTAATTTGGAAAAAACGTTGAAAGGGATTTATGATGCAGTACAAGGTAAACAGTTTAAAACATTTAAAGAGTTGTCCGATGCAGTTCTTGATGGCGCATTGGAGAAAGCATCAGGGAACATAGGGATTATTTACACTGGTTTTTTGAGCGGTTTTCTTCCAGCCCTTCATGGATCTATCATTCGTCAAACTCAACTTACTGCAGCTTTTAAAAACGGAGCAAAAAAAGCGCGAAGCTCGATTCAAGCTCCTTTGGAGGGGACTGTTTTGGACGTTATTGATGCGGTGAGCAATATCCAAACGCATGAAATCAACGGGGATATCATTCTGTTTTTTGAAAACGTTTTGATCTGTGCGGATAAGGCAGTACAAAATACTTCTGGAAAAATGAAACACTATAAAAAACGTTCAGTTATTGATGCCGGGGCTTACGGATTTTACCTTACCTTGGATGGATTTTTAAAGGCACTCAAGGAAAACGGCGATGAGAAACTTTTTGCAGTTCACCATGCTCAGACAAAACAGAAAAAGCATGTGGTTTCGATTACGCAAAATAAATTTGAAGTCATTGCATTAATTCAAAGCCCTACTGTTCATAAAGCACAAATATTACAACTTCTTGCGCCCTTTGGGGATTGCATTGATATTGTTGAGGTAAATCAAAAAATCAAAGTACATATGCACACTGATGTTCCTGAGAAAGTTATGGCTCTTATTGAACCTCTAGGAATTATTTTGCAGTTGCGAACGTATGATATGACAAAGGGTGAAAAAAATGAAAATGAAGACTCAATGGCAAAGCTTCCTATTGGAATAGTAACTGATTCTGCATCGGATCTGCCTAAAAAACTTGTTGAGATGTATGACGTAGAAGTGGTCCCGATTGGTATTTATTCGAATGACAAGAAAATTCAGGAAGATCTTTCTCAAAACGCCAATTTATATATACTCATGGAACGGTTTGCACGTGAAAAACAATATACAGTGTTCCATACGTCACAACCCTCTCCGGGTTTGTTTTTAAAAGCGTACAAAACTCAGTTAAAAAAATATCATTCTGTTCTGTGTATTACCTTATCTTCATTTCTTTCTGGAACGTATAACAGCGCGCTCCAAGGAAGGGAATTACTGTCTGATGCGGAGAAGAAACGGGTTTTTGTTGTAGATTCTAGAAACGGTTCCGGAGGTCAGGGTATGCTTGTGTTGCAAGCGATTGAACATATTGGAAAAAATAGAGGGATTGAAACTCTTGTTTCACAACTTCAGGAGGTTAGGGAAACTATCCAGATGTTTGGTACCGGTCTTGATCTCAAATGGATTCAAGCAGGCGGGCGTTTGTCTGCAGTTCAGGGCGCTCTTCTTTCTTTTCTCACAAAAATAAAGATTCGTCCTATTTTAGGTCTTAAAAACTACAAAATTGGTTTGCTTGGGTTGAGAACCGCCTTTGAAACAGTCCCCGAATCTTTATACAAAGAATGTATTTCTCGGATTAGTCATAGGGTTATCCATCCCCATAAAGTAACTATTATTATTTCACATAGCAACAAGAAAGAGGAAGCAATGAAACTTCAATCAATGCTCCACAAAAAAGGATTCAAAATACACATGATAGTTGAGCTTTCTTATCCGCTCGGTGCGCATTTAGGTCCGGGTGTTTTGTTCTGTTCTTTTCTTGTGCAGTAAGGCTGCGTGTGTTTCGTATGCTGATTGCAATTGTAAGCGAAGGAAGTATATACTATCGTATGTTTCTACCGGCAACATATCTTCTGATTTCTATTACGGCGTATCTATTTGGAATGATTCCGACAGCGTTACTTGTAGTTTATGTACTGACAGGAAAAGACGTTCGTTCAGCTGGTTCGGAGAATATGGGGGCTTTAAATACTTTGCGAAGGGTGAAAAAAGAGAAAAATCTACCTGTTGCGTTATTTGCATTTTTAATTGTTGCCGGGGGAGACATGTTGAAAGCAATTGGTGCTGTTCTTATAGCCCAGCAGTTATTCGGAAAGACTGATGTGATCGGTCTGACGCTTGCAACTTTTTTTGTTGTGCTTGGACATAATTATCCAATAATTTTAGGATTTAAGGGAGGGCGGGGAGCAGCATCACTTATGGGAATAGTGATTTATTTTAATATCAAACTTTTTTTTATCTGGATTCTGATTATTTTTATCAGTATGCTAGTGTTTGAGTTTTTTTTTACTCCATCAAAAAAAACCAAAAAAAATACAATATCATTCCTTACTCATGCAGTATCCGAACAGATTTTAGGCCGTTTAGTTGGGGAGATGATTGCCCTTATTCCTTTTTATCTGTATGGTGGAATATTATTTTATCCGGCGCTTGCCGGTACTTTATTAGTAATCCTTCGGCATAACAAACGACTCATACGTCAATTTCAACAAAAATAATCTATGTCAAAAGACCCCTATTCAGCAGTGTGGGTTTCGCATACTTCTTTATCGGATTATTCAATCTGTCCCCGTGCTTATTTTCTTAAAAATGTATATCGGAACCCGAGAACCGGACATAAGATAAAACTCATGTCTCCTCCTCTTGCTCTTGGCCAAGTTGTTCATGAGGTTATAGAATCGCTTTCCCAGATGCCAGTTGCAGAACGATTTCGTGAGTCACTCGTTTCCAAATTCCATTTTGCATGGACTCGGGTTGCTGGAAAAAAAGGAGGATTTATCAACCCTGAAACAGAGTTGGCGTATCGGAAAAGAGGAGAACAGATGATGATCCGTTTAATGCGCAGTCCAGGCCCTTTGCAAAACAAAGCAGTAAAGATAAAAATGGACTTACCGCAATTCTGGCTTTCTGAGAAAGACAACATAATTTTGTGTGGGAAAATTGACTGGTTGGAATATCTGCCGGACACAGATTCAGTACATATCATTGATTTTAAAACGAGTAAGCTTGAAGAAGAAAAAGACTCATTACAGCTGCCCATTTATTATCTTTTGGTTCGCCAATGCCAGTCAAAGCGTATTTCAAAGGTGAGTTATTGGTACCTGGAGCAGGAAAAAGGGTTGACCGAACAACAGTTGCCTGATTTGGATACGGTGACCGAAAAACTTCATGAAACAGCACAGCGGATAAAGACTGCAAGAAAACTTTCTGTTTTTCCCTGTTCAAAAAAAACAGGATGCTACGCATGCAAACCTTTTGAGAAAATCCTAAGGGGTGAGGCGGAATATGTAGGTTTGGGCAGTTATAAAGAAGATATATATATTGTTGAGAACTCCAGATTTTTACACAAGAAAGAAAGCGTTATTTTATAACTAGATTTTATGAACTCAGATCAACACGATACAGCTCACCATTTTTTTCAAATGTTTACAAAGGTGCTTTATATTTTTTCAATTTTAATTATTGTATTTGGAATTTTCATAAAAGCGCATTCATCAAACCAGACCGAAAAAAATGTCTTTCTCAAAGAAACTCCCTCACCCAAACCGCAAGTTACTCCAACATCAAAATTTAATTTAGTAAGTCCATCAAAATGCGGAATAAAAACACAGACTGCATCAATAAGCGCATCAATTCAAAGTCGGATGATACACATGGTTTCAACTTCTCAGTTCAACTCAACTCATTACTTGGTGCGGGGCGACTGTTTGTATATATGGAAAACAGGGATATTTAACGGATCAAAGATCTGCGGTATTGAAAGTTTTGTGTCCTGGGGAGAGACTTTGATCAATCTTCCTTCAGACTCGTTCATCAATTCGCTTATTCAACAGGCCGGCGTACAGCGTTTAATTCCACTTTCAATGAAGGAGATGCAGAGTATAGCGGCGTCGTGTAAAAGATCTCAGCCGCTTTCTCTCTCCATTTTTGAAGTGCCGAAACACATACTCTTTAAGTCTGAAGAATGGTAGTTTTCGGTATAAAAAAATGCCTTGGCTACGACCTACTTTCCCCTCTGATTAGATCAAAGAGTATCATAAGCGCTAACCCGTTTCACTTCCTTGTTCGGGATGAGTAAGGGTGGTTCCAGGTCGCTTCAATAACCAAGACATTTGTATTATAAAAAAAATTTACTTTTTTCGCAAGCGTATTTATAAGGTCTATGAGTACCAGGGTAGAGTATAATAAAGAAAATGGATACATCAAAACCTGTCCATAAGTATTTCCATTCATTCTGCATACGTCCGAATACTCGTTTTCAGACGCAGGGGGACAACGAGGTGGTTATTGTGATGTTTCGTGCGCACCCGATCACTCTTCTCCTCCCTCTTTTTAACGGATTTCTTTTATTCCTTTTGTTTTTTTTTGCAAACTTTTATATTGTTTCTTTTTTGAATGTGAGAGCGATACTATTTCTTAATTTTTTCTTTGTTGTTGTCCTGTTTAATTATGTCTGGTACAACCTTATCAACTGGTTTTTCAATGTCGGAATTGTAACGAATAATCAAATAGTTGATGTCGATTTTAACGTAACTTTATATAAGGAAGTAACCTATACACAGCTTTCTCATGTGGAGGATGTCACTGCAAAAAGCGGTGGTTATTTTGCAACCTTGTTTAACTTCGGAAATCTTTTTGTACAAACAGCTGGGTCAGAAATCAATACGGAATTTTTGAGAATTCCACATCCAACAGATGCTGCAAAAATTATTAACGAACTAGTTGAAAAAACCAAATTTCATCACAATGGATAATTTTGACTTTTCAACATTTCTTGCTACTTACTTTTCCGGTCCATTTCTTCTTGCATTTTTTGTCAAAGCGTTCGGTATAGTTTCATCTATTATTTTTTTAGTGTATACCATTGTAATTCATAAACAGATTGAAGAAATTAATAAGACGGTTACCAACACAAAACAGAGCATACTCGTCTTTATTTCATTTATGCAGATTTTTATTGTACTGTGTTTGGTACTTTTCGCCCTATTTTTTCTGTAAGATAGTGATATGGAGGTGTTTTATTCGGTATTTCTCGGACAGGAGAAAAATGATGGTTTTTCAGGGTTTACCGCCCAAGATCCCTTCTTTTGTGTTCTTGAGGTTCCAGAGGGTTGTGATGCCAGTCAGGGAAGGGATATGCTTGAGCAGATTGCTCAGATTTTGCAAAATGCCGGAGTGCAAAACCTTTCAGATTTTGACCGTGCTTTCAGCGAAAATCTTCGAACACTACCGCTCCCTGTTGGTTTCTCTCTTGCAGCTGCCTACCGGAGAGGCAGTCTGTTTTATCTGAAAACTATTGGAGAAGGAGAAATCGTAATTCGCAGAGCGAATACCTGTGCTACAATTATTTCTGGAACGAATAATGCATCGGGAAGAATTGAAACAGGAGATCTCTTTATATTTTCAACAAAACATTTTACTGAGGATCTTGAAGGTATTCATGAGTTTAAAAAAATACCACACCATAAAAAACCTGCAGAGATCGTTGAGGTACTGACGCCCGTTATGAAGAGTAAAAGCGATGAGGGTGCGGTTGGTCTCTTTTTGGAATTTCACGAAGCGTTTGAGGGAGTTCAGGAGGAAAAAAAAGAGAGCAGGATTTTTGTAGAGGTACGGCAAAGCTTTTTTTCTCAGCTGTATTCATATGTAAAAGCCCGTCTTCAAACTGTTCGGCACACGAAAAAAGGAATAATTTTGTTGGGGGTTGTCATGGCAGTAGTTTTGTTTATCGCAAATAGTGGTCGGTTATTTGTGAAAAAAAATGAGTTTCGGAACTCTTCTACATTTGAATCGGTGAATCAACAGGTAAGAGCAAAAATCAACGAGGCACAGACACTGTCTTCTTCCGACCTTAAAACAGCATCAGAAATACTTGCTGATTCTCATCGCATCATTACAGAGTACGCCCAGAAAAATAAAACAAAAGAAGAAAGAACGAGAGATCTTGAACAATTCCTGAAAGAAAAAGAAATAGAAATATTACGGATAAAAGAGGGAAATCAAGAAGAATTTTACGACTTGAAAATTGAGGATAAAACAGCCCGGGGAGATCTTTTTTCACCATTCGGCGATTCGGTAGCCATATTGGACAAGAAGGGAAGTGTTTATATTTTTTCTCTGGATAAGAAATCACTGAAACAGTATAAAAAGCCCGAACTGGTCGGTGCAGAGTTAATTACCCTTTATGAAGACAGACTGTTTATTTTCAACAAAAAAACTGGAGTCATTGAAATAACAGAGACTGGAGAAGTAAAAAAAGTGATTCCCCCTGACAGCAGCTGGGAAAAGATTATAGGCTTACAAGCTTACAACGCCAATTTATATATGGTTGATGCAGGAGTGGATGATATATATAAATACACCGGTGGCGAATCAGGTTTTTCAGAAAAAGCTTCCTACCTCCGATCCGGTAAGCCGGATTTGACTCAAGCAAACTCGCTCGCAATTGATTCCGCCCTTTATATCGGGTTGCCTGATAGAGTTTTGAAATACCTTTCAGGGGTGAAAGAAGATTTTAACCTGTTGTTTGTGACCGTATCCGATGAGGTTCGGATGAAGAAAGTAGTGGCGGGGAAGGATATGGAATACATATATGCATGGGAAAAAGAGAAAGGAGCGGTATCAGTTTTTAACAAAGAAGGGCAGTACCAGTTTCAAGTGAGATCCCAAGGTTTGTCAAAAGCTTCCGATATAACGGTGTATAATACAAACATATATGCCTTGTCAGAAAACAAAATCTTCCGGTTCCCCCTTGAGTGATCGAGCGGATGACGTTGAGATTATACAGGGAATTTTTACGCAAAACGAAAAAATCCTTGCAAAGTTTTACAAAAAATATCACTCTTCACTGTTTCGTTTTGTACATCGTCGGATAACTGATGTTGGAGCTGCTGAAGAATTGGTGCAAGATGTGCTTTTTGACTTTATTGAGTCGGTACGATCGTTCCGAGGATCAAGCTCTATAAAAACGTATTTATTCAGCATAGCGCGGAATAAAGTGATTGATCACTTCAGAAAGAAACAGGTAAAACAGATACTTTTTTCCGCACTTCCGTCAGGAATAGTTGAGACAGTAGCGACCGTTTTCAATGAGGATTTGGAAAAAAAAGAATTAGAACAGCGTATCCAAAGAACTTTGAAAACTTTGCCGAATGATTATGCAGTTATTTTGCGACTAAAGTATATAGAAGGGGCAAAGGTTATTCGGATTGCAGAACTGTTTTGTCTTTCACTGAAAGCAACGGAAAGCTTACTGTTTCGTGCAAGAAAAGCCTTTACAAAGGCCTTTCGGTTAACCATATAATATGATGTCCGATTTTAGTCAATTTAAAAAGAGAGTACGTGAGGTTTCATTAATTGAGCCAAATGATTTAGGGATACCCTGGTTAACGGATAGCTATCGAACTGTAAACAGGCACCTAAAACATGCTCCTTTTTTAGTGGTAATCCCAGTTTCTCTTGCACTTGCTATGATTTTGGCGCTCATGTTTAGTCTGTTGCTAGTTCGGCTCGTAACTGTCCTTCAAAATGGTTTCTAACCTGACGGTTCGGATACTTTCTTCATGTGTGGTTTTTGCGCGAAGAGTGTTTCTTCTTATAACTCAGCCCTATCAGACAATGCGTAAAATCAGTTTTTCATACGATACAAATCAACTAGCTATAATTCTATTATTTTGCTTCTGTTATTTTTTATTTTCCTCCCAGATTCGAGGTAATGCTCTGTATGGAGTTGTATTATTTTTCTTTTTTTTACTCTTACTTATTGGCACAACGCAATTTTTTTATTGGTTTGGGAAACAGTTTGAAGTGGGTATTTCCTATCGGGTAGTTCTTTTTACATATTGCTACACTCTTATTCCGACACTTTTCTGGTTTTTAACGAATGCCATTTTGTACGTAATTCTCCCTCCTCCTCGGACAGTATCTTTACTTGGAAAAGGATTTAGTCTCGTATACACTACGTACTCAGTCAGTTTGCTTATTTGGAAAGTCCTGCTCGTATACTTTTCAATCCGTTTTTCCGCACGTCTTGGAGTTTATCGAATAATCTACCTTATGATTTTATATTTACTCATGCTTGTGCCGATCTCAGTTCTTATGTATCAGTTGCGGATCTTTCGAATTCCTTTCATATGAATGATTTGGTTAAAAAAACAGACTAATACTATATGAAGCTACGCATGTGTCATTCAGTGCAATCGAGAAAACGGATGGTTGAAAAAACACTCGGTATTTCTCTTTCGTCGATAGGTGAACATGCAATTTCGAAAGATATTAATGTGCATTGTGAAAACTGTATCGGTGGGGTGTCGGTTCCTCTCGGAATTGCAGGTCCAATATCAATTGGAGTGCATAACCAAAAAAAACCATTCTATATTCCTTTAGCAACAACAGAGGGCGCGCTTGTTGCATCAGTCCAGAGAGGATGTAAAGCAATACAGGAATCTGGTGGAGTTACAGTAGTGTATGAAGAAAAAGGAGTTACCCGGGGTCCGGTTTTTTTTACCGGCTCGCTGAAACGTTCCAATGACTTTAAAAACTGGATTTTAAACAATGAAACAAAACTGAAAAAAACCGCAGAAAAAACATCCCAACATTTACAATACAAAGGCGTTGCAATTCAGATTGCAAGCCCCTATGTTTTTCTCAGATTTTCTTATGATACGGATCTTGCAATGGGAATGAATATGGTAACTATTGCAACTCAAGCCATTTGTAAATATGTATCAGAAAAAACAGGAAACAGCTGTGTTTCTCTTGCCGGAAACTACGACATTGATAAAAAACCCGCGTGGATAAACAGTCTGTTTGGACGGGGTCTGAGCGTATGGGCAGAGTCGAGGATTGCAAGTAAAACAGTAAAAAACATTTTGAAAACAACCCCGCGGAAACTTTATGACGTATGGCATGCAAAATGTATGATTGGCTCGGCAGTAAGTGGCTCACTTGGATTCAATGCACATTTTGCAAATATTGTTGCTGCATTTTATATAGCGACCGGGCAGGACCCGGCGCATACTGTTGAAGGGAGTTTGGGTATAACAACTATTGCGTTACAAGAAGATAATTCTCTTACCTGTTCGGTACATCTTCCTGCGGTTATGCTGGGCATAGTAGGTGGCGGGACTCAAATTCCAGCACAGAAAGAAGCATTATCAATTATTGGCGCGTCTGATCGTGAAGAACTTGCGTGCGTTCTTGCAGGAGCAGTATTAGCTGGTGAACTTTCACTGCTTGCGTCGCTCGCTGAAGGCTCATTGGCTTTCGCTCATACTACCTTGGGGAGATAACACACATATGTACGGCATCATTTCATACGGGTTTTATGTTCCACGGTATCGCATCACCATTGATGAGATTGCGAAGGTATGGAAAAAAAACCCAAAACATATTACCCAATCACTACTTGTGAAAGAAAAATCAGTTGCAGGCATTGATGAAGATGCGCTTACCATGGCGTATGAAGCCTGTTCTATGGCATTAAAGAAAAGCGGTTTAAGCACGAATGACATTGGCGCTGTTTTTTTTGGCTCAGAATCCCCGCCGTATGCAGTAAATCCTGCGTCTACAATTCTCGCGCAGTTTCTTCATATAGAAAAACATTATTTGGCCACTGATATGCAGTTTGCCTGTAAAGCAGCAACTGGAGGAGTGATTGCAGGTTGCGGGTTGCTTGCTTCAGGTTTCGCCCAGCATGTATTAGTTGTGGGTTCGGATAAGGCCACAGGAAGACCGCATGATGCTTTGGAATACACAGCAGGTTCAGGTTCAGTTGCGCTTGTCCTTGGAAAAAAAAATAGCGCAGTGAATATCATAGATAGTTTATCGTATTCATCAGATACTCCTGACTTTTGGAGAAGGGAAGGGATCCGTTACCCATCACACGGAGGGAGATTTACCGGAAAGCCCTCATATTTCCATCATGTTAAAGAAGTGTCAAAGCAGATGTTGACGAAACACAATATGAAACCTTCCGACTTCAAATATGCTGTTTTCCATATGCCAAACGGAAAGTATCCACAAACAATCGGTGCAATGCTTGGTTTTTCATCAGAGCAAATTTCTCCTTCTCTTGTTGTTACCCACCTCGGGAATTCCTATACCGCATCAGCACTTATGGGGCTTGTTTCGGTTTTGGAACAAGCCAAACCGGGTGAACGGATTTTTTTTGCCTCGTATGGATCTGGTGCAGGTTCGGACGCGTTTATTTTCGAGACAACACGATACTTACCGAAGGTAAGACAGTCCTTTCGAAGGGTGGTACAGTCCAAAACATATATACCCTATGTTGATTATTTGAAAGCAATGGATTCCATATGATAGGAATACTCGGATATTACTCAACCCAGTTTGGTGAGTTATGGGATAGGTCCTTATTTGATCTCGTTCAGGAGTCAATTAATGGTGTTTTGTCTAGTTCCGGAATTGAAAAAAAACAGATTGATGCCGTATTTTTCTCGAATATGATGTCCGGGATTCTTGAAAATAATCTTCATGGATCATCAAAAATTTCTCAGCTATTGAAAACAAACATTCCCATTTTCCGCTGTGAAGCGGCGTGTGCATCAGGGGGAATTGCAGTACATCTGGCAACGCAGTATTTAAAAGCAAATTCGGGAAAAACCGTGCTAGTGGTTGGAGCTGAAAAGATGACGGATTTTTCACCTGAGGAAACGGTTGGAGGTCTTATGGCTGCTGCATCAGGAGAAGAACAGGAGGCCGGTCTTACGTTTCCGGGTTTGTATGCGCTTCTCGCACAGGTATATTTAGCAAAATTCAGCTACTCACGGACCCATTTAGCTGCGGTGACAGTAAAAAATCATTTTCATGGCTCGCTTAATCAGAAAGCACATTTCAAAAACACAATAACCATTGAGCAGGTACTGCAAAGTCCTCAGGTTGCGTTTCCTTTCGGAGTCCTTGACTGTTCTCCGATTTCAGACGGTTCATCAGCTCTCATTCTATCGTCAAACAGAGATGTGCTTAAGAAAGCATCGAACACATGTAGCATTATTGCATCGGAAGTCGCAACAGACAGTATTTCATTAGCCGGAAGATCCGCACTCGATGAGCTTTCCGCTACCGTGATAGCAAGTGAAAAGTCCTTTAAAGTTGCAAAGATGAAACGTACAGATATTCAAGTAGCTGAGGTTCATGACTGTTTTACTATTGCTGAAATTCTTGCTATGGAGGATTTGGGTTTTTGGAAAAAGGGGGATGGAGGAAAACGAGTTATCCAGTATGAAACAATGATTGGGAAAAGTAGTTCATTGGTGGTAAACACTTCAGGTGGATTAAAAGCATCAGGTCATCCGGTCGGTGCAACCGGAATTAAACAGGTTGGAGAAATTTATTTGCAGCTGACCGGGCAAGCGCAAGGGAGACAACTGAAACGGGTGAAGCATGGACTTGCTCATAATGTCGGAGGATCAGGGGGTACAGCGGTAGTTACGATTTTAGGAATTTAAATTATCTATGATAAGTCCGGTTAAACTCTGGAGACGGCAGAATGATGTTCGAAAATTGTTAGGAAAAGAAGGAAAAGTTCTTACGTGGACAATTATTTCCGTTCCAAGTGTTGATTTTAAAAAGCAAGCGCCCTATGCAGTTGTTTTGGTTGCATTTGAGTCAGGTGAGAAAGCAGTTGGACAACTTGTTGAATATAAAGAAGAACAGTTGAAGATTGGTTTGCGTGTTCGTGCGATTCTCCGAAAGACAAGATCGGTAAGTCAGGAGGATATAATTCCGTATGGGTTAAAATTTCAGGTTACTGTATGAATTTAGTTCGATATCAAGCACCAGCAAAAGTTATTTTTTCCGGAGAGCATGCGGTTGTTTTTGGAAAACCTGCGCTTGTTTCGTCTATAAATAAACATCTTACGGTTACTCTTTATGACTCAACCGGCAAAGAACCGGTTCATAGCGATGTGTTATTTGCGTCTCAGGCAGTTTTGGATTATCTGAAAAAAAAGAATGTTTCAATAAAGAAAACAAATTTTTTTGCTGAAATCAAATCAGAGATTCCGATTGGCCGTGGTCTTGGTTCTTCAGCGGGTTTTTCCGTTGCATTGACCGCTGCGTTTCTTGAGTTTTTCTCTGGCGTTTCGTTCATTGCTAAAAAAGAGGAAATTAACAATATTGCTCATCAGATTGAAAAACGATTCCATTCTCGTCCGTCAGGAGTTGACACATCAACCTCCTGCTTTGGAGGTTTTGTTTGGTATCGAAAGGAGTTCGAATTTCTCAAAACAATTTCCAATCTTCATCTCAAAATTCCCAAACATATTGAAGACAGACTAGTTCTTGTTGATTCCGGAAAACCGAATGAATTAACAGCAGAAATGGTAGAGTTTGTTGGAAAAGAGTATAATAAAAGTCCAAAGCGCATGGATACGCTTTTTTCAGAAATTGAAAAGACAACAAAACGAATGATGGTTTCCTTGATGAAAGAAGACGGTTCTTTTTTTGCACAAACCATACAGGATAATGAATTGCTTCTTGAAAAAATCGGCATTGTGTCTGTGCAAACAAAATTACTCCTTAAAAAACTATCCTCATTTGGCATTGGAAAAGTTACCGGTGCAGGGGGTAAGAAAAAAGGATCAGGGTATATCCTATTTTATCAGTCGGGACCTCCGGGTTTTTCAGAATATCTCAACAAAATGGAGATACCATACATAAAATTTAAATCAGAATACGAAGGAGTAAAGCGTTTATGAGTGTCAAAGTATCAGCCCCGGGAAAGTTGATGTTGTTAGGTGATCATGCCGTTGTATACGGTTATCCTTGTTTAGTTACTGCGGTTGACAAACGGTTATACGTTGAAGCGGAAATTATTACTGGTACCGAAGATGAGATTCTTACTCCTCAGGTAAAGGAGAGTAGATTTGTACTTGAATCAATTGCATATTTCAAAGAAAGATTTCATATTTCTCAATCGGTTCGGATAAAAACAAAAGGTGATTTTTCTCATCAGGTAGGACTTGGTTCTTCGTCCGCGGTTACGGTAGCAACTTTTCAGGCTTTAAGTGTTTTATTTCATAAAAAACTTACAAAAAAAAATCTTTTTGACTTAAGTTACAAAGTAAATCTGCTTATTCAGAGAGTTGGTTCGGGTTTTGATATTGGTGCCGCGGTTTATGGGAAGAGTCTGTTGTTTGTAACGGGAGGAAAACGTATAGAAGAACTTTCTATTTCAGATATTCCGCTTGTTGTTGGATATTCAGGAGTTAAGGCAGACACGCCTTTTTATATTCGAAAAGTTGCAGAGGCGTTTAAAACAAGAAATGCCGAGATGCACACTTTATTTTCTCACATTCAGGAGTTAGTTGAATCAGCATATCATGGGTTAAAACATGGCAACTACGTACAGGTGGGAAATGCAATGAATGAAAATCATAAGTTATTACAGCAGCTGGGTGTAAGCACAGAGAGACTTGATCAAATGGTTTCTTCCGCTTTAAAAGCAGGAGCATGGGGTGCAAAACTTTCAGGTGCAGGCGGAGGAGATTGCATTATTGCGCTTGTTTCAGATAAAAAAAGAAAAAATGTAGAGCATGCAATTATTTCTGCTGGAGGGGAAATTATTCAGGTTGCAAATAATGCAGAAGGGGTGCAGATTGAGAATTCAGCATATGCCAAACGATGAGCTTACTGAGCAGTTTATTGTAGTAAACAAAGACGACAGAATAATCGGTTATGAATCGCGTTTACACTGTCATCAGAATCCCGGACTAATACACCGCGCTGTTGATGTGGTTATTTTCAATGATAAGGGTCAGTTTTTGTTACAAAAAAGAAGCAGTTTTAAAGACACATGTCCAGGTATGTATGGTGTATCAGCATCGGGTCATGTTATGAAAGGTGAAACCTACAGACAGGCGGCTTTGCGTGAAATGAAAGAGGAGATTGGGATAAAGGTGAAGCTAGCATATAAAAATAAATTTTTGTATACAGACAAACGGGAGTCTGAAATAGCCCATATATATATTGGCAAACACAATGGTCCCTTTTATATCGATAAGACGGAAGTTGAAGCGGTTTCTTTTTTTAAACCTGCCGAAATAATATCTTTACAAAAAAAACTAACACCCGGTTCGTTGTGTACGTTAAAAATATTAGATATTATTTGAATATGAAATCAACTGCAGTAGCACCTTCAAATATTGCGTTTACTAAATATTGGGGGAAAAAGGACGACTATCTTCGAATACCAACTAACAATAGCATTTCGATGAATCTTAGCAATCTTACTACAACAACAACTGTTGAATTTTCGGAAAAATACTCACGAGATGAGGTGATAGTTAATGGTGAGTCGAACGAGTTTGATACGATGAAAGTATCGATGCACCTTGATCGCATCCGAAAACGAGCGGGTACATCGGATCGAGCAAAAGTTATGTCCCTGAACACCTTTCCTTCTTCAACTGGACTATCTTCTTCAGCCTCGGGTTTTGCTGCTTTAACCGTTGCTGCGGTTTCCGCAGTGGGTCTTTCTTTGTCCCAGAAAGAACTTTCTGTTCTTGCACGATTGGGTTCTGGATCAGCATGCCGGTCGATTCCGGACGGATTTGTAGAATGGAAAAAAGGAAATTCATCACCATCTTCTTATGCTGTTTCACTGTTTTCCCCCGATCATTGGAATATCAGAGATGTAGTTGTATTAGTAAGTGATACCAAAAAAAGTATTTCAACGACAGAGGGACAAAAACGCGCTCAATCAAGTTTGTTTTTTCCGGTGAGACTTTCTCAGATGGATAAAAAAAACGAACGATGTCGACAATTTATTGAACAAAAAAATCTTGCACTACTTGGTGAATTGATTGAATCAGAAGCTTTGGAAATGCATGCGGTTATGATGACTGCCAGCCCCCCGCTTCTGTATTGGCTTCCAACAACAGTATTAGTTATTAAAATGGTTCAGAAGCTTCGTGCTGAAGGATTATCTTGTTACTTTACCATTAATACCGGACAGGACATTCATATAATTTGTGAAGAAAAAACTGTTGACCCACTGACAAAAAAACTGGAAAAAATATCCGAAGTTAAAAAAATAATGGTTAATAAACCATCAATCGGAACCCAAGTAACAAGTCAACATCTGTTTTAGAAGTACTACGGACTATTGTCAATCGTTGGGATATTAAAGGTAAATCCCGGTCCGATGAACTTTCCTCCAAGAACATTGAACATAATAACATTAAAGATTACAACTGCAACGACCATTAAAAGCATGCCAACAAGCGCGTTTACAATCTTCAGACGGGCTTTCGCAAGTCTTTCTTTGTCTCCTCCAGAGGTGAGCCAGTCAAAAGCGCCCCACAATAAGTAGATAAGAAGAGCAAAGGCCCCAACCAAAAAGAACAACTGAATTCCAACGCTCAGTAATTTGCCAATTCCTGCTGCAGGGTCCCCGCTGAACTCATTCATTCCTGCTGGAGGGTTAATGGTTCCAATAACATCGTCAATTCCGGCTGCAAGTAAGTTCATAGAGGAATATCAACTTTTAAAACTATTCCGATAATTTTGACCAAAATGTAACTTGAGACAATAATGACAAGGCCTAATATTGCATAGGTGAATGTTTGACCTGCTTTTTTGAGTTTTTCCTGTTGTCCGGCACTTGTTAGGTACGTAAACGCCCCAAGCATAAGCATGATAAGAAAAAGAATACCGGCACCGGTCATAAGAAGCGGAATAATGATGTTTATGAGCGTACTAATCGAAGTAAATTTTGCACCGGGGTTTACCGCAGGATCAGCAAGATTTATTGCATATACCATGCCTAACTATAGAATAAAAATACGATAGTGTCAACTTATCTCTACTTATTTCGTATAATTCAAATATGAATGAAGGAGTTATTCGACATATTGCGATTATTCCGGACGGAAACAGAAGATGGGCAAAATTTCAAGGAATGTTAAGCTTCGAAGGGCATCGTATAGCAGCGGAAAAAACACTTCCGCCCCTTATTGAAAAAGCACTTGAAATGGGAATAAGGTACTTTACCCTTTGGGCACTTTCCCCTCAGAATTTGGCTCGAGAAAAGAAAGAAGTAGACAATCTTTTTCGCCTCCTCAGTCTTTTTCTGAGAAATAGAGTGAGTGAGTTTGAGAAAAAAAACATCAGGTTGATTGTGATTGGAGACAGAACCGCTTTACCTTCCCATATTCAGGAAGA
Source organism: uncultured Gammaproteobacteria bacterium (assembly GCA_964530235.1). GTDB lineage: Bacteria > Patescibacteriota > Microgenomatia > UBA1406 > GWC2-37-13 > UM-FILTER-33-9. The sequence continues at coordinate 371,682 of CAZGYB010000001.1, forward strand.
AATTAAAAAAGCAGAGGAAAAAACAGCGCAGTTCGACAAGATGACTGTTTTGTTTGGTATCAACTACGGTGGTCGAGAGGAGTTGGTCCGCGCGATGAAAAAAACTATATCCATTTGTGCATCCGATGAAACGCATACTATCAGTGAAAAACACGTCTCATCCTGTCTTGATACCTCAGGAATTCCCGACCCCGATCTTATTATTCGAACAGGAGGGGAGAAAAGACTTTCAGGATTTATGCTATGGCAGAGTGAATACAGCGAGCTTTATTTTTCTAACACGTTATTTCCGGATTTTACGCCAGAGGAGTTTGAAAAAGCAGTGGCTGATTTTAATCTCCGTATGAGGCGGTTCGGGAAATGATACAATAATACGAATACCGGTATGTTTGTTCCAACATTCTTAATCACAAATAAAATTCTTTCGCATATTTCTAAAATTGAAGCATCCGAGGAGATTATACGACATTCTCCGCTTCTTCCTCTTTGGGAAAAGCAGTTTAAGGAAGATGCAATCGTACGATCCGTACATCATGGAACGCATCTTGAAGGTAATTTATTGCATAAGAACGAAGCTAAAGATATTTTGCTTGGAAAAGATGTTATAGGCAGACCGCGTGATATTCAGGAAGTTATTAACTACCGAAAAGTCATTGATTTTATTGATGAAGAAGCAAAGCAGAAGATTACAAAAATTACAGAACCGTTGATTAAAAAACTGCATAGGATTATCACTCATCATATTTTGACCGTTGAACAGGCCGGTGAATATCGTTTAAAACAGGTTGTAATAAGAAATTCTTCAACGGGAGAGATTACATTTAAACCGCCACCACCTATCGAGGTTCCGTTTCTCATGAGAGAGTTTTTATACTGGCTCAATCAGGAAAAACAGGATGATCTGCACCCAATTCTTAAAGCGGGTATTGCCCATCATGAGCTTGTCCGGATTCATCCGTTTATTGATGGAAATGGAAGGGTTGCACGGGTACTTGCTACACTTATTTTATTGCTTGGAGGGTATGATATCCGTCGTTTTTTTTCACTCGAAGAGTATTATGACAAAGACGCGGTTTCATATTATCACAGTCTTCAAAAAGCCTCTGCAGGGGATCTAACGACATGGTTGGAGTATTTTACTTTTGGAGCTTCAATAGAGTTTGCAAAGATTAAGGAAAAAATTTTAAAACTTTCTCAGGATGTAAAACTTAAGGAACAGATTGGGGGTCAGCAGATATTTCTAACTGAGAGACAGATAAAACTTATTGAGTATATGCAGGAAGTTGGATATTTACAGAACAAATCATTTTCGAGCATTTTCCCAGATATATCCGAGGATTCAGTTCTTCGGGATGTTCAGGATTTGGTAAAGAAGAATATAATAAAAAAAATCGGAAGCACCAAGGCAGCGCGTTATGTTATGGCAAACAAGTAATGTTATCCTCGTCGGATCAGCCGAACACTTCCTGCGATTGCAAAAAGGAGTGGGAGTAAAAACATCATTGCATATTTAAATATGTCTTTTTGATTCTCGGGAATTGGGGGGAGTTGATGGAATTGAACAGAGCGGGATCGAATACCGCTCAACATACCTCCTGATACTGCATTATCAATAAGATTAAATACGAGTTCGATGTTTTCGCTTGATCGGCTTAAGAAGCGGTCCTCAACGAATCGAGATGAAGGAATCAGGGTGAGCTCTCCATTTTTTTTATGAGTTAACTGAACAACAATCGGATAGGTTTTTAAGTCTTTTTCCGTGGGAAGAGGAATTTCCTGCGGATTAAGCTGGAAGCTTGATGTCTGTACCCAAGATTGGGGAGATGACTGCACAAGTATTCTTGACGTAATTCCTGGTTTTTTTGCAACAGTTACCGAGGAACCCCATGGGAATGTAACCGATTCTATATTTGAAAGAGGGCCTGTTTTAAGGGGGAAGTTATTTGTGCGAAACCAAAAATAATAAAGGTTAATAAACTGTTGAGATTCATTACCGAAGTTGATGAGCTCTGCAGATGCTGATAACACGAGATTTTTTTCGAGGGTAACGCCCCAGTTTTTAAATAGGGAAAATAGATTGTGACTTGCCACGTCAGCAGTAAGTGAGTTTTGTACCCATACACCGTCAGCAAAGACGATAAGCTTACCTCCGTTTACTGAATAATCGTTGAGTAGTTTAATTTGTTCAGATGAGTATGAGGAACTGCGGTTATCTAAAAGTATGATCGCTTGGTATGATGTGTCGATTTTTTGCTCAGAAATAGATGAAAGATCAATGGGGGAAATCTCATACTCCTTAAATAATAAACTACCTATTGCGGAATATGCACTTTCTTGGCCGGTTGTCAGTTGGGTGTCACCGATTATGCCGATTTTAGCTCGTGTTTTTTGAGTAAGCTTTGTGACAAGTGAGCTTATATTGTATTCCAAATTTGAAAGATCAGTAAGCTGAGGTATGCTCATCTGCTTCTCACCTGAGTACATACCCATACCCAAGTATGCCGTTGCAACTTGATATTTATCCTTTTCAAGTTGTGAGAATTGCAATTCTTGTATACCGAGTTTTTGTGCTTCCTCAAGTATTTTTTTATCTTTTTTCGGGTCAACAACCGAAATGGTAATTCGGGTTGGTTTCTCTCTTTTGTATTCGTTTACGAGGTCAAGAATATCTGATTTCACCGGCGTTAAACGGGGTGGAAGATCAGAGCTGATAAATAATTTTACTGTAAGTGGTTTAGAAATCTGTTTCAAAATTTTTTTTGTTGCCGGTGAAAGAGAATAAGCTTTTCCTTCGGACAAATCAATTTTCATACCGATTGGTGATATGAGTAGTTGGAGAATGAAAAATGTAGTTATTCCGAGACTGTAAATAGCTGGTCTTTTCATAGTGGAGAGAGCATTTCGAAAAGAAATATAAAGATGAAGAAATCGATGTTTCATATGATTAGATTCGTTTTTCAAGATCAAAAATGGTGATTATAAGCAATAATAAGGTGCTGCTCAGAAAATAAATAACAGACCGCATGTCAATTACTCCTTTCAAAAAGTTTTGAAGATGGGAAAGGGGAAGAAAAAAGGGCATAACGGATGAAATAGGGGCGGGTATTAACGATGAAAATAGCTCTGAAGATAGGCCTAGTAACACAAAAATAATAAACAACGATATAAGAAAAGCGACAATCTGATTATTTGTTTTTAAAGAACAGAACAGAGAAAGAGAAAGGAGCAGAGATGAAAAAAGAATAATACCGAAATATCCAACGATAACTTCAGGAAGATACAGCTTTGTTGTAAGTGCTAAATAAAAGGGGAGCGCGCATGTTAATAACAAACTCGTTGCAACAATCGTTAGGAGTGCTAAAAATTTTGAAAACACAATTTGAGTTTCGGTAACCGGCAGAGTAAGGAGCACTTCAAGGGTATGCGCCCGTTTTTCTTCAGAAAATAGCCGCATAGAAAGAGCCGGAAGAAAAAAAAGCAATACCCATGGTAAAAGTGAAAAAAACTGTTTCATTGAGGCAACGCCAACGACGAAAATATCCTTAACGTACAAGAAGTTGATTGTGGCTGAAAAAATAACAATCACGATATAACCTACTGGGTTATTCAAGTAATATTGCAGTTCTTTTTTAAATAGTGTTTTCATTGTGATTCTTTAACAACTTTGCGAAAAAGTTTTTCGACAGAACCTTTGCCCTTGGGTTTTACACCTTCAAAAACAAGTCTGCCTTGGTTAATAATAAGAATTTTATCTACTATGGTTTCAACTTCCGAAAGAATGTGCGTTGAGAAGAATACTGTTTTCTGTTTCCCCATTTTTTTTATAAGTTGTCTGATTTTTTCTTGCTCGATTGGATCAAGACCGGAAGTTGGTTCATCAAGAATGAGAATCTGAGGATTTCCCATAATGGCTCGTGCAAGTCCTATTCGTTGTTTAAATCCGCGTGAAACCTGGTCAATTTTCTTGTTGAGCACCTCAGAAAGTCCGATAGATTCAATTATAGATGCCATATTTTTTTCACCTTTTAGGTTTCCGGCATATTCAAGATATTCGTGCACCTTCATATCTGTATAGAGTGGATTATTTTCCGGAAGATATCCGATTATTTTGCTGAGCGCAAAGCGATTAAAGATTGGTGATAGGTTGTTTACGGATATGGTTCCGTGAGTTGGTCTGAGATATCCAACCATCAGTCTCATCGTTGTTGTTTTGCCAGCTCCATTTGGGCCAAGTAGTCCGATAATTTGACCCTTATTTGCAGTAAAAGAAAGGTGAGTGACTGCATTTTTAGAGCCGTAAGATTTAGTAACGTTGGAAAACGAAATCATAAAAATAAGTTATATCATAAAACACCGTACTTGGCAAGTCTGCGTATGCTCTCAGTAAAAAGTGCTTTTACTGTGTTACCGAGGAGAAATTTTGTTCGACTAAATCCCAGTTTATATTCTTGAAGAACGCGTCTATATATGCCCCTCTGTTTGTTCCCTGATCAATAAAGTACGCGTGTTCATAAGTGTCCAGAGCAACCAGGGGTATGGTGTACCATGTTAGGTATGTATTTTGTGAGTCCCCAAGATAGTTGATGAGTCGTTTTTCTACAGAGTTCCAACATGTCCAAACCCAACCTCTTGCAGAGATTCCGGTTGCCTTCATATCCATTTTGTATTTGTCAAATGATTCGAAGTCCCGATTGACTTGAGTGGCAAACGTTCCGGATGGATTACTACCCGTCGTCCCCTTTTCATTTTCCAGTATGGAAAAATATAGTTCGTGATTAGTGATACCGCTCCATGCGAAGGAAAGCTCAACCTTTAATCCGCGGATATGTGAATATACCTGATTCGCTTTTAAATAGTCCTCCTCGGTAAGTGCGGATAATGCTTGGTTTATTTCGTTGTATTTTTTCACATATCCCTCATATAATTTTAGGTGTTCCTCCATTGTTTTTTTGGAAATTCCGTCAAGTGAGAAAAGAGAGTTGGAAAACTGTTTTGCGGAATATGATTGTTGCATAATACTTATACAATAAAAGTAATATATTAAGTATGACACTCTTTTGCAAAGAAGTCAAGACAATTTACAGAACAAAAGAGCAGCGAAAATTAATCCGCTGCTCAACTGTGTGTTAGTTTTGTTGAGGAACAGGAGAAACCTGTTCACCGTTCATAAACGGACATGAATATTCTTTCTTGGCGTTGTTTCGCATTCCTTTATTCATAAGATATTTTCTTTCTCCTTTTCCATAAAACTCTTGACGATTGAACGGTCTACTGTTAAATTCCCGCATTCGTTGTTTCTGAAATGAAATATCTCGATAGATAAGATATAGGATTGCAATAAGAATCAATACAGAAAGCGCAATAAGAATATTTAGCGACATGCGATAGTTTTCTTTCATTTTTTAAATATCACCTCCTTTCGACTGACAAAAAATAATAATACAAATAAAATCTGAAAATTTGCTGAAGAAAGATTGAATATGTCAATTGCAAAGATCGGGACGTTTTTTTTCCGTTATTTCGAACGCTTTTTTTTGTCGCCATTTTTCGATTTTTTTATGGTCGCCCGATAGCAGGATTTTTGGAACGGTTTTACCCATAAATTTTTCCGGACGGGTATACTGCGGGTATTCCAATACGGTTGTCAGTTGATACTGCTTAGTTGATGATTCGGGTAATACATGAGAGAAACTTTCTTTGTCAGTCGCTTCTTTATGTTTTAATACTCCGGGTAGGAGACGGATGATTGAGTCTGCGATAATACAAGCTGGGAGCTCACCTCCTGTCAGTACATAATCGCCGATCGAAATTTCCTCATCTACATAATGTAAAATCCTCTCATCAACACCTTCATAATGGCCACAAATAATTATTAAATGATCAAAATTCGAGAGGAGTTGCGCAGTGGTCTGTTTATATGTTTTTCCTCTCGCCGAGGTTAAGATTATTTTTTGTAATGTGGAGTTTAATGTTTGTTTAGAATTTGAAATTTGAAATTTTGATTTTGCAAATTGTATTGCTTTGTATATTGGTTCAACCCGCATTACCATCCCCACTCCTCCTCCGTATGGTTTATCGTCGACACTTCCATAGTTGTCTACTGCAAAATCGCGAATATTGATAATTTCAATAGAAACTGCATGTTTTTCCTGTGCCCGTTTTAAAATTGACTCATTGACAAACCCATAAATCATTTTGGGGAATAAGGTAAGAATGGTTATTTTCATATGGTTATAGAGATACGAGAAGGAATCCAGCAAGCATTAAAATGCCGCCGAATATTGCTTTTATTGTGAGTGTTTCCTTTAAGAAAATGATACTCATTATTATTGCGCAAAAAGGCATGGTGAGAGTAACCAAAGTAGCCGCTACCGCATTCGGGCTTTTTTGGATTCCGGAGATATAAAAAATTTGTGCCAGAAACCAGGATGTCACTCCGAGAATTACCAAAATGACCCATTCCTGTATTGTAAATTTTTGTTTGTAAACAATAAAAGTAGGAAGATAAAACACTGAAGCAATAATACAAGTTATTCCTGAGACAAGAAACGGATTCTGAGTTGGAAAAAATCGTTTAGCCAAGATAAGTTCCGTTGCCCAGAAAAAGTTTGCCAATACTATATACAATAATCCCATAGGGTAAGTATACTAGATACAGAATGAACATGATGCGAAGAGTATTGTTAAAACTTATCCGATTGTATCAGAGCGCCTCATTTTTTCACGGATATATTTCCCGTATGTTATTTTTATCTGATAAAGTATGCCGTTTTACACCAACTTGTTCAGAGTATACCTATCAGGCAGTTGAGAAATACGGAATAGGGAAAGGTTTGTGGATCGGACTGATGCGCATACTTCGGTGTCACCCATGGAATAAAGGAGGGTATGACCCGCTATGAAAAACACTCTCAGGTTTTTTTTAGTCTTGTTGTTTTTTGTTCTTCTTTTTTCCGCAACTGCAACAACCAGTACTGATTTTTCACAGGATCTTGGGCGACATTTGAAACTGGGTGAAATAATACTTACAACAAAACATATTCCCCAAATAAATCTATTTTCGTATACATTTCCGAAGTTTCCGTTTATTAATCATCACTGGTTGTCAGAAGTTATTTTTTATTGGTTTTACCAATTTCATCCGTATACTCTGTCAATGCTGAAAATATGCTTGGTTCTATTCGCATTTTTTTTTACCATGCAGTCTGCCAGAAAAAAATCCAATATTTTTTTTGCTGTACTCAGCGCATCAATTTTTTTTCCGCTTTTTTTGGATCGGAATGACATACGTCCTGAACTCTTCGGATATGTTTTTTATTCGATATTACTTGCTTTTTTATTGGATGATCACTTAAGAAAAAAATATAATCTACTTATTCCTGTAATATTATTTTTTTGGGTTAACACTCATATTTCTTTTGTCTTTGGAGGAGGATTGCTTTTGCTCATTTGTTTTGATGAGGGAATTAAAGTGGTTGGAAAAAAACGATCAAGTAACACTTTGTTGATGATTTGTATAGCTTTTTTCACTTTTTTTATAAATCCAAGTGGAGTTGAGGGAGCCCTTTACCCGTTTCGTATTTTCGGAAATTACGGATATCCTATTGTTGAAAATCAGAATCTTTTTTTTCTCTTCGATCGTATTTTTAATCCGTTGATACGTTATTTTTTTATGATTTCTCCTTTTGGAGTTGTTACCCTTTTGTTTCTTCTTTTAAAAAAACGTTTTACAGAGTTGATACTCGTTGGATTTATGTTTACTTTATCAGTAGTGCAAATCCGTCATTTTCCTTTTTATGTAATCACGGTAATCCCGTTTAGCTCTCAGATGTTTCACGCGGTAAACAAATTTGTTACGATTCGTTTTAGTGAATCAATAAAATATAACGTTGGAAATCTGTTTTCGATCTTTTTATGTATTGTTTTGGGAGTACTTTCGTTATTTTTCACTCACAGTGTCTATTTCAAAATATTTGACAGTGAAAAGCGTTTTGGGTTTGGATTTGACGAAGTCGAGAAAGAAGCAACTGACTTTATTCTTCGTTATCGTCTTTCAAAAAATATATTTAACACTTTTGATATTGGAGGATATCTCGCATATCGTCTTTACCCACAGTATAGGCTTTTCATTGACAATAGACCTGAGGCTTATCCAAGTGATTTTATTCAAAAAGTTTATATTCCCCTCCAGGAAAAACCTGAAATACAGGAGCAAGTATTTCAGAAGTATTCAGTGCGCACCGTGATAGTAAATCATACTGATCAGACGCCTTGGGCAAATAGTTTTTTACTTCGACTAATACATGATCAAAAATGGAGACTTGTTTTTGTTAATTCCCGAGTAATTGTTTTTACTCGAGATCAGATAACGGATATTCGCAATAACGATGAATTGTGGAAAAACAAATTAGTAAAAGAGTATAGGTATTTGAATTTACTGCGGTATGCCCATGTTTTATCTCTTTTGGGAAAAACAGAGCTTTCAGAACTTTCCTTTGATAAGGCGCAAGACTTTAGTCAATATTCTTGTGCGATGCAGCGCATGCTAATATCCCAGCAAGAAAATGCTGTATTTAATATTCCAAATACCATAAGAAAAAGACCTGCATTCTGGTGTATTTAGACTGTTTAATCAGTCTTTTCCTCATACGCTGTTGTATATAAGCGACTGAATTCTCTGCTGGGATTCGGTAAGGTGAAGAAATAGTTGATAGTTTTACCAATATTGTTTTTATGCTTCCTGATGTTAATCTTGAATACTATCTTGGATTTTCTTTTTGTCTTGGAATCGGACCGATTACTTTTCAAAAACTCTTCGACCATTTTGGTTCAGCAGAATCTGCGTATTGCGCCTCCGAAAAAAAACTTTCGCATATCTTACATCCGAAGGTCTTAGACTCTTTTATCTCTTTTCGTAGGGAGTTTAAACCAGAAAACAAACTCAGTGAGCTTCACAGCCAAGGAATTACTGTTTTGTATCGGGATAGTGTTCAGTATCCTACACAATTGAAACATATTCCAGATCCACCGATCTGTATTTATTTGAAAGGAAACAAAAAGGCGCTTTGTTTTCAGAGTAAACCAGAAGGAGATTTTCTTATCGGTATTGTTGGGACAAGAACTCCAACTCCATATGGTCAGCGGGTAACAAAAGCATTGAGTATAGATCTTTCCCGCGCTGGTGTGGTTGTTGTTTCAGGGATGGCGCTGGGTATTGATTCTATTGCTCATACTGCGGTATTGGAGGGAGGAGGGAAGACGATTGCTGTTTTAGGATGCGGAGTTGATATTCCGTATCCTGTTTCAAATACATTTTTGTATCAAAGAATTATTAAACAGAATGGCATCGTGCTTTCTGAATTTCCTCCAGGAAAAATAGTTGGCAAAGGATTATTTGTGGCAAGAAACCGAATCATTTCTGCATTGTCACACGGGGTGTGTATTGTTGAGGGATCACGGCAATCCGGAAGTTTGATTACGGCGCGTTACGCTGCAGAACAGGGGAAAGATGTTTTTGCAGTACCTGGTCCCATAACCAATGCTATGTCAGAAGCGCCTCATTACTTATTAAAGCAAGGTGCTAAGCTTGTAACTTCCGCCACTGAAATTCTCGAGGAATATCATATTTCATCTACTCTGAAAAACAAAAAAAAGCTAGTTGAGTTGCAGGATCCTGATCAGCGTACTGTTGTGATAGCGTTATCGGGTGAACCGCGAACAGTCAATGAACTGGTAATATTACTTAAAAAACCGGTAGCCTCAATCCTTAAAACGTTAACGCTCCTTGAATTACAAGATGTAATAGAGCGTAATAGTGAAGGTGCGTATCATGTTAAAGATACTTAAGGGTTTTCTTTTAGAGGAATAGGTGCATTTTGTTGATTATCCAGTTTTTCTATTCTTCGATAGTATTTTTCACTGGTATTAATGTGTGTTTCTAATAATGCGTTAACAAGTTCTTTTGCAGCAGTAAATTCTATATAATCTGAAGGGATTGCAATTATATTGATATGATCGTTTTGGCGACCATGTCGAACCTGATCAGATCTGAAACTGAGTGCGCAGCGTATTCCTTTATATCTATTTGTTGCAATACAAATTCCTATACCTGAACCGCAGATTCCTATACCGAGTGAATCAGGTTTTTGAAGAACAGCCTGCGCGAGTCGTTGTGCAAAATCAGGGTAGTCATCAAGAGGATCATATTCATAATTGCCGATGTCTTCCACGCGGATATTCTGCTCTTGCAGATACTCAATTAATTTGTTTTTGAGTTCAAATCCCCTATGGTCGGCTGCGATGAAGAGCGACATAAGAAAAGTATAGCATATGTTTTATGAATATAAAAAAACCCGTTTCGTTTTCAGGCGAGAACGGGTTTTTTAGAGAAAATTATTTCACTAGTCTTTTTAAACTTTTTCCAGCAGTAAAACCAGGTGTTTTTGTTGATGGGATTTGGATCTCCGCACCAGTTTGGGGATTGCGGCCTTTTCGTGCTGCTCTTTTGCGCACCATAAAAGTTCCAAAACCTGTAACAACAACTTTTTCTCCTCTTTTTAATGCATCAGTAACAGAACCAAAAACTGCGTTTACTGCATCTTTTGCTGCTTTTGCAGTAAGACCAGCTTTTTTTGTTACCTGAGCGACTAAATCAGCTTTTGTCATATTTTTTTCTATGTCACCTCCTTTCTTGGGGTAAGCATAGTAAGTTTTGGGCTTCTTGTCAATCTATATTTAAAATATCTTATTATAACAATCTATATCAAATATAGATTGTTGTGACAATACGAAAATGCTACAAGTAACTCATTAAATCTGTGTTCTTGCTTCAGTCCGATATTCGCGGATTATGGTAATTTTGATCTGTCCAGGAAATACGTCGAACTTCTCTTCAAGCTCTTGTTTTATTTTTGCTGCAAGAACAGTTGTTTCTTCATCACTGATATCATCAGGTTTTACCAACACCCGAAGTTCGCGACCTGCCTGGAGCGCGTATGCTTCTTTTACCCCTTTTTTTGTTTTCGCGGTGTCTTCGATTGTTTTAATGCGTTTCAGATATTCTTCAAAATCTTCATGGCGTGCGCCTGGTCTTCCTCCGGAGACCGCATCACTGATATATACAATGATTCCTTCCATTGAGTTGAATGGAACATCTTCATGGTGGGACGCTATACAATCGATTACTTTTTGAGGGAAGCGGTACTTTTTTGCTAGTTCGACTCCTAAGTCAATATGAGAACCTTCCTTTTCAACAACTACTTTTCCAATGTCATGAAGCAGACATCCAAGTTTCACAACGTTTACATCGGCATGCAGTTCATGAGCAAGTGCGATACCAATTCTTGTCTCCTCAAGGGTGTGCAAAATCATATTTTGCCCATATGAGTACCGATATTTGAACTTACCAAGAAGTTGGACAATTTCAGACGGGAGATTAAAGACGCCGACTTTATGAGCAAGTTCTTCTCCAGCGCGGAATATAACCTTATTAATTTCCTCTCTTGTTTTAAGGACGATTTCCTCAATACGCGGAGGTTGAATTCGACCATCTTTTATCAGTTTTTCGAGTGCAACTCGGGCTACCTCCCGCTTTACCGCGTCAAATGAGGATAGTTTTATTACCCCTTCTTCTTCAAGATCAACATCGACACCGGTTGCCAGTTCAAAAGCGCGTATGTTTCGTCCTTCTTTGCCGATAATTCTCCCCTTATATTCGTCGTTTGGAATAGGGACTACAGAAAGAGTATATTCGGATACATAGTCGGTTGCTCCGTATCTCATGGCGTCCAATAACATTTGTTTTGCTTTTTCATCAACCTTTGACTTAATTTCTTCTTCGCTTTGTTTTATCCGTTTTGCAATGTCAGCTTTTAGTTTATCCTCCCATCCTTGGAGAAGGAGATTTCGAGCCTGATCTTTGGTCAGGTGTGCCAATTTTTCGAGCTTCTGTAGAATGGTTTCCCGTTTTTCCTCGAGATCCTTTTTCATATCGGAAACACTCTGTTTTTCTCTGTCCACATGCTGTTTTTCCGAGGTAAACAACTTTTTTTCTTCTTCAAGCTGTTCTTCTTTTTTTGCAAGGCGTTTTTCAGCTTCTAACGACTCAGAGAGTATTTTTCGGGACTCCTGTTCAGCCTCCTGCTTTATGCGGAGGGCCTCTTCGTTTGCATGGAGTACAATTTCTTTTGCTTTCTGCTGAGCTTGGATAACAAATTCCTTTTCTTTTTCCCTCTGTCTGGGAAATAAGGCGTTCAATAGGTTGGTAAACATATCTGAAAACGATATGTTCAAGAGAGTTCTGAGCTTGTATGATAGTCTTTATAAGATACAGTCATATAATGATAAGCTTTAATGAGATTAATAGATACTCCTTGAACAAATTAATAATGCAAGTATTGTACCGGTATTCATGTAATTCTTCAATCGTATTTATGAGGAAGGGAAAAAGAAGTAGTACGTTTTTTTTGCAATTTCGTAGGTAAATCCTCTGTATAACAGAAACGAAATTGTCTTTTTATATCGCTCCTTTGGAAGCATTATTTTTAAATTATTTATTTTTTTTGATAACGCATTCTGTGCGGCGGTTTCCTCATCAATAGGGTGGGTTGAAAAGTAATTATTTATCAACTCCTTTGAAACACCTTTCTGTTGAAGTTCATGGGAAAGGATGCGTGTGCTTTTCGGTTTTAGTTTTCCTCGTTCAGAAACGAAAAGACCGATAAATGCATCATCGTCAATATAGCCTTGTTGTTTCAGAGTGGAAAGGGCAGATTGTATCACGTTTTCACTCAATGAATTTTTTTCCCGTTTGAGATACCGGAGTAATTCACTTTCGGTCCGCGGACGGAATTTCAGATAAAAGTATGCGAGGTTAAGGGCGTGGGATAAGGATTGAGAGTCGGACATAGTCACAAATAGTAATAAGACCCCGATCTACATCGGGATGACAAACTTTTAAGGTATATGTTTGTCACTTTTTTCCGAAAAGTTTTTGTTCAACAGCTTTTTGTATGTGTTGTTTTAACTTTTCATCGGAGTTTAAGGTTTCTTTTACTTGATCTTTTCCTTGACCAAGGATCTTGTCCTCAAACTTAATAAATGCGCCATTCTTGGTAAAAATTCCTGATGTGATTGCTACATCAATAAGACTGTCAAACTTATCAATTCCTTCGCTGTTTATGGTAAATTCTGCGTCTTTGAATGGTGGAGCAATCTTATTTTTAACAATTTTGACGCGGACGCGAGTGCCGGTAATTACACCGTTTTTCTTCAGAGTTTCAATTTTGCGAACATCCATTCGGATAGATGCATAAAATTTGAGAGCCATACCGCCTGTTGTTGTTTCAGGATTTCCAAACATGATTCCGATTTTTAAGCGAAGCTGATTCGTAAAGATAATAGTGGTTTTTGACTTTGAAACAATCCCAGTGAGTTTTCGAAGTGCCTGGGACATAAGCCTTGCTTGGAGACCCATCTGTGCATCTCCCATTTCACCTTCTATCTCCGCTTGTGGAACAAGTGCAGCAACTGAATCAATGACAATAAGATCAACTCCGCCTGAGCGAACAAGCTGTTCTGTTATTTGTAGCGCTTGTTCTCCGGTATCCGGTTGCGCTACGAGCAAGTCCTCAAGTTTAACCCCCAGTTTTTTAGCCCATTCCGGATCAAGAGCATGTTCCGCATCAACAAAGGCAACAACACCGCCTGTTTTCTGAATCTCAGAAATAAGAGAGAGACAGAGAGTTGTTTTTCCTGATGATTCTGGTCCGTATATTTCAATAATTCTGCCTTTTGGGACACCTCCAATACCGAGAGCAATATCTAGCGTTGGTACACCTGTTTTGATTACTTCGGTTGCAATTGATGGGTGTTCACCCAAGCGCATAATAGAACCTTTCCCGAACTGTTTTTGTATTGATTCAAGAGCGAATTCAACCGCCTGTATTTTGGGATTCTTTATATCGCTTTTCATAGTTTTCTGTGTTGAAAAATTTATATAAATAATATGTCTTTCTCATTGTACTATGAGAATAAGTATTGTCAACACTGACCTTTGTTAAGCCAATCTGTCTTTACTTCGGTACTGTAATGCTTCAGCAATATGAACTGCACAAATAGTATTCACTTGTTCTATGTCCGCGATAGTCTGCGCAACTTTAATAACTTTAAAGTAACTTCGGGCAGAAAGAGAAAGTCGCGAAACCGCTTTTTTTAACAGCTCAATTGCCTCATTTTGAAGATTACAGTATTTTTTGATATGGCTCGTGTTCATTTCGCCGTTTGTTTTAATTTTTTCCTCTCTAAAACGGTTAAGTTGTATTTTACGCGCCTTGATCACGCGTAATTTTACATCACTGCTTGATTCGACTGAGATTGAATGGGTAAGCTTATCCGGCGCGACAGGAAGTACGTCGACATGTAGATCAATACGATCCAAAAGCGGTCCGGATAATCGCTTTTGATATCGAATAATATGACCAGGCATACACGTACATTTTTTTTGCATATCGCCAAGATATCCACATGGACAGGGGTTTGAAGCTGCAAGAAGAAGAAACCGACAGGGGAAAGTTACATTGCCTATTGCTCGGGAAATAGTAACTGTTCCATCCTCAAGCGGTTGGCGAAGTGACTCTAGAACAGAGCGAGGAAACTCGGGGAATTCATCTAGAAATAACACTCCTCGGTGAGCAAGTGAAATCTCACCTGGTTTTGGACTACTTCCTCCTCCAATGAGTCCTATTTTAGAAGTAGTGTGATGAGGATTTCTGAATGGTCGTTCAAGGACGAATTGGTGCGACCGATTTAATCCTACCGCTGAATATACTCTCGATACCTCTAAAACCTCTTCTTTTTCCATCCCCGGCATGATTGATGGTGTTGCTCGTGACAACATAGTTTTTCCCGCACCCGGAACACCTTTGAGGTGGAGGTTGTGAAATCCTGCAACAGCAATTTCAAGAGCGCGTTTGGCCTGATCTTGTCCATGAATATCTGTAAAGTCAACGTCGTAATTTACCGGTTGTTTCAGCTGGGATAAGGAAAGTTTTGGCATTGGAGAGATGCGTTTTATCTTATTGAGGTGCAGTATTAGATCTTTTAAACTGAAAATGGGGAGGATTTCGATATTATCAATAAGAGCTGCTTCTTTTGCATTATCTGCGGGAACAAAGAGTGACTGTATTTTTTTTTCACGAGCAAGGAGCGCAACTGATATAACTCCAGGAACAGGACGAAGCTTTCCTTCTAATGAGAGCTCACCGATAAACAATGAATGAGGAAACTCTTGAAGCTCTACGAAACCGGAAGCTGCAAGAATACCTACTGCAATGGGAAGATCAAAGAGAGATCCCTCCTTTGGAATGTCGGCAGGTGCGAGATTTATGGTAATTCGAGAGTCCGGCATTTCAAACGAAGAGTTTATTATTGCGGATCTGACCCGGTCTTTTGCCTCTTCCACCGATTTATCAGGAAGACCAACCAGGTTGAGTGTAGGAAAACCTCGATTTGGTATATCAACTTCAACTTCAATAAGAATGCCATCCAGTCCGATAGTAGCCCCGCTATTAACTTTAGATATCACTCTATTAAGCAGAATATATAAGTGAATGTTCCCTGTCTATGGTGTATAAGCGACAAAAAAAGAAGTATGGAATTTTATTACAGCGCGTTGAAGAGAAAGGTACTGCATAAAATAAGACGAAATTTTCGCAATTCCCGCTATAATAGACATGTATGGAATTTTCGAAGTTAGCAATCTCCTTTAACCTCATTGAAAAAACCTCTTCGCGACTAGAAATGACAAGACTACTTGCAAATTTGTTTACCGCATTAAGCGGAACAGAACTTATCCAAACTGTCTACTTACTGCAGGGGAGAGTTGTTCCTGCATATAAGCATATTGAGTTTGGGATGGCAGAAAAAACAGTTATAAAGTCCGTTATCTCTGCTTTAAGTCTTGAGAAAAGCTATTTTGAAGCAAAAAATAAAGAGTTGGGAGATATAGGCATAACTACAGAGTATTTCAAGAAACAGTATCCGTCGTTTGAAGAAAAAGAGCTACCGGTTTCCGAAGTATATCGTGAGTTGTATCGTATCGCGACAGCAAACGGTGTTGGTTCTCAAGATGTGAAAATAAATATCCTTTCACAGCTTGTGAGACAACTTGATCCACTTTCATGTAGGTACATTGTGAGGATTCCCGCAGCGCTATTGCGGTTGGGATTTTCCGATATGACTGTTCTTGACGCCTATTCTTGGATGCTTTCGGGGGATAAAAAATATCGTGCAATCATTGAACACGCCTATCATGTACGGCCTGATTTGGGTTTGATTGGAAAAATCATCAAAGAACGCGGAGTAACAGAGTTAAACAAACTATCCCCAGAGGTATTTACGCCAATAATTATGATGCGTGCTGAACGGCTGTCTTCAGGTCGAGAAATAATCGACCAAATCGGACCCTGTGCAGTAGAGCCGAAGTATGACGGGTTTAGACTGCAGGTTCACTTCAGGAAAAATCCGAGATCCAACAGATTAAAGTCAAAGTTAAATTTAAACCAAGAAGATCAACAGGAGGTAAAACTGTACTCGCGGAGTCTGGAAGATGTTACCTATATGTATCCAGATATAGTTGAAGGCGTATTAAAAGAGATAAAAGTTGATGAGGCAATTTTTGAAGGGGAAGCGATTGGGTACGATCCGGACTCGGGGGAATTTCTCCCTTTTCAGGATACAGTCCAACGGAAACGCAAATATGGGATTCAGGAAAAAGCGAAAGAGATACCTCTCAAGTTATTTACATTTGAGTTATTGTATTGTGATGGAGTAAGTTATATTTCTCAGTCCTTTGTACAAAGAAGAAACCAACTAGAAAAAGTTTTTCGAACATCCGAAGATTCAATATTCAAGACTGTTGTACTTGCTCCTCATTTTATTATACGCGAAGGGGAGGCGATAGAAAAGCAGTTTGAAAAAGAAATTTCAAAAGGACTTGAAGGTATTATTGCGAAGAAGTTAGACGGAATATATCAGCCGGGAGCGCGTGCATGGAATTGGATAAAATTTAAACGAAGCTATTCTTCCAAGATAAATGACACAATCGACTGTGTAGTTATGGGGTATGATAGGGGAAAAGGGAAGCGTACTGCTTTTGGCATTGGAGCATTTTTAGTTGGTATTTTGGATAGCGACAATCAGTGTTATAAAACCATTGCAAAAATTGGAACTGGTTTAACTGACGAAGAATGGATTCAGCTCAGAAAAAAATGCGAAGACTCATCGGTAGCTTCAGTGCCAAAAGAATATGTTGTTGATAAGCAGATGATCTGCGACGTTTGGACTACACCAACTATCGTGGTAGAAATTCGAGCGGATGAAATTACTAAATCACCGGTTCATACTACAGGGTATGCGTTCAGGTTTCCTCGCTTAGAACGGTTCCGTGATGATAAACGTGCAGAAAACGCAACCTCACTGGATGAGCTTACAAAATTGGTAAAAGGTTGATTTATTTGAGAGGTTTAAGCCACGTGTGTTCAATAAGTGTTTGAACTAATCGAATAGGATACTCTCCGAAAAAGGAAACCGGATTATATTTAATTCTTCGTCCGGAAAGTTGAACAGTCAGACGCTTATCGTTTTTTATTTGTCCTCCATGTTGCACAATATGGATTGAAAGATCGATATCTTCATGAACTTTTTTGTCGTCCAAACAAACATGATCTTTTACTTCGTTCCATATTTTTTTAGTGATTACCATGTTTGGTCCTAACAGGACGTCGTTTCCTTTGAGGAGTTTTTTGAATAACGCTGAGTATGTGTTTGATGGCAAGTTGTTTTTCACGGGTAAGTCATAGAATACTGCCGGTCCAGTAAGCGCATCAATCGATTGGTGAGTAAACATATCTTGGATTGTTTCGATCCAATTGTGAGGGAGTATAACATCTGCATCGCACCGTGCAATTATGTCTCCTCTTGTAAAGTTAAATCCTCTATTTCGTGCAGGTATCATACCCTGCGTTGACTCTTTTACAACAGTGACAAAAGAGTAGCGTCGACAGATTTCAATGGTTTTATCAGTGCAATTATTGTCTACAACGATGGTTTCAAACGGAGACGATGTTTGTTTTTTTAGACTACTCAGGCAGGTTTTAATATACTTTTCTTCATTAAATACAGGAATGACTACAGAAACCTTCATGTGAGTATATTGTATCAAATCTTCCTGGTATAATAACCATATTTTCCATGAAACCGTATTTTTCGGTTATTATTCCTACTCTTAATGAAGAGCAATTTCTCAAGTATCTCTTGACCGATTTTGTTAAGCAAAACTGTACAGACTTTGAAGTTATTGTTGTTGATGCATTTTCTTCCGATAAGACAAAACAGGTTGCGCTTCAGTTTGAAAAATGTTACCCCCTCCGTTTTATAACAGCTCTTAAAAAAAACGTTTCCCACCAGCGAAATCTTGGTGCATCAGTTGCAAACGGGGAGTACCTATTTTTTGTTGATGCAGACTCTCGCATATCCCGTTCATTTCTCAAAAAAACCAGGCAATTTATTCAAAAACATAAAGGTTTTTTATTTATTCCTTCAATAATACCGGGAGAAAATAATCCTCAGTCTGTTATAGCCTTTCAAATCGCGAATATGATTATCGGGATTTCTCAGTATACGAATAAACCAATGTCATCAGGAGGAGCGATGATTGTTGAAAAGGAGTTATTTTCAAAAATCGGTGGTTTTTCCGAAACGGTTTATATGGCTGAAGACCACTTACTTGTTTCAACGGCTCATTCATGGGGCGTTTCCGCCCGATTTATGGAAAAAATTACCATACGTTTTTCACTGCGACGAATGAAAGAGGAAGGGCAGTTGCGGGTATTATACAAAACTCTTTTAGCTACGGCGCATCTTATGTGGAATGGGAAAATCGAAAAAAAAATTGTTGAGTATGAAATGGGAGGGCAAAGATACGGCAAAAAAAATAAACAGAATACGCTCGAAAAAGTTCTTCGTTACCCCCTCGATCAGGTTACGGAAATCTTCAAGAACCTTTTAAAGTAGTACGAACCTCTCTGAGTTATCCACATAAAAACCGAATAAATTGTTATCGCTTTGCATAGCCCCTTTTAATACTTAATTAAATATAGGACATCCCATAGCATATATGTATTTTTCTATAGGTCTTGACAACCGGTTTGCGATGTTTTATAGTAAAAACATTATGAAGAGAATGAGCTATAAAGTCAGAGGATTGAATCAGCTACAATTTACGGGAA
The DNA here is from genome assembly GCA_964530235.1 of uncultured Gammaproteobacteria bacterium. GTDB lineage: Bacteria > Patescibacteriota > Microgenomatia > UBA1406 > GWC2-37-13 > UM-FILTER-33-9. The sequence goes on from CAZGYB010000001.1 coordinate 390,968, forward strand.
ATAAACAAGATTTTATTCAATTTGTTGCAGAACAATTTAAGCAGATCAACAGAAAGCGCCTTAGTTTGCCAATCAAACTCTATCAACTGTAAGTGCAAAAAAATAAGAGCATCACTACCGCTCGTATAAGGGGACGACGAGTAGTAATGCTCTGTGCACAGATTATCAAATATATATTTTTTTGTCAAGTACTCTCATTATTTGACCTGATACAGAGCCCCAACGTTATTTGAAGACGTAAATATTTTTCTCCCTATAACGCTGAACTTTTCCTCAAAGAGATTTGGATACTTTTTTTTCTCCATTTTGGATACAACAACATAGGATACATGAAAATTATCGAGCATTTTTTTGGTTAACTCAATATCTTTCGACTCATATAAAGCGTTTACGAATGGGATACGTTCGCCGATAACATTTGATGATCCTCGCCAAAGCCATTCATGGACCCACCACCCAGCAACGGTTGGTAGACCGGTATATGCAGATATGTGATTATAATCAGTGTATGAGTCTCCTTGAGCCTCAAGAATAACAGGTTGTCCCTCAATATTTTTGTTGATATACTCAATGATTTCTTTATCTTCCGGTGATTCTGAATTAAGCCAGTTTACACCGCTTAACTGAGGCTTTTTTTGCAGATTTCCATAATAAGAGGGGAATGAGTAAAAAGGATATATCAAAATAAAAATAAGAGGGATAATCATTACTAGCTTTAAAGGAATAAATCGATAGTTATTAAGTTCTTTCAACCGAAAGTATACATATGCGCTTCCAATGCCCATCATGATAAAAGCTTGGTATCCAAGTTTAAACATGGTATTTGCTCGAAAATGTGCAGGATAAATATCCTTAATGTAAAAAAACTCAGGAATAATAACGAGGAATGTTCCGAAAGTGAAGAGCAGGAAAACAAAATCATCAATCCGAGGTTGTTTTTCAGAACTTTGGTGTACTTTTTCCGAAATCCACTTTACAAATGGAAAGACGAGGAATAATATCCAGAAAAAACCCCATAAAACGAATAACATCCATAGCGCATCTGATTGACAGTTCCCTGCTTCAAACAAAAACGGACCCAGTTTTCTTATGTTTGTTAAAAAAGTCGGAGCACAGTTTAGTCCAATACCGGATACAAACGGGGAAAAAAACAGTGAGAAAGGAAATGAAAAGAACAAAAAAGAAATGCACATAACGCCGATGGCGATAAAAAAATCAATGGTTAAGCCGTAAACGACTACAAAACATACAGAGGCAAGAAGAAGGTAAATGGGTCCGTCGAATGCATTTGTCATGTAATGAACTGCACATAAAAAACCGAGAAGCACAGACCAAATAATGAAAGGTAACCGCTTTTTATGCTTTTGGACTTGAACAAAAAGAATAAAAAGAACTGTGAGAGTGACAAGAACAAAAGGAATATCAAAAACATGGCCATGTAGGTCTGCAACAACCCATGAGTAAGAAGGAAATTCATGAATCGTAAACGGAATAAACCGAGTCGCATTGGGATACCAGTATGACTTTGGGTTATATCCCGAAAGTATAGTCCAAAACGGGACTGGACTTTCAGGTGGGTATCCCTTGGTGAACAGGTAGAGGGTATGTAGGTTTCCTCCGAGATTTACTATGAGGCTTCCAAGCAATCCAAAAATTATACTTGAGACAATTTTGCGGTTAAAGAGATAAACAATATTTCCAACCAGTGAAAACACCAAAGTGATTGACTGGGCGAATATTGTTGCAAGAATAAGGTTATACGCAACCGAAGGAGTAATTCCTGTAAGCTTAGTGAGGACAGCACCGGTAAGGTGACCAAAGTAATAGTAATTTATGGGGTATCCGCTGGGTCTTATTTGGTCTGCGGAAAGCCACATATCAAGGGGAGGAAAGAATTTAGACCGGAGTATGGAGTTTATAAAACCAAAGTCCATAAACTTTTCCAGCCCTCTTACGGAAGGTTCTTGGCTTCGTATAAATACAAGGAAAAGGAATGATCCGAAAAACAGAAGTTCTTCTCCGACAAAAATGAATAACTGTTTTTTTGAGCTATGAGCCGTATGATGTTTTGCAAATTTTTTTTTGAGGATAAAAATCCCGAGGACAAAACCTCCACAGATCACATAAAGACTGAATTGAGAAAAGGGGAGAAGTTTTGCTGTTGCAAGTACGAATATGACGTAGGTAAGAGCAAGAATAGCGATTGTCTTTCCATAGGAATAGCCGTTATCAAAAAAAAAGGGAAGGAATCGTTTTACATACGAATATCCGATAACACCGAGAATAAACAAAAAAAAATACCACTGTAAAGCGTCAATTATCCAGTCCATTTTGTTATTATACCTTCTCTACTGAAGAGATTATGCACGACTTTATAGCTGGTTGAAATTTAAATGGCTAAATGAGAAAATTGCGTATGGAAAATAAGTTTGTTCCAGCTCAATACGAAGAGTTGCTTAATGGATTGTGGGAAAAACGTATTGTAAAGCCCAGTCAAGGAAAACCATATACCATTCTTATGCCTCCTCCGAATGCGAATGCATCGTTACACGCAGGGCATGGCATGTATGTAATTGATGATATCATGATCCGATGGAAACTGATAAACGGGTACGATGCACAGTGGATTCCCGGTATGGATCACGCAGGATTTGAAACGCAGTATGTATATGAAAAACATCTGGCAAAACAGGGGAAGTCGCGTCTGGATTTTGACAGAAAAACCCTTTATACGGACATATATCGCTTTGTGCAGGAAAACTCAGGGTTAATTTATCAGCAGTTTAAAAAATTGGGGTTTCTGGCACGTTGGGATAAGAGTGTTTTTATGTTGGATGATCGTGTGTTAAGCCATGTTTTTTCTACATTTTCTCAAATGGAGCGGGAAGGATATGTATATAGGTCTGACTATATTGTAAATTACTGTACACACTGCGGAACGTCCTTATCTGAACTTGAAGTTGAACATATTGAGCGTGTAGATCCATTGTATTACATAAAGTACGGTCCCTTTGTTCTTGCGACTGTTCGTCCGGAAACTAAGTTTGGCGATACTGCGCTTGCGGTTCATCCGAAAGATAAACGGTATGGAAAGTGGGTTGGAAAAACAATACAGGCAGAGGGATTGCTGGGGTCGTTTTCAATGAAAGTTATTGCAGATACTTATGTTGATCCGGAGTTTGGGACAGGAGTGGTAAAAATTACCCCTGCTCATGATCCAAATGACTTTGAAGTCGGCAAGCGGCATAATCTTCCGATAAAAACGGTGATTGATTACACGGGAAGGTTGAATCAACATACTGGCCCGTATAAAGGGCTAAAAGTAAAATCTGCTCGCCAGAAAGTAGCTGAAGATCTGCAGAAAAGAGGTTTGATCGAGAAAATTGATACTCAGTACACTCATTCGGTAACGGTCTGCTATAAGTGTAAACGCGATTTAGAGCCAATGATTGTACCCAACTGGTTTATTCGGGTTTCTGAACTTAAAAAACCAGTTATCAAAGCAGTTACAACAAACAAAGTTAAGTTTTATCCAATCCGTTATAAAAAGCAGATTCTTCAATGGTTATCTGCGATGCGGGACTGGCCGATCAGCCGGCAGATTGTCTGGGGTATCCGTATTCCCGTCTGGTATAGCGTTCAAGCCAATCCCGATATTTTTGCGATTTTTGTTGATAAGGAAGGAAAACAGGTTCAAGGGAATATATGTGAACTTCTGAAAAGATATGCATTGGATGAAATCAACGAGGGTCTGCAAAAAATCACCGTTCCGACCGATGCAGCTTACACTGTCTCTCAGAACTCCCCCGGTCTGGATTACATTCAGGAAACAGACACCTTTGACACATGGTTTTCTTCAGGTCAGTGGCCTCTGGTAACGTTGAATGGGGAAGATGCTTCTTTTAGGTTTCCGACAGATTTTTTAGGTACACTTTCCGATATTTTACCATTTTGGGTTTCTCGAATGATTCTTTTCTCTTTATATCTAAAAAAAGAAGTTCCATTTAAAACTGTTTTTTTATGGTCAATGGTGGCTGATGCGAAGGGTCAAAAGATGAGCAAAAGCAAGGGAAATGTGGTTAACCCCATCGAGCTTGTCGATAAGTATGGAGCAGATGCATTCCGTGCGTCTTTAGTATTCGGAGGTACCGCTGGAGCAAAAGTGAATCTATCTGAAGACAAGGTTCGTGCCATGCGTAATTTCGCGAATAAAATATGGAATATGGGACGTTTCATCTTTCTAAATTCTGAATCCGAAATCCAAAGTTCTGATCAAACTCAAAATCAAAAAAATTCAAATTTAAAACTACAAAAAGTCATTGATGAGATGAAAAAGGAGACAGAACAACTTAGAAAAACATATGTGAATAATATGAAGAAGTATTATTTTTCAAAAGCATTTGGAGATTTATACGAGTTTATCTGGCATCGATTGGCTGATTATTATATAGAACAGTTGAAAGCTGAACTGCAACATGGTAACATTAAAGTCTTAAAAAGCTTACAGTGTGCATTTGAGGAGTGTTTGGTAATGATACATCCTTTCATGCCCTTTGTAACTGATGCAGTTTGGCGTGAGCTTCACGGGGAAAACGCAACATTGTTAGAAATTAAGTAGTTTCCTATGGCAACGAAACGTACGTATCAACCGAAAAAAGGAAAACGTGTTCGAAAGCATGGATTTTTAAAACGGATGAGCACAAAGAATGGTCGTGCAGTTATTAAAAGACGAAGGTACCAGGGAAGGAAAAAATTATCAGTATAAGAAACTATGTTTCAGTACATTGGTATTGTTTTTGATGCAGTATTTTTTTCTCCGATAAAAAACTTGCTCGTTTTTTTTTATTTTATTTTTTTAAAGTTAGAGCTTCCCGGTGCTTTTGGATTTGCCATTATAGCTCTGACCGTTTGCATTCGACTTCTCCTTCATCCGTTTTTCAAACAGCAAATGGAGATGACAAAAAAGATGCAGGATTTGAAACCGCATCTGGATAAATTATCAACAAAACATAAAAAAGACCCCAAAAAACTGCAGGAAGAACAGCTAAAACTCTATCAGCAGGAAGGAATCAATCCGGCTTCAGGATGTTTATTTATGATTATCCAGATGCCTATTTTTATTGCTCTTTATCAAACTCTTGCTCTTTTTTTTAATGGAAATGTTAGGCAGACAATCATGGAGATTAACAAAATCGTATATTTCCCGTTCCTTAAAATTCAGTCAATCGATCCCTGGTTTTTTGGTATAAACCTTGCCGTAAGTCCTCAGAAAGCGAATAATCCGTTATATTATGCTGTTCCTGTCATTACTGCAGTTTTACAGTATCTGCAGGTTCAGTACTCAACTCCTGCAGTTTCGCAACATACAGAAAAATCGCTTGAAAAGACGGATGATAAAAAACAGAGCGATGGAAAGGAATCGAATAAAGACGATTTCCAAAAAGCAATGAACACGCAGATGAAATATATTTTTCCCCTCATGATTGGCTGGTTTTCGCTGAGTCTTCCGATTGGTTTATCGCTCTATTGGAATATCTTTTCTGTGTTTAGTATAATCCAGTACAGAACTATACACAAGAAAAAATCATAAATCCTAAACCCTAAACTCCAATTTTTTTGGGATTTAGTGTTTAAAATTTAGATTTTAATATATGAGTACATTGGAAACAGTAAAAACTGAAACAGAAGGATTGCTTGGGAAGCTTGTTGAATCTTATACCTGTGAAGTGGCAGAAGAAAGTGGTTATTATCACATAACCATTAAAACGGAGGAAGCGCCAACCATTATTGGTCGTCATGGTGAGACGATTCGTGCATTGCAGAAAATTCTTGAGGTAATTTTATACCGAAAGGTCGGAGAGTCAGTGAGAGTTCTTATTAACGTGAATGACTATCGGGAAAAACAAAAGGAGCGTTTGGAAGTTTTGGCAAGTCAATATGCAGATAAAGTAACCGAAACAAGACAACCAGAAAAAATAAGCTATCTTTCTTCCTTTGAACGACGCATTATTCATCAATATGTGACAAGCAACTATCCGGAGCTGACAAGCTACTCGGTTGGAGAAGGAAAAGACCGTCAGCTTGTGGTAGACTTAAAGGAAAATGGACAGCCAGACGAAGCCAGTCAGGAATAAATCTTCAGCAATCTTTATTTTATTTCTTCCAATTCTTTTGGTTGTTGATTTTGTAACCTACTTCATGATTCGCTCGAGCTGCTTCAACTGTCATAATATTACCGAGTTTATGCAGACATCCTCGCTTTCTTTTTTTATTGTGAGAGACTTTCTTCAGGCATTTCGAAAGTAAGAATAAGTGTATTTTAGCTTGTTAAATCAACAAGAACATAGTTTATTCAAAAGTCAAGATGATTCTGCTTTTTAAACAATCTGTATTCAGTAAACCTGCTACAATAAAGTATGTCTGAAACCCAAAAAACCGGACAGCAACCGGATGTTCAAACAACACGGCCCGTTGAAGCAGGAGAGCATGCGTCTTCTGCACAAGGGTCAAAACCGGAGACCATATCAGATTTGATTCAGGAACTTGCCAAACAAGCCCATCAAGGTAACGCAGTTGAAAGCATTCATGAAGAAATCAAGGAGAAAAAAGGAATAGAAGATAAAACAAACCGGGCAAACGCGCAAAAAATCATGGAAGATATTCGACAGGTTATTCGTGTTGCACGTGATCCTTCAAAAGTTTCGGAACTCCGGAAGCTCCCCGTTCTGGTTCAACAGGTGCTTCTTTCGGTTAAACTGAACGATGTGTACGAGAAAAGTTCTCCGATTTACTTTGCCTTTCTTGAAGCATCGGTGAATCCGGCAGTAAACTGGGATAAATCTGAAGATTTAGCACAGTTAGCCCAGCGTATTTTTGAGATACGGGCAAGCGATCCTGAAGCAGCGAGACATGTTCTGAAACCACTTTGTGACCGACTGAAAGAAAAAGGTTTTAATACTGCTATAGATATTGTTAATTTTACTAATCGAGTTGTAACAACAAGCAGTCAAGAAGAGATACAAGAACGCAAAGCCATGGAAAAGGACTATCATGATGCGTATAGTACATTAACATCTTTTGCCCTTGGTCAGCCGTTTCACGACCGGATCCGTGCCGAAACAGATGCACAGTTTAGAGCAGCACGGTCTGAAGGTCGTATGACTCAAGAGGAATACAACGCAATCCTCCAGCAAAAACTTGATCAGGATGCAATGAACCTTCGGGGTGAAGTTTTGACAGCCTTCAACGAAATTGCTTCTGCGGGAAATGATTCGGAGCGGTTTGCGAAACTTACCATGTATAAACAGAAACTTGCTATGTTACAAAGTGCCGGTATGATTAGCGAACAAACGAAAAGAGATCTGGAACAGGTGCCCGGAAAGTTAGAGACTTGGTTTCAGAAAACTGATGAAAGAATGCTTATGGGTCACCGATTTATTGATGAGGTAAAGAGACTTGGAACCATAGCGCTTTCAAAACGGCAGGAAGAGGTTTTGAAAGCAATGGACAATGCTGATAGTTTGGAAAAACTAATCCTTGAGTCAAAAGACCCCCAAACCGGAGACAGAATGTACGTAAGTCGTGCCTCAGATGGTACAGAAATAGTCAACTGGAATACGTTTTATCGGGATGTAAAAGACATTTGTGATGAAATCTTAAGTCTTGCGGATTCGCATCCGAACCAGTTTCATCAGGAAGCGTTTAATCCGATGTATGAGGGGCATTTATATAATATTCTTCTCAAGCAGTTTGCCCGTTTGGGTACGCAGATGAGTCAGTCGACAACTTCGAGGCTCAAAGATATGAAGGTTGAATACTTCGATATTACCAGTGTGCAGAACCCGTATCAGTCCCAAGATGAAGGGCTCCCGCGTGATCTTTTACGGTTACGACAGCGGAAAGAGACTAAGTTTGCATCAGCGATGGAGAATCTGTTAGTTAATAGAATGACGAGCTTGCGCCAGGTGCGTGAACATTTTCACAATATTCAGGCTATTTGTAATTTAGGATTAGGATGGGAACAGCTCAGTCAGTATTCTGACCGTTTAGGAATTCACGCTGTAGACTGGTATTATCACGAGGATGAAGAGCTTGGCATGGCGTACAACTTTTATATGTCAAGTCTGGAAGATGAGGTTTCTACCAACGGAAGGATCATGCGGACTGATTTTGGTCACCCTGACGATCAGTATGCACTGAACCCAACAGAACGTCGAGCATTTGCCCAGATGGTTTCGGTTATGATGCAAAATCCAGCATATAAAGGTTTGGAACGGGATGCAATCGAAAAAAAAGCACGTCAAAAAATTCGTTCTGCTGCTGCAGTTGCGCAAGGGGTAACCGGTGAGTTCTGGAATATTTTGATGACTGCCCGTATGCCGATTGGCCGGACCCGGGGGGTTGACGGCAACGGAGATGAGGTGTTATTGGTGACAGGATCATATGTCGGAACAGAGAGCGCGGGGTATGAAAAAATGATCACACAGCTTGATCTGGATCTTTTGCTTGAACGGTTTGGACTTCCTAAGTTTTTTAATCAGTTTCGCTATGTTTTCCGACCCCGTGATCTTCATCACCCACCAGGGCCGTATTCAAAAGACGGAATGTATCTTGGCCACCACGGCAATATTTATGAGGTTCGGAAAATGAAAGAAAACGCTTTTTTTAAAGGAATGTCAGATGAGCTGGCTGATTTTGATGAAAAGTTTGTAACCATGACCGACTATTTGCGTACAAACTGTGTTGGATTATTTGCTCGGGGAGGATGGAGATTTGCAAACTGGGAAGCCTATTTATTTCCTCGTGACAATCAACCGAAAAATCCTGAAGCATACAAGTCAATCGATTACATAAAAACTCTTCATACTCTTCGTGGTGTTGGAAGTTATGTGGTAAAACGCTTTCTTGATGATTTGGCAGGAGGCGGATTAACGTATGTTCAGGTTGGAAATATGACTCAACAGGAAGTTTTTTATTTTACCGGGGGTCGGTTAGATAAAACAGGTGGAGCAATAACACCAGAAGAAAAAAAGAAGTACTTTTCAAAAGACGTACTCTATAAAACCTTGATATTCAATCAAATTGCACGGGTAAGCCCATCCAGGTTTCTCCGTTTTGAATCTCGTCAGTTTACTCCTTCTGATGAACTGACGCTCCAGACAGAGTTAACAAACAGGTTAAAGGCCGTGTTAGCTGATCGGAATTTGCATTATAGTAAAGAGATTGTCGAAGACCAGGTGTTTAAAATGTATGCAACTGCTCTCACGCTCGCGGAAAAAAGCACCTGGTGGCAAAGACGCCTGAATTCAACTGACTATCTTTTTGATATTGAAGATATTAATGAATCGTGCCGGTCCCAGCTTCTTGAGTTTTTTAATCAATATAAACGTGATGTCGGTGAATCGACACGGACAGGAGGCCAGGTGATTAAAATCCTTGAAAACGAGGAAGACTTTTTGTTTGTTCTTAAGGATGTGTACCAGACGCTTCGGGCATCGGTTGGAAATCCAGGGAATTTTGACCCGTCTTTACCAAAAGGAGCTGATCGCGGATTACGAGCGGGTAAACGCAGGTATCGGTACAACGATATTTCCCGCGGTGAGGAAACACTTCAAGAGCGGTTTGCACGGTTTTTGGCAACAACCGATGGAAGTGCAAAAGGCGACATTATTCATCGTTTAGCAGGGAGTGATTTCGACATGAGCGAATTCTACTTTAGTGCTGGAGGTGACCGGGGAACCGGGCGCAGTATGGGAGAAACATTTAAGGTTGCTTCAGAAATGAATCCAACGGTGAGCGAAATTTTTAATGTTGCGATTCCGGAGCTGGTGAAAGGACATTATAAAGATATCCACGAGTTTGAAAAGGCAGTGCAGCAACTATTTGCGGATAGAATTAAAAAAATTCATGGTGCAATTGCGAATATGGATAAAGCGCAGGCGGATAAATATGTGGTATCACTCGGTGTGTTTATTGCACAGCTTATGGGAGAGGATAGAATATACCGAATCAGAGGACTTGGTGATGCTGTGGAAAATTTTGTTCGCCGGATGGATCCGACAACTGCTGCATCAGCTATGCAGGATTTTTTTGGAACCTCACTCGCTCATCCCACGCTCGCATTGAACAGTGATCAGCTGTATGCGTTTGGTGAAATTTTTCTTCGCGCTTGTAATGTTCCATTGGACAAACCGATAGCAGAAACCTATGTTCCGGTAAAGTTTTTAGGAAAAGAATTATGGAAAAAACGGGTGAACCAGGGAGAAGAATGGGAGAAAACGAAAGTTCTCGGTTTTATTCCTTGGAGAAAAAAAGTATATACAAAGGGTCATGATGCGACAATTCATGATTTTGAAAAGGCAATAGGACTTACAACAGGTGCCAAATGGCTTGAAACCTACGGTCCTGCAGCAGTAATTGCGATAGTTGCAATCTTGCTTTTGATGCTCAAAATGGCAATGGATAAAAATAAGAAAAAATAATGGGAAATTATGTATAGTAATATATACTTATGAAAAAAATACTTTTATGTATTTGCGTTTATCTATTTTTTAGTGGGTCTACGTTTGCTGCTACTCGTTCAAGTCAGAAGATTCCAGGGATAACATGTGGGTTAGCTGGTGAAATTACAGATAATAAAGATAGCTGTTGTTATGTGCAAGCCACTACTCTTCCCAGGCCACCGAGTTGGGTACAAGCCGTGCCATTACTCGGTCACCATGCGAGAATTTGGAGAGAACAAGTTGAGCAAATGGAGGAAATTCAAAGAGAGGTTGGTGATTATCCTTGCTATGTTGGTGAAGCTTCTTTGCCTACCGATCTATCAAATCCCAACTGTAAATGTATAAATCCCTCCGCGAGTGCCAGTGCAACAGTGAGGCAGTTCTGTACGAAATATATTAAAAGCGGATCAGAAGTAGTTAAATGTATAGATTGTGCCAATAGGGGAATATATACCGGTATGGGATGTATCCCTTTAAGTATTTCAGACTTTATTGGAAAATTTATATTGGGTTGGGGTATTGGTTTTGCTGGAGGTATTGCTTTACTTTGTATTATCTATTCGGCTTTTCGGATGCAGACATCGATGGGAAATCCTGAAATAGTGAAAAAAGCCCAGGAAAATCTCACAGCCTGTATTACCGGTTTAATCCTGATTATTTTTTCAGTATTTATTCTGCGGTTGATTGGAGTAAGTATTTTACGAATACCATTTTTGAATTAAATGGCTAGGGTGTTGAGGGTCTATCTTTAATACCGAGTGCGTTGAAAATATACCTTAGAGGGGCTATTTTTGGCGCTATAAGAGCGTATTTTTGTATTTCACCTAGTCCACCGCTAATTCCGGAAGATGCTCCTCCAAAGAATGTACCAATACCAGCTTCGAGAGGTAATGGTTTAGGATTAATTATCTTTTGAAGGAGCATAATGAGGTCAGGCGTCATAAACAAAATCCACATTCCAATTATAAACGTATAACTTTCTGGGTTAATTCCTACCATAAATGGGGGCTGAAGTAGTACACCTGACTGTGCGGACTGTGTAACAACTGAGGCGATTAAAAAGATAGCAATGAGTGCTGGAAAAACGATAAGTTCATTCAGAAGGTTTTTAATCCATGAAATAAAAGTTGATTGACCTGGGATAGCTTCAAGCATAAGATATAACGGAGACAAAATAATTAGCAAAAAAAGTTTAATATAAGCAGAGATTAGCATAAAGAAAATTCTAAAAAATAACATTACTGTAGTTAAAAAAATTACTAATCCAAGAAGTAAAGGGATAATAAGTATTGGTCCTAGTAATAATGAAAGAGCAGCTGCTACAACAGCAATACTACTATTTTTTAAGAGTTTGAGAAGTCCGGAAACAGAAGCTCCTACTACTAATTCTGCTTTAACTTCGGCATCAAGATGTAGAAGCCCATCTAAAAGTGGACTACGAAATATCCAGGGAAAAAGAAAATAAATACTTATCATTGATCCGATAACCCGTATAATTGCGCCAATTGTAGGAACTAAATTAAGTAAAGAATTAGGAAGAGTCCAGAAAATGTTTCCTATGTTATGATTTAACAACGATCCAAATATTAAACCAGGCCCTGCAGTCATATACTTATTTTGTAATTCTGCAACATTTAATGAATTTGTTGGGTCTGATGGGCCTATAATTGAAATAATCAGAGCGATTGACAAATACATTAAGTCGATAAAAAATCCCGCAATTGCAAAAGAAAATGTTATATAGATAAGCGACATAACAATTTTTGGAAGTGCATTTTCAACGCTGACGACTGTTTGCGGATTGATTTTAGTTCGGAACATTATCATAAATCCAATAGTCATAATTACAAGGACTAATATCATGTATGATACATCTCTTAACGCCTTCCATATCGCTGTTAAAGGCTTAATAGAAGCAAATCCAATTCCTTCAGCTGCCATTATGTGAGGAATAAAACCTGCATTTGCAAGCTCATTAGACACCCATTGAATCCCAGACGCGGGAGGATTTAGATAAGGGTAAAGAAGTAATTGGGTTGCTGAGCCTATTATACTTTTACTAAAGTATTTATCAGTATCATTCGGATTATCAGTACAAGCTTCACCAATTAACGAACATGTTGAGTAACGTAATAGTCGTGAAAAAAGCCTCCCTTGTTCGGTTGATAAAATCTTAGGATTATTAATCATGGAGTAAATTTTCTCTCTGTTATGTTCCACAATATTAGTGGATAGATTTACTCTGTTTTTATGAATAATTTGGAAGAATAGAACAATGACAATTATATAAACCGTAAGGACAATAAATCCTGTTCTGAAGATTTTTACCCCTTTTTTTAAACCCGAAAGCATATGTTATTGTAGTCAAAAAGAAAGAGGAAAGTCAAATTGATTATTGAAAAGTAAACCGATTTAGGGGAATTAGCGGGTAGTTTTTTTCAAGCCATGCTGAAAATGTTGCCTGATTGGTTTCCTTCGGTTCTTCAAGAATGACGTTAAATAAATCGTTGCTGTAGTCAAAAAAAATACCGAATCCTTCTGCTTTCAGCGGAGTTTTTCTTCGAAGACTGTATTTTTGAGCTGAAAAGTTAAGTTCTTCCTGGGGTATTTCGGGATTTGTATCTGCTCCGGTAAATGCAGGCGGTATTAGTGTTGGAGAAGGGCTTATTTTTTTTTGGGGGGGAAGAGCATATAGGGTTGGGGTTGGGAAAAAGGGGAGGATTGGATTTTTAACACCGTTTTTTCTCGATGAAAGCAGGATTGTCGTTAGATATATAACAAAAAGAAAAACAAGAAGCAATACGCCTAAAATGAGCAGTTTTTGTTTTTTCATAATATTATTTTTTCACCGCAAATGCGGATAAATATTTAGGGAATGGATACCGTGAATTCTGATTAATCGGCGGAATTTTCCCTGATCCATAATATGGATCATAGGCGTAAACATTATTGCTGTCATCAATATTGGTAACCCAGAAAAAATGATTTAACGACGCAGAACTTGAAAAACTTGCGAGAACAAATATGGTCCACCCATTTCTTATATAGGATTTCATATCTCCTGCAACCTGTTCAATCAGATAACCCCTATCATTGTAGGGAAAAATATAGTCTGATGTTGCAATACCATTTTGCTGGAGAACTGCTTTTGCAGATCCGATCGAGGTTCCGCAGCGCGCTCTTCCCTGAGCTTTATAAATATCAACTACATCAGGAGGGGTAATCGACTGCTGCAGATAAGAAGAAAGTATCATGCTGACGCTGGTTGGCCCGCATCCACAAGCGCAGATAGTTTTTGTCGAGGTAAGTGGATAATTGTCGTATGGTCCCCCACACTGAGGGTAGTATACATATCCTCCTCCGGTTGGTGGAGTCGGTCCGGCTGTCGGCGTCGGCACCCCAGCGGGTACGGTTGGACTGGGATAGGTGCTGGGGATA
>CAZGYB010000002.1:0-221204 GCA_964530235.1 uncultured Gammaproteobacteria bacterium
GAGAAAGGAGAGCGCTTTTGACCAGCTGCTGGGTAATGGTGGAGCCTCCTTGAAGTGACTGCGTGCTTAAGTTCTCCTTAATTGCCCTGATAATCCCGCTGAAAAAAGATATACCATTGTGTCGACGAAAATCTTTGTCCTCAATTGCGATGGTTGACTGTTTGACAAAAACAGGCAGCATATTTATCTGTACCGGTGTTCTGTTTTCATACCGATAAACCTCAAAAAGATGTCTTCCGCTGCGATCGTAAATATGCGTTGACTGTGAAAAGTTTACTTTACCGATATTTTTTGGAGATGGTAGGTTTACAACAAACAAATAAAGCTGATTAAAGAAAAGAACAATAAGACACAAAACAAATCCAAATATGAGAAACCGAAACTCAACTGAGAACAGTGACATAAAAAGCCGATAAGGAAGGAGAATCAGCCAAACAATTGTATTTCCAATCTTTACTATTGCTTTTAAGCAAAAAGAGAGACAAAGACGAGTAAGCTTTACAGTAAACTTCATGCTCTGTTTGTATCCGGAGCGGACTCGTGAAGCATATTTTTTCTTATAAAGTCTTGAAAGAAAAACCGCAGTTTTAAACGGAAAAGTAATAATCAACAATGTTATCTCTCCGATCATTATGAGAACCCGAACAACTGAATAAATAAAAAAGAAAGAAAGGTTTGATAGCGACTTTAATAGCAAGCTAAACTTTTTTTCTAAGTTCGAAAACATGACTGATATTTTATCAGATATTATAGGCTAAATCAAAGGGAATTACGGGAGTTTTGTGAGCTTTGCTTTCACGACAAGTCTCTTCCAATAAGTTCCCGGAGGAACACACGTTACCAGTGTAAGATATGACTCATCGAACCGCTGTTCAAGAATAGAAACCTTGTCAGGAGTTACTACAAACATGTCCGTTACCTCATACCGATACTCAAGATCGCCAAGCTGTACAAGAATCACATCATTTTTTTCAAGCGAAGGCAAATATGTAAAAATTGTTTTGTAATCTGTCACGTTGTACAACTGAGGAAGCGTTGAGTGTCCAAAAATAGCAACGTTTCCGTATTCTCCGGGTAATGATTGGGGTAAGTACTGAACCAGACTTTTTGTTAAATCTTCGCCACCCACAGCGACTCGCGCTCTGGAAATATTGAGTTTCGGAATCGATAGAGTATATTCTGAAGTACTCAAACCTTTTGGTTTTTGTTCAGACACATACAAGGGAAACCAGAGATGCGCTTGTGTAAAATCCCGCACATTGTTAGAAAAAACATTGTAACTGCCTAAAACAGAATTTGCCTGTTTAAGTGACGACGCAACATCCGTCTGGGGTACCGGTGAAACAGCGCCGTCTTGAATATAGAACCGTGAATAAAGCTCAAAGGAAATGACCGGATAAAAAGACCAGAACAGTAAAAGAGCTCCTATCACCAAAACAATATATGAGAGAGAGTTCACTACTTTTTTTCTAACAACATTCTGTTCTTTTACGTAGATATGTACTGGCATGGAGTCACGGATTTTCAACGGTAATGGTAATATTTTTTTGAAGAAATGGAAGTCTTTCCCTCAAAAATAGTATGTTCGGCTGAATATCTATTGTAACACCGGAAACCGGAACTTTATTCTTTAAGGAGAGCACTGCATTACTCCTCGATTGACCAGCGACAAGCTTTGGGACGGATTTGGTATCTATGGTTTTTAATGCAGTTACAGTTGTAAAAATTGAAAAATCATACTGCCCTAAATCACGAGTATACTTTTTAAATTCATAGTTAATCCCGTCGGAAGAAACCGAATATCCGGAAGGAACAGCACTCTGGGCCAATTGACGAATGATCGATTTTAAATCATTTTTTTCAATATAGAAGTATATACGTTCAGCAACAGCCTTCAATTCAACCTGATTCCCTTCCTCCCCGACCTCCTTACTTGACGTTACATTGCGCAGTTCTACTGCGGTCAAACTTTCCAAAATATCAATTGAGGATTCTTTTTCTTTCAGTTTCACGTCGAGGGGCAAAGCTTTTGCCTTTTTTACCAGGGCTGCTTCTAAGTCGTCCAGGTCTTTTTTTGAGACAGTCGTGACGCTATTTTTAGTCCCCCCAGTAATACCAGACTCGTTAATTGCAAAAACAAGAGTTGAGGAAAAGTCACCGACGGTAAACCTTTTGTTTTTTTCAAGATTGTATTCTGATCCCAGCACCGACGCAGTAATTGCAACCTTGTTTTTTCCGGGAAGTTTTGCTGAAGCGTCGCCTGCAAGGGTTGCAGAAGCAATTTTAATCTCGTTATTAGTCACATATTCACGAGAATCCGATCGAATGACTGTTCCTTTTGCAATAATCCTTTCTTTGTCATCAAAGTTGTGAACGGTTACCTCACCCCGGGCTTTTTCTCCAATATCGCGCTTTCCAGTAACGAAAGCAGTTTCCGAAACACGTGCCGAAGAGGTTGCAGTATAAACACGAAGCTTACTTTCTTGTTTTCCGTCAGACCCTGCAATAGAGAACACCTTCTCAATTTTTTTAGTTTGGAGGAGAAAAGTAAGACGAGCCTTATGGAAAAGTACCTCAATGGCAATTAGTGAAAACAGTAAAAAAACAATACCAAAAAATATAAAGACAGCAGGAGACAACCGGAGGGGAAACGTTGAGACTTTCGAAACAAATATGCCCTCTTTGATTTTAACTAGGGTTTTTTTTATTCGTTCTGACAATTGGAACTGCTGTTTTATTGTATCTGAGGGTTCATCCTTTTCGGGTTCATCACCAATATCCCGACCGATCATAAAACCCATTACTTCTGAGACGTCTTTCTCACCCACACTACTTGATTTTTTATTTTCTTCTGTACAAACCTGAGATTCAAAAATTCGAACCAGTGCCTGTAAAAGACTCTCCTGCTCCAAAATCTCAACGCGGGGCGGTTGAACAAATAAATCCCCCTCCCAGCGATGTGAAATAATCCGTTCTGAATATTCAGTTAAATCAGAGGAGTTGTATATAATGATCCGTGAAGGAAGGAGTATTTTTCCCTCGCTTGACTGAAATACCGAAATCATATCATCAACTATTGAGTCGGTTCGTGCAGTAATAGTATGAAGTTTTTTACTTCCGCTTTTGTAAACAAATATTCCAAGATTCGTTTCGTCTATTTCAATAAGAATCGAGGTGAGAGGAAATGTATCTTTTTCTGAAATAAATGATGAAACAGCATCGTTGCACTCAATATATCCTATCGGTTTTAAACCCAAGCCTTTTGTTAGATCTTTAATTTTTGTCGCGTAAGGACGCTTTATGGAATTTTCTTTTTGATCGATGATATGAGAAAAAAAGAAAAAAATTGTGTTTTCTACATGACATTTAGTACTGTTTTCTAATTTTGATAAAATATCATCCACATCTTCTGCTAAATGTTCCCATCCATTCGAATAAGTGAAAGATTCTTTCGCCAGAATAACTATTTTGTTGTTCCGTTTTTGGAGAATACATCCTACTCCGGTATTTTCTTTCAAAAACAATCCAAAATAGTAACTGTCTGTTACTTTACGAAAAGGTGAAAAGGAGAAAGTCATACCTTTATTGTATCAAAAATTACTCCCTGTTATTTAATTTTGTATTTTTGAAATACTTGTGTGACACCTTTCTGTGCAGTTTCGAGTGCGTCAGGATAAGAAACTCCTTGAATGGTAGCGTTAATTGCGTTTTCCAGATAAATACGTATCTGATCGTTCAAGCCATTATCAAAAGTCCGTGAAGCCAACGGAAGAGATACAAATACATCATCAGTTGCCTGCTGAATTACTGAACCAATATAGGGATCTTGAATCACCGTTGAGGCAAGGTCTTTCCGCGAGTAGGGTTCCCCAAAAAGACGCTGTTTGCTTTCCTGCTCAAACAGTTTAGCCATTGACTCTTTTTGGCTTAAAAACTTTAAGAACTTCCATGCTTCAAGTTGATTTCTACTCCCGCTCGAAACACCTTCAACCCAATAGGAAGCAAGGGATATTTGCTTCCCTCCGGGTGGTTTAGGAATCGGTACAACTTTAAGTTTTATCTCTTTGGATATTGCCTTTATCGATAGAATCTGCCATGAAGGAACAATAATCATACCAACCTTTTCCTGGGCGAAAGCGGTGATTGAATTCGGCATCGCATCAGTCCAAATCGGATCAGGTGGTTCTGCAAACCTACGAAACGCCTCCAATGCTCCCACCGCTTCAGGACTATCTAATTTATCTAATGAACCTCCGTTTAAAAGCAGCATCAGACCAAAAACTTCTGAAAAATGTTCAACATTTGATGAAGTGCCAATGGCAATACCCGATGTAATAATTTCTTTCTCCTTATTTACTACCTGTATTTTTCCAGCATCCTCAACAAGCTCGTCCCAGTTGGTAGGAGGTGAAAGAATACCTGCTTTTTTAAATATTTCATCATTGTAAACAAGCACAAGTCCGTCGACATATAATGGAATTCCATAATACCGATTATCAATATTTAAATCTTTTTTATGAATAGGAAAAAATGTTTTTTCAAATTCGGTTCCACTCATAACAGATTCAGGTAACGGAGCGGTGATTGTCTGCAGCTGCGGTAACCAAGTGTTATGAAAACGAAATATATCCGGACCAATTTTTTTCTGGGTCCATGCAAGGAGTTTTTCCCGATAATCCTCAGGTGACTTTTTCTCATATTGAATCGTCACCTGTGGGTTCTTTTTCTGATACTCGGCAATAAGCGGTTCAAATGTTTCTTTCTCTTCCCAAAGACCCCAATAAAGAAGAGTAACCTTCTCTTGTTTTGCCGGACGAAAGCCACTGAAAAATTTAATAATGAGAATAAAAACTCCTACAAAAAATAAAAGCCCCAAAGCAATAATAATATACTTTGCCTTGCTCTCCCGATATACCAAAGGCTCATCTGAAGGTGCAATCTCAGGCTGAAGAGAAGATCCAGACTGCACATCCTCAGGTTTAAGAACTTCCGGTGAAACTTCCTCAGGACTAATTCCAGAGCCTGATGGAACATTTTCTACCGGTACGGTTTCAAAAATAGGTTTTGGCGATTGATTTTCCTCGGGTTTTCCACTATTATCAGACATGTTCTTATGATATCAGATTTCCGCATGAATACCAAGATTTTCGGGGTTACTTTTATTATTTTTTTAGTTACTTTTTCAACGGTTTTTTTTTATAGAAAAAGTCAGGTTCACAATCTTCTTTACCCAAACGTGTTTATTGACTCTATTGATTTCGGGCTAAAAAATAAAGAACAACTCAGCGCACTTTACAAAGAAAAACAAAGACAGTTAGACAATACGGTTTTTTTTGTAGAGTATAAAAACGACCAGATTGCAACATTTTCTGCACAAATGCTCCATCTCAGATACAACACCGATGAACTTTATGAACAGGTCTACTGGGTAGGAAGATCAAATCATATACCCTCCCGTTATCTACAACAACTGCTCACCATTTTTCGGATAAAAAAATACTTCTTTACAACACAGGTTACCTATGACCGATCTGTTCTCGAAGAATTTATTTCAAACCTCTCAGAAAACTATAATATCGAACCTAAAAACGCGCTTTTTACTTTTGAGAATGGAAAAGTTACCCAGTTTTCGGAGGAGAAAAACGGGCTTGTCATCCTTCATACACAGTTTTTATTTGATTCCAAAAAACAGATCAGCAACCTCAAAAACCGCTACCAAAAAATTAATAAACTCATAGTAAAAGATAAAATAGTAAAACCTGCAATTACACTCGCACAAGCAAACCAACAAGGAATTGAAGAACTCATCGGCGAAGGACAATCGAACTTCAGCCATTCAATTCCTGAACGGATTCACAACCTAACCCTCGCTACCTCAAAACTTCATGGGGTTATCATTCCACGCAACAGTACATTTTCATTTACTCAAACCGTCGGAGATATCTCCCGTCTCACCGGATACAAGCCTGCATACATAATTAAGGGTGGAAAAACAGTGCTTGACGACGGTGGCGGAGTATGCCAGGTTTCAACAACACTTTTTCGGACTACCCTCAATACCGGCTTACCTATTTTGGAACATCACCCCCACGCATACCGAGTTTCCTATTACGAAAATGATAGCAAACCGGGTCTTGACGCAACCATCTTTGCACCGAATGTTGACTTAAAGTTTAAAAATGACACCGATTCAAATATCCTAATCCAAACCAAAATCGATCCGGAAAATTATCTTCTTTCTATAAAATTTTATGGAAAAAAAGACGGCCGAACTGTGGATCTTTCACCGGTAACTCTTTACGATGTTCAACCGCCCCCACCTTCAGTATTTCAAGATGATCCAACATTACAAAAAGGAGTTACCAAACAGGTCGATTTTGCAGCGTGGGGTGGAAAAACCCAATTTGACTACAAAGTTATTCGAGACGGTTTAACTATATTTGAAAAAAAATTTTATGCAAATTATCGCCCGTGGCAAGCAGTATTTTTAGTGGGCACGAAAGAATAACTTATCGAAACCAACTTGCTCTTCCCAAAACATAACCCAATGCTTGTTCGGATCGCTTCTTTATCTCCTTGGCTGGAACTCCTGCAACAACACTACACATCTCCACGTCTTTTGTAACCACCGCTCCTGCTCCTATTACCGCTCCTTGGCCAACGGTAACTCCCGGAAGGATAATCGCTCTCGGTCCAATAAAAACATAATCACCAATTTTTACCTTCTGTGTGATTGGTTTAAAATAACGGTCATTTATGTCGTGCTCTGCGTTGTAAATCATCACGTTTGATGCAATAGCAACATGATTTCCAATGAAAAGCTCCGCTCGCCCATCAAGAACAGCCCCCTCTCCGATAATGGTATCTTCACCAATGGTAATATGACGGGGATCATAGACAGTTAACCCCATATGGACAGCTGATCCTTTACCGATACGCATTCCTGCAATCCGATACAACACCCTACGAAGATGATGCGAAGGAAAAAAACCAACAATTCTCAACAAATAGACAATAAACTCAAGGTATACGGTAATAATCCTGTTTAGTGCTTTATAGACTGCATTCATTGTACTTAAAGAAGTTCCAAATTTGTCTTTCATAATCGTTGTTGTACTAATATTATACAAGAAAAAACTCTACCACTCATCAGTCCGTTCCTTTAAAAATCTTGAGATAACCCCTTCTCCGGCCCTCCCAAACTGATATCTCCGTTTTGCATAGGTAACAAAAAGTTTCTTCATAGCCCTTGTAACTCCAACATACAACAATCTTCGTTCTTCTTCCAGTTTATAGTAATCATCTGTAGAGCGAAAATGGGGCAATATTCCCTCTTCAGCGCCGACAATAAAAACGGTCTCAAACTCGAGTCCTTTTGCCTGATGCATTGTCATAAGTCTGACTCCTTTCCTGTCTTGTTTTTTTTCGTATTCAAAATATTCAGACTCAACCAATGCAATTTGCTCAAGAAACGAAAAAATATCGGAAAATTGGCTCGCGACTGATTTTAGCTCGTTTATATTTTCTAACCGATCAAAGTCTTCGGGGTTATCACGCAGATATTGATCCGTATACCGCGTTTCTTCGAGAATTTTCTCTATGATTGTTAAAGAGTCGAATGTTTGGATCAGTTTCCTTAGCTTTTTTGCCCGTTCATGAAACGCTCTATATTTTCTTTTCCCCATCTTCATTATACGCTTTTCTGCAACTTCATCGTTATCGTTGATTAGCAAACGAACATAAGCAAGAACATCTTTAATTTCTTTCCTCTCATAAAAGCGGGTACCGCCTACCAGCAAATAGGGAATTCCTCGGTGAAGAAAGACCTCCTCAAATGCACGGGACTGAGCGTTTGTTCTATACAATATTGCAAACGAATCAAACGGTAAACTCAACGATCCTTTTTCTATCTCATCTGCCACAAACCGAGCTTCATCCTCCTCTGACTCTGCCTCGTAAATTGTCACCTCGTCTCCTTTTGCGTTTTCTGTTACCAGTTGAAGCACAGGATGAGTTTCATTCTGAGAAATAACTTCATAAGCGAAGTCAAGTATCTGCTGGGATGAGCGATAGTTTTGGTTTAAGTTGAAAATACGCACCTGAGAAAAGTCTGACTGGAATTTTTCTAAATTTTGAATATCTGCACCTCTCCACGAGTAAATGCTTTGTGAAAAATCACCAACAACCGTAACCATTTTTCTCATTTGACCGAGAAGCATTGTCATACGATACTGTGCAAAATTCGTATCGTGAAATTCATCCACAAATATGTAGTGATATTTATTTTGATACCGAACGAGTACCGGCTCATGTTCCTCAAACAAACGCACTGTTTTCAAAATGAGATCGTCAAAATCAAGAGCGTTTGCTTTTACCATTCTCCGTTCATACTCCCGGTAAACTTCTGATACCGACTCTGCGGAATAATCTGAAAATACTCCAAGATACTTTTCTGGACCAATAAGAATATTTTTCGCGTTTGATATTTTATGGAGGAAAAATGAGGGCGAGTAACGATTTACAATACTTTTTTCTTTGACGATTGTTCTTATAAGAGACAATTGGTCATCCTCATCGAAAATTATATAGTCAGGACTACGGCCAATAGCCTTGCTGTTTCTTCTCAAAATAACAGCGCATAACGAATGAAAGGTCCCAATATACCCTAACGCATATGGGTTTCTTTTTTGCATCTCAGCAGCTGCTTTATTAGTAAACGTTATCATTATTATGGACTTTGGATCAACATGTTCATGCTCAATCAAATACATTGCTTTATGGGTGAGTACCCGGGTTTTCCCAGAACCAGCACCTGCCAGAATCAAGGAAGGACCGTTTACGTAGGTAACAGCAGCCATCTGACTATCATTTAAACCTTTCAGCGTATTTTTCATAAATTATGTATACCATTATATACAGTGTATGTTTTTTTACGGTAAGATTATCTTCCATGCAACATGTAACACAATACTTACTAATCCTGTATATAATAGAAATATGAAATACTTTATTGCAAACTGGAAAGCAAATAAAACGCTTTCGGAATCTATCGAATGGATGAAAACATTCCTTCTTTCCTATGAAAGAAGTCCAAAAAAACAGATTGTTATTTGCCCACCTCTCCCATTCATCATCCCTCTTTCTCAAATGATAGCGGAAGTTTCTGGAATAGCTCTTGGCGCACAAGATCTCTCCGCGTATGAACAGGGTACGTACACTGGCGAAATAAGCGCACGAATGTTGTCAGGTCTTGTTTCATTTACGATTATCAACCACAGCGAACGAATTGTACACTTTCATGAATCAGCAACAATGTCTTTTCAAAAAAGCAAGCTTGCTCATAAATTTGGAATTACACGGTTTTACTGTGTCAGGGGTATTGAAGAAACGTTTCCTGAGGATGTCGAGTTTGTTTGTTATGAACCGGTTGAAACAATCAGTTCGGGAGACGGCTATGGAAACGGAAAATCTGTAGAAGAAATTCTTACCGTAAAAACGAACCTTCTGTTATCTCAAAAAACTCAATTCCTCTACGGAGGCAGTGTGAACGAAAAAACAGTCCATTCATATCTTTCAACAAAAGAAATTGATGGATTACTCATTGGAGGCGCGTCATTAGATCCAGAACGGTTCTCTCGCATTGTAAATTCATATTCAGAATAAGAAAGCGATAAAAAGAGTCACCACTGCGACGAAAAAAAAGATAGTTGAATACTGGGAAATGCCTGAATTAGGGAGTTGTTCCATTGGTTTTTGAGTCAAAATAGTATGTGTTGGAGTGGTTGTCACGGCCTTTATGGAACTGCTTGATTGCATGTATAGTGTCGATGTTATAATGGTTGGGCTTGGATTATGATATACAATCTGTGTTGGTTGAAGGTTAGTTGGTATTCGTGTTGGGAGAAGAGGGGTAACCGTTTCCAGCGGTCGAGCAGTTTGAGATGCCGAACTTACACTTTGCCTTGAAGATGAGTAAGAGGGTGGAGAAATCACAGGGGTTGCTGTCATATAAGGAGTTGGTGTCGCTGATGGCGGGATCGGAGTGTGGTGAATGGGTACTGTATACGCTATAAGAGTCGGACTGACTGAATTCAATGCAAGATATTTATGGTAGGTCTGTGCAGAAGCCTTTATTTTTTTAACACGGGTTGCTGACTCGCTTTGTGTATTCTGTAAAACGGAGTTGAGATAAACAGTGGCCAATAATAATAGGACAGTAATACCAAACAGAAGTGCGGTAATGAGTTTCTTTCCTTTTAGCATACGTTAATCACCAAGCCAACCATCAGCAAAAGAATGCAGTTGCGCGTCAACTGATAACTTTGTTTCTCCGGTTGCAATTCTGTATTCAGTATAAAACATATTTTTCTCCTTATCGAAATTGGTAGTAATATGTCCGATTTTCCATACGCTTTCATTTACGCGAATTCGAGCACGATCAATATCCGCATCTTTGATGGTCTGTAGCCCTATAATAATACGCGCTCCTGGTACCAACTTTGAGACTTCCTCGTCTGTGAGAATATTTTTCCGATCATCTGAATAAAATTGTAATCCTTTTGACTGAACTTCTGTGAACGTAACAACTTGTTTTGTGCTTTTATTATCATCGTAATTTTTACTGAATCCTATTATTGAAAGGAACAAAAAAAAGACCGTCATACCAAACAGTAATAATACAAGTAAAAGGTGAATATTTACAGAGGCTGGCCAAAAGGGAAATTTAAACTTTCTTTTGGACGAAGTTGGAGGAATGATTTCTTTTGCGCTTTTGTATTCCTCAGTGTTAAACTGGCGGATTGAAGGTTTTACCAGTTTTTTCTTTTCCTTTATAACCATTCCAATTTCAATACAGAGAAATAACAAGCCTAAAATAAACGCTCCAAAACTCACTTTGTTTATCGATTGAAATAATTCAGATAGAAATTCCATACTATTTAGAATAATACTATTAACATTCCTCCAGCTACAAACAATAGTAAACTAGCACCGAACAGATAAGCTGGAGAAACTCCGCTTACCGGAGGCGATGGAGAAACAGAGGGAATCGGAGTTGGCGAAATATATACCGGCGCTGTTGGTACTTGGGTTACACCATACGTTGGACTCGGGTATAGTGATGCTGTGGGACTTCCCGTTATTGCAGACGATGGAGTTGGCGAAACAGTCGGTCTCACTGAGGGAACAATTGGCGTGGGTTCTCCTGTCGCGGTTCCAAGAACCTGTTCTCCGCTTTTCGCAATAATAAAACGGCGTGTCATACTCACTCTTCCTCCTCGTTCATCTTTGGTACTCACCGATAAAAGATAATTTCCTGGATCCAATGCACTTTGAGGTGTAACAAGCCAGAAACCATCAGTGTCCACTACTGTTCTGAATGAATACTGAGGTTTCGAATTAATATACGCAAAAACTTCCGCACCCTTTATGCCTTTTCCTTTTATGAGGGGTTTACCTGCTGGAATAAGAGAGTTTTCTCTAGGATAAAGTATTGAAATACCTGACTCCAAAGATCCCTCTTTCAAAGTGACAGCTGATGTTGTGGACAATACAGTGCCTCGCGCGAGTAAATCGTACTGCTTACCCAGTTCAATCGTCTCAGAAAGTGTTAAGAGCTGTTTTAGCACTCCACTTACAGAGGACCTTTTTTTTTCTGTCAACATTTCCAACTTAATCACTGCATCGGTGTCCGGAACCACATACGATCCGTTTTCTTTTGAAACAAGCGATGTTAAGGATACTAACCACTCTCCCGACTCTTTTGCGTATACGAGTAGCGGGAACACATTGTCATTTTGGACAAGAATCATGGTCTGCTGAGGAACCATACCATTGCTATCTGTTACTTTTCCATAAAGCGGACTTATGTAGGAAGGTCTGGTAAGAGTATTTGGTGTTTTAACCATAAAGTCTTTTCCATTTTTGTCAACGTATACCCCCTTATTCGTTTCAATTG
This sequence comes from uncultured Gammaproteobacteria bacterium, assembly GCA_964530235.1. Lineage (GTDB taxonomy): Bacteria > Patescibacteriota > Microgenomatia > UBA1406 > GWC2-37-13 > UM-FILTER-33-9. Next base: position 11,957 of record CAZGYB010000002.1, read on the forward strand.
AAAAATAATATAAAGTACTCGGTTCTAAATGAGTAGCTAAAACATAATGGTGTTTTCGTTTCTGTCGAGTACCTGAACTGTCCCTGTCATCTGCATAGTGTCCAAGGATTTTAGAATCTTTCGTTTTGATCGTCACCCAGCCCTCTTCTTCTTTTTCTGTCTCCCAGTATATTCCAAACTGAAAGGCTCCCAGGTTAACAATTTCTACACGAACAGGCTTGTCGGTCCGGAGTATTTTTTTCTGCGGAAGGTTATGCAGATAAAGTGAAACCGCAAAGAGAGATAAAACCCCAGCAAGAAGGTACAAATACCATGCGGGTCTTTTTTTTTGTAATAGATATAGTTTACTAAACTCCATAGTAATTTATTCTCTATCTCGTAACAAATCTATGATTTTTTTGTCCATTGTATAATTTGGTATCTTGTAGGGTTTAGTCTGAACAGATTCATTTATTCTCTGTTGAATATGGTAAATATCGATCATAACCCATGCGACAATGGTTAGAAAAATTGATATAGAGATTACGAGTACTTCTTTTCTGTTCATAAATAATAAGTATTTATTTCTAGTCTGATATCTAAATTTGCACTTCCGGTAGCATATGATTCTTTATTCATTTGAATATTATTGATAAGTTTTAGCCGTCGTCCTTTTTCGAGTTGAGTCTTAAATCGGAGTACTTGATCAAAATCCGCACTTGCTCCAAGATTCACAAGTACTTTATTTTTATCTTTTTTTTCAGAAATTTCTTTTAAATTAATACTGCTTATACTCATGGTATTAACGGTTAATCCTGATTGTGATGCTGCATTATTGATATCATCCAATATTCTGTTAATTTGTGGACGAGAAGAAAGCGCTTGGTTCAGTAAATACAGATCAGACCTGTTGCTTTCCAAAAAACTCTGTATGTCAAGTATTTTTTTGATCACATTTTCATAGTTTTGATCTAACAATCTTAACCTTGCCAACTCTTCGTGCAATGAAAAAACGTTAATTAAATTTGGCCGGATTACAAAGATAAGAAAAAATGAGAAGGTAAGGAAAAAAAATATGGAATAGGAATAGTCTTGCAGTCTTTTGCCAGTCAGTTGTTTCTTTATAACTTCAATGTTCATGGGTTCTGATCAGAGAACTCGCTAAGTGAAAATTGACTGTAAAAGTTATAGTCAATTTTTCTCACCCCACTGAGTGTAATTTTTTTAAAAATCCGTTCAGTCGTCAAACGATCGTAATATCGTTTAATAATCTGAGGGTCACGGGTTGCAACTTCTAATATGATTGAGTTTTGGTTCAGAACAAGTCTTTGCGCTTTCAGTTGTTTGGGGAACGTTGACAAAAAATAAAGGAGCATTTTGTCGGATAAAGTCTGTCGTTTGATTATCTCTCCGATGTGTTTCATAGAAGTATCAATCTGTTTAGCCTCGGAAAGCAAAGGCTGAGAAATTGCAACTATTTCCTTTTTCTGATTCAGTTCTTCCTTTAAGTCAATGACTTCCTGATCTATCTTAAAACGGTAGAAAAAAACAGCTATTACCACAATCTGAGTCAATACAAGAATATAGCGCAGATAATGCAGCGCAAAATAAATTACCCTCTGAGTAAAGTCTTTATCTTTTTGCTTTAATAAGTTGATTTGATACTTCATGCTTTACGTGAGCTCAATTTCATAACTCTCGACTTCAATCGAGACGCTTTATTTTTATGAATGACTTTTCTTTTCGCTCCCTTATCGATCAATGAAATTGTTTTCTGAACTTGTTTCGCTGATGTACCAATTGATTTTCCCTTGATTAAGGATGATATAGCGTTCTGAATTTTCAGGACATATGATAAATTCTGTTTTTTCCTCTTTGCATCTTTCCTCAATTTTTTTTTGGCAGATTGAATATTCGGCATAATCTCACCTCCCTTCTTAACAATAAATTATTCCAGATTAAAATTTTTTTCCAGAATTTTTTCTCCATAGGTTCCGTTAAACCGGAACGTGGCCTTAATTTCCCCAACCACCTGATGATATACACATCTTCCCGAAGAACAGGTGCCCAACGTTACTTGTTTTTCAAATGTAGATTCACTGTTTTTTAATACGATCGAGCCTATTATTCCCTGAAAACCCTGAGACTGTGTATCATAAGACAACTCATAGTCAACTGCTTTTGTTCCATTTGGAATTCCGTCAAGTATAAGTTTTACTTCTTTATTGCTCGTTACAGATTCTAAACGCGCAACCGTTGATGCATCAGTTGTTGGAACAATAGTTTCTTCTTCCAAAACCGGCTTTTCTTCTCTTTTTTTTGAGGTTTGCCCCTTCGTGGAAAGAAAAACTCCAAATCCAATCACAACACACACAGCAACAGTAATAAACACATACAATACTGATTTTTTGTTTTTCATAAAAAAAAATAACTTATAGTACTGAAACCAAACGTGCTTTTATATAGGCTTCTACCCCGTCAGCCGGTATTCGTTTCTGATCCATAGAGTCTCGTTCTCGAACAGTAACCGTTTTATCCTCCAGAGTTTGATAATCAACAGTAATACAAAATGGTGTTCCAATTTCATCCTGCCGGCGGTACATTTTGCCAATATTTCCTTGATTGTCAAATTCGGCAACCATAACCTTCTTTAATTGATTATACAAAGATTGGGAGAAAGAAATCAATTTCTCATCTTTTTGGAGAGGAAATACGGCGGCTTTAATAGGCGCAATTGACGGATGCAGTTTTAAATACACTCTCTGTTCATCTTTTACCGTATCGACCCGATATGCATCTTCGAGAACTATTCCAACAAGACGTGATAATCCGAAAGTCGGTTCAATAACATGGGGAATATACTTTTCACCTGTTTTATGATCCACATACTGCAGGTCTTTACCAGACTGGGTCATATGATTGCGAAGGTCAAAGTCTGTCCGATAGGCAATACCGAACATTTCCTTCCAACCGAATGAAAAATGATACTCAATATCCATTGTTTTTGTTGAATAATGAGATCGTTCAAAAGACTCATGCTCTCTCCATCTTAATTTTTTTTCTGTAATGCCCAAAGACAGTGCAAACTCCCACATAACTGATCTCCACATCTCAAACGTCTTCTCCCACAAAGAAGGATGGATAAAATATTCAAATTCCATAAGATCAAACTCCATTGTTCGAAAAACAGACCGTCCCAATGTGATCTCATTTCTAAATGCCTTACCTTGTTGCGCTATCCCGAAAGGAATTTTGACCCGTTGGGAATTCAGAATATTTTTAAAATTAATGAATATTCCTTGGGCAATTTCTCCCCGTAGATACAACTTAGCTTTCTCTTCTTCAACAATTCCCATTTTCGTTTCGAATAGAAGATTGAACCGACGCACATCGGTAAGATCTTTTGAACCGCATTTCGGACAAGCAAGGTTGTTTTCACGAATAACTCTTGTTAACTCTTCAACGGGCAATCCCTCAACTTTTTTGTTTTTAACCTTTTCTTCTATTAAATGATCTGCCCGAGTCCTGTATTTACATGTCCGACAGTCCACTAAAGCATCAGTAAAACCTGAAACGTGTCCGGAGGCTTCCCATACTTTTGGGCTTAAAAAAATACTCGCATCAAGTGCTTTCATGTCGTCTCTCTGCAATACAAAAAACTTCCACCATGCATCACGAAGGTTATTTTTAAGTAACGTTCCATAGTGACCGAAATCCCAGGAGTTAGCCAGTCCCCCATAAATTTCTGAAGAAGGAAATATAAAACCTCTTCTTTTACAGAGCGCGATAATCTCTTCCATATGAAATAATTATATAATAAACTCTGGTATTTTCCTGCCTATTATACCCTCCAGATGTGGAACTAGATCTGAAAAAACAATCTTAGTAGAATCATATCCCAAAGAAAGAAGGAGGCGGTTGCAAAACCGTACTAAATTCTCTTTCTCCATCTTTTTTTTTGATAGATCGGACAAGTATTTTAATAGTAACCTGAAAACCTCTTGCTCTTTTTGATTTTCAGGCAGTAGTGAATCGATGAGAAAGAGTAAAAAATAAAGTTGATTTGTTTTTTTTTGACTTTTTCGAATCTGTGTAAAAAGAGAGATGAGATATACCTGTTCAACATAATAAATCTCGTGCTTTTTTTTCAATACGATTTCAATATAATTCCCGGTCTGCAGTTGGGAGAGTCTCCGGCTCGTAATAGAAAGCGCGCCTTTTGCCATCACAACAAGTTTTCCTGAAGCTTCGCTGTAAATACTAAGGAGTAAGTCTTTCCCCGGCAGTTGTCGTTTCCGCAAAACGATCGCATGTGTTTTGACTGCGCCATACATACCCTTTTTATTCCTTTACTTCCATATCCTTCTCCAGAAGTCCTTCAAATAACTTCTTTTTATTCAGTGTTACTTTGAGGTCTTGATTGATTACACCGGGCTGTTTCTGGATAAGAAGCGAGTACGGATTCATTTTCTCCTTTTTCGGGAGTTCATAGGTTACTACAATCTTGGCTATTCCCTCTGTAGGTACCTCAAGAAAACCTTCAAATACTGTCTTTCCGAATTCATCATAAGTTCGTACTTCTTTTGTTGATCCTTTGAAAGATACCAACCGAGAACCAATCGGAACATAAACACGAACCCAGTTTCTGAGAATCGCGTTGAGGCAAAGAATTCTTTCTTGGTTTCTGTTGCAGTTTGACGCAGGTTCAGGATTTTTATATTGAACCGTTAACTCGTTTGAATATACCCCACCCTTTTCAGTGATATTTGACACTATTGATTCCTTAACAAAAAGGTTTGATTTTGCTCCTGCAAAGTTCACGTTATTAATATGAAGGTAATCGCCTTGATAATCCCTAATTCTTCCCGCAAAATTAAGCTTTTCAATGGAGTTTTGAATATCTTTATTAACAAAATAAAGCAGTATGTGTTTTTCCTCAAGGTTTTTAAACATTGTCTGAACCAAGGTGCCCCAGTATTTGGAAGGAGAAAATCCAATAGCCTTGTAAAACAACTCATACATAAGGCTTCCTAAAATCCCCTTCCTGTTTTCTTTCTGATATCCCACCTCTTCACCAACAATGTTAAAAAGTTTCCAAAGCACTTGTGGACAGTTACAGTTTTGATCTATGGTGGCGGAAAAGTTTATACCATTTGCCTGAGTGTCTCCAAAAATAGTTAACATATCAACCAGAATTTTTGAATCAAGAAAAATAATCCCGTCGTATACAACCCGCGCACCGCTTTTCTTATATAAACTGTTAAACAATTCTACCGATCTAACTAGATCAGGGGATAAGTTACTGTCCCTGATCCAGAATGTATTTACTCCTTTGTGATACATCAGTATTTCTTTTGGGACCGCCGGTCTGTCATTAATGGTATTGTCTAACTCATAAATATCGTCAGATCTCTCTATGCTTATTTTTCCATCCCTAATCTTAAACACAGCAAATGCAGTTAGAAATCCTCCAGTGGCTCTTCGTTCCTTGTCATTCTGAAACAAAAGCAAATACACTTTTTCTCCTTTTGAACCAAAAATACTGGGAATATTTTTAAGAAGCGGTTTTGCGTCAACAAAGAGCGACGAGTATCCTACAAACTGTCCCTTCAAGTTTTCAAGCGCAGACCGCACCGGTGTTTTTCCTATCTGTTTGGGATATTTTCGGGTATCAATAGTACTGATAAGTTTTTCTGCTTTATCGATATCACTTGAGATGGAGTCAATTTTTGTGAGAACTTTATCCAAAGTAAGAATAGCCGTTTGCAGTCTTCCCTCTGTTGATTTTTCAACAAATGACGATTCCCCTTTTTTGAAACCGATTAGATCTGCGTATGGTGTGATAGCCTGAACAGACTCACGAACCGCCTTCAATACATATCCACCCGCTTGAACACCGCTTTTATAATCACGTACATAAGGGATAAAACTGGCCCAATATACTGTTGCGGATTCTTTTTCAAACTCGGCATATTTCTTGGAAATCTCATTCATCTTGTTATTGAGCAAATCAATATCATTTTTGCTGAAAATTGACTTCATCTCTTTCGCTGAAGCAATTACAACCTGAGCTTTAGATTTTATACGGGTATACGGAACATATCCGAAAAAAAATCCCACAACAATAAAAATGATGAATACAAATCCTAAAGTTGACAGTATTATTTTTTTCATAAAAACTAAATTGCTCCTTTCCCAGTAAGCATAATCAGGGGGGTTTTGACAATAATTTTTAAATCTTTGGTAAATGATACATTATGTACATACTCCGCGTCAATCGCAATCCTTTTATCAAAATGCACCTCTGATCGACCAGATACCTGCCATAATCCGGTTATTCCTGGTTTAACCGATAGCACTTCATCAACATACTCTCGTGTAAAGGGATGTTTTTTTTGTTGATTTTCAAGTTCATCCGGATAGTATGCGCGCGGTCCAACCAGACTCATATCGCCTTTTAAAACGTTCACCAATTGAGGAATTTCATCAAGTGAATGTTTTCGGATAAACTTTCCTACACGAGTAACCCGAGGGTCGTTTTTTAGTTTATAGCTTTCTTTTTTGTAGCGTTCATAAAGCGCTTTGAAACGGGTATCGGTTCGAAGAAGTGAATGAGCGTTCTCAATCATCGACCTAAATTTATACATTTTAAACTTTTTGCCACCTTGACCAATTCGCTCAGGCACATCCGCAAACACAGGGCCCTGTGAATCAAGCTTGATAGCAACAGCAATAAAAAAACAGGGAAGTGAAAAAAAAGCGAGAAGAACTAATGAGCTTGCAATATCCAATATCCGCTTCAATTTATTTCGGTATAGTCCCTTCATATTCACGTTAATTTTTCATGCTCGGTTCCTTCGAAGTGCTCAACGAGTGTTTTAATTTTTCCAACTGAAGTTTTTTTTGCAACTAAAATAACATCCGATGTATTCACGATAATATGCTCATCCAAATCAATCCCAACAATCAGTTTTTTTTCATCGTAGTTATAGATAAGTGAGTCACGAACATGTTCTAAGTATACTTTTCCCCGTATAATGTTCTCATAGGGGTACTGTTCGAGGGCTTCCTTCAAAGCCTCCCACGCTCCGATATCACTCCACCCGATATCTTCAACAATAACGACTCCATTTTTTTTATCCAGATTTTCGAGAATTGCGTTGTCAAAGTTGATACTTTCAACCATGCCATACATTCTTTTCAAAGTTTGGACAAAATTTTTTGTCCCATATGTTTTCAAAATATTTTCCGTATTCCGAAATACATTGGGAGCAAAACGACGGTAAGACTCTAAAATAAAGTGAGGGGTAGTAACAAAATAACCAAGATTCCATGCATAGGTTCCAAGTGAAAAAAAGGTTTTTGCAGTCTTCTCATCCGGACGGTACTTCATTCCTTCAAATTCAAACACTGATATATGTTTGCTTTTTTGTATTTCTTTACCAATATGGATGTAGCCAAGATTTGCACTCGCGTAACGAGGCTTATGACCGATAAAAACAATCGTATTTTTATTTTTTACTACATAATCACCGGCATAAAATAATATCTTTTTAAACAATGCAACGTGTTTGACCAAGTGATCACTCCATAAAATTGCAACTGGTTCATGAGGGAATTTTTTATTCAGTATTCCCATGACCAAAGCTATGGCAGGGCCCACATCCTTCTTTTCGGGTTCTAAAATAAAATTTGAGTGGGGTATATAAGGGAGTTGTTTTTTTACTGTTGCATAGTAAAGAACATTTGTTGAGATGTAAATATCCTTATACTCGAAATCTGGTCGCAATCGCTCTACTGCAAGCTGTAATGTTGATTTATTTCCAATAATTTTTTCAAACTGCTTCGGCGACTTTTTTCTTGAAAGTGGCCAAAGCCTTGTTCCAGCTCCTCCAGCAAAAATTATCGCTTTCATAGTTAACCTAATAAATCCAACAGTCGCTTTTTAAATACGCTGAAATCATAGAATTTACATAATTCTTCACCGTACTGAACCGTTTTCTCCTTTAGATTGTATGATATTTCATTGAATCTTTCAAGCGCTTCTCTGAGTGCTAAAGGAGATTGGTTTTCAAAAAAAAGTGCAGATTTCCCTGAAGTAACAATCTCAGAAACACCGCTTTTTCGATAGGCGATAACCGGACAACCCATAAACTGAGCCTCTAGGGCAACATAGCCGAAATCCTCCTCTTGTGGAACAATAAGCGCTTTAGCTTGTTGATATAATCGGGCTAGCTGTAAGTCACTCAGTTCAGAAATAAACTGTATATTTGGGTTGGATATTTCTTTAAGTGCACGCTCCTGGGAACCCTTCCCGACAATAACGAGTTTATCTTTCAAACGGTTGAAAACCGCAATTGCAAGATCAACTTTTTTATATGGCTCTAACCGTGATACTAACAAATAATAACCTCTCAATTTTTCGGTTATTAAAACAGGAGTCGTACTTGCTAGATCTTTTATTTTTTTCCAGTATACAGTATCAAAGGGAGGAGGAATAATCTGAGAACTTCGATTATAATACTGTTTTATCCGGCTTGAAACATGATGCGATAAAGTTGCAAGCACATCAGGTCTTTGTGCCGCTTGATAATCCCAGTTTTTTATATAACGCAGGTAAGGATTAAAGGCAGAACGAGAAAATGGAGAAAGATAGAGTTCGGGATATACCCACAGATATCTTGTTGGGGTGAGAAGATAACAAAGATGCAATGTGTGAGGGGAGGTAATCACCGACTTTGCGAACGATGAAGAGACAGAAATAACAACATCATAATGGGAAAAATTAAATGATTCAAAAGCAAACGGGTAAAAGGGAAAGGAGAAAGCTCGACTTGATTTTATTCCGCTCGGAAAATGCTGTATAAACGAAGACCGAACTGATAGATTTTTAGCCCACCGTGCTTTTCCTTGATCAAAGTATGAAGTGTAAAAGGGTGCGCCCGGAAATAATGAATGAAGGATAAGTAATATTCTCTCTACTCCTCCCCACGAATCAATCCAATCATATACAATTGCTATTTTTCGTGCATGGTTCATTGGAGAGATGTAATATTTCGATATAAACTGAGGGTTTGAACTGTCATTTTCCGAAACGAAAACCCTGTTTGTTTTCCTTCATTGACTTGTGGTGCGGTGTTTTTGTTTTTCTGAAACAAATCTAACTTACGAGCTATATCCTCTGTGTCATACGGGTTAAACAGAAAAGACTTGGAACTGAGCAGTTCATGAAACAGGGGAATGTCAGACGCAATCACCGGACAGTTAAAATACTGAGCTTCAACAATCGGAAGCCCAAAACCTTCTGAAACCGACGGATGAACAAGGGTCTGCGCATGTTTGTAGGCATATATTAAATCCGTTACCGTCGGGTTGTGTACAAATAATACCTTTCCTTTAAGATTTAACCGTTGAACAAGAGATGCAATCTGACTGCTAAAAAAATCCTTTGGCCCCATGAGCACTAAATGGGATTGGGTTTTTACTCGTGCATAAGCTTCAACAAGTCTTTTCACATTTTTATGGGGGTAAAAATTCCCCACATAGAGGTAATACTTTTCAGGCAATACTTTTTTTAAGTTTCTCAACGGACTTTTTTTATCAAAAAATTCGTAGCTTACTCCTTCATAAACTACCTTTATTTTTTTTTCATATTTCCGACCAAAAACACGTATCAATGAATCCTTCACCGCAAAAGACGGAACAATAATCCTTTGAGCTTTCCATATCTGAGTCCGGAGAACAAAACTGAACACCATCCACTTGAAAATATACGCAAGAAAGTTCCGCGTTGAAGCTTTTCCGGTTCTGTATAAAAGCGGAGTAACATCGTGAACGGTTGCAATAAAGGGTCGGTTATACAGAATAGGAAATCCAAAATAGGTAAAATGCATCAGGTCGAGCTTATCTGAAATGAGTGAGTATAAAAACTGCCATTGTTCTGCTATCGTGTGCCATCGATAAGAAACCGGGCGGACAACAAACTGATTGGACAAATGAGGCAATTTTGGGATATCTTCAGGAAAAATATAGATATAAAAAAGCATGTCTTTGTACTCATTTTTGGAAAGATAATAAATTAAGTTTCGGATGTATGTTCCAACACCTGTTTGACTATATAATCGAGCATCAATCCCTATTTTTTTCATTTTTCCACTTTAAAAATGTTATTGCTGTAAGTACCATCCGAGTAATAATCCGAGGATAAGAATTGCTATAATGCTTGGTATAAAAAATTTCCATAGCATTGAAAAATGCTGTTCTCACTTGATGTTGAATATCTGATTCCTTACTTTTGGCTAATCCGCTCTGATACTTCAGATGTGTTACTTCAAAATTTGGATAAAAAAGAATTGAAAGTCCTTGGTTTTTTATCCGAAAAGATAAATCCAAATCCTCTCCATACATAAAAAAACTCTCATCAAAACCTTCAATCTTATCAAGTGCTCTTTTTTGTATCAAAAAAAACGCACCACTTGCGGAATCAATTTCATGAATCCTTGAGAAATCTTTGTACAACAGATGATATCCGCAAAATACTCTATTCACGATAGGTATTTTAGCGAATATATGCTCCAATTTCATAAAGTAACAAAATGATCTCCACAGGGTTGGAAATCCCCTATGGCACGCCTTATCAAGAGACTTGTCTAAACGGATAACTTTGACAGTAAGCCCACCAACGTGTTGATTTACATCAAGATAGGAGACCAACTCCGAAAAGTTCAGTTCCCGAGAAACATAAACATCCGAGTTGAGAAAAAGGATGTATTTTCCTGAAGCGTGGGTTAATCCAATATTGTTAGCCTTTGCATATCCTACATTTTTTTTGTTGAAAATAATTGTAAGGTCCAGTTTTTTTTCAAGCTCAGTAAGCATCTTTCGGGAACCATCACTTGAGCCATTATCAACCACAATAATTTGATGGGTAAGAGATGATTTGTTTATGTTTTCTTTTAAGAGGCGAAGACACCGTTCAGTAATTTTCTTGGTATTAAAAGAGGGAATTATGACAGAGATATCACACATAACAGCATTATACTCAACCTTTCTGTTTAACGCTTTGGAGACTGTTTCGCTCTTCTTGCCTTTCCGCCTGTCCCCACTTTTCTTCTTTCTTTTGCACGAGGATCTCGACGGAGTAATCCAGCCTTTTTAAGAGACGGGCGGTATTCCTGCTTGTCTGCCTTCTCAATTGCTCGTGAAAGTCCGTGAATAAATGCTTCAAGCTGCCCCTGGATACCTCCTCCCTTTATCTGACCTGAAACAACAAAACGCTCCTCATTCTGGGTCAATCGGAGAGGAAGCATATATCTTGCTTTATCTTGATTTGAAGGGAAGACTTTGGCTATATCTTTCCCGTTCACTAACATTGATCCTTGTTTATATTTTCCTCCCTGAATGGTGACTGTCTTTTCTTTTGTAACGATATACAATCTAACCCGGGCTACTGCAACCTTCCTTCTCCCGACTCCTTCGTAATAATGAATTTGTTTAGTTTTCGTTACCATGAAGCAAAAGCAAAATTATATAATGATTTCTTTGAACTGTACTTTCTGATAAGGATGTATTTCATCTGAAAAAATAAAAAGCCGCGCCAAACGGACATCCCTCAATTTGTTTTTGGGAAGCATTCCGGATACTGCATGTCGGATTAGCTCGGTTGGGTTTTTCTTAAGAAGTTCACCAGCACTTATTTCCCGCAACCCCCCGGGATAACCTGAATAAAACGAATACTTATTTTGTTTGAGTTTATTTCCCGATAAGAGAATATCTTTTGCGTTGATAACAACAACAACATCTCCCGAATCAAGATAGGGAACAGTAGTCACCTTATGTTTGCCTTGAAGACAAGAAGTTATTCGAGTTGCTGCTCTTCCTAATATTTTACCTTTCACATCAATAAGGTACCAATCTCTTTTAATATTTTTTGCGGAAACCGGCTTTGTACTTTTTGTTATTGCTGTCATACTTTTTTTGTTTTTTCAATTTTTTTCTCTGTTGTCTCTGGTTTTATCTCCTTTTTAGTCTGCAAGGGTTGAATAGGAAACGTCCACTCCAATCGTACTATTTGAGCGCCATCGGTTTTTCGAAAAAAAAGTTTTACGATCCGAGTATACCCACTCGTCTTTTCTTTTGCGGAAGGAACAATCCTCTCTTGTAAAAGTGACACAAGTGATGGTTTCGCAATCCTTTTCAAAAGTATATTTTTCGATGATTCAGTTTTCTGCCTTGCTTTTGTGACCAATCGTTCAACGGCGGATTGGGCAACCTTTGCTTTTTTATGCGTAGTCACCATTCCTCCTTTTAGTAAAAAATTTGAGATAAGTTGCCTAACCAGCATATCCTTAGCATCTTTTCCGAAATTAAATTTTACCTTTTTAGAACGATGTCTCATGTTTTATTTCCAATCTACTCCTAATTTTTTTAATTCTTCTTTAATTAAATCTATCGATTTTCTTCCGAGTCCTTTGAAAACAACAAGCTTATCTTCACCGGTTTTGATAAGATCCGCAACTGTTTCAATGTTTTCACGCAGTAAAGCATTTACCACACGGGAAGGTAAATTAAGCTCGTCAATTATAAGATCATAAAACTTTTTATCAATTTCTCCGGAAGGTAAATTTGATTGAGTACCATCCTGTTTTGGTACAACGGTTTCCTCTTTTTTCAGAATATAGGCCAATTGTTCTGTAAGTATTGCGACAGCCTGCTGTAAAGCTTCCTCTGGACTTATGCTCCCATCTGTTTCAATAGTCATGATGAGACGGTCGAAATTTGTTTTCCGACCAACGCGCGCATCTTCCACATGATAACTCACTTTTCTCACCGGAGAAAAAGACGAATCAATCGGTATAAATCCAAATTCATGCGCAGTCTGTTCTTCAACCGAAACATATCCAGTTCCGGACTCAATCAATGCTTCAATTTCGAGTTTACCTTTTGCATCGGTTATTTCTCCAATGTATGCATCTTTGTTTACAACAACCGCCTCTCCTTCGATGTCTTTTCCATAAACCTTACCAACACCCTTTTTTGAAATATTGACTTTTAAAGTTCCATCTGAAGGAACCGTAAACCTGACTTGTTTTAGATTTAAAGTAAGTTCAAGTGGAGTTTCCTTTACCCCTTTCAGTGAAGAAAACAAATGCGAAACGCCGTCGATTTTCACCGCAGTCACTGCCGAACCTTTTAGAGAAGAAAGAAGTGTTCTTCGCAACGCGTTACCAATACTTTCCCCAAAACTTGGGGAAAGCGGTTCCATAATAAAAGTCCCTGAATTTTGTGTTTGATCGACCTTTTTGGTAGTAAAATTTGGTTGAATCATATAAAAAAATAATTATTAAATTACCGTGAAAAGTACTCAATAACAAGTCGTAATATAATTTGTTTTTCAATTAACTCCGCGGTAGGTTCTGCAGTAAATTTTCCTGCGGTTCCTTTTTTTTCAAGCCAAGAGGGAATGAGTAAATCTGTAGTCTGTAATATTTTTTCAACTGCTGGTATTTTCATTGAGTCTTCTTTCCGAAAACTGACTATGTCTCCTTGTTTCATTTGATACGAAGGAATGTCAACGGGCTGACCATTCACCTGAATATGTCCATGATTGACGAGTTGTCTTGCTGAGGCTCTTGTGGGAGCAAGACCTAAACGATAAATGACATTGTCCAATCTTTTTTCTAAATACTGACTCAAAAACAGCGCGGTATTCCCTGTTTTTTTCACTGCTTTTTTGAAATATGATTTCAACTGTCCTGTGGATATTCCAAAGATATACTTCAGTTTTTGGGCTTCACGAAGCTGCTTTCCCCGCTCGGAAATTTTTCTTCGCCTATTTAAACCGTGTTGTCCAGGAGGAACATTCATTTTTTTCAGGAGGTTTGCATGAGATTTTGTTCCCGGAGTTTTCAGTCCAAGATCAATTCCCTCTCTTCGAGCAAGTCTGTTTTTTGGACCTATATGTCTCATAAAAAAATAGTTCTCAATTACTAATTAAACTCTTCTCACCTTCGGAGGACGCACTCCATTGTGAGGAATTGGTGTAATATCAACGATTCCTTCAACGTCAACCGGTGATGCTTTTATAGCACGCAGAGCAGCTTCTCTTCCTGGGCCAATTCCTTTTACGTAAATGACAATTTTCTTTAACCCGTAATCATTAATCGCTTTCCGGAGTGTTGTTTCCGTAGTAACCGTAGCCGCATATGGCGTTGATTTTCTTGTTCCTGCAAAACCAAACATTCCGCTTGAACCGCTGGCAATAACTAATCCCTTTTCATCTGATATCGTTATGAGTGTATTGTTGAACGTTGCAACAATGTATAAATTACCCGATTCAACAACGCGATTTGAAGTTTTTTTTTGATGTTTCATTCGTTTATAGTATTTTTATTTATTGTTTTGCAGGTGGAGCCGTAGCTTTTGCCTGATCTAACTTTGCCCAAACTTCTTTTTTCAAAGCACCGACTGTCTTTCGTTTTCCTTTTTTTGTTCGAGAATTCGACTTTGTTCGCTGTCCTCTCACCGGAAGACCACGGCTGTGTCGCAAGCCTCTATACGATCCTATTTCCTTCAAGCGTTTTACATTACTGTTAATCTCTTCACGCAAATCACCCTCAATTTTAGTTCCTTTTTCGAGAACAACAACTATTTTTTTAATCTCCTCATCGGTCAGCTTTCCAACTTTGAGATGAGCATCAATCCCTGCCTGTTTCAACACAGACCCTGCGTTAACTCGCCCAATTCCATATAAGAGCGTCAATGCATACCCAATTCTTTTGTCATCAGGGAGTATTATTCCGAAAATCCGCGCCATAGATTAAATCAATTTTATCCCTGCCTTTGTTTATGGCGGGGATTTGAACAAATAACATATAACTTGCCTTTCCGTTTCACCATTTTACATTTAGGACATATTTTTTTTACAGATGATTGAATATTCATTACATTCTATAAGTAATTCTCCCGCGGTTAATATCGTAAGAAGTAACTTCCATTCTTACCTTATCTCCGGGCAATATTTTTATATAGTTTTTTCTCATTTTACCTGATAAATAACACAAAATTACTTTTTCTGAGTTTAGGATTTTGACCCGAAAAAGAGTGTTGGGAAGGTTTTCCACAACCTCACCTTCAACCACCACAACATTATCTTTCATAAAATGCTATTGTATCACAAATCATGTTAAAATAATAGTCATTTTATCCAAAATTGCGACCGTGTGTTCGAAGCAAGCTGAAAGACTTCCGTCCTGAGTAACCAACGACCACGAATTTCCTCTCTCAGGCATCACTTCCTCAGTTCCTTTCGAATAAATCACCTCTATTGCAGCTACCAATCCTTCCCGAATCTGTTGTGTTTTTTCAAGGGGTTTACTCAGATAACCGGGTATAAACGGATCTTCATGGAGTTCCCTTCCAACACCATGTCCGGTGAGCTGTTTCATTATAAAACATCCACCCATTGTTATTTCGTGTTCAATGACCTGCGATATATGTCCTATTCTATTTCCTACTCTTGCCTGTTGAATTGCCTTATGAAGAGTTTCCTCTCCTAATTTCAAAAAACTGCGAACACCATCTCCCGCCTTATTTCCAATAACAAACGTCGTGGCAAAATCAGTGTTAAATCCTTTGTAAAATGCACCAATATCAATAGTTAACACATCGCCGTTTTTAAGAACCCGATCACTGGGTGGGGTATGAACTACCTGATCATTTACGGTCAAGCAGGTGGACCAATGGTATCCTGAAACTCTCTGAAACGAAGGTTCTACGTTCTCAGCTCTTAACAACCGCTCTGCCTCTTTATCAACTTCATTCGTTGACATACCAGCCTGAACAAACGGAATGAGCTTACTTACCACCAGTTTCAGTTTTTTGCCTCCGGCTTTCATAATCTCAATCTCATCTCTCGACTTATACTGAATCATACATAAAGAAGAAATTATAAAGAGTAATATACGGTCCGATAAATATCGTCAAGTTTATCCGTCATATCTTCAACTGAAAAGTTATTTTTTATTAGGAAGTCTGCAAACGCAATCGTTGGGCCCATATTCGTTCCGATAAGCTCATTGATATCGCGCTGTTCCCCATACAGCTGTGAACGATATTTTCGCTTCGCTGACCTTTTATACCGTATCTCTTTTTCAACCCAAATACAGAGAATGTAAATTTTTACATCTTTTAAGTTTTTCTTTAAATACAGATATTCCTCCCAGGACCGCATTCCGTCAATTACCGCAATGGGATTTTCTTTAAGAATTTCCCTTAATACTGATTCATTCATTTTTGCCAAAACATCAATGCCGAATTTAGCCCGCATTTCTTCTCTCACTTTTTTGTGTACTTCTTCGGTATGGGGCAATTTTTGTTTATCAATATAATCGTTTATAATTTTACCGAATGAGATAACCGGAAGTTTTTTCTCTTTAAAAATGTTAGCAGCCATTGTTTTACCGGCACCCGGCAAACCAACAATCGCAATAATAGACTTATTTACATGGCGCATCTCCTGAACTTTGTTTTTTACAAGCTTTTTGCCAAGCGACTCAAGAATTTCTGTATTTACTTTATCAATACTCTCTGACGCATCTACAACTGATAGCTTAAGGTTTTTCTTATAGTAATCAATTACAGATTTAGTATGGGTATGAAACATCTCGATGCGTTTTTTGATAGCGGGAAGTGTTTCGTCGTCTCTGTTCTGGTGCCGGTTAACCAACCGCCATAAAGCTTCTTTGTCTGAAATTTTGAGATAAATTACTTTATCAACGTTGTTTGAAAATGTTTCGGCTTGCTTCAACGTACGAGGAAATCCGTCAAGGATATACCCTTTTTTATATTCTGATCGGGAAAGATATCCGTTTACGATTTCAATTGTTTTGTTGTCTGGTACCAAAACTCCAGAATTAATAGTCTCTTTTACATACCTTCCAAGCGTTGTTTTTTCTTTTGCAATCTCACGGAATATATGTCCGGTAGAAAGATAGGGGATATGAAATAATCGGGAAAGTATATTTCCCTGAGTTGATTTACCCGAACCTTGAATGCCAATAAGTACAAGTTTCATAAGGTTAATCTAGTTTTTTCTTCTCTTTATGTTCAGTGTGTTTTTTACACTTGTTGCAATATTTTTTTTTCTTTATTGGAGCGGTTGTATTGACTTTGTTTTTTTGATCAACATAGTTCTGTTTATTACAAACCGTACAAATTAGTCCAATAAGCATTCGGGAACCCTTTTTTGCCATATAACATGAATAAAACTAATAATGGTAAGCTGCGATTATTTGACAAATTTATCATAACTTTTCATTACCAACTGAGCTTCAACGTTCTTAAAGGTTTCAAGAATAACCGATACCACGATTAAAATACTTGTTCCGCCAATAACTAATCCTTGAATATTTGTTATTGCTGAAACAAGAGCGGGAAGCACGGCGATAAAACCTAAAAATAAAGCTCCGAATGTCGTGACTCTATACAAAATTCTTTCCAGATATTGCTTTGTTGCAATTCCCGGTCTCATGCCTGGAATAAAACCACCGTGTTTTTGAATTTCTTCTGATATTTTCTGTGGATTAAAAACAATGATCGTATAAAAAAAGGTAAATCCTATTACAAGAATAAAGTAGAAAAAATTATAAAAAAAACCTGAAGGATCGAAAGCGTTTGCAAGAAAAGAAGCGACTCCGGCAATGAGCGGATTTTTTACATATCGAAGGGAATTTCCGATTAACTGAGGAAATAAAACAAATGAAACTGCAAAAATGATCGGAATCACACCGGCTTGATTAAGTTTAAGGGGCAAAAAATTTGTAGCGCCTTGATAAACGCGGTTCCCTTTGATGCGTTTGGCATAATACACCGGAATGCGTCGAACTGATTCATTAATAAAAACCACCAATCCTATCACAAGAACTGAAACAACAACAAATATGACAAAATTGATGATTAGTTCTTGATTCAAAACTGATATCGTCCTTCCAAAAACAACCGGAGCTCTTCCCACAATTCCTACAAAAATGAGCAATGAAATACCGTTCCCCAGTCCGAATTCGGAGATCAACTCACCAAACCATACCAAAATAAAGGTGCCTGCAACAAGAGTAAAAATAAAGGAAAGAAATTCTATCGGGTTCAATGCTCCGATTATTTGCTGATTTTTCAACAAAGCAAATATTCCAATAGCCTGAATAACGGTTAAGGGTACTGTTAAAAAACGAGTATACTGATTCATTTTAAACCTTCCGTATTCACCCTCCTTTGCCAACTGCTCAAGCTTTGGAAATATTACAGAAGATAATTGTAGTATGATCGAGGCATTAATGTAGGGGTTTAATCCCAGTGCCATCACCGAGAAATTAACCAGGGTACCTCCGGAAAATATATCGAGGAGCGACAAAAACTGATTCTGAGAAAATAATTCACGTAGTTTTGTCAGATTAATTACTGAAACCGGTAAAAAAGCAAAGATTCTGAAGATCAAAAAGATAACCATCGTAATGATAAGCTTTCTCTTCAGTTGTCTGTCATGAAGAAGAAGATGAATTTTTTCTTTTATCTCTTTCATGGGTTATCTACCGTACCGCCGGCTGCTACCACTTGCTTTTTTGCTCCGCGTGATATTGGTAATAATATGGAAAGTTTTTTTTTGATCTCTCCTTTTAAAATAATCTTTGCCTGTATTTTTCCATCGTTTTTTTTAAAAAAACCCTTCTCTTTAAGAGAGTCAATAGAGATCGTATCTCCATCATTAAACTTATTTAAATCGCTTGTAAACACAACGTACTTATTTGTTTTAACCGAACTATTTTTTCCTTTACCACGCAGGAGGGGAAACCGTTTTACCAGTCTTCCCTGCCCTCCCTCAAAGTGGAGAGGAATACTTTCCCGCGCTTTTTGATGCCGTGTTGTTCCTCTACCGGATTTCACTCCACGACCACTTCCAAATCCTCTACCAACTCTTTTTTTCTTGTTAAAAACAGTTTTTGGTAACTGTGAAAGTAGGTTACTCATTTCTTTTTTTTAATTTTTTAAGGGCCTGTATAACTAAATAGGTGTTGGTTATCTGATTTCGTGATCCAATAATTTTCCCTGACGCGTTATGAATACCTGCTAGATCAAAAATGATACGGGCAACGCTTCCAATTTTTAAACCTGTTCCTTCCGGAGCTGGTTTTAACAAAATAGTACCTGCCTTATATTTCAACAATACTAGGTGTGGTATGGTATGTTTATAAATAGGTACTTCTATCATTGTTTTTTTCGCTTTATTCAGGGCTTTTTTGATAGCCTGAGGTACTTCTAACCCTCTTCCCAAGGCAACACCGACCTTTCCCTTTCCATCTCCAATCGCCACAAGGGCCGAAAAAGTGACATAATTGCCTCCTGTTGTTTTTTTCGTAACACGACGGATGGAAAGAATCCGCTCTTCTAATTTATATTCATCTCTCATCTCTGCCATACTCAAAATCAAATTAGTAAATTAAATGGTAAAACCTTCATCCCGCATCCCATCCGCCACACCCTTAATGCGACCTAAATAAATATATATGCTTCTGTCAAAAACTCCCTGAGTAATTTTTTTCTCTTTCAACAAACGAGCAAGCTCTTTTCCCACCGCAACTGCATGCTTTGTTTTGTTCTCCTTACCGGTTTTCTGGGTTTTTGTTAAAACAAGACTGGAACATGCAGCGATTGTTATTCTTCTTTCATCATCAATCGCCTGCACATAAATATATTTATTTGTTCTATGTACCGCAATTCTTGGTTTTTGTGCAGTTCCATGAATTTTACTTTTTATCTTCCTTTTTTTTCTCAACAATCGATCTGCTGGTATATGTTTCATATAATTATGCTGTTTTTGCCTTTTTGCCGGGCTTAATACGCAATCGTTCACCCTCATACTTAATGCCTTTTCCTTTATATGCATCAGGCTTTTTTAACATTTTTATTTTGTGTGCAACTTCTCCCACAAGTTGTTTATCAACGCTCTTCAAAATAACTTTAGTGTTTCCGTCCACTAAAAACTGAACACGAGGAACCTTTTTAAAAACAACCGGATGAGAAAAACCAACTTTAAAAACAAGGTCTTCCCCTTGCATTTTAACCTGAAAACCCGTACCTACTACCTCTAACTTTTTTTCCCAAGGAACTTCAACACCAACCACAGCATTATAAATTAAGCTTCGATATAGTCCATGCAGTGCCTTAGTTGGGGATTTCTCATTTTTTCGAGTAACAGTCAAAATTTGTTCATTAAAATGAACCTGCAAGGAACTCGGAATCTGAATTCTCATCTCACCTTCTTTTCCCTTTACTGAAATACTTGCATCTTCAACCTGTATTGTCACTGTTGGGGGTACTGCAATTGTTTTAGTTCCAATTTTTGACATATTACCAAACGGCAAATAGTAACTCTCCGCCAAGTTTCTTCTTCTTCAATTCGTTATTTGTCAAAATTCCTTTTGAAGTAGAGATAAATGAACAACCCATTCCACTCATGACCGGCTTAACTTCTCTATACGAAGTATATACGCGCTTTCCGGCGGTTGAAAATATCGTGACTCCTGATAGTGAAGGGCGACCTTCAGAGTAATGCAGTGTAATACGAATTTCCTGTTTGCCGGAACCTACAGTTGAAAAATCCGCAATATAGCCCATCTGTTTCAGTTTTTCCAATACCTTTACACGGAAAACCGAGTGCGGACACAGAACGGTTTCGTTACGGGTCATATACCCGTTTTTAATTCGTATTATTAAATCAACAATTGGATTCATATGAGAAAAAATAATAGACTATGTCTTATCCATAGTTTTCTTTGTAATTTTACCATGACCTTTGAATGTTCTCGTAGGAGAAAACTCTCCAAGCCGGTGCCCAACCATTGACTCAGAAATGAGAACCTCAATAAATTTTCTTCCGTTATGAATTGCTATCTTTCGACCCACGAACTCCGGCGCAACTTGAGAATCTCTCGCCCATGTTTTAATGGGGTCGTGGATGTTTTCTTTTTTCTGTTTTAAAACTTTTTTAAACAAGTTTTCATCAATATACGGACCTTTTTTTAGTGATCTACTCATACATTACCATGAAATTTTTCTAACACCGGGAATATCTCCCGCCAACGCTTTTTCTCGGAAACAAATACGGCACATTCCAAAACGCCTTATGTATCCTCGTGATCTCCCACATTGAGCGCATCTATTTCGAATACGAATAGCATACTTCTGTTTTTTACGAAACTTAACTTCATCAGATGTTTTTGCCATAAGTAAAAAATTTATGAAACAAATGGTATTCCTAATAATGTAAATAGTTCTTTTCCTGCTTCCTTATTGTTTGCAGTTGTTACTATGGTAACCTGAAGCCCGCGCAATTTATCTACCTTATCATACTCTATTTCGTGAAAAATTGTTTGTTCGGTGAACCCAATGTTCAGGTTACCTCTCTGATCAATATTTTTATCTGATACTCCCCGAAAATCGCGAATGCGTGGAATAACGATTTTAATAAGCTTCTCCAAAAACTCGTACATTCTTTTTCCCCTTAGAGTAACCTTCACTCCAATGGGAAGTCCTTGTCTTATCTTAAATGCAGATACAGATTTTTTTGCTTTTGTAACAACTGCTTTTTGACCTGATATCAAAGTAAGTTGCTCTTGTATCTTTTCAATAACGTTTTTATTCGTTACTGCCTCTCCAGCTCCCACATTAATAACCACTTTTACTACACGAGGGACAGCCATGATATTCGGGATTTTCAACTTGTCTTTTAGTTGAGTTCGAACTTCTTTTTGATATTGCTGTTGAAAAGACATAGGTAATTTTTGTTAAATAATGCTCTTGCATTTTTTACACATACGAACTTTTTTCATTTTTTCTCTTTTGTAAAGTACTCTTGTTCGTTTTTTACATAACGGACATATCAAAATGACTTTCGATATGATCAACGGTCTGGGTAATTCAACCACACCTCCCTGAGGAAGTTTTTCATTTTTTTTAATATGTTTTTTGTAAATATTCACACCCTGTACTAAAACAGTATTTTGTTTTCCATACACTTTTTCAACAATTCCCTCACGACCCTTATCTTTACCGGTCGTAATAAAAACTTTGTCTCCTTTTTTAATTTTCATGTTAATAAATTTCTTCGGCCAAACTTGCAATCTTATGAAAGCCTGCTTCTTTTACTTCCTTTGCGATGGGACCAAAAATACGGGTGCCCTTTGGTTCTTTCACCTCTTTACTCTGCAAAATCACACACGCATTATCATCAAACCTGATATAACTTCCATCTTTCCTTCTTCGTTCCTTTTTTGTTCGTACTACCACTGCTGAAACTTTTTCTCCTTTTTTTACCTGTCCGTAAGGTATTGCTTCCTTTACTGAAACATTAATAACTTCACCAATATAGGCAAGCAGACGATTCCCCCTACCGGGGATTCCGATGAGGGATGCTTTTTTTGCACCGCTGTTGTCAGCAACGGTAAGTATTGATCTTAATTGCAACATATGTCTGTATTAAACTGTTCCACTAAATTTTCCTTTAACTATAAAGGTTTTTTCCTTTGATAAAGGTCTTACCTCACAAATGGTGACAACATCGCCTTTTTTCACCTCGTTATTTTTATTATGAGCTTTATATTTTTTATGTCTTATAATAACCTTTCCATATCGGTTATGCCGGTATTTCTTCATCACTCGAACTACAACGGTTTCGTTCATGCTGTCCGAAGTAACTATTCCAATTAACTCTTTTGACATAATATCCCTCTATTACTGTTTTTGATTCAGTAACGTAAGTAAAACTGCTAACTTCTTTTTTTTATGGGAAAGACTATTAGTATTTTTGGGCAATGAAATTTTAAAACTCAAACGATCTTTCGCAATCTCTTCTCGCAACTTAATAATATCCTGTTTGAGAGATTCTTGTGTTTTATTTTGATAGTCTTTTGTTGTTTTTTTCATTATTGCTCCTTTACAATCAGCCGTGATTTAACCGACAGCTTTGCATTTATATTTTTAAATACTTGTTTCATCTCTGTTTCTGATACACCGTCCACCTCAAAAAGAACTCTTCCCGCTGAAACAGATGCAACAAAGTATGCAACGTCCCCTTTTCCCGCACCCATGGTAACCTCTGCAGGTTTTTTTGTAAACGGTTTATCAGGAAAAATACGAATCCAAAACTTCCCAACTTTCCGGGTTGCTCGTGCCAAAATTACCCGGACTGCCTCTATTTCTCTATCCTTAATCCATCCAGAACTCATGGCTTTCACTCCGAACGTCCCGTTTTGAAGAACATCACCTTTCGTTGCCATGTTTCTCCAAGTTCCCCTAAACTGTTTTCGGTACTTCTGTCTTTTTGGTGATAACATATTTTTTATAGTTATGAACAAACCCAGGTCTTTACCCCAATATATCCTGACTTTGTTAAAGCAGGATAACGGGCAAAATCTACGTTTTCGCGTATTGTTGAGGTGGGAATTGTTCCTTGAAAATATTTTTCTCTTCGTGAAATTTCCGCACCGTTAATTCTTCCTCCAACCTGAATTTTTACTCCTTTTCCACCAGACTCAATAACCCTATTCATTGCCTGATGAATTACAGAACGGTGAGAAAAACCTTTTACCAGTTTTTCCGCAATTAACTGCGCAACATAATAAGCGCTCAGATATGGTTTTTTTACCGGTTCGATTTTAATCTCAATTTTCAGCTCCTTTTCTCGGTTTACTTTCCCCATTTCTGCTACGATGTATTTTTTTACATCTTCAAGTCCTTTTCCTCCACGTCCAATAATCATTCCCGGTTTTACCGAATAAATAATGACGGTAATTTTTTTAATTGCTCTTTCTATATCAATCTGCGTTATAGAAGCATACCCAAACTTTTTAAATAGATTTTCCCTTATCTTCATATCTGAAATTAAGGTTTCCCTGAAAAGTCTTTTATTTGAAAAAAACCAACGAGAACTGTAATTAAACAGAATTCCCATACGCAAACCTTTTGGATTTACTTTTTGTCCCATTATTTCTTTACAGTCTTTGGTTTTCTCACAGAACGCTTTTTAACAACGTTTTTTGCGTTCGGTAAAACTGGTAATGATTTTTCTTTTACAGCAGGACTAGGTTTTTGAGGAATCGGTTTCGCTGCCTCCACCTTTGATGACAGCAATACAATCTTTATATGAGACCGTTTTTTCACATATTGTTTCGCGGTTCCTCTTCCCCCTGGCCGATACCGCTTCATCTGATTTCCTTGTTCAACACAAAGAAGCTTGAATTGTAGCAAATCCTCACTGGTTTTTAAAGTATATTTTGCATTATCTACTGCGGACTTTATCGCTTTGTAAAGTAATTGAGCGCCTTTTTTAGGAGAATAGAAAAGGTGGTCTAATGCTTGCACTGGTTTCATTCGTTTTACATCGTTGAGTAAAAAACGAAGCTTTTTAGGCGTTATATGAACATTTTTGAAATATACTGTGCTTTCCATAGTTCTTACGAGTGTCTTGATTGAACAATTAACTTGTTGCTCCACTTGTTTTTAGTCCGTGTTCTTTTTCCCCGAGCTGGCTTGCCCCAGGGAGTTTTTGGATGCATACCTTCTCCCGATCTTCCCTCACCACCACCATGAGGATGACTCCTTGGATTCTGAGCGGTTCCTCTCACTGTGGGTCGAATTCCCATCAACCTACTTGTTCCTGCTTTTCTTAATACTCTATCTTTGTGTTCAAGATTCCCAACCATTCCGATGGTTGCATAACAACTACCAAGGAATCGCTTTATCTCTCCAGAGGGAAGTTTCATGTGAACATACTCATTTTCTTTTGCAATAACCACAGCGGCAGTTCCTGCCCCACGAATTATTTTCCCGCCTTGTCCTGGATGAATTTCTATATTATGAACTTCTACCCCTATCGGAATGCGTTTTAACGGAAGTGCATTCCCTAGTTTTATGTCAACATTTTCGCCTGAAACTACTCCATCTCCAATTTTTATATTCTTGGGCGAAAGAATATACCTTTTTTCGCCGTCTTTATACTCCACCAGTGCTATATGCGAGTTTCTATTCGGATCGTATTCGATAAAACGCACCACTGCTTCAATATTTTTTTTATCTCGCTTGAAATCTATATTGCGATAGAAGCGCTTCTGACGCCCACCCTGATGGCGAACAGTCACATGCCCAGAAGAATCTCTTCCTGAGTGTTTTTTTAGAAGAGTCATCAGTTTTTTTTCAGGTCGCCGCGACTTGGATAAATGAGTTTTCATAGAAAATATTAGGTTTGAGGAAATAAAGGAATTGTCCCTTTACTTACATCTACCACTGCGATCTTTCTGTCTGACTGCTGCTTGGTAATGGATTTCCGCCCAACTTTCTTTATTTTTCCTTTTCTCACTATAATTCTTACTTTACTGACGGTTACATTGAATATTTTTTCAACTGCATGCTGAACCGCATGCTTATTTGCTTTTTTGTCAACGATAAAACAATATGTATTTTTGTTTGCAGCAGCCGTTGCTTTTTCAGTAAGCACTGGTTCAATGATTACATTATTTATTTTCATGATCGTTCGATAAATCATTTAACTTCGAGACTGCTGAATCGAGGAAAAAAATTTTCGTATTTTTTAAAACAATATAGGCGTTTAAACTGTTCACGTCTGTTGAGGTGACAAAGGGAAGATTTTGCACCGAATACATTAAGGCACTCTTTTTCATATCGGGAAATATAAGTAATACTTGATCGGTTCTTTTCGATACTAAAGAAAAAAAATTCGCTGCGCTTTTTGTACTCGGTTTTGTTAATGTCTCAGACCCTTTCAGCACTATTATATTTTTCTGTTTGTACTGATAGGTAAGAGCACCAAACAAAGCGCTTTTCTTTTGCTTTTTCGTCATTTTTTTCAGGTATATTTTTGGCAACGGTCCTCCAACAACTCCTCCTCCTTTAAAGATAGGCGCTTTTTTACTGCCGTGCCTTGCCCGTCCCGTTCCTTTTTGTTTATAAATTTTTTTCGTAGAACCCACAATTTCCCCCCGCGTTTTTGCTGAAGCATTCCCCTGTCTTTGATTATGCAAAAAAACTTTAACGTACTGAGCTAAAAGAGCTTCTGAAAGTTCGGTCGAAAATACTCTTAAGGGAAGTTCTGTATTTTCAGCTTTCTCACCACTAAAAAGATAGCTGGGTACCGAAATTGATTTTGTTGATTTTTGAATAGCTGACATAGTTATAATGAAGAAACTACAGTAATTAACATATTTTTAGATCCGGGAATTAGTCCTTTTACTGTCATACCGTTTTCGTCAACAGAAAGAACTTTAAAGTTAGAAATGGTCACTTTTTGGTTGCCCATCCTTCCGGCCATCCGCTTTCCTTTAAACACTCTTCCCGGTGTTGTGGTCATTCCAATTGATCCAGGGGCCCGTTCTCTGTCAGACTGTCCATGGGTGCGGGATCCTCCTTTAAAACCATGTCGTTTCACAACACCCTGAAAACCTTTTCCTTTTGCATATCCGCTGATAGTAACTGAGTCTCCAACTTTAAAAAACATTTCCGGCTTAATTTCCGTACCTGGCTTTAACTTTTCATCTGTAAGTAGAGATGAATCAACCCGAAATTCCCGTAAAAAACGAAGCGGGGTTTTTACTCCCGCTTTTGTTAAAACCCCTTGCATTGGTTTGCTGATTTTTTTGCATGTTCCAAAACCAAGCTGAATCGCACAGTAACCATTTTCCTCTTTAGATTTTATTCCAACGATATAACAAGGGGATGTTTTGATATACGAAGTAGGTATGCGAAGTCCATTTTTATCAAATGTCTGTGATTGCGACCCTTTTGTTCCCAAAATAAACCCTTTCATATAATATAAAGTTTCCAAAAAAATAAACCCCAGATTGGGGTTTAATTACCAAGCTGGATCATATTATGTTCTATCTAAAATTATACCGATATAATCATCCGTATTTTTGACATTATATACTACTCACCTTAATTCTTCAATAAGAAGTTACATTTTAACCTCAACCTCAACACCCGCAGCCATTTCAAGATGCATGAGTGAATCAATAGTTTGATTTGTCGGGTTAATAATATCAATAAGTCTCTTGTGAGTTTTTAACCCAAACTGTTCACGCGCATCTTTATCACCAAAAGAAGCTTTTGTAACGACAAAAACCTCTTTTTTTGTTGGTAAAGGAATCGGACCGAGTACTGACGCACCGGTTCTAATTGCCGTATCTACCAGTTTTTGACAGGTTTCATCAATAAGTCGGTAGTCATACGACTTCAGCTTAATACGGATTCTCCCTTTTGGCATAATTTAAAAGAGCTAATGTAACAGTTTTTATTTGATTACTTTAGTAACAACACCCGCTCCAACAGTATGACCTCCTTCACGAATTGCAAACTTTAATCCTTCCTCAAGAGCTACCGGATAAATCAGTTTTGCAGTAATCTTTACATTATCACCCGGCATAACCATCTCAACCCCAGCTGGCAATTTTAACTCACCGGTTACATCAGTTGTCCGTAAATAGAACTGTGGACGATATCCGTTGAAAAATGCGGTGTGTCTCCCACCTTCTTCTTTTTTTAAGACAATGATTTCGGCCTCAAACTCTGTATGCGGAGTAATGGTGCCCGGTTTAGCAATAACCTGACCTCTCTGTACATCATCTTTTTCTATACCTCTTAACAGAAGACCAACATTATCTCCTGCACGAGCTTCATCTAATGTTTTTCTGAACATCTCCACTCCGGTTATCACTGTTTTCTTAGTTTCGGTAAGACCAACCAGCTCAATTTCATCGTTCACTTTCAGAACTCCCCTATCAACCCTTCCGGTTACTACCGTTCCTCTCCCTTGAATGGTAAAGACATCTTCAACCGACATAAGAAACGGCTTGTCAACAGGACGAACAGGTTCCGGAAAATACTCGTCAACCTGCTTCATTAAATCTTCAATTGCTTTCACCGCTTCAGGATCATCGGACAATGCTTTCAGGGCAGAACCTTTTATAACAGGCACTTTATCTCCCGGAAATCCATACTTAGTCAGCAAATCGCGTACCTCCATTTCAACAAGATCAAGAATTTCCTTATCTGCAACCATGTCCACTTTGTTTAAAAAGACAATAATTGCAGGAACATTGACCTGTTTTGCGAGTAAAATGTGTTCTCGTGTTTGAGGCATTGGGCCGTCCGGAGCTGAAACAACCAAGATTGCGCCGTCCATTTGAGCAGCGCCAGTGATCATGTTCTTTATGTAATCTGCATGTCCAGGTGCGTCAATATGAGCATAGTGTCGTTTGTCTGTTTCATATTCAGAATGGTGAAGATTAATGGTAACGCCACGTGCTCTTTCCTCGGGAGCTTTATCAATTTCTTCATATTTTAGAAATTTCGCCTGACCTTTTTTTGAAAGTACATAATGGATCGCTGAAGTTGTGGTCGTTTTTCCATGATCTACATGTCCAATTGTTCCAATATTTAAATGTGGTTTATTCCTTTGAAATA
The DNA here is from genome assembly GCA_964530235.1 of uncultured Gammaproteobacteria bacterium. Classification (GTDB taxonomy): domain Bacteria; phylum Patescibacteriota; class Microgenomatia; order UBA1406; family GWC2-37-13; genus UM-FILTER-33-9. The sequence goes on from CAZGYB010000002.1 coordinate 40,460, forward strand.
CTCCGTCTGCCATAGGTAAAAATAAATTTAAATTTATAAATAAAAAATAAACTCCTTTACTAAAAAAACAAGAAAAAACTTCAAATGAAGTTGATTTTTTTTCTTACCTTCTCTATCATAAATGTTGAGATGAAAAAAGTCAAGGCCTTTTTGCACACGCTGCTCTCAAGTCTTATCCCCCAATCCCATTATTATAAAACACTTCTTCATGCTCGTTTTACAACATCGCTTCGATTTTACCTTCTTCTCCACCTACTTGCAGCCTTTATCGCAGTGACACTTATATTTCTTAAAGTGAATCCGATTTCTTTATTCAAACTTAGACAGTCGGTCGTTTCTTCTGTATACGAAATACCCACTGATTCGCGCATTACTCTCCGAAACGGCGAGTTGAGTTCAAGTTTTTTCAGACCGTTTTTATTCTGGGTTTCTCTTCCTTCTCGAAGAACACTGTTTTTGGTAATTGACGAGCGTGCGAGCGCAGATAAAATTCTTGAGTACGGATCAAAAATCCTGCTCACCAAAAAACATCTGGTATTTACAGTAAGAAATCGCGTAATCGCTTTGCCCTATACTTCGCTATTTCCCGATATGTCGGTTGATAAGTATACCTTAAACAACCTTATTGAGACACAATTTAACCGACTTACCTGGACAATCAATCTCATGCTTCCCTTTTTTTATTTGATAATCGCCCTCATTCACTTTTTCGGTTGGACATTAACCAACGTGATTGCAAGTCTGATCGTACATACATTATTTCAAATCACCGGAAAGAAATATCATTATCTAAAAATACTCCAAACGGCTTTTCACTCATCTTCATTACCCGTTATTATTGTTCTCTTTATGTCCTATCTTTCACGGTTCTCATCCACTCACATTTTGGCAGCTTTTTTGCTCAGCACTATTTTCCTTACTGCGGGTGTATACGAAGCACACTATAGAGAGTCTCATCACCTTAATCGCCATCGGAGTTCAAAAACCGGCGCATAGAGCAATAGAAACAACCCTTGTTCTCACAAAATCTATCCCAGAAGCTTAGACTTTTTATTTCTTCAGATATTTGAGTAATCGTATGTTCAAGTTCAACAACTTCTTGTCTACTTATTTCAAAAGCTTCTGAGCGAAACGTTCCATTTTGCGTTGGTTCCACAAACTGAATTATCCCTTGAACTACGGTAACAGGTTGCTTTGTTTCCTTGAACCGTTCGAGAAGCAGTTTATAAAATATCAGCTGCCTCTTGTAATTTCCAATTTTACTACCTGTTGCTCCCTGAATAAACGATCTACTTTTGGGCGTACCCGTCTTGAAATCATAGACTGCGACCGACCCACGGTTATCGAGTTGTTTAACCATATCGATTTTTCCGTTCAGAAAAACTCCATTTCCAAATCGAATTCCTTTGACAATTATTTCACCTGAACATGTTTTATTCCATCCTTTCATCACCTGTTCATAAAATTTGGATAAAATTGATTTTCCCTTTAATTGAAGCTTTTCGAATTCATCTTTGTTCAAAGGCTGTTTCAACAAACTGTTCTTATACGTCTGCATAATTCCTTTTAATGTGATTTTATCGCCGGTAAGAGAGGTCAGATAAGCGTCAACTGCACTATGGACCGCAGAACCGAAAATCATACTGAGATTTTTTACATCCGGCACCTGAAGCAAGTTTCTAAAAAAATATTTCCAGGGACATTCTAAGTAGTTGTTTAATCCGCTTACTGATAATCCCCGAAAAAGAAAAAGATCTGGAACAAACGCCCTGTCATGGAGAGATAAGTCTTTCTTACTCCGAACAACCAAAGATGATTGCATAACTCTTTCTGGGTGTTGGCTGAATTCGCTTTCAAAAACCCGGGTATCGACTTTTTGTTTCAGCGAAGAATCTATTTCCGTAACAAACTGGGACTCTACCTGATCGGCTCCTTCAAGAGAACGGCAGGAATAACTAATAAGAACTTCTCTTCTTGCACGAGTCAACGCAACGTAAAACAACCGCCTTTCGTCTTCGTTTTCATCATTCCTGGTACGGGTATCAAAAACTACTGAAAGATTCTTCCAGGGAATACAAAAAAAGTTTCTTGAGTTTCTTTTGTTTCCCCAATGTCCATCAAATGCATTTACAATATATACATAATCAAACTCCATTCCTTTCGCTCTGTGGGCAGTCATTATCCGCACGCTATTTATAAAAATAGAAGAGTATCCTGTGCGTAATCCGATCTGATGAAATGTGAGCAGGTCGCAGTATTCAATAAACTGAGAAAGGGAATATTCATGGTTTTTTGATAGCGCTTGTTTAATGTGATAAAAAAGAGTTGTCAGCTTTCTTAATGCTTCAAGCGCATCAGTTCTTTTTAATATCTGAACCAACAACCCCGAACGGTTTAAAACGTCAACAAAAACAGTGTCAAAACTTTCATTTTCAACTCTGGTTTTCCAGTTTTTGAGCAAATGAAATAAATTTTTTAGTGAAGAACTGTTTTGTAACCGAATATGCTTCGTACAACGTTCTTCCAAACAGATAGTCCATAGTGAAAGACCTGTACGGGAAACCTCGAGCAAAAGTTGGTATATATCAAACGGGTCTATATGAAAACAATTTATATGCATTACTTTCATAAGTGGTTGATCCTCCCCAAACATATGAATACAGCGGAAAATAGCGAGTATTTTTTGAATATCCCAGTCATCGAACACATTGTTATTTGAGTCAGAGCTGCAAAGGATATTATGTTTTTGAAATATCTGCATAACCGGCAAAATATCTTTGTTGTTACGAACAAGCACTGCTATTTCTTTTGGGGGAATTCCTTGTTTAAGTTTTTGTTGAACCGACTCTGCGACGTAGTAATATTCAGCATAGTAATCATGAAGCTGGGCACACAAAATTGAATTATATTTGCTGGGATTCTGGGCTATTAATTTATCCCGTCTTAATAGACTTTCTAACGGACTCCGCTGAATAAGACTCTGTGCACCGTCGAGTAATGACTGGGTTGATCGATAGTTTTTTTCTAAGTATATGCAGACTGCGTCAGGATACTGGTTCTGAAAATATAAAAAGTTTTCGAGCGACGCTCCTTGAAACCGATAAATTGCTTGTTTCTCATCACCAACAACAAATAAATTAGGATTTTTATAGTATCCACACAACAGGTGAAGTATTTGGTTTTGTGCAGAGTTTGTATCTTGTTGTTCATCAACAAGAAAATACTGGTAAATTTCCTGGATTTGAAGGAGTAATTCAGTGTTTCGTGAAAATGCACGCATTACCTCAAGAAGCATGTCGTGAAAATCGTATTTTAACTGTTTCTTAAGTTCGCGCTGATACACTTTATACATTAGAACAAGCTCTTTATTTCGTTGTATTTGATTGAGAAGGGTACGGTATTTCCCTTTCAACTTTCCTTTGAACTTCCCTTTTGTGTGATATAGATCAGTAATCTTACGAAACTCTTGCAATTGCTTGCTCACGCCTTTTTCAAAAGCAGAGGTGCTAACTCCCTCTTTTTTCAACTGACCAATCGTTTCGAGCGTTGACTTTAAATAGTAGAGCGGGGCATTCATAGGACGAAGATAGGTAAATGAGTTGTCGGTGAGAATTTTTTCTCCCATTTGAATTTGTTCGAGCTCGTTGATCGGACTTGCATTCAACAGGTGAGGAAAGAACTCCGGGTTTTTTTGAATAACACTGTTGCAAAACTCGTGAAATGTTGTAATTTGTACACGATATCCTGCAGTTCCGATCACTTCAACCAAACGATCTCGCATCTCATATGCTGCAGAATCAGTAAATGTCAATGCAAGAATATTTTCGGGATTCGCCTGTGTCCGCCGTAATATATTTGCAATACGAAGTATAAGCGTCTGTGTTTTTCCTGTTCCCGGACCTGCAATAACCATCACTGCCCCCTCAACAGTGTCTACCGCTAAACGCTGACTCGTATTTAATCTTTTATACAGTTTTTCGAAAAGAGTATTCTGTGATTCCATAATGGACAAATTAATTACCACCAACGCACTATAAGGTATAATATACTACCGTACATGTCAACGATTATTTTAAAATCAGCGGTAGTACACCGGTTGTTTGATATAAGCGTCCCCGTTCTTACCTGGATTATCATTACTATGCCTGTTTGGATATCACCGTTTCATCCGGCGCTTGTTGCATACTTTATTATTGCTTTTGATCTTTACTTTTTTTATTCAGCGGTCAAAACCGTATATTACTCCACACTCTCCTATAAACTTATCCTCGAACACGAAAAGATTGATTACAAAAAAAAACTCATCAGTTTAAAAAAATCCCGGGACATTCAGCACTTTATCATTATTCCCAACTTTAAAGAACCGCTTTACAAGCTCGACGAAACTATCAAAGTGATAGCGTCAAGTAATTATCCCTACAAAAATATTTCACTGGTTCTAGCTTTTGAAAAACGGGAAACCGGTGCGATTCAGAAGGGGCAGTATATTAAGGAAAAATACCGTCATTTTTTTAAACATATCCTCTTCACCTTCCACGAACTCATACCCGGGGAAGCTGCGGGAAAAGCAAGTAATCAAACATTCGCAGCAAAACAAGTGTCGGCATTCGTGAAACAATGTGGATGGAACGATAAAAATGTGCTTATCACTATTTGCGACGCGGACAGTCTGTTCTCAAAACCCTACTTTTCCTACCTCACATACACGTTTATAAAAGACCGGGAACGAGACTATCATTTTTATTGGGCTCCCGTTCTTCTGTATAATAATTTTTGGAAACTCCCGTTTTTTGTCAGAATACAAGCAACCCTATCTTCAATTATTCGCATGGCATCTCTTTCCCAAACCAAAAAACTTATTCAAATATCAACTTACTCAACCAATTTGCACTTACTTGCTTCTGTGAACTACTGGGATGTTGATATTATTCCTGAAGACTGGCATATTTACTTTCAGGCATTTTTTGCTTTTGGAGAAAAAGTCAAAACAATTCCACTTTACACAATTGTTAGTGGCGATGCTGTCCATGCAGGATCAGTGGTAAAAACGTTCATGAATCGGTACGAACAAGAGCGAAGATGGGCGTGGGGAGTTACTGATATTGGATATTGTTTAAAGAATCTGTTTACCACTCCCCATATTCCATTCCTTCCGAAACTAAAAAAAACAGTGAATCTTATTGAGAGCCATCTGCTTTGGCCAACCTCTTTTTTTATTCTCACTCTCAGTGCATCAATCCCTCCGTTGGTAAATCCGAGTTTTAAAAGAACAGTGCTCGGTTTTTTACTCCCTCAACTATCCGCTCTCATCCTGACCTTTTCTACATCAATGATTATTGTATATATATATCTTGACATTAAATTACGTCAGAAAATCAAAGTACACACTCGCCTCATTAATCTACCTTTCATTGTAATCCAATGGTATTTTCTTCCGATTATTTCATTTTTTCTTTCATCGCTCCCCGCACTCGAATCTCACACAAGAATGATTACAGGGAAAAAAATTGAGTATAAAGTAACAGAAAAAGTGTAAAATAATACATGCTTTCATTTTTGTACTCAAATACTCCGCTCGTTTTTTTTGTTCAAAGTCTATGGAGAGACGAAGCCTTTTCATACCTCCTGGCAAAAAACTCACTTCTTGATTTGCTTTTTCTCACTGCAAAGGACTCAAACCCGCCTCTCTATTATATTTTCCTTCATTTCTGGATGAAGTTTGCAGGTCATTCCGAGATTGCTCTCCGACTTGTTTCGCTTGTCTTTTTCTTAGCAACCGCATATGTTTTTTACCTGTTCTTGACACAAATTTTTTCAAGAGGAACTTTGATTTCAACCCTGTATATGGTTCTTTTTTTCTCCAATCCCCTTCTTCATTACTATGCATTTGAAACCCGCATGTATAGCATGCTTGGGTTTTTTGCAGTCCTCTCAAGTTACTTTATGGTGAAAAAAAAATGGGTGGGGTATGGAGTATCCGCTTTTCTTGGTGCATTCACCCATTATTTTATGATATTTCTCATATGCTTGCAGTTATTCTTTTTGTTGAGAAATACGAAAGACAAAAAAACACTAACAGAAATTATTCGTATCATTCTTGCACTGATAATAAGCTATCTCCCGTGGGTTTTCTTTGTTGCTTCAATTAATACGTTTGAAATGCGAAACAGTTTCTGGCTCTCTAAATCTACTTGGACTTCTCTGTTAACTTTACCCGCTGTATTATTAACCGGTTTTTCAACAGACCAGTGGTTTCAATACCCGCTTCTCACTCCTCTTTCAGTTCTTGTCACGCTTATCATCATACTCGGCTTTTTATCGTCCCGTGTTAAATCGAAACGAAAAGATAATAACAACATATTCATATTTCTCTCCCTATGGGGACTCGCAATCCCTTATGCATTTCTCCTCATTTCCTTTTTTAATCCTATTTTTGCACCGCGCTACGTGATTTTTTCAACTATAGGACTCCTTCTTCTTTATGCATACTTGGGTAATCATTTGGAAAGAAAGACTGAATATATATGCTTAGTTTTGCTTTTATTTTTTTCACTTCATTACAGCAGGTATCAAATTCTGTTCCGGAAAAAAGCAAATATTAAAAAAATTAGTTCTGAAATACGGTCGCTGATGAAACCTGGTGATGTGGTATATGTTACTCATGAATTTAATTTCCATCCGTTTCAATATTACATAAACGAAGATCAGGTATATATTTACGGTAAAACATATGAAGAACTGCCGTGGTATATCGGGAAGGTCCTGATTTCACCAAACAGAATTGCATCCCAAATTCCTCACTACCCAAATAAAGCATATATTGTTCAAGAGGATCTTTCCTATACCATTCAATCGACCGATTAAGGGATCCTAAATCTCACAGCTAATCGTTTTACCTCCCTGTGCAACTCTTTCAACCGCTTGTTTTTCACAAGCGTTTCGGCAAATTGTTTAATGTATCCGGAACGTTCTTCTTTGTGGGCAGGTAGTCGATAGGAATTGATTTCTTTCATTACCTGGAGAATAATCGTTCCTATTTGTTTAACTTCTCTTTCCTTCATTCCCCGCGTCGTTAATGCAGCAGTCCCCATCCGGATCCCTGAGGGATAAAAAGGAGAGGCTAACTCTCCCGGAACTGTATTTTTATTAAGAGTTAAACCGACCGCATCTAGAGCTTTTTGTGCGAAAACACCACCTCCGGGGCCTAAATTTGAGGTTAAATCTACCAAAAGAAGGTGATTCTCACTCCCTCCTCCAACCAATTTTAATCCCCCCTTCATCAATGTTTTGGCTAATTCTTTGGAGTTTTTAACTATTTGAGAAGCGTATTTTTTAAAAGATGGCTGCATCGCCTCGTAAAGAGCTACAGCGATTCCTGCGGTCTGGTGATCGTGTGGCCCACCCTGAAGTCCAGGAAATACGGCACGATCAATTTTAACGGGAAGATCGGGATCCTTACTCACTCCTTTTTGTGTAACCATTATCATTCCACCCCGAGGTCCTCTAAGCGTTTTATGTGTAGTTGTCGTAACAATATGCACATATGGAACCGGAGAAGGATGAACTCCGCCGACAATAAGACCTGCAACATGTGCTATGTCCGCAACGATATAGGCGCCAACAACATCTGCGATTTCAGCGAACTTTTTGTAATCGAAACGAAGTGGATGAGCCGTCCCTCCGACCCATATAAGTTTTGGCTTATGTTGTTCGGCAAGTTTTCGAATTTCTTTATAATCAAAAAGGTCCTCTCCCTTCACAATTTGGGTTTTAACCCCATACTGAATACTTTTAAAAAATATGCTCGTTGCAGAAACAGAGTGTCCATGCGTCAAATGACCTCCGGCGACCAGCGCCTGACCCATAATAACATCACCGGGCGAACAAGTAGCAAGGTAAACTGCAAAATTTGCAGGAGAACCTGAATACGGTTGAACATTGACAAAAGGAACCTTAAACAGTTTTTTTGCACGCTCTTGAGCTAACAGTTCAACTGCATCTGCATACTCATTTCCCCCATAATATCTTTTCTTTGGATAACCCTCTGAGTATTTGTTTCCGAAGTAAGATGCAAGGGTGTTTCGAACTCCCGACGACGCATAGTTTTCTGAAGGAATCAACTCGATTCCCTCACGCTGTCTTTTTTCTTCCTTTTTGATAAGATTGCGAGTTTTTTGATCTATCATAAATCGTATTAATTTATAAAGCGAGTTTATCTATTCAAAATAATTATGTCATATGTATTCGTATGTATCATAAGAAAAGAACCGTGTTTTTTCAAGTGAAAAAAACGCAGATAAAATTGTTATAATAGATTATTATGAAGGCATTTGTAATACTGTGCAATGTACTAGCTCTTGCTTTCTTCTTTATGAAGCGCAATCTTATCCCGCCCCAAATACCGTTATTTTACTCCAAACAAACCGGGGAAGACCAACTTGCTGAGTGGTGGATGCTTTTTTTAATTTTGATTCTTATGAATAGCATGACTCTTTTAAATTTTTTTGTTTTCCGTACGTTTTTTTCCCGAAACGAATTTGTCAAAAAAATGATACTGTTTTTAAACGCTTTTTCAGTGGTTTTATTCACCCTCATTTTCATTAAAATAATTCTCCTTGTAACCTGATGGAATTTATAGGAGCTTTTCTGTTAACGACACTTCTTTCCTTTTTTCTTACTCATCCGACAATTCATCTTGCTAAAAAATTCCGTTTAGTTACCGATAAATCAAAACGCGTTCATCCAGCGCATACCCATAAGGGTCTTATTCCCCGCGGAGGAGGATTTCCCATTTTTCTTTCCATCGGAATTGCCTCTCTTCTTTTACTTCCTTTGAACAAGCTTATGTTCGGCATTCTCTTTGCAAGTATGTTTATTATGCTTGTCGGACTTTTAGATGATTACTATGACATATCTCCATACTGGAGATTTCTCTTCAATCTCGCTGTTTCCACTCTGGTGATTGGATTTGGACTTGGAATCCCGTTTATTTCAAATCCCTTCGGAGGAGTTATACGTCTTGATCTGTGGAGAATTTCTTTTTCATTCTGGGGTCAAACTTATTCGATACTTCCCCTAGCAGATATTCTTGCAATTTTATGGCTTTCATGGACAACAAACATGATTAACTGGAGCAAGGGAGTTGACGGCCAATTACCCGGATTTGTTACAATCGCTGCTTTTTTTCTTGCTTTATTGTCCCAACGATTTATAGCTCATGATATTTCCGCTCATACGGTCATGGTATTTGCTCTAATTGTTTCCGGAGCTTACCTTGGTTTCCTCCCTTATAATTTCTACCCCCAGAAAATTATGCCGGGTTACGGGGGTGGAGCACTGGCTGGTTTTTTACTCGGCGTTCTGTCAATTCTATCCTTCGGAAAGATCGGCACATCATTTCTCATCCTAGCAATACCCATGATTGACGCAGTATACACCATAATGAGACGTCTGAAAAACCGCACTTCACCATTCAGGGCAGACTGGGGACACTTTCACCATAAACTTATTGAGATAGGGTGGGGCAAGCGGAGGATTGCATACTTTTATTGGTTTGTTACCGGAATTCTCGGCCTTTCAAGCTTGTTTCTAAAGGGATTCGAAAAACTGATAGCGTTCGGCATGATTGCAATAATTCTCTTAGTATTCATCCTGATTATTCAACAGATGAAAAAAACAAACCATCCATGAACTACTTTATACAAACATTTGGGTGTCAGCATAACGTAGCAGATTCTGAAAGGATAAAACAAACCTATCGGCTCCGGAATATAAAGGAGGTTCAGAGGTATCAAGATGCTGACATCGTAATAATCAACACCTGTATGGTAAGAGAATCTGCAGAAAACCGAATCTATGGACTGTTCCAGAACCTAAAAAAAGTTAAGGAATCAAAACGGAAATACAATTATCCATATACCATTATTGTCACGGGATGTATTGTCGGAATGGCTATCCGAGATAAAAAACAGAAAATGATGTCAATTCTCAAAAAACGGATGCCTGAAGTGGACGAATTCATGCCGATTGAAGAGGTGGGATTTGAAATATCACCACTGAGAAATTCTTCTGATACTGCCCTTATTCCTATTTCCAACGGATGCAACAACTACTGCACATTCTGCGTTGTTCCGTACACGCGCGGGAAAGAAACCAGCAGACCATATGGGGATATTCTCTCCGAGTGTTTAGAAGCTCAAAAAAAAGGGTTCAAAAAAATTCTCCTCTTGGGACAAAATGTAAATTCGTACGGCGCAGACCTCAAAACATCGAAATATAACGGTGGAAAAAAACCAATCTTCGTAAAACATCTTGGCCGTTTTCGGATCCCAACTTTGTTTCCCCATCTTCTCCATGATGTTGCTCAGTTGGGCTTCCAAACAGTAGATTTTATATCATCAAACCCCTGGGACTTTTCTGATGAACTTATTAAAACAATCAAAAAGAACTCAAATATCACCCGCACTATTCATCTTCCGGTGCAGTCTGGAGACTCTGAGGTTTTAAAACGTATGAACCGTTGGTATACCAGAGAGGAGTATATTGAACTTATAAAAAAAATGAGAAAAACCATACCTAAGGTCCGTATTACCACTGATATTATTGTTGGTTTTTGTGGTGAAACCGATAAAGAATTTCAGAATACGGTATCACTCTGCAAACAGGTAGGGTTTGAAAGGGCATTTATTGCTCAGTATTCACCACGACCTCTGACTTATGCTCTTAAAACTCTCAAAGACGACGTACCCCACGCAGTAAAAGAAAAACGATGGAAGACTCTTGAATTGTTAATTAACAAACCCTACCTACAACGGCTGATGAAAAAAAGACCTCTCTCAGATTCTCCACTTAAAAAAATCTGATAAAATAGACTGTATGAAGATATTTGTGACCGGCGGGGCCGGCTTTATCGGTTCCAATTTTATTCTCTACTGGCTCGAAAATCATCCTCAGGATACTATCATAAACTATGATAGTCTTACCTATGCAGGGAATTTAGAAAATCTTATCGAGGTTAAAGACCTTCCAAACTATACCTTTATCAAGGGTGACATATGCGATAAACCCAAAGTTTTCAGCTCAACAAAAAACTGCGATATGATTGTTCATTTCGCAGCGGAAAGTCATGTTGACCGCTCAATTACAGACGCAGCACCATTCATACAAACAAATATTACCGGAACCTATAACCTGCTTGAAGCAGCTTTACAGAATGGAGTGAAACGGTTCCACCATATTTCAACTGACGAGGTATTTGGAGCCTTAGAACTGAACTCAAAGCAAAAGTTTACTCTCTCAACACCATACAATCCTCATAGTCCATACTCAGCTTCTAAAGCTGCATCTGACCATCTCGTCCGTGCTTATGGGACAACATTCGGACTGCCATACACCATCTCTAACTGCTCAAATAACTTCGGACCCTACCAATACCCAGAAAAATTCATCCCGCTCGCTATTACCAATTTACTGGAAGGTAAGAAAGTGCCTATTTACGGCGACGGACTGTATGTGCGTGACTGGTTGTATGTCAAAGACCACTGTGAAGCAATTGAAAAAATTCTTTTATTCGGTAAGATCGGTAAAACATATCTCGTAGGAGGTCTCACTACCGACATTTCAAATAGAGAGGTAGTTAAATTAATTCTTGAAACAATGCGTAAAAACTCTGATCAAATAGAATACGTAACAGACAGACCCGGACATGATCGAAGATACGCTATAGACTGGAGCCTGACTCAAAAAGAACTTGACTGGGAACCAAAACATTCATTCCTTGAAGCGCTTCAAAAAACAGTGCAGTGGTACAAAGATAATACTACCTGGTGGCAGCGAATTAAAAAAAATTATGCTTAATATTGCTCTCACCGGCGGCGAAGGAATGGTTGGATCACGCATCATCGAGCTTCTCAAAGATAAAGCCCGATTTATTTCTCTCTCGCAATCCCAAATGGATATCCGCAATGAAACACAGGTATACAACACTATTAAAAAAACGAGCTTCGACATATTTTTACATCTTGCTGCCTACACCAATGTGGATGGAGCGGAACGTGAAAAAACACTGGCACATGAAATAAATGTTCTTGGAACTCAAAATGTTTATCAAGCGGTATGTGCAAAAAAGAAACAGATGATATATATATCAACCGGTTTTGTCTTTGATGGAAAAAATCCTCCCTACACTGAACAAAGTACTCCAAATCCACTTTCGATCTATGGAAAAACAAAATACGAAGGTGAAAAAATAGTGAGAGATTCTGCAATGATAGTACGCTTCGACTACCCATATCGAAATAATAAATACCCTCAAAAAAAAGACTTTGTACGCGGTATCGTTGCATCGCTTCAGGAAGGAAAAAAACTCACGATGGTCACCGACTCTCTTATTACGCCAACTTTTGTAGATGATATTGCAGAAGGCTTGTGGTATTTGATAAACCATTTTTCAGCAGGGATTTTCCACCTTGTTGGATCAGAAAGTTTATCTCCCTATGAAGCAGGAATTACCATCGCCAGAATATGCAATTTTAATCCAAACCTTATACATAAAACAACATACTATGAATACTTTTCGCAGAAAGCACCGCGCCCTCAGTATGCAAAAATTGCCTCTATTCGCAACAATTTTTTCGCTATGAAATCATTTGAAGAAGGCGTTCTCATACTATATCATTAACTTATGGTTATTACTGTTATTGGGCATGGATACGTTGGATTGGTATCCGCTTGCGTATTTGCAGACTTCGGAAACACGGTGTATGTAATTGGCCATACTGAAGAGAAATTGAAACGTCTCGCTCAAGGTGATCCGATTATTTATGAACCCGGTTTGCAGGAGCTTCTCAAAAAAAATCTGAAAGCCGGCCGAATACACATTACCTCTAAGTATTCCCGTGCGATTTCTGAATCAGAAGTAGTGTTTATTACTGTCGGGACTCCACCCAAAGAATCCGGAGAAGCTGATCTGTCAACGGTTTTTTATGTAGCCAAACAGATCGCCCCGCATCTGAAACAAGGTCTTACGGTGATTTCATGTAAAAGCACTGTTCCTGTAGGAACGAATAAAAAAATTGAGGAACTGCTCTGTGCGTCCAAACCAAAAGGAGCAGAAATCGCAGTTGCATCATGCCCAGAGTTTTTAAGAGAAGGTTCTGCAATTGAGGATACATTTCGCCCTGACCGAGTAGTAATCGGTTCTGCTTCTCAAGCAGCAATCGATCTGCTGCTTTTACTTCACGCACCCATAACCGGCAAAAAAATTGTAACCGATCTGGCATCCGCGGAGCTTATTAAATACACCTCAAACTCAATTCTTGCAATGAAAATCTCTTTTGCAAATTTAATATCCTTTTTTTGCGAGAAAACAGGTGCAGATGTGGAATTGGTCCTTGACGCAGTCGGACTTGATAAGAGGATCGGAAGAATTTTTATGGACCCTGGTGTGGGTTACGGCGGTTCATGTTTTCCAAAAGATGTTCGGGCCCTGACCAATACGGGTGAAACGCTCGGAATCGACGTAACGCTTCTCGAGGCTGTTGAGTTGGTAAATAATCAGACTCGTGACAACTTTTTACAAAAAATACTGACTCACGCAAAAGGAAATACGATAGCTGTGTGGGGTCTTAGTTTCAAACCGAATACTGATGATATACGATTCGCTCCTTCTATTGCAGTAATTCAAAAGTTGTTGGAAAAAAAATTTATTATCAAAGTGTACGACCCAGTCGCGACCAACAATGTCAGAAAACAACTGGGAGATGCTATCGTTTACTGTTCCACTCCATATGAAACAGTAAAAGACTGTGACGCTTTAGCAATCTTTACCGAATGGAATGAATTTAAACAGATCGACCTCAAAAAAATCAAATCATTCATGAAGCACCCCCTGATCATTGACGGAAGAAATATATATAATCCTGAATCGATTACTAAACTCGGATTCACCTATATTTCAACGGGCAGAAGTAAAACTGCATAGATTTTTATGAACATACTTATCACCGGAGCAGCTGGTTTTATCGGATCAAATTTAGCCAAATTCCTTATAGAAAAGGATAATTTTGTCTACGGAATCGACAACTTCATAACAGGACGTAAAAAAAATATTAAGGCTCTCGAATCACATCCGCGTTTTAAATTATTTGAACAAGATTTGATCACCTGGGATTTTGAGAGTGTTCCAAAGTGTGATATTATTTTTCATCTCGCCTCACCAGCCTCCCCAATTCAATATAAACGATTTCCGATTGAGACACTTATGGTTAACTCCCTCGGAACAAAAAAAGTACTTGACTTTATACTAAAAAATAAAAATTCTGTGTTCGTTTTTTCTTCTACTTCAGAAGTTTACGGAGATCCTGAAAAACACCCGCAGTCAGAATCCTATTGGGGAAATGTAAACCCGAACGGTATTCGCTCGTGTTATGACGAATCAAAACGGTTCGCTGAATCACTTATTATGACGTATTTCCGCAAGTACCATGTAAACGTGCGCATAGCCCGTATATTCAACACATACGGTCCCCAGATGGAACAAAACGATGGAAGAGTTGTGTCTAATTTCATCAATCAAGCCCTCAAAAACCAACCAATCACAGTAAATGGTGACGGAACACAGACACGTTCATTTTGCTATGTATCAGACATGGTAAAAGGCCTTTATATGCTTGGCGCAACTGAGAACATTTCAGGCGAAGTTATAAATCTGGGAAATCCATCTGAAATGACGGTTTTAGAACTCGCAACGACGATTAAAAAACTAACTGCCTCCCATTCCAAAATCATTTTCACACCACTTGATCAGGATGATCCTAAAAAACGAAAACCAGATATATCAAAAGCCTCACAACTGCTGGGTTGGAAACCTGGAATAAGTCTTGAAGACGGTTTAATGAATACAATTTCCTTTTTTCAGTCCCAACTCATATGAAACGCGCGGTTATCGTAATTCCGACATACAATGAACAGATAAATATTTCAGCACTCATTGACCAGATTATACGGGTGTCTCACCATATACAAAACTGGAAAATAGATATACTCATTGTAGATAGTCAATCACCTGACCGAACCGCTGAAACGGTAAAAAAAATCAAGGAAAAAAATCCTCAGGTTCACATTCTCGAAACCCCAAAGAAAGGATTGGGAAACGCTTATGTTAATGGTTTCTCTTACGCGTTGCGCCATCTTGAACCCTTCGTAGTATTTGAAATGGATGCAGATCTTTCACATGACCCTTCAGTAATTCCTCAGTTTCTAAATCAGATCGAAAAAGGCGCTGATTTTGTCATTGGATCCCGATATATTAAAGGCGGTTCTATTCCTTCAAATTGGGCACTCCACCGAAAATTTTTTTCAATTTTTGCGAATTTATTTGTTCGATTGGGTTTCATGAAACTATCAATTACGGACTGGACCGGGGGGTTTCGAGCTATGAAAATATGGGTTATTCAGAATGCACTCAATCATATTCGAGGATTTTCAGGATACGTCTTTCAGATAGCACTTCTCGACTCAGCAATTACTCATAACGCGCATATTAAAGAAATACCCATTCGCTTTGTCGACCGCGCTAATGGTGTGTCAAAAATTAATTCCATCCAATATATTATTCAAACATTCTGGTATGTCCTTTCTCATTCCTCTTTTATCAAATTTGTCATAGTCGGTTTATTGGGATTCTGTATAGACTTTGGATTTGCGTATTTTTTTATTGCTGGTTTAGATATGCAAAAGGTTCCCTCAAATATGTTAAGTGCCGAAATTGCTATCGTGTGCAATTTTTTATTTAATAATTTTTGGAGCTTTCGAAGAAAAAAAGTGGTAGGCGGAATCATGAGCTATCTAAAAGCATTTGGATTTTTTAATGTCATTTCATTAGGGTCTATTGTTATTCAAGGTGCGGGATTAATTGTTCTCCTCACTTTTCTGGGAGATACCGTTATTACCCCCTTTCATATTCCTTCGTGGATTCTTTACAAGGTCTTTATCATCGCCTGCGTGATTATTCCCTATTCATATTTTCTTTATAACAAAGTCATCTGGAGAGACCGCTCGAAGTAAGTTATTTTACTTGTGCATACTCAGCCGAAATCCAACCTTCTCGAGTACCATCGTATTTAATTTTATACCAATTGTTTTTTTCTTCTATCACTTCGAACGTATCACCCTCGTTTACTCTTGCTGACTCAGATGCATTTACCGTTGCATCATCACGGACCCGTAGCCATCCATCCGGAGTACCTTTAATAACGACTGTAGTTGACGAGGTGCTTTTCTCCAGAGTTGTCTCTGCACTCGAAGTAGCAGTTTTTTTATCGGGTTGTAACGGTGGATTTTGACTCGGATCAATTGCTAATTTCACATATGCCACTACTTTGTACCCTGGAGTTATATTTATTTTCTGGGTATATCGAATGAAACCCGGCATGAATACCGAAAGCTCATGATCACCCTTTGGTATATCAGTCATCTCTAAGGTTGAGACGCCTTTTTCGTCATTGTCAAGATAAATTAATGCGTTCGGCGGGTCGCTTTCAACAGCGAGTCCGCCTTGATCTTTCAGTGTTGACCGTACCGACGATTTTGTAGAGTATAAAACAACTCCTGCGGATGACAAATCGGTACTTCCTAACTCAATGTTAATATAGGTAACACTCTTTTTTTCCACTTTAATTTTTTTTTGCCAGGTAGCTGTCGCTGTTGCTTCGACTTCAGGAATCAGTTTTATAGTATATTCACCAGCTTTATATTTTGCGTCAAAAGGCGTTTTGCTCACAGCAACGTTATTGATAAAAATACTTGCTGCTGGCGAAGAAGTAATTCTCAATTGACCGTCAGTGTTGCGTACATCCAAAATAACGAAACGAAAGAAAATAAAGAGTCCAAACAAAACAAGCAATCCAACAAAAAGCAAAACTTTTCCCTTCATGCGTCAATTGTAAAGTATTCTCATCAGGTTATCAAGATATTGAAAAACTGTCCGAACCAGAAAGATATACTATGACTATAATTCTGCGATGTTATGAGACTTGCTTTCTCTCAACCCTGCATCAGTAATGCGTATAAACTGGGCGTTTTTCCAGAGTTCTGGAATGGTTCGAGCATTACAATAGCTCATACCCGATCGAAGAGCGCCAACCAATTGATAAATAACATCGGACACTTTACCTTTATAGGGCACAAGCGCCTCTACTCCTTCCGGAACAATAGAATTAAGTGTTGTTTCTGAAAGGTGTTCAAGCTTCATCTTTCTATCAGCCGTTGCCAAAAAAGAAGCTGACCCCCTATGCACTTTATACTTCATCCCTTTTCTCATAATAAGTCCACCGGGACTTTCATCTGAACCTGCAAACCAACCGGCAAGCATAAGGCTGGAAGCACCTGCAGCTATCGATTTAGTCATGTCTCCCGGATAATTTGTACCACCATCTGCAATTATTGGGACATTATATTTTTTGGCAACTGCTACACAGTCCATCACCGCAGTAAATTGCGGAACCCCGACACCGGCAACCATACGAGTGGTACAGAGTCCACCTGGTCCTATGCCGACTTTTACCGCATCAACACCTCTTTCAATAAGATTCCTCGTTCCTTCTGCAGTGGCTACATTACCGCCTATAATCTGTGCGTCTTTGTATTTTTTTCGCAATAGAGAAACTGCACGAAGTGCGACGTTATTTTGCCCATGAGCAACATCAACTACCAATACATCCACGTCTGCTTCGAGAAGCGAAAATGCACGATCTAAATAATCATTTACAACTCCAACCGCAGCTCCAACTCGATATCTCCCATGCGAGTCTTTTGTTGAATACGGATATTTTTCGTAATTCGCAATCGATCGAGCTGTAATTAAACCTTTTAACCGATTTTTATGATCGACTAAAGGGAGTTTTTCTATTTTATGGCGCATAAATAACTTTTTTGCCTGTTCAAGGGAAATACTTTCCTTTGCAGTAATAAGGTCTTTCCTACTCGTCATACAAAGTGCAACGGTTTGTTCAGGTTTTCTCTCAAACATATAATCGCGTTTCGTCAAAATCCCCAACACCTCATACTGAGGATTTACTACGATAAAACTATCAACACTATACTTATGCGATAAAGTCCGTACCTTTTCAAGTTTTGTTTCAGGAAAAACAGTGTATGGATCGTCCAATATAAAACCAACATTCCGTTTGACTCGTATGACTTCCTGTACCTGGTCTTCTATGGTCATAAAACGATGAATAATTCCCACTCCGCCCTCTTTCGCCATTGCAATCGCCATCTGTGATTCAGTAACCGTATCCATATTCGCGGAAACAAACGGAATATTCATGCGGATTTGCTTTGTTAAAAATGTCTCCGTGGAAACATCCGAGCGATGATCAATACCCGATCGTTGGGGAATAAGAAGTACATCGTCATAGGTTAGCCCTTCACGTATTTTCATATTGTATCTTTCAAACTATTTATAACAGTCGTCGCTGTACAATATTTGCATCCCTGTCCGCGCCTACCGATAAGATAGCCACCGGTAATTTCAAATAGGATTCGATAAAACGGATATAGGCTTTACAGGAAGGAGGAAGCTTATTTATGTCTCGAACCATACTAATATCCTCTTTCCACCCAGGAAACGTTTTATATACTGGCTTAAGATCAGCTAACTCAGTATAACCACAACTGCTGTAAGGAATCGGTTTTCCCTTATAGGTATACCCTGTGCAAACCTTTAACGGACCGATATTACTTAAAATATCCAACTTCATGAGTGCTATACGGTTTGCACCGGTTATTTCACATGCAAATTTTACCGCTTCCAAATCAAGCCATCCAATCCGTCGGGGTCTGCCGGTAGTCGTGCCATATTCTGCTCCGTTTTCTCGAATTTTTTCTGCAGTTGCGTCATGAAGTTCTGTAGGAAGAGGACCACCGCCGACACGTGATGTATATGCTTTTACAACAACCCATACTCTATCAATTTTTGATGGTAAAACTCCGGAACCTGTGTGCGCTGATCCGGTAATCACATTACTGCCTGTAGAAAACGGATAGGGAGAAAAGTCAACATCGAGCATTACACCATGAGCTCCTTCAAGTAAAATATGTTTACCTGCTTTCACAGCATGGAGCAAAATTTGATAGGTATCCTGCACAAACGGCGCTAGTCGCTGTCTCATTTTTCTAAATTGGAGTAGTGATTTGGAAATGTTTATTGGAGCAACTCTAAAAAGCTTGAGTAGTTTATTCTTCAAACCTGCTTGAAAACGAAATTTTTCCTCAAAGAGCTCCCAATGCATTAACTCGTATATTCGCAAACCGTTATAACTAACTTTATCAGCAAATGTCGGCCCGATTCCCCGTTTTGTAGTACCGAGTTTATTCTTCCCTCTCGCGTTTTCATACGCCTCGTCCAAAGCCTTATGATAGGGCATGATAAGGTGGCAACGGGACGAAAGGATTAACTTGTTTTTCAAGGATATTCCGTCATTTTCAAGTGTTTCTATCTCTTTTAACAGTACGTCTGGATCAATAATCACACCGTTTGCGATTACGCCGACTGTTTTTCTGCGGAGTATTCCAGAGGGCAACAGATGAAACGGATATTTCTTCCCACCAACCACAACTGTGTGGCCGGCATTATTGCCTCCGTGAAACCGTACTGCAAAATCCGCGTTTTCACCCAAAAGATCAACAATTTTGCCTTTGCCCTCATCGCCCCATTGTCCTCCTATTACGAGATTAATCATAATACTTTTTAAATTTATAACGAACGGGCCAAAATTTCCGCGTATCCTCTATAGGTTTGAGGAGTTAGCTCGAGTAATTTTTTTTCGCTATTCAGTCCTAACTCTTTTAACAGGGTTTTATACTCATTTTTATTCATTTCTTTTCCCCGAGTTTTGCTTTTAATTTTTTCATACGCGTTATCAACTCCTCTTAAACGGAGCACTGTTTGAACTGCTTCGGATAAAATTTCCCAGTGATCCTCCAGCTGAGTAAATACATGATTATGGTTTACCTCAATCCTCAAGAGCCCCTTCTCAAGGCTTTGCCAACCCAGAATCGAATATCCGAATGCTTCCCCAAATGTTCTTCTTACGGGAGAATCGGAGAGATCTCTTTGCAAACGCGAGTGCATCAGTTTCTGGGAAAAGAAGTAAAAAAGACTATTTGCAAGCTGCAAACTTCCTTCAGTGTGTTCAAAGTTGATCGGATTTACTTTTTGTGGCATCGTGGATGAACCTACTTCGGATGTTATTTTCTTTTGTACAAATACGGAGAGCATTATATACTGCCACATGTTTACCGACAGATCAATTAGAACACTATTGGTCATAGCCACCAAATGAAAAAAATCAACCCAGTTGTCATACGGAAGAATCTGAGTTGTATATCTATTAGGACTTAATCCAAAACGTGAAACAAAAAGTTCCCCTAGCTCTATCCAATCAAACTGAGGGAGAGCAACCTTCAATGCATTTTGATTCCCTACCGCACCATTCCATTTTCCTTCAAATACAAAATTTTGTATCTTCTTAAAAATCTTTTCTAATCGAACATAATAATTAGCAAACTCTTTTCCAACTGTTGTTGAAACCGCAGGCTGCCCATGGGTGCGTCCGAGAAGCGGAACAGATGCATTTTTTTTTGACAATAACTTAAGCTGTTTTAATAGACTCGTTAGTTGAACTTCTATAACTTCGCTCTTGAACTGTTTCAGGAGAAAAGCAAAAGCAAGATTGTTAAGATCTTCCGAGGTAATACCGAGATGAATATAGTGAGTTAGTTTGTTCAGTTTAAGCGACGTGCATTTCACAGATAAATAGTATTCAACTGCTTTTACATCGTGATTTATTTCGCCCTCGATTTGTTTCATCTTACGATATTCTGCAGTATCAAACTGATCTAAAATTGAGTTTAATATACGGATTTCTGAAGAGTTCAGTTTGAAAATGTGTTTTTCAGCAAGAAATTGAAGATATTGAATTTCAATACTCAATCTGCATTTATTCAAAGCAAATTCTGAAAAATATGAGGCAAGACTTAATAACTTATTCTTGTTCCTCCCATCGAGGGGTGAGACTGCAGTTTCTGCTGGGTAGAAATTTTGGGTGTTTTTCACCGAAGACTATTTATAGCAATATTCTAAACATTTGTCAAAAGTTTTCAAATGCATGGTATAATATTATTATGAAACAAATACTCATTTCCCATAATGTAAGGCGGACTTTCCGGGAAGGTAGTATTTGTATGAGGTAAACTCACGTAACCGAATGCTACTTGCCCCGCACATGATGCGGGGATTTTTTTTATATTTTTTTTGTAAACCTATGAAACACATTGAGATAAAAAATTTTGGGAACTGTTCAATCAAAAAATGGTCGCCTGAAACTGCTCTTCAGATACATAATACTATGGAAGTGGTAAACTGGGCCCCATGGCTCAGCGCCTCTCCTGAAAGTCTTATCGGTAGATCTTACGTTTTTCCCGAAGGTCAGCTTTTAATACAATCCTCCAATGGCTTTATTCTGGCAAGTGTGTCAACAAACAGAATCCAATGGAGCGGTTGCATCGAAGAATTACCCGACTGGGATACTGTCGCGGGAGATCCAACAACCTATGAAACGACGTATAATCCGAAAGGAAATACGCTTACCCTCATGTCTATGAACGTGCATCAAGAATATAGAAAATTCGGTTTAGCGACCCAACTGATACACGCAGTTCAGGAGTGTGCACATCAACTCGGTGTTATCTATATTGCCGGATCATTCCGTCCTAGTGAATTCGGACGTTATAAAGCCCACCATCAAGTTATTCCCTTTAGTGAGTATGTTCAAAAAAAACGCGAAGATGGATTACCGTATGATCCATGGATACGAAGCCTTACCAGAAGTGGCATGATTCCGTTGAAGGTTGACAGCCACGCCATGACAGTAACTTTACCAATAGACGAACTCCAGAGTTTGCGCGAGACATACCAACCCGAACTGTGGCAAGAAGGAGTAAATGGAGTATGGGAATGCGGTGAGGTGGGTCAATGGACAATCGATGAAACGACTGGTCTGGCAACATACCAGGAAAGTAATTTGTGGGGAATTATACCAGGGACAACAGGGTATAATACGTTTGCACAAACCATATGAATACAAATAAGAAGTGGTTCACCGTAAAGCATATAAAGCGTTCTGTATGGGGAATTGGCGAGTTTCAACACCAAGAAGAGGTTATTTCTTATCTTGTTGTCGGAAGTAATCAGGCGCTTCTTATTGATACGGGTCTCGGAATTCAAAATATTAAATCTGAAGTTAAAAAAATTACCGATAAACCGATTATGGTTGTTAACACCCACTCACATTTTGATCATGTTGGAGATAATTACCGGTTCAGTTCTGTTATAACCGTAAACCGTCCTCATAGTATCAAGAAAGTAACTCCTAAAAATAACTCTATCTCCATGAAACCGTTTTCTTTTGAAGTTATTAAAACACCCGGGCACTCGCCTGACTCAATTTGTCTCTATGAACGGAGTCAGAGATGGCTGTTTGCAGGAGACACCCTTTATAAAGGCCCAATCTACCTCCATCTTCCTGAATCAAACAAAAAGGATTATATACGAAGCATAAAAAAGATCATGAATCTCACACCGCTACGAATTTTCCCCGGTCACAATAGTTTCTCGTTTCCCTACACTGCAATAGGGAAAATATTTGCACAAAAAAAGAAAATAACAGCACAGGGTCAAATCGGAAAAAAATTAGTCATTACTAACGCAATATCTCTACTGCTCTAAACTATCCATGTGTAATTTTTTATGTTATGATAATGTGCAATGATACCCGATAAAGTCAAAAGCCTCATCCAGCAGTCAATACAAAAACTTAAACTAACAGAGCCTGTGGCTATTGATATCCCAATCCAACAAGATTTCGGAGACTTCGCGACCTCGATCGCACTCAAAGCAACGAAAGTTCTGAAAAAGTCACCCTTGGTAATCGCACAAGAAATCATTGATAATATTCCAAAAAATTCATTGATTGTAAAAACACAAATAATTAAACCGGGATTTATTAACATCTGGGTGAATCCACAGGAGTTCATGACAGTTGCAGAAGCGATTGCACAGGAACAATTTAATATTCCTTCTTTTCATTTTGGCACCGAGAAAAAAATTATGGTGGAGTTTGCTCATCCAAATACACTGAAACTACTCCACATAGGCCACATGAGAAACATTTCAACCGGTGAAGCAATGGTGCGTCTCTTTGAGGCTGTGGGCAACACAGTTATTCGAACCAACTATCAGGGAGATGTCGGACTGCATATAGCAAAAACCATCTGGAAAGTTCGGGAATACTTCGAAACGATGGGAAAAGATGCAATTGAATCCCTTACGCTCCGAGAAAAAATTTCACTTCTGGGAAAAGCATATGCCGAAGCAGAAAAAGCATACAGTACAGATGACAAAGCAAAAAGAGAAATTCTGGACATCAACCGCATGGTTTATGAAAATAATCCGGGAATCATACCTCTATGGAAAGAAACACGCGAATGGAGTCTTCAGTATTTCAGTGAACTATACAGCCGAGTTTACACTCATTTCGACCGTTTTTACTTTGAAAGCGAGTGCCATAAACGTGGAACGGTCATTGCAAGCGAACTTCTTAAAAAAGGGGTTCTTGAAAAAAGTCAAGGGGCCGTTGTCCTCAATGGAAAAGCACACGGAGTAGATACCAGAGTTTTTATCAACTCGCAAGGATTCCCTACCTATGAAGGAAAGGAGCTCGCGCTTGCGGAAATGGAGTTTCGTGATTTTGGTACTCTGGATAAAAACATCCATGTTGTAACGCCGGAGCAGACCAGTTTTTTCCAGGTAACATTCAAAGTTGAGGAGCTCATTGACCCTGCAACATACAAAAACAAACAATACCATCTTGCTTACAATTGGGTAAAGCTTAAACAAGGAAAAATGTCTTCACGTCTCGGTAATGTAATTGAAGGAGAATGGCTTCTTGACGAAGCAAAAAAAAGACTATCTCTTAAATATAAACTTGATCCTTTAACCGCAGAAACGCTCGCGGTGGCAGCGGTTAAGTATTCCTTCTTAAAAGTTTCCCCACAAGTTGAAATATACTTCGATTTTGAAGAATCAATCTCTCTCGAAGGGAACTCGGCCCCCTATCTCATCTACACCTATGTCCGAACCCAAAGTGTACTTAAAAAAAATACCGAAAGAGAGATTCAAGGAACAAACAGTCAAGTGAACGAAGACGAAAAACAACTATTAAGAAAAATTTCGCAGTACGCAAATTCTGTTTATGAAAGCGCCTCTCGACTCTCACCGAACATCCTGTCAACGTATTTATTTGAACTCTGTCAGATCTTTAATCTCTTTTACCAAAAAAATCCGATTCTAAAAGCGGATATAAACCACAGGCAAACCCGTATTATTATTACGAAAGCGGTAGGAAACATTATTCAGCACGGACTGAATTTACTTGGAATAAAAACGGTTACCAAAATGTAATATTATGTCCTATTATATTTGTACGAATTGTGAGTATGGCTCTGCAACCGTGCTTGGAAGGTGTCCCAGTTGCGGAGAATGGAATTCGTTTATTAACAAACAGCAACTGGAATCCGGCGGGAAAGAAGACATAAAAAAAATTATTTTGACACCCCTTTCAAAGGTAAAAACACAAAGCAAGCAGAGAAAAAAAACCGGGTTATTTGAATTTGACCGAGTTGTCGGGGGCGGTATTATTCCGGGTGAAGTCATTCTTCTTACCGGTGAACCGGGAGTTGGCAAATCAACATTGCTTCTTCAAGCTTTCCACCATTTTTCGACGGTTTACATATCGGGCGAAGAATCAGCTGAACAGGTTAGGGAAAGAGCTGAACGGCTCGGTCTCAATCTCGACCAATTTCAGTTTTCAACAGAAACACAAGTCGAAGGAATTATCGACGCCATTGGACAGATGGTACAAAAACCTGAAGTAATCATCATTGACTCTATTCAGACAGTCTATTCAAAGGAGGTTGACTCTCCTCCCGGATCTATCAATCAAGTAAAGGGATCCGCACATTTATTTGTACAGTTTGCCAAAAAAAATCAGATTCCTGTTGTCCTGATCGGTCATATTACCAAAGACGGCGATGTTGCCGGACCAAAAACCCTCGAACACACTGTTGACTGCGTGCTTCATTTTGAGGGGGAAAAAATTTCTGAGTATCGTGTTTTGCGAACTAACAAAAACCGGTTTGGACCTGTTGATGAAATTGGAATTTTCCATATGAAACATACCGGTCTTGAAGAAGTTAATAACCCACTTGTTTTTGTTCAGGATGAAAAAGCAGGGGCCGTTGGAAAAAGTATTGTCGGAGTAGCTGAAGGCAACCGATCTCTATTTTTCGAAATTCAAGCGCTTGCAGTATCAACACCTTTGCAATTCCCGCGCAGGATCGTCAATGGAGTTGACTACAACAAAGTTCTGCTTTTATTGGCAGTTATGAAAAAATATCTTATGGTACCGCTTGACTCCTATGATATTCACATTAATGTAATTGGCGGAGTTAAAATCACTTCTCCGCTAGCAGATTTAGGAATTATTGCATCTGTATATTCTTCTTTAAAACACGGCCTCATTTCAAAAAAAACAGTCTTCATAGGTGAGGTGGGACTGCTCGGCGAAATAAGAAACGGCGCGGGCCAGGATAAAATAATCAAAGAGGCAAAACGGTTGGCATTTACTTCAATTTATTCCTCTCTGAACACTAAAACTATTGGACAGCTCAAGCAGATTATTCAGTCTTCGTAAATTCTTTCGTAAAAACCGTTTTTTTTCCGTTTGCACCGGTCACTTCAATGACAAAATTATTTTTCGCTTGAGTTAATGGAAAATCTATCTCAAAAATTCCCTCTTTGTTTTGGTAAATTCTTTCACTTTGATAAAAAATGGTTGATTCTTTTTCGGTTTTACCTATGATTTTTATCTTAGGTACTCGTTTAAATTTTGTTCCTGTCGGTTCAAGAAGAACTACTTTCGGAGGTAGAAGAAACTGCCTCAGTTGAACTGCGAAGTATAAACCGAAAAATACAAAGGTGCAGACGAGCAAAAAAAACAGAATTTTTTTTGAGTCGGAAGTAAGATATTTATTCTCTACTTTTGTCTTAAAATGTACCTCCTCTTTTTTTTCGTATTCTCTCCGGAAAAATGCAAGCATTTTGGTCTCATCCAAGTCAAGTATCCGGGAATAATTTTTGATGATTCCTTTAATGTAAATTTTCGAGCTGAAATGATTCCAGTTGTTTTCTTCAACAGCCTTTAGAAACGGTTCTCTAATTTTTGTCAGTTTTTCAACCTGCTTTAAAGAAAGACCCTTATTTAACCGCTGCTTATTAAGAATGCCTCCTACGGATAACATACGTATTATGCTTTAACCCGTTCTCCATACTCGCCTGTTTCAGGATTGACAGTGATAATATCGCCAACTTTTACAAAAAGTGGAACCATTACCGTAACACCTGTTTCTACTTTCGCTGTTTTTTTCGCACCTGAAACCGTATCACCTTTGACTGCTTCTTCTGTCTCAACCACCTTCAGTCTTACGCTTAAGGCCGGACGCATTGTCAGTGGTTTTTCATCGTACACATAAACGAAGTAAGAATTTCCTTCCTTCATATATTCAGCTGAGGTCCCAACAACCCGAATAGGCAATGAGTATTGATTATAATTTCGTGGGTTCATAAAATAAAGCTGCTCAGTATCTTTATATAGATACTCAAGTTCCAAACAGTCAACCTGCAATGTCTCAACTGTTTCATTTGACTTGAATGAGTAGTCAAGCGTTTTTCCGGACATAATATTTTTTATTTTTGTCTTCATCAGTGCGGAACCTTTTCCCGGTGAATAAAAATCAGCTTTCTGAATCTGCCAAATTTCGCTCTGGTATTCAATAAATTCCCCTTTTTTTAAATTTCCTGCGTTTGTTTTCATATGAAATTAAGTTAAATGACGATCATATATTGTACTCCGTGTTCTGATTTTTTTCAACGCATTGGTCTTACTCCCCAATTGTCAACATAATAAACGAGAGGATGTCTATTAAGCCAGTCAAAATATTTTGCACGATATTGTTCTACTTGCCAATAACCTTGATAAAACATTTCCCGTATACGAGGAGGGAAGAGGTTAGTAAAATAATCCATTTCTTCTTGATTGCCCCATATTCCTCTTAGATTTGCCATCTGTGCCAAAAGATCTGCAACAATGGAAGATCTCGCCCATAATCCATTTAACTGAACTAGGCTTAGTTCTCTTACTTCAGCTGGGGTAAGTCCGTGAACCTGTGCGGTTCCATTATAGTATTGCATATGATCTTCATCAATAAGCATGATGTTTGCAAATGGGACAGGGATACCCTGAAAAAACGTAAGTGCGAAGGATGGATGAAACCCATGTGCTTTTTTTTCTTCCCGGCTCTGCGATAGGCTGTAAACCTGTTATCCAGTCAGGATTTATTTCGGGGCAAAATAAATTTGCAATGGTTTGAGAAGCAATATATTTCTCGGCACGACTGCTTGGTGCAGAATTGTTGTTGAGTAATTCGTGTAATTTTCTTCGTACTTCAGGTGAATATCCAACCATTTTCTTGATGTAGATTCCAGTATAGCTTATCCTGTTTCTTTTTCCAACTCTTCAAGTAACTTTTTTGTTTTTCCATTTATCCTCTCTGGAACATGGATTCGGAACACAACATACTGATCTCCGTGTGCGGTTGATTGCGGGTGAACAATACCCTGACCACGCAGCCGTACGGTACTTCCCGACTGGGTACCCGGACGAACCTTTAATTGCACGCTTCCCGTAATGGTCGGTACTTCCACAGCGCCCCCGAGTACTGCAGTCGAGTAAGAAATTAATTTTTCAAGATACACATCCTGACCTTCCCTTTTGAAATATGAGTGAGGTTTAACCCGAACCTGGATATCGAAATCTGAAAAACGGATGCGCATACCCGAATCTACACCTGCAGGAATCTTGATTTTTTTATGCACTCCCTTAATGACAGTTTCTTTTTCAACACCGCGCACTGCTTCATCGAATTCAAGCGTCAGTTCGTATACTTCGTGTCGTTTTGTCTTTCCCCTTCCTCCGAAAGGGGACTGAAACCCAAAAAACTGTTCAAATATCTCAAACGGATCTGAAAAACCGCCGAAATCAGAACCTTCAAACGGGTTTCCTCCGGTTGACGAGTAGGTATAGGTAAATGGCCCGCCGCCTCCAAATGGGCTTCCCGAACTGTGTCCCGGCCTGCCGAATCCGCCTTTTTCAAACGCTTCTTTCCCATACTGGTCGTACAGCTCTCTTTTCTTTTGATCGCTTAACACCTCATACGCATGCGTAACTTCTTTAAATTTTCCTGCAGCCTCTGCTGACTTATTCCGGTCAGGATGCCATTTCAAAGCCTGTTTCCGGTATGCTGCTTTTATCTCAGAATCTGACGCGCCTTTGCTAACGCCAAGCAGGTCATAGTAATCCATAATCGTTATTTCACAACCTCGCCTTCTTCAACGTCTTTTTTTTCGGCTTTTTTTTCGTCAGTTGATTGAGGTTGGTCACTGTTAACCGGTTGCCCCTGATCTTTCCCGGGCGCACTGTACATCTGCTGGCCGATTTTTTGCAGACTGTCTGATAATTCTGTTGTTTTTTTCTCAATCTCTTCTTTTGAACCCTTTTCGCGTACGTCTTTCAGTTCTTTTATCTTTGCCTCAATTTCCGTACGTAATTCTTTTGGCGCTTTATCACCGGCATCCTTCAAGGACTTTTCACTGACATAGATAAGATTGTCTGCTTTGTTTTTTACCTCAATCTTATCTTTTTCCTCCTTGTCTTCTGCCGCATGTTGTTCGGCTTCGGTCTTCATCCGTTCAATCTCTTCTTTTGATAGGCCGGTCGAACCGGTTATTTTTATCCCCTGTGACTTACCGGTTGCTTTGTCTTTTGCAGTAACCGAGACAATACCGCTCGCGTCAATATCATACACAACCTCAATCTGGGGAACACCGCGCGGTGCCGGTGGAATGCCGTCCAGCACAAACCGACCGAGCGATTTGTTATCACGCGCCATTGGACGTTCGCCCTGCAGAATATGAATTTCAACCTGCGTCTGATTATCACCTGCGGTTGAGAATATTTCTGATTTTGATGTAGGAATCGTCGTGTTCCGCTGAATGAGCGGTGTCATTACTCCACCGAGCGTTTCAACACCAAGGGTAAGCGGTGTTACATCAAGTAAAACAACATCCTTTGTTTCACCAGTCAAGACTCCGGCCTGAATTGCTGCGCCGATTGCTACTACTTCATCCGGGTTCACCGAGCGATTCGGTTCTTTCTTGAAAAATTCTTTGACTTTTTCATACACGAGTGGCATTCTCGTCATGCCACCGACTAAAACAACTTCATCTACTTTGTCAACACTTATTTTTGAGTCTTTCAAACATGCTTTAACCGGAGTGAATGTTTTATCAACCAACACTCCTACTAATGATTCAAGTTTCGCTCTGCTTAATTTAGTAACAAAATGCTGTGGCTGGTTGTCTTTAACAGTAATAAACGGCAGATTAATCTCGGCTTCTTTTGAGGTGGAAAGTTCTATCTTGGCTTTTTCAGCTGCATCGCGGAGACGCTGCAACGCCTGAGGATCCTTTCTTAAGTCAACTCCGCTGTCTTTTTTAAACTCATCAGCCAAGTAGTCGAGAATTACTTTATCGAAATCATCTCCTCCAAGGTGGGTATCTCCGTTTGTTGCCTTTACTTGAAATACTCCTCCACCAAGCTCAAGAATAGTAATATCGAATGTTCCCCCTCCTAAATCGTATACTGCGATGGTATGGGCGTGCTGCTTGTCCAGGCCATACGCAAGTGATGCAGCAGTGGGCTCATTTATTATGCGAACGACTTCAAGACCCGCAATTTCTCCTGCTTGTTTTGTAGCTTGTCGCTGTGAGTCGTCAAAGTATGCTGGAACGGTGATCACTGCCTTCTCAACTTTTTCACCCAAATACGCTTCAGCGTCAGCTTTAATTTTTTGAAGAATCATAGCAGAGATTTCCTGAGGGGTATATGTTTTTCCTTCAACCTCAACATCAGCCATATTGTCCCGCCCTTCCTTAATTTTATAAGGAAGCCACTTCAAATCATACTTCACGGATTCATCGTTAAACCGTCTTCCTACTAACCGTTTTACCGAAAAAATGGTGTTTTTCGGATTGACCACCATCTGGCGTTTAGCTACATCCCCAACAACCCGCTTCACCGGATCAACGACCGAAGGAATTACATTCCTTCCCTCTTGGGAATGAATGACTTTTGGTTTTCCACCTTCCATAACCGCCACACAAGAGTTTGTTGTACCGAGATCGATACCAATTATTTTAGACATATATATTAATGATAAATTTGTAATTAATTAATTTGTTTTCTTTACCGCTTTTTTGCTCACGCGAACCTGCGCAGGCCGAAGCAATGTTCCGTGCAATGTATAACCTTTCCGTAAAACACCAACAACCACATCATCATTTTCTCCTTCTACCATATCAATAACTTCGGCGGTATAAGGATCAAACGCTTTATGCAACACCTCAATTTCCTTTAACCCTTCCTGTTCAAGCATCTTTTCAAAGGACTTCTTAATGAGAATCAAGCTCTCGTCTTTCAAAAACAGTTCGGCTCGATTCAGATCATCAAGAAATACCAACAGTTTGAGAATGAATTCTTTATTTGCAAACTGTATAATTCGGGCTTTTTCCTCAATCGAACGTTTTTCAAGATTTTGGTAATCCGCAAGCACGCGCAAAAATTTAGTCTTTAACTCATCTACTTCTTTGCGACACGCCGTTAAAGCTGAGCGTTCCTTTATTTGAGTTTCTTCCTGCTTTTCACTTGTTTGTTTTTTTGTCTTAACTGAACTATCCATAGTCATATTACAAACCCTGACTTTTAACTATTTGTTCTATAAGTGATGCAAAATACCGAATCTGTGGGGCAATAAATTCATACTGCATATATTTTGGCCCGACTACACCAATAATTCCTTTGACGGTTTCCCCTTCAAACTCGCTAAATACACTCGCGCACGACTCGTATACCGGATCAATACTCTCTTCATCTCCAAGAAGAAAAAAAAGTTCTTCTTCTGTTTTGTGTAACTTTCCTAATAACCGTTGCCAGTATGACACTTCCTCAAGCCGTTCGAATAAATGCCGTTCCAGTTCTCTATTAATAAATTCTTGAATTTTATAGATATTTGAAAGTCCTGCGTAATAGACCTCGCCTTCATTTGTCACTGCGATGGAAATAAGGCCTGTTCTCCCCGCAAGGACTCGTGTTGCCTGATTGAGTAATTTATGTGTTTCATTCCGCTCATCCCATATGCTGTTTTTATACGCAACCTCATCGGCTGTTGAAAGCTCCTTTTGCTTCATGAGCTTACTGATATAAAAACGGAATCCCTTGGCTGATGGAATTCTCCCTGATGAAAAATGCGCTTTTTTCAGATATCCTTTCTTTGCAAGCTGCACCATTTCATTCCGGACTGTCGCAGGAGACACCCCAAGTTTATATTTTTTCTCCAAAATTTCCGAACCAACCGGTTCACCGCTTTGAGAATACTCCTGAATAATTGCTCGAAGTATCTCTATTTGACGCTGGGTAATATCTTCCACAAGATTCCGTAAAAACTCTTTAATGTAATAAAGTTTTTCGGCTATTAGCAAATATACACTATGACTGCTAATCTTGTCAAGGGGATTTTATTTTGTAGTCAGTTATTGAAGAAAACAATCAGGGTATTCTTATTTCTGGTTCATCGTTTGGATTTCCCGCCCACCATTCAAGCCAAGTTTTCCCCTCTTCATCTGCTTTTCTTTTTTGATATTCTTCCGCTTCTTTGTCTAATCTTTTTATCATTTTCTCGCGCAAATCTGCCAGTCTATTTGCACGATGATCTTGATATTCTTTGTCTCCCCAGTGTTCTTGCGCTGCTTGTTTTTTTAGTTGATTTTCCCAATATAACGGGTTTGGAAACCATGTTTTGCTATCCTTATCATAATAGCCTTCAATAAATTGGGGTTCTATTAATAAATTAGGTTCGCTAGTTACACCTGAAGACCTAACTAAAGTTGGATCAATCACAGCTTCAGCTGCTATAATTTCAGACCTAAATTCACGTGGCAATCTCGCGTCATTTTTTAAACGCGTAACTTCCAATCTAATATTTGGAAAAGCAAACAATAAAACTACTGGAGCATCTCTATGTGTATGAAGCATTTCTTCAATGACAGGTTCCTCTTGTCGAGAGAGTGGTACAGCGTTTCCTGCAAATCCAAATCTTCTTTCAATTCCATATCCGGTTCTCAATACTTCTTCCGCCTCATTTAAATAAGTACCTCGTAAAAAACGTTGTGTTTCTCCCGTAGATGTTGGAATAAAACCGATTCTATCAACTATCTCTCTTTGAAATCTCAAACGAGAATCTCCATCTGCGAAAGGAGTATGTTCACTATGCAATCTTGGAGCTTGTCTTATTGTATTTTCTCCTGTTTGAGATATGGTCATATAACATTGTATTACTCACAGTATATCAAGAAACACTAGCTGTACGTGTTATAATCTTTTATGTTAAAAATCGGAGCGCATCTTTCCATTTCCGGCGGATACCATAAAGCACTAGAAAGGATTGATGTAATAGGTGGGAACTGTTTACAAATTTTCTCTTCTTCACCCCGTGGCTGGAACTCACCAACGCTCACTCCAGAACAAAAACAGCAGTTTATTTCTGTAAAAAAAGGCCTCTCTATTGATCCTATTTATTTTCACGCTTCATATTTAGTGAACCTCGCAGATGACGAGCGAGTGGGTAACGCTTCAAAAAACTCGCTCATCACAGAAATGAGCCTTGCTTCCCAACTTGGCATAAAAGGAAGTATTGTACATCTCGGATCATTTAAAAATGATGAAGAGATATTGGACGTTTCAAAAAGCCAAAAATACAGTATTTTGATAACGAACATTTTAGAAATTCTTACTGCAACACCGAAAGATACATTTTTTATTATTGAAAACGCCGGAAACAGAAAGATCGGGAAAACCTTAAAACAGATCGCACAGATTGCAAAAGATGTCAATGATGAGCGGGTAAAAGTCTGTCTTGACACCTGTCATCTATACTCCGCTGGTTATCCCTTGAGAAATACTTCAGAGCTCAACACATTTTTGATTGAATTTGATAAAGAAATCGGTATTGAACGAATCGAGCTTTGGCATTTAAATGACAGTAAAGACCCGTTCCATGCTCTGCGAGACCGCCATGAAAATATTGGAGAGGGAACGCTTGGCATATCAACCTTTCAAACGCTTCTTAACCATCCTAAAACAAGAAATGCACCCTTTATCCTTGAAGTTCCGGGATTTAGTCAGAACGGGCCGGATAAAAAAAATATTGATATTTTGAAACGATTGCAATAAGCACTGAGGCTTAAACAATCTTACATTCAGAATTTTTTCACTTACGGTACAAAAAAAATGAATTATACCCTATGCATAACGTATAATTGACCTATGATTGAATTACCTGGCTATATTAAAGAAATAATGCGTATATTTAAAAAGAAGGGATTTCAGATTTATTTAGTCGGAGGAGGAGTCCGTACTCTTCTTATGAAGCAAAAAACAAAAAACTGGGATTTTGCGACCGATGCAACTCCTGAGCAAATCATGCAGCTGTTTCCTCATTCGTTCTACCATAATACATTTGGAACTGTCTCTGTACCGCTCAAAATACCTGAAAAAAAACAAACAATAGAAATTGTCATTGAAGTTACACCGTTCCGTACAGAGTCAAATTATGCAGATGCTCGCCATCCTCAAACCGTTTCGTGGGCGAACACCATCGAAGAAGATCTCTCCCGACGCGATTTTACCATTAATGCACTTGCGTATGACGGAAAAAAACTAATTGATCTCTGGGACGGAATAAAACACCTCAAAGAAAAAATAATTGTAGCTGTTGGAAACGCAGAACAACGTTTCCAGGAAGACGCTTTAAGACTGATGCGTGCAGTGCGTTTCGCTTCTCAGCTTGGATTTTTTATCGATGAAACCACTCAAAACGCAATGAGGAAAAACGCCCAGTTGATTTCCCGAATATCAATAGAAAGAATACGCGATGAACTTATGAAAATTTTATCAAGCGACCACCCGGCGGAAGGCATTCTCTTTTTGAAAAACTGCGGAATTTTGTTTTATATTCTTCCTGAATTAGATGCATGTTTTTCTGTTTCCCAGATCAGTCCGAAACGGCATCATATTTATGATGTCGGAACCCATCTCGTTATGGCACTCAAACACTGTCCGTCAGTTGATCCGATAACCCGATTTGCCACCCTTCTGCATGATATCGGAAAAGTAAAAACATACAGAAAGGATCCGCAAACAAAAATAATCACATTTTACAATCATGAAGTTGTTTCAACAGAACTCGCGACATTAATAGCAAAGCGCTACAAGCTTTCACAAACAGAAAGTGAAAAACTTATCCGGCTCGTAAAATACCATCAGTTTACAGTTTCTGAACTGCAGACTGATAAGGCGGTTCGGCGGTTTATCCGCGATGTTGGAAAAGGATATATTCAGGATATGCTTGATTTGCGAACCGGTGACCGGATTGGTTCAGGTGCAACACCAACTTCGTGGAGGCTTGAGCTTTTTAAAAAACGTCTTGTTGAGGTTCAAAAACAACCGTTTGCGGTTACCGATTTAAAGGCAGACGGTAATGACGTGATGAAAATATTGCAACTAAAACCAAGCAGACAGGTCGGGGAAGTTCTTAAAAACCTTTTTGACCAGGTTGTTGAGGGAAAACTGAAAAATGAAAGAATAGCTCTGCTAAAAGAAATAAAAAAGATTAAACTGCCTTAATTTCCTGCACACCCTTTTATCCATGAAGGACAAGCATTGCTGTGTTTACATTCATGGTAAAATCATTGAATCAAATTTGCTTTTCATCCATAATCGTCGTTGGATCCCCATGTCCCGGATATGCAATTGTTTCTTCGGGATAAGTCAATATCATATCAAGAGATTTTTGAAGATCGTTAGCGCTGCTATATGACAAATCAGTCCTTCCAACTGCACCTTTAAACAGCGTATCTCCGGTGAATATAATTTGCTCTGAAGGAAAGTAAAAAGAACACCCTCCCGGTGTATGACCCGGAGTTTCAATAACCTGAAATGAAAAGTTTTCCATATCGAAGTTCTTTTTATAAAAGAAGTTAATTTTTTTTGGAGATACAATAACTGGTTCATAGGCAAGAAAATGTTTTGCGGTTTCTCCCAACCGTTTAACCAGGAACTCGTCTTTTTTTCCCATGTAGAAGGTGGTACGAAGACCCAACTGAATCTCGCCCACCGCCATAACATGGTCAAAATGACCATGGGTAGCAAGCATACATTCTAACCGAATATTTCTCCTCTGAATTTCTTCCAGAAGAAATGGCGCATCGTCAGCCGGATCAATGAGAATGCCGTGTTTTTCTTTTATCAAAAGATAGCAGTTTGTTTGGAGGTCTCCCAAAATAAATCGAACTATTTCCATTGGATGTATTTTACCGCGAGTTTTTTTTCCGCTTCTCGAGCCAAACTAAAATTGGTGTTGCAACAAACGGAGACGAGTAAGTACCGGTAATAGTACCAATAAGAAGAGTTGCAACAAAAAACCGTATTGTCGATCCGCCAAGCAACGTTAATGCAAGAAGCATAAAAATTATAGTCATTGAGTTATTAAGCGATCTTACCATAGTTTCAGTAACCGCTCTATCGGCAAGTTCTTCAATCGCCTCTTTTCCTTCGGTTCGGATATATTCTCTGATTTTATCGAAAATTACAATGGTATCATGCACAGAAAATGACATAGTTGTCAAAAGCGCTGTCACAAACATAGTATCCACTTCTGCTCCAGCAAAATGTGATAGCAAAGAATAAACGCCAACAACGACCGTAAAGTCGTGAATCATCGCCAAAACTGCAGCAAAAGCGAAGTTAAACCCCTTAAACGCGAAACTCATATAGATAAGAATCCCTATAATTGCCAGAACGGAAGCGATAAGCGTTTTTCGCATTGTTTCCGCTCCGATGACGGGGCCAACCGTTTCAAATCGAAGCAGTTTTATCTGAACTTTCAAATCTTGAGCAAGCAGTTTCCGAAACTCTGCTTCTTTTTTCTCGTCTATCGGCTTCATTTTTATCGTTATAGTTTTGTTTGATACCCCTGCAGTGACATACTGGATTTTTTGCTTCATAATTGCATTTTTAATAGCTTCATAGGAAACAGATTTATCCACCGCATAATGCAGATCAGTACCACCAGCAAAGTCAATAGAAAAACGATATCCGAATCGAAGAATCGAAAAAAGACCGGACCCAATAATAACTGTTGAAATAAGAAAATAGAGCCAAATAAATCGAGAAAATCTGATCATACGCGTATCTTTTTTTGTGACGGTTTATAAAATAACTCAATAAGCTGTCTTGTGATAACAATCCCGGTAAACAAACTCGTCGCTACTCCAATTGCAAGTGTCAGAGCAAATCCGCGAACCATGCCAAATTGAGGAAGAAACTCCCAATTGAGAGGATTAAACAATATAAATGCAACGGTCAGCGTCGTAATATTTGCATCTTTAATCGCGTCAATCGCTCTTCCAAATCCAAGCTTCACTGCGATGTCAAAATCTTTCCCACTCCTCAATTCTTCCTTAATTCGCTCAAATATCAAAATATTTGAGTCTACAGCCATCCCTATCGAAAGTATAAATCCGGCCACACCAGGAAGTGTCAACACAACCGGAATCGCCCGAAATAATGCAAACGAAATAAGTCCATAAATGCAAAGGGCAAATGATGCAATTATTCCCAATCTTCCATAGTAAACTATCATAAAAGTAAAAATCATAAGCAAACCAATTGTTCCAGCGAAAACGCTCTTTCTCACCTCCAAAGCTCCCAAACTTGGCCCAACATTTCGCTGTTCAACCAAAGAAATGGGAACTGGTAATGCTCCGGAGTTTATTGAAATAGCCAATTGTTTTGCTTCCTCGACCGTAAAATTTCCGGTAATAACCGCATTCCCTTCAAGAATTTTTTGCTGGACTGTCGGCGCTGAGATGGGAAAGTAGTCAAGAAATATTCCCACCGGTTTACCAATATTGCGCTCGGTGATCTGTGCGAAAAGCTCGGCACCCTTCTTGCTAAACTGTAAAGATACCTGGGGTTTTCCCGTTTGTGAATCAAAAACAACAGTTGATTTTTTAATATCCTGACCTCCTAATCCCGTAAATTTTGTTAGACGGGCAAGTATGGGAGTTGCAGTTGCTATGGAAGCTTCATCGGATGCCTCTTCCATAAAACGAAGCTGTGCGGTTTGACCAATTAAAGCAACCGCCTGAGAAACATCTTCTACTCCCGGAAGATCAACACTGATCCGATATGCCGTGCCCGATTTAATAGTTTGCACAACAGGCTCTGATAATCCAAAAAAGTTGACGCGTTTCTCTACAATGTCGCGTGCGGATGCCACCGCGTCTTCTCTATCCTCTTTTTTAATGTTTTCCGTATTCGTTTCAAATACCAAATGGCTCCCTCCTTTTAAATCAAGACCGAGTTTTGTTTTAAACTCCTTTTTCAGGGTAACACCGAATAAATTTATATTTATAGATAATGGATTAATGGTAAACTTAAGTGTTCGTCTGGGAAGTTTTAGAGTAACGGGGACATTTTCAGGGAGACATATCCACAATAACAATAGAAACAGTACAGCAAATAGCGGGATATTCCTTCTCATTTAATCAGTTCTTCTTCTAAACCGATTAACATTATCTTTGGCTGTTTCAAGAAACGCCAGATAAAGGGGTCGTTGTTTTTTTTTCGGAAGGAAAACTCATCTTCGGTCATCACAGTAAAGTTTATCTCCCGTCCAAAGCTTGACTCGCTATCATCAATCAGCGCAGATACTTCCGGGATTACTACCGAACCAACGAACAGCAAATATATTTCATCTTCTTTTATAGGGAGTTTTTTAGCAAATTTTGTTGAAAGCGCACAGTATTTCACTTTTCCCATTTTCGAGAGATTTTTGCGTATTGCATTCGCCAGTGGACTTACCTTTGCGAAGATTCTCAAAAACTCATCGTAGTAGAGGTATGTTTTGTTCAGGGTATAAAAAACTTTATTCAATCTTCGTTCTTTATTGAGGACTTTTGCTCGTTCAAGTATATCAAGTTCACGCTTAACCGCATTTACCTCTTCGTCAATTTCCCGAACAATTTTTCTCAAATAATAAAACTCAGCGGGACATGAAAAAAAAAGTTCAAGAATTTTTCTTCTTGTCTTTGAAGTTACAATATGATCTAACATAGTTAATAGACAACCTTGTTTCCAATCGGAAGTATTTCAAAAAATACTTTTCCCCGAACCATTGCAATCTCTTTTCCTTCTGCATCCGTGAAGGCAATTCTTGTTTCCGCGTCTTCTTTTGACCATGTTGCTTTGAATGAGTTACCGTTCTGAAAGACCAATGCGTCTCCTTCCCCAACTAAACCATACAAAATATGTCCCCCCTCGTATCCATCATTAGCAGGAGATTCTTGAGCAAAAATAACAACAATGTTTTTTGCCGTCAGCTGTTTGTTATTATTTTTATCTATATGAGCTACTCCGCCATTTTTGCGCATATACTGATTCTTTTCCTTATCATATACCCACTCAACCGCCATCTCACTTGAAAAAGAATTCCAAAAACTGAGATTTATTTTTGCAGTAGATCCCCGTTTAGCAGAATTTGCATCATCCTGAAACTTCCAAGAGACAAATGTTTTATCCCATGGAACTTTTTCTTCATCAATATTTGATAGGATCCGTTTATCTTTCGCATACTTCCATAACTTTTCAGTAGATGAATAAACAGTATGCTCAGTCGCAACATTGGGCAACCGATCGTAATCTCGCCAAAATACCGGAAATGGAACACTGAATTGATTCATGTCGTTATACGAAGCCCAGCCAAGTTTACGGATTAGTCCGAGTGCATCAGCTTTTGCACCGTTTGCACAGCCTGAACCGGTTTCTGGATCGCAATTTGCCCCACCAACATGTGCATAAAGCGGATACTCACCATACTCACGCAGCATCGTCATAAAATGAACGCGTGCGGAACGTACCGGGCCAACGAAAGGAGCATCTTGACAATAGTATATTGCTAAAAAACGAGTAATTCCGCCTTCCGCAACCGCTTCATAGATGACATCAGCTGCAGAAAGACCCGACTGAGGTCTTGCGTCTTTCGAATTCTCAATCATCACTCCGAGGGGACGACGAGTTACCCAAGCATCTTTTTGTTTCACTGTTCTCATCTGGCCGTTTATCGGACATTCTTCTGTTTTCGGCTCACTTTCCTCAATCTCTTCCTGCGATAATGTTTTTGCCGAATCCGTTGGTTTTGAAACAACGCTACCTCGACCGGAAAAGAATACATACGAACCAACTAACGATAAAAAGAAAACAAAAACAACAGAAATACCAACAATTTTTTTATCAACCATAATAAACGGTAATGAAAAATTATAATCTACTCTGCTTTTTGAACCGCTTCCTTTTCTTCAGCGGATAATTCGTATTCCTGTCCAACTCCCTGCTTTACTTTCTTCGTATATACTCGAATCCCCTCATGGGTATAAATAAAATTCAATACTATACCATTTTTAAGTTCATTTAACAAAGCCAATACAAAACTCTGTTCTCCCTGCATTTTGTCAAACGCATTAAATTTCACTAATCCGATTTTATGGAAACTTTGCCTCAGTTCCTGATGAACAACACTCAGTTCCTTCTTTATTACTTCCTGTTGGGCGTTTACTGACTGGTTTTTGGAAATCAAAGCTTCGAGAATTTCATCAATCTGCTCTTTTTTAGTAAAGGTCGTCAAACGCTGATAGTGTTTCTGCATTCGATATACTACATATGACAGGACCATGCACCATCCGAAAAAAAGCGCTAAAACAATATTTGTCATCATTATCTTTTATTGTAACCGCTTTACAAATACGTGTCAATATGGTTACAATATGCTCATGCCGAAAAAAACAAGAGAACAAAAAATAAAAGCAGCGCTTCGGAAAAAGACGGTACAGCTCCATACCCATGCTCCCAAAGTAATACACACATCTCAGATCGCTCATTTCCCGCAGGCCGAGCCGAAAAAAACAACTCTTTCAACTTACTTTATTTCCGATTTTAAGAAAAGTCTCTTTCTTATCTTAGCCATAATTACGCTTGAATTATTTTTTTATTTTGTTAGTATGAATACTAATTTCAGGGGTATATTCAAATTTATCCCGTAGGAAAGGGGGTGAAAGAACTATGACGACAATGTACTGTGTAAAATGCCGAGCAAAAAAAGAGGTTGCAAATCCAGAAAAAGTTACTATGAAAAATGGTAAACCCGCAATGAAAGCAAAATGTCCTGACTGCGGAACTGGAATGTACAAAATAGGCTCAAAGTAACATCGTAATAGGAGAAACAAATAAAAAACCATTCTCAAAGGGGAGTGGTTTTTTATTACAAATTCTCTTGAAAAAAGAACTCTTTCTTTCTCTTAAAAACGCGTTCGTTTTCCACGACAATACTTTGAAATAAGATAATACTATTAACCGAAAACCCAAGATCTACTTCAATCTTTTCAAGATCTTTCTGAAGAGAAAAGTACTGCTGTTTAGATGAGCGACGCGCCCGGGCTACAGTTATATGAGAAACAAATTTGGTGTTTTTATATATATTTTCCGGGAAAACTGACTGCATATAATCAACAAGCTCTTCAAGTTTTTTTTCGCGATAAAAGTTCAGGTGAACTGTTAAAGTATGATTTGCAAATACAGAAAACCTGCGCGCGTACAATTCAAACGGTTTTATCTGAAATAGAATATCTTCAATCCGTTTTACTATTTCATCTTCATGAAATTGATTTCCTAAAAAGGAAACAGTGCAATGATACTGGGATGGTACCATATACCGGAAAGCAGGGTGCTTATCTCTCAAAAACTTTGTCTGTTTCCACAAGGATTGTTTGACAGATTCAGGTGGGTCAATCGCGATGAATAACCGCATATTTCAGTATTTTAGAACTTGAAAAGGGATATTTTGGCAACGCAATTAATTTTGCATGAACTACCAATGCGTGTTTCTGTTTTTTTTCCATGAGTGGATCGTGTTCAGTGCAGGTAATAACATCAGGTAAAATTTTGCCTATCAACAGACTATAATCGTTATCTGTAAATAACCGACTTATACAAATTACCTTGTCAATAAATCTTAACGATGAAAGAATAGTTGCGCGCTCTTGTTGCCTATGGAACGGTTTTCTATTTTTTGTCCGCATAATAAATTCATCAGACTCAAGCAGAACTATCAATCGTTTTCCCAGCTTCCGGGAATGAGAAAGGAACTGAATATGCCCAAAGTGGAGCAGGTCAAAACATCCACCAGTCAAAACCGTTCCCCGACGCTTTAAAAAACCTTTTGTAAAAACAGCTTCTGATGAAATAATACCTGCCATATCTTTTTTATCCATGAACAACATTATATACTTCCTATGAGGGAAATTGCAATCAGTATAAAGCCGTCTAAGTTGATTTGACAGGATTTCTTGAGTTGAATATTTGCAAAATTAACTCTGAGCGGTATACAATAGTATTCGTATGGAAGAGATAGTCCTTAAAGAAAATGTTCAAAAAAAAATATTGATTATTTCTCGGGAAAAGCACCCGAGCATTCAGTATCTTGCAACTTTTCTAAAAAAATACGACTATCACCTTTTTTTTTCCACACGAGCCCCTAATGAGATACATTCATTTCATAGAATATTCAGTTTTGATGATCAAAGTCTCATTCAGTTCGTAAAGGAAAGAACCACACCTCCCGTTACCCTCATCATTACAAAAAACAAAAAAAACGCGCAGAAAGCACTCTCCCAAATCAAATCTGCACCGGGAAAAAACATTAAGGTTATTTACGCACCACAAAAGGAAATCATTTCAACCGAACTAATTGAAAAAATAGTGTGGTTTTCACTTTCACATTCGAAAGAACGGTATCTTACTCTCGAAACACACATCCCTCATCAACTGCATCGAAAAATTCACGCTGCGCCTAAAATAAAAAAGTACAGACCTTCTTTTATTGCGTCAATTTTATTCTTTACCGAACGGTATTTTAAAATCCGATCCGCAGTCCTTCTTATCATACTGTTTCTTTTTATCTATCACACGCTTTTCATCCCATTTCTTGCTTATGGATCTTTTCTTACCTATCGCACTGCACAATACATAAAAAATGGATCTTTAGAAAATGCTTTCCTAACGAGCGACCAGGCAAAAACAGTCCTTGAATTTGGCTATAAAGTCTATTCATTTTCCCGCCCAACATATCTCCTGTTTTCTTTTGCCCGAATACCGGATGATATTTTTAGCATAAATAACCAAACCCATCTACTGCTCGCTACGGCAAAAACGTTGAAAACCCAAACATCAGACCTTTTCAACCTAATTATGATGAAAAATAAAACCGAGGAAAAACAACGTGAAACACTTATGACTTTGCAAAAAGTGAAATCAACCGTGGACACCTGTGAAGAACAGATGATATTCCTCCAACAAAAACTACCTGAAAATTCTTCAAAACTTAAATTGGTGAAACAGTCGTTATCCGAATTTCTCACAACGGTGAGCAAGTTTAAAAAAATATATCCATTCTTAACCGATATTCTGGCGCAAAGCGGTAATAAAAAATACCTTCTTCTCTTTGCGAATAACATGGAACTTCGCCCAGGCGGAGGATTTATCGGATCATTTGGTTTGTTACATATGAAAAACCTATCCATATCTGAATTTTCCATTTATGATGTTTACGATGCGGACGGCCAATTGAAGGCGCATGTCGATCCACCCGCCCCAATCAGGAATCATCTTGACCAACCTCATTGGTTCCTTCGAGACTCAGCATTCTCACCAAATCATTATGAAAACCATAATAACGCGTTGTTTTTTCTTGAAAAAGAAATGGGCATATCTGATATTGATGGGAGTATTTTAATCACCACCACAGCGGTAAAGTATATTCTTGAAGCGTTCGATTCGGTTTATATTCCGGACTTTCAAGAAAAGATAACAAAAGATAATTTTTATCTGAAAACTCAACTCTATGCGGAAAAGGAGTTTTTTCCCGGCTCTATTCAAAAAAAGGGTTTTTTATCCGCTCTGGGCCGCCAAATTTTTCTAAATCTAGAAAATGTGGCGCCTGAACGATTCTTTAAAGGAATTCTTCAATCGCTCGAAGAAAAACAAATTGTTTTATACACAAATAGCTCTGAACTGCAAAAAAGAATAGACGATCTCTATTGGTCGGGTAAGATTATTGAACCCAGCTGTCCGCCAGACACAACAAACTGTTACACGGATTTTCTTTTTCCTTTTGACGCTAATTTAGGAATCAATAAGGCAAATTTTTTCGTGTTCCGGAGTATGCATACCGAAGTCAGTATTAATTCTGAGGGCTTTATTAACACTGCGTTGACAATTCAGTACAAAAATACCGCCCAGCGTGATGTATTTCCCGGTGGAGCCTATAAAAACTATTTTCAACTCCTCCTTCCCCGAAGCTCTGTTCTTGAATCAATTGCGATTGATTCCATACCGGTGACTACCTATGACACTGAGCTTGCTCAGTTTAAAAAACTTGGCCTACTCATTGAAGTTCAACCCCAAAAAACAACCGAACTTCGGATCTCATATCGATCTATACTCAAATTCAATAAGGGAAGGTCTATTTATCAACTTTTATTTCAAAAACAAATCGGATCAATGAATAATGATTTTGACCTCAAAATAACCCTCCCGAAAAACATGTACATGGTAAATCAGAACTTTTCTCCACTTGTGAAACAAAACCAAATACTCTATAATACAGACTTATCAACAGATAAAATTTTTTTTATTGAGTTATTAAAAGAATAGTATGAAAAAAAACAAACAAACAACAGAAGCAACAACGGTTTTGGAGGTTACAAAACGCACCGTTTTCGGAAAAAAACTGAAACAACTGCGAAAAACAGGCCTTATTCCATCAAATATTTTTGGAACATCATTCGCCTCACAATCAATCTCAGCCAATTTAGGAACTTTTACTAAAGTCTATAAAAAAGTGAAAGAAACCGGCATTGTCTACCTTGCTCTTGGGGAAGAAAAAATCCCTACCCTCATTACAACTGTACAAAAACATCCGGTAACCTCTCAAATCCTCCATGTCGACTTTAGAAAGGTTGATTTGACGATCAAGATAACAACCGATGTCCCTGTTCATTTAACCGGTACTTCAGAAGCAGTCGCTCAGAAAGGTGGAGTGCTCCTTACTCTTTCCGAAAAACTCCTTATCGAAGCTCTCCCACAAGATATTCCGAGTAGTGTAGAGGTTGACATTTCTTCCCTTAAGGAGGTTGGTCAGGAAATTAAAGTCAAGGATTTGGCTCAATCAAAAACCTACGAAATAAAAGAAGATGCTGAAAAAGTAATTGTCTCTGTCACAGCACACAAAGAAGAGAGTGTTGTTGCAGAAACAACAGCGGGAG
Source organism: uncultured Gammaproteobacteria bacterium (assembly GCA_964530235.1). Lineage (GTDB taxonomy): Bacteria > Patescibacteriota > Microgenomatia > UBA1406 > GWC2-37-13 > UM-FILTER-33-9. Next base: position 85,188 of record CAZGYB010000002.1, read on the forward strand.
CAGCTCCTGAAGTTATTACTGCAAAACCTGAAGAAGGAACTGAAGCTGAATCCGCTCCAGCACCTGAATCAGAAAAAAAACCAGACTCAGCCGAAAAAAAAGAAGAAAAAACATAAGTTGCATATTTACTATGACCGTTATTAAATCAGAATTTGTCCTTGCTCTAAATCAGGTTGCCGGTGAACGAGGTATCTCTCCTCAAGAGGTCATCTCCTCTATTGAAACCGCTCTTGTTGCTGCCTATAAAAAAGAGTACCCAGAGTATATCGAAGATGAAACGATAACCGCAAAACTGAATCAGGAAAATGGTGAGGCAAAACTTTTGCGTCAAGATCAAGATATTACCCCTCCAGGCTTTGGCCGTATCGCTGCTCAAACCGCCAAACAAGTTATCCTTCAAAAGATCAGGGAGGCTGAAAAACGAACGATTATTTCTCATTATAAAGGTCAAATCGGTTCAATTGTCCGTGGCAGAATAATACGCTACGATGGATTTAACGCATTTCTGGACATCGGAAAAGCCGAAGCGGTGCTCCCGAAAGAAGAACAAATCCGTAATGAGGACTACTCTGTCAACAATTCTTTTATTGTATATCTTAAGGAAATTGGTGAAGATAAATTCGGGCATCAACGCATTGTTGTGTCCCGATCAGATGTTCGTCTTATTGAAGAGCTTTTTAAACGCGAAGTCCCAGAGATCGGCAATAATACTGTTGAGATAAAAAAAACAGTTCGAGAACCGGGCGAACGAGCAAAGATCGCAGTATACAGTACACACGGAGCAGTTGATCCGGTAGGTGCTTGCGTTGGCCAGAAAGGAGCAAGAGTTCAGACGGTCACCGATGAATTCAATGGAAAAGAAAAAATCGATATCATACAGTGGAATAAGGACGACAAGCTTTTTATTACTGCATCCCTTTCTCCTGCTAAAATTTCCCACCTCGAAATCGACTCTGAAAACAAAAGGGCGAAAGTTACGGTTGAAGAGTCTCAGGCTCCGCTTGCTATTGGCAAGGGAGGAATAAATGTCAACTTAGCAGCACGGTTAACCGGATACACTCTCGATATCGTCCAGGTCACCGATACTGCAACTCACCAGGAAGCAGAATCTAAATCCGAAGAACAAAAATCGCCCTCAAATTGACGGCTGAATTAGTTTCCGCCGAATTAATGTTATGAACAGACCACCGATCGTCACCATTCTCGGCCATGTTGACCATGGAAAAACAACGCTCCTGGACTATATTCGAAAATCATCCATAACGGCAAAAGAACACGGCGGTATCACACAAAAAATCGGCGCGTATGAAATTACAACCGATCTCTCTGGATACGCAACAAATAAAATAACTTTCATAGATACACCGGGCCATGAAGCGTTTTCGCATATGCGTGCACGTGGAGCAATAGTTGCAGATATCGCAGTTCTGCTCATTGACGGAAAAGATGGTCTGATGCCTCAAACAATCGAGTCTATTTCCCATATTAAAAGCGCACAGATTCCCTATATAGTGGGTATCAATAAAATTGATTTAGAAGAAGTAAAGACTGAACCTATTTTTAATTCGTTGATGAAGTACGAAGTTCAGGTCGAAGCAAAAGGGGGGTCAGTACCCGTTGTGCTACTATCAGGTAAAACCGGAAAAGGAGTGCATGAACTACTGGAAACCATCCTTCTTATTGCCTCTGAAAAAAACTACCAGTACGAAACAGGTGCACCTGCAGAGGTCTATGTTATTGAAACAAAAAAAGATAAACGTGGAATAATTCACAGCGCCATTATCAAAAACGGCTTTTTGAAGAAAAGAATGACCGTATATGCTGGAAATCATCAGGCGGTAATTAAAGCTCTCATTAACGATCGAGGGGAACAGGTTGAAAGTGTAAGCCCTTCTACTCCGTTTGAGGTGCTCGGATTTGATTCGCTCCTTGAGGTAGGAACAATGATATCGACACAGGCTTCTTCAACTGTTGCAGAAGCCGATACCAACACTGTGAAATCGGCTTTCGATCTTAGTTCAATACTTGCCGTTGAAGAACAGTCAAAAAAACTTTCCCTGGTAATAAAAGCAGATGCAACAGGATCCCTTGAAGCAATACATGCATCCCTTATGAAAAATCCCCATGTTGATGTGATTTTACAGTCTGTTGGAGATATACATAAATCAGATATATTTCTTGCAAAAACAAGCAAAGCGATTGTTATTGGATTCAACGTGAAACCCGATCCTGAAACTGCAATGCTTGCAAAACAGGAAAAGGTGGTCATTAAAACATATTCCATCATTTACGAACTTTTGGATGAACTCAATGAAGTAGCTGATCTGCTTCAGGAAAAAGAACAGCAGGAAAAACATCTGAAAGGTGAAGCGAAAGTTCTCGCCCTCTTTGTTATTGAAGGAGAAAAAACAAACGGTGTGAAAATAACAAAGGGAAAAATAGGAATCGGGGATGAACTTGAACTCTACCGAAATAATAATCTTATAGCAAAAACTAAACTCGTATCTCTCCAGATTCGTGCTAAAAAGGTTCAGGAGGTAAAGAAAGACCAGGAAGCAGGTATGATATTCTCTCCTCCTCTTGACATACGGGTGGGTGATGTGGTAAAATGTATCTTATAGTATGTATCCAAATACACAAAACACCCTATCGAAAATCTCTGAGAATCTGAGTAAAGGAACATCCGGTGTTATTCTTATACCGCAGAATCCGTCTGTTGATGCCGTTGCTGCTGCAACAGCTTTGTATATTGCGTTAACCAAGGCAAACAAATCAGTCAGCCTTGTTTGTGCAACACCGGTTTCACAAGACCTTTTCGCTGCAGATAAATTTCAACAAACACTTAGTGCTGGAGGGGAAAATTTGGTTGTCTCATTTCCGTATACCGAAGGCGCAATTGATAAAATCGACTATCATATCTCAGGGACCTTGTTTAATTTGGTAATCACACCCCGGCAGGGATTTGCCAAACTCAACCCTGAAGAGGTTAAATACTCCTATGCAGGAGGCCAGTTTGACTTTATCATTACTGTTGATGCACCAAATCTAAACTCCCTCGGATCAGTTTATACCGAAAACACATCACAAATTCAAGGAAAAAATATTATAAACATTGACCGACATTTAACCAACGCATTTTTTGGAACAGTAAATATGGTCAATAAAACTGCTTCATCCACCAGTGAACTGGTGTACCGCGCCATCGAAAGTCTTGCAATCCAGATGGACAAAGATATTGCCACCAATCTCTATGCCGGAATCACCTCTGCAACAAATAACTTCACCTCTTATTCTGTCAATGCGGAAACATTCGAAACGATTGCAAAACTTATGAAGGCCGGTGCAGTAAAAAAAACTGCAAAACCAGCAAATGTTACATCAGGACAGATGCCACAACAGGGTAGTTTTATTCCCCCATCTTCAGTTTCGCACCAACAACAACCCAGTTCATTTGAACAATCGACTTCAGGGTCAGGTCCGATTGAAGCGGTAGAACATACAGAAAGCACATCGAAAGAAGGCGCAAGTAAAACTCCGCAGGACTGGCTCAAGCCAAAAATCTTCAAGGGTACTGGATTAGTGTAATGCCAGCGGTTCCTGCCGTTTTTCTTCTTCAAGCTTTACCTTTTCAATCGACTTAGAAAGCTGATTCGTTCTTGTTGTATTCACCAGCTGATACTGTTTTGTAAGCGACTCAATCCGCTCGCCTATTTTCGCAAACTCCTCGTTGTATTTTGCAAACTCCGATTCAAATGATTGAATATACCCAATAATTTTCTGTACGTTTTTCTGATATTTAAAGTTCTCGTAGGCCTGACGGACTAATCTAAGTATAGCGGTAAAACTAAATGGGCCTGCAAAAACAACTTTTTGTTTCATTGCCTCAAGCCATACCGTATTCATTTTGTCGTAAATAAAGGAAAAAATCATTTCGTTGGGAATAAACAGGATGACAAAATCAACGGTATTGTCGGCAGGATTAATATAATCACGAGTTGTTACCTGCTTTATTTTTTCCCGGATGTCCCGTTCAAACGCCTTTAGCAGTTCTTTCTTCGAGCCCGTATCTGAGGTTTCAGTCATGCGTTGCAGATTTTGATACGGGAATTTGGCATCGACATTGATTTTGACCTGGTTGGGAAGAAAAATAGTAAAGTCGGGCCTGTTTCCCGAGTGCTGCTCTTTATTAAACTCATAGTCAACTCCCCGGACAAAACCACTCATGGTAAGCAATTCTTCTGCAACTTGTTCACCAAACTGACCACGCAGTTGGTTGTTTGACAGTACTTTTTTCAGATTTTCAGTTGTTGCGGAGAGCTGTTCGGTAATTTTCCGCTGATTTTGAAGCTCTGTTTTCAAAGCCTCAAATGAACCAACCCGCGCTTTTTCAGCCTGATTAAGCCGGTCATCGCTTTTGTCAAGATCCTCACGGATCTGCTTGATAAGTCCCTCAATTGCCTGACGCTTGTTCTCATAGTCTGTCTGAAGTTCTTTATTCTGTGTACCCAGCTGTTCTTTTGCAATGGTGAGAAACTGGTCTATCATTTTTTTTGTCACGTCCGGAAGAATGTACCGCACAACAATGAGAATTACTGCAACACTTACAATCACTGCGGAAATAAGGGGAACAATCATACTCCTATCTTACCAAAAAGATGGGGTTATTTTGTTAGAATAACAACATGAAAATCAAAATAAAAATTCCTGCCACTCGGCTGAAACCGTTTAGCGCTAAAAAGACAATCCAACTCATACTCTCAAACCGAGAAATAACCGATGTCGAATCATTCCTAAACCCGCCAAACCCTCAAAATATTTCCTTGCAGCAACTCGGTTATAAAAAACAAATCAAAGTACTGATTCAAAAACTTAAAACAATAAAAGAACACAACGAAATGATTGTCGTCTACACCGATTATGATGCTGACGGTATTACCGGAGGTGCAATTCTATGGGAAACTCTCTATCTGCTTGGATTCAATACTATGCCCTACGTCCCTCACCGGAAAAAAGAAGGGTATGGATTTTCAAAAATTGGAATAGATACGGTTATTAAAAAATATAATCCCAAACTTATCATCAGTGTCGACCACGGTATAAGCGCAGCAAAAGAGATTTCGTACGCGAAAAAAAAGGGCATTGCGGTTATTGTCACCGACCATCATATAAAACCGAAAACCGAACCCAAAGATGCTGAGTCGGTGATTCATATTCCCGCTCTTTCCGGATCAGGCGTCGCGTATTTTGTAGCAAAAGAAATACATAGTCACTTTTCTTCCTTAACTGCGAACTATAAACTACTTACTACCTACTTCCATTCTGACTATCTCGCTCTTGCAACCATCGGCACTATTGCAGACCTGGTTCCGCTTACCGGTGTTTCCCGAAGTATTGTATTTCATGGGTTAAAAACATTCTCCTCTGTAAAAAGACCAGGACTCAAACATATTCTTGAAGAAGCAAAAATTGCTACAAGACCTATCAGTCCGTATGAAATCGGATATATTATTGCACCCCGTATCAATGCGGTCGGCAGACTTGGGTCTGCAATTGACGCGCTCCGAACGCTTTGCACCAACAACAATCAAAAGGCAAAAGAACTTGCAGAAAAGATGGGAGCAACAAACAGAACGCGACAGAATCTAGTAGAATCAACACTTGCTCAAGCTATTGAAATGGTTGAGAGTGTACTCAAAAAAGACGGAAGTCTGCCCTTCTTTGTTATTTTGAAACAGCATGATTGGCATGAAGGAATTATCGGGCTTATTGCAGGAAAGATAACAGAAAAATACTACCGGCCGACTCTTGTTTTGACAAAAAGCGAAGGTTTTTGGAAAGGTTCGGCTCGTTCAATCAGCGCACTGCACATTACGGATTTTCTGAGATCATTTGAAAAGGATATTATCAGTGTCGGCGGACACAAACAGGCTGCCGGACTTTCGGTTTCAAACGAAAAAATACAACATCTTATTAAAGATATTGAAAAAGAGATAAAACAGGTTTTGAAAGACGCGGATTTGGAAAAAACCCTGCATGTTGATATTGAAATTCCTCTGAATTTTGTCAATCTAAAGTTTGCAACAGAACTTGAACGGCTCGAACCGTTTGGCATGGGAAACCCCCAACCGCTTTTTTCAAGCGCGGTGAAGATTTTAATGATTTCGCCGCTTGGAAAAAAAAAGGAACATCTGAAATTGATTGTAAAAGATCCGAAAGCAGATATGTTTCCTCTTGAGTGCATTTATTTTTCAGCGCCGATACACGCACAGAGGATAAAACGAAATGATCTTGTGCAGTTGATTTACTCTCTTGACGTAAATCGCTGGAATGGAAGGGAAAAAGTACAACTAAAGGCACTTCACCTCAATCGCCTAGACCTTTAGAGAACGCCGAGTTGTTCCCAATATGCCTTTACTTTATTATCACTATCTCGGTATCTGGGAATAATACCACTTGTAATACTTTGAATAATTTGTTCTTTAAACGGCCCTGGATCGAATATTAATCTTTGCAGATAGATTTTTTCTTCTGGTTCAAGAGGTTGAACAAATGCCTTCATATATAATGCTATTGCTGGTGCAATTGAAACTGTTTTTGCATTTTCTATTCGCTTGTTTGTAGGCAACGAGTCTGTTGTTAATAATGAACTAATATGACCTTTTTCCATTGCAGTTGTAATTGTATGTGTTTGTGAAAAATAACCATGCGTTGCTGCAAAATGAAATTCCTTTACACCAACACTATCGGCTAAGTACTCGCCTAGCTTTGCAACTGTACCACCAGTATCAATTATGTCATCAACGGTAAACACTTTTTTTCCTTTTAGAACATCCCAATCAACTTTTCTAATTACGACTATTGAGTCGGTCGTCGTTACTTCATACAGCTCATTGGGGGGGTCTGATGTATTCGGTGCGTGGCGATATTTTGGAGTCACGTATACTGGCTTATTTAACTCTTCCCCAGCCCGAACTGATTTAATTAAGTCGCCAAAGTCAGGTGATAAAACAACCGAATCATCATCAACAAGCGGTAAACCATCTTTTTGTAACTGCTTCCAGTAGTCGGTAAATAAGGGCACTGCGGTTAACGATAGAACGGGAACCTCTCCGAAATCCGGTCTAACATCGCTATACATAGCTTCAAGTGCTTCAACTGTTGCTGGACTATGGGGATCCCAAACTGAGACTGTCTTGATTGGTTTATCTACTGAAGAAGTCGCAAGCAACCTTGTATACAATCTTAAGAGAGGTTCTGCATCTGTCTCTCCCTCCTTTTCTCCTCTTGAAATATCATCCCGCCCCTCAAGGAACGTTAAGACTAGGTGTGTTCCGTCAAAACCCACTTTCCTGCTTGCAGCTTCAAAAAGTTGAGTCATAATCTCAATTTGATGCTCTGCTTGAAGTGGACCAAACGCTCCTAAAACAAAGGCTTCTTGACTTTTCGCGGATGGTGGAATACCTATCAACAAATCATGTGAGTTTGTTATAACGTCACGTCTCCCGGATGACTCAGTTATAGAAACAGGTGTATTCAACAATAGTTCTTTAACTTTCCTATAAAGACCTGGATTATATGGTCTTTGTGATTCTGTTAAACCAAAGAACGTTGCATGCTCAAATCGTGTAACAGTACTCATATTTATTTTGCCCGCAATATAAACTCATTCTTCTTATTCGTAAACCAAGATCTAAAATCTGAATATATATGAAGTGAGTTTCGTTTATGTACTACCGGAGACCGAACTGAGGCATACTGAATCGGAGGAATTTGAAGTTGTTCACGAAGTCGTCCCCCCATCATTTATGAATGATAGTACTGTTTATCAATAAATGCAAGGGGTTTAATCCGTATTTCATTGATAAAGTTTGCTTGCTTAGTTATTGAATCTTATAGTATTATATTATATAATAGATAATGTCTAAAATAGAGGCACTAAATCAACTCGCTCACATAGAACATCGTCCTGCACTAAATGGAATAAAACCCGACGTTAAACCCTATAATCTAAGTCAAATACTCGACGTTTTAGGTTCTTTTGCGGACAAAACAGGTTCACATGATGCTCTAGACGAACTTATTCGATCAAACCAGGTTGTTTACGATCAAGCGAAAACGGTCACAGTGTACTTAAATGCCAAAGCAGGATTCCTACCACAAGGATGGATTGGAGACATGATTGAAGCTTATAGGTTAATACCACCCATTCTCCAACAAGGAAAAAGGGTTCATTTAGTAACCTCTCATCCTGAACTATTCGAAGGAGTCCAAAATCGAAAGTTTACTGTAAGTGGAGTTCCAGAAAATATTCACGCTGACTATAGATATCCTTGGAGCTCTGAACTCCTTGATTTTTTATCAAACAAAACTGATGGTAACTGTGTTCTTTTCCCCATGAACGCTCATATGCCAGCTGTATTCGTAATACGTAATGGTACCGTTGTAAATGGATTAACTGTTGACCTAGTACGTCAAATTGTTCATCCTTGGATGAAAACAAGTTTTGGCATTTTTTCAAGAGACTGGGCAAAAACATCTCATCAACTTCATGCTCTTCAAATTTTCGCGTACATGATAGGAATTAACTCCGTTTCAAGTTGGGATAGGTTTCCAAAACCTCCCATTCAACCCTCACATAGTGCTCAACTACAGGCACATAACGTTATAAAAGAAATCAATCTAGAAAAGGGTCAGCCGGTTCTTTTTGTCCATTTAGGAACAGCGTCAAATAGCTCAAAAGTTCGATCAAAATATTACCCAATTGAATGCTGGAAACAAGTATTCGGAGAATTAATACCTGATTTATTAAAAAGCAATCATAAAGTACTAATAATGACTCCGCTTGATTTTCAACAAGCAAGCGATAGTTTAAACCTAATCGCTTTTTTAAATTCAAAAGGAGTATCTCAAGCGGAATTGTTCCCAAATCCTGAAAAGTTTGGTTATCTTCCTCTTTCTTTACACGTTTTAACCAGTTGTATCGACGAACTCAAAGATAGGTCAACTTTTTTGGGAATAGACAGCATGCCTGCGGGTCATTTGGCACCTGTTTTTGATATCCCAACTATCGTTATTGGAAACTTTGTGTACCACCCAAGTTTTTACTGTCCCCCAGAAAATGCAATTGTGGTTTTACCCGAAGAAGGATTAGAAACCGCATCGGATGTAAATGCACATAATGTTGTACGAGCAGTACGTACAATGATTAAAAAATAACATTTAAAATTTCATAGGTTATAATCTATAATAATCCTATGAAAGATCAAAACAGTAGCAATGTGGTTGAGTTAATTGGAAAAGAGGTTGAGTTGTTCGGCTGGGTGGATTCGAAGCGGGATCACCGAAAAATTGTATTTATTGATCTGCGCGACCGGACTGGAATTGTACAGGTTGTCGGAGGAGAACAGTTTAAAGATTTATCAGCCGAAGACGTTGTTCGGATAACCGGAATCGTAAAAAAACGGCCTGAAAAACTTATTAATCCAAAACTCCCAACCGGAACTGTTGAAATCGAGGCAACTAAGGTTGTGGTATTAAGCAAAGCCCAACCCCTCCCTATCCCTATCGCAACAGACGGATATGAAGTGAATGAAGAAAGCCGGCTCAAATACCGGTATTTGGACATTCGCAGACAGCGGATGCTTCGAAATCTTACCCTTAAATCACAGTCTGCTCTTTTTATCCGAAACTTTTTGGCGGAACGTGGATTTCTTGAGATTGAAACCCCTATTCTCACCAAAACAACGCCAGAAGGCGCACGCGACTTTCTCGTCCCTTCCCGGCTCCAAAAAGGAAACTTTTACGCGCTTCCGCAATCTCCTCAGCAGTACAAGCAGCTCCTGATGGTTGCAGGAATTGAGCGCTATTTTCAATTTGCCCGCTGTTTCCGCGATGAAGATCCGCGAAAAGACCGCGCGTACGGCGAGTTCACCCAGCTTGATCTTGAAATGAGCTTTGTTGAACAAAACGATATACTTACCTTGGTTGAAGAACTATTTACCAAACTCGTTGAAAAACTTTTTCCGGAAAAACATATCTCAGTTTCTCCATGGCCTCGCCTCTCACACCACGAAGTCAAGGAAAAATATGGGACCGATAAGCCAGACCTGAGAAAAAATAAAAATGATCCGCATGAACTTGCCTTTTCCTGGACCATCAACTTTCCTCTTTTTACCAAACAGACCGATGAGGATTTTTTCTACGGATCCGGTAAGGCACAATTTGCGCCTTCTCATCATATGTTTACTGCTCCGCACCCTGATGATATTCCTCTTCTTGATTCCAATCCGCTTTCAGTCCGCGGACTCCAGCACGACTTAGTATTAAACGGGTTTGAAGTCGGGGGCGGAAGCATCCGTATTCATCAGGCGGAGATTCAGCAAAAAGTGTTTGACCTTATCGGATTTACCCTCGAACAAAAAAAACAGTTCAACCATATGCTTGAAGCATTCACCTACGGCGTCCCTCCCCATGGCGGAATTGCTCCCGGCATTGACCGGTTTCTCATGGCGGTTCTCGGAGAGCCCTCGGTTCGGGAAGTAATTGCATTTCCCGCTTCATCGGGTGGTAAAATATCGGTCATGGACGCTCCTTCGAAGGCCACATCAGAACAGCTTCAAGAGCTGGGAATAAAAATTGATCCATAAGAATGAAGCGAACCGTTTTTTTTCTCATTTTTTTTAGCTTGTTGTTTCTGTTTTATCCCGGTGATTCCAATTTCTTTCATCTATTTGCGTATCACCGCCCTCTTTTTACAGAAGTCAACAAACCTCTACTTTTCAAAAATAATCCCATTCCGGTATTAAAAAACCAGTCCATCCTCCCTGAAGTTTTTGCGGAAGGCGTATACGTCGTTGATCTCCCGTCTTTTAGTCCTGTTCTGAAACGAAATGAGCATACTCAATTTTTTCCCGCATCAACGACCAAAATTATTTCTGCACTGGTAGCTCGCGATCTTTTCAAACCAGAAGATGTTATCACTGTCAAAGAAACAACATCCGAAGGACAGCTTATGAATCTGATATACGGCGAAAAAATAACTGTTGAAAATCTGCTCTACGGCCTTCTTGTTCATTCTGCAAACGACGCTGCCTTCGCCCTTGCAAATCATACCGGCTACAATAAGTTTATTACCCTCATGAATAAAAAAGCAAAGGAACTGCATATGAACGAAAGCTCGTTCACCAATCCTGCGGGTTTTGATGAACCAGGCACAACTACCTCACCATTTGATCTTGCCCTTGCAGGCCGGGAACTGCTGAAAGACACTTATCTCTCAAAGATTGTCGCCACAAAAGAAATAATCATCTCTGACATCGATTACACCCTGTTTCATAAACTCACCAACGTCAACAAACTGCTCGGTGAAATTCAAGGTCTCGGCGGTTTGAAAACGGGGTATACAGAAAATGCGGGAGAAAATTTAGTGAGTTTTTACAAAAAAAACGGAAGCCAGTATATTATCGTCGTACTGAAAAGTCCGGATAGATTTACCGATACTACTGCAATTGTTCAGTGGATAAATGACAATGTCAATCACATTCCCATGCCCTCCTACAACTGAGAGTAGTCGAGAAGATAGTTGTCGGGCAGCGCATTTACATATGCAACAAAGTTGTTATCTCCTAAAAAAACGTAGAGCGGTTGCATGTACGGCTGATAGGTATCAGGATCAAAGTATGCAAAAAACATTTTTTTAATTACCACATTATCTGTTTCGCCTTTTGTATAGGTTATTATAAACCCTCGTCCGGTTTTAAGTTTTTCATACGCCTGATCACCGGTAATCACCGGGTAAACACCGACCTGCTCTTCAGATTTCTCAAAATATTTAACCTGCGCCTTTATCACCTGATATTTATCTTCTCCGAGATCGATCAAAGTAACATAGTTTTGACTGTTATGGAAAGACGATGTCACAATCGGATAGTCCGCGGGAATCCCCGGAATATCAGCACGATAGAGATCAATTTCCACCATATTCGCACCCTCGTTGCTTGGCAATATGCTCATCGCCTTGGCATCCTTGTTGTAGTTAAAAAAAATTGCATTTTTTGTTCCCTTCGCAATTTCTTCCGGATACCGGTCAAAGGAAGTTAAAAAATCGGTCGCATACTGTTTTGCCGTATCCGCCTCCGGCGTTGCAGCGCGATCAAAAGTCGGACCAAGTGAATCAAGATTGTATTCATAGGTAAAGTTATAATTCAAGATGCTTATTTCGAGCTTTTGCGCGCCATCATTAAAAACCGCAGTCTGATTTGCATCATTTAGGGTATGTTTTACTTCTTCGGTATTGAACCCAATTGATTTTGCAATCAAGTAAATCTTCTCAATATAGCCGAACTGAAACTTGGTCTCAGGAATAAAATATACTCTTGCAGAATCAGTCGATGTGACCGGCGCACCCTCAACGGTATCAAAAATATACGTCAATCCCGCGCTTGTTGTGGCATATGGGTATACTGGGGGTTTAATTTGATCAAATACCGGATTAACCTTGTTCGCCTGAGGCCCCTTCTGTTTCGAAAGAAGCAACATGAGCTGTATCGAGTAGAAAATAATAAAAAAAATAATAGTAAAGAGAAGAGCAAAGGGAGCGTACTTTCGTAAATAAAATGAAACATCGGTAAGGGACATATTCTTATGATATCAAAAATCAGGAGTGATTCTGCTACAATGTATGAATGGCTCAAAAACTTAGGGTTGGATGGTTTACATTTACTTGCTGTGAAGACTCAACGATTATTTTTACCGAACTTCTCAATCTTCACTATCAAGATTGGTTGCAGAAAATCGAATTTGTTCATGCCCGCATTCTTCAAAAAGATGACACTGACGAAATACAGCCTATGGATGTTGCCTTTGTTGAAGGCGCTATCAGTTCAGACACTCAAGAGGAAAAACTTAAAAAAATAAGAATTCAGGCAAAAAAGCTGATTGCAATTGGATCATGCGCAGTTGTTGGCTCTCCATCCAATCAGCGTAATTTTTTTGATGCTGAACAAAACGCACAAATCCGTGAAATACTGGAGAAATTTAAGTACAAAGAAAAGGTTCTGAAAGTTTCAGATGTGGTTACTGTTGATGAAACTGTTCCAGGATGTCCAATGAACGAAAAACTATTTTTAGAAATAATGAATAAATTCCTTCAGTCTCCCAATGCATAATCCTAATTTTGATTTTATTCCAACATCAAAGAACTTCAAAATACAACTCAAGGAAGTCTCAAAAATTGAAGGAGCTGCTTCTCTCGATGTTGAAATAAAAGAAGGAAAAGTGTATGATCTAAAATTCAGTATTTCTGAATGGAAACGGTTTTATACACAGGCAATACAAGGAAAATCTGCAGTTGCAATTCCTTCGCTCGTTAGCAGAATCTGCGGAACCTGTTCAAATGCTCATCTGTTAGCATCATTGAAGGCTGTTGAAGATGCATTTGGTATAACGGTAACGGACCAAACAACAAACCTCAGAAAACTACTGTATCACGGACTCATTATCCGTGATCATGCTCTCCATCTTTACATTTTTGCTCTCCCCGATGTTTTCAAAAAAAACTCCATTCTTGATTTTGATATGGAAGACTCAGTCCAACATTCGTTACTTGATGATGCATTCAGTGTAAAAGAAGCGGGTAACCGTTTGTCAATCGTCATTGGAGGAAGATCGGTTCATGCTCCGTTCCCAACAGTCGGAGGATTTTTAAAACTACCTTCACTTGAAGAAATAAAAAAACTTAAAAACCAACTTCTTTCCGTTCGACCAAAAATAGTAACTCTTATCGATTTGTTTTCCAAAACAACTTTTTTCCACGAAATGCAGGCTCCATTTGTGTTTACCTCACTGGTATCAACTGATTTTTCATATCTGCAGGGTAAAATTCAAACTTCTGAAGGAAAAACCATACCGGAAAGCGATTTTGACCAGCATCTTCATGCACATATTATTCCTTACTCTCACGCGCGTGGTTTTTCATTTGAAGGGAATCTTCTTATGGTTGGAGCACTTGCCCGGCTTTCGCTGGGAAAACAGTTTCTTCACCCGAATACAAAAGAGTCTGTTTCCTCCCACCTCGATTTTTTCCCCACCAAAAATCTTTTCTATAATAACCTGGCTCAGGCAATCGAGATACTCCACTCAATCGACCAGTCAATCGAACTGATAGAAAAATTGGATAAAATCATACCGGAAACCCCAATAAAACCATCAACCTCAAAAAAAGAGGGAATCGGTGTGATTGAAGCGCCAAGAGGAACCTTATACTACAAACTATATCTCAACGATACAGGAACAGTGAAAAGAGGTGAAATAATTGTCCCGACAGGACAAAACCAAGTAATCATGGAACGAGCAATTCGGGAGATTGTTGAATTACTTGTTATGCAAAATGCGACAAAAGAAAAAATAATTTATGAGGTAGAAAAGTTCATCCGCGCTTTTGACCCCTGTATGTCTTGCGCTTCCCACTTTTTAAAAGTAAAGTGGAAATAATATGCTCGACTTTTTTCAGGGCTATTTTTTTCTTCACCCGGTAGGGTAACCCAATAATGGTCACACGATCAATCCGCCCTGTTTTTTTCAGTAAAAGCAGGTGAAGCAGTATGTCATAGTCATGAGGGGAAACAGGGGATTTATCCACATCTGCTAAATCGTCAAAATCGAATAACGAAACCTCATGAAGGGATTGGACAGTATCAAGGATTATAATATTCCGTTCACATTGCGGAGGGAAGTTTTCATTCGGATCAACCGGAATAAATGAAACTGAGGAAAATTTTTTTTGCAGTTGAGGATAAAGAATAAGAGCAGTTGAGTCTCCTGGAACGAAAGAATTACCGAATACATAGATATTCATGAGGTATTAAAAAAATCAACCGCCTTCTGGGTATAAAACTCAAGATTCTTCACCTGTTCTTTCGTTAATACATCGCATACATACCCCCAATGAATACTTACCCGATCTCCGTTTTTAATGCGTAAAAAACTTTTTTTGCGGTACTGCGCCTGTACCATACGGACCGTTTCTTGACCAAAATCAAGTTTGTTCCGGACCTGAACCAGCGGTCGCAATAGAACATATATGCTTTCATGATCCGCACTTTCTCCAGTTACCGTTCCCCAGGCAATTCGGCAGGAATCCATAGTCGCAAGGGTATGAACGCTTACATCGTGCCCAGTTCTTTTAAAAATATTAAATACATGAAACGAATGGTGGGGATAAATGCGTGTTTTTTGTATTTTATTCTGCAGTTTATCTGTGGGAATGTCGCCGATTTTTTTTCGCAGATTAAACCGTTCATCGAGCAGAGATGTATAATCTGCGCTCGAAACAGTTTCAAGCAAACTGTTCCCTACCCAATATGCTTCAACCACACGGTGATCAAACACATTTTCTATTTTATTTGCTCTCGCGATAAGCAAAAGATACAGATAAAGTGTCTCAAACTGGGTAAGAATATTTCCGACTTCTTTATCCGCGTGATTATCACAGAGATGATCAATTAAGGCTGAGTTTTCATTTGGACCGCAGTAGCCAAAAAAATTCGGAGCAACTGAGTATCTTGAACACAAGAGCAAACCTTTTTTATCTCCCATGACCTGCATTGAACCTCCACAAATAATCAAGAAGCGGTCTTGCAAACACCGCAATAAATACTCCTGTTAATATAAAAAATAGAGTATAAAGGTCAGGTTTTGTAATGCCCTCTTGAAGGACTCCTCCGGTTAATAGCGTTCCAACAACAATAGAAAAGGTAAGAATCATTGTCACTAAACCTGCGGGAGCAAACTGGAGGGCTCTATACCAGAGAGTGACATAAAAAAATAGCAATCCTCCTCCAACAATCAGGGTTTTATATTGATCCAAGCTCATATGGATGAGCATCGTACCTTTCCCGGAATATACTGTTATCATAAATAACATAAGCCCCCCAATCCCCATTCTGAAAAAACCGACAATATCCGGTGTTGTATCCCGCAATACTTTTTTGGCGATAATATTTTCAACAGCCCATAAAAAAGTCGCCAGTAAAATAAGCTGCTCTCCTCTTCCAAAAACCAGTTTCAAAGGAGTAAAGAGATAGATTCCTGCAACAATTAACAAGCTTCCAACAATAGAAATAATTCTAATTTTTTCTTTTAAAAAAATACTGCTAAACAATAAAACCCATACGAAAAGAGATTTATGAATGATATTAGCGGTCTGTGCGCCGACCAGTTTTATTCCGCTGAAAAAAAGAAAAAAGGGGATTCCCCCACCGACTAATCCGAGCACAACCAACCAGATGAATTGCCGATAATTCAGTTTTTGAATTCGCTTATACCCTTTAAATCCAAGTAGCAGAATCAAAAATAAAGTGCCAACAAAAAGGTTTCTGAACGTAGCCATAGCCAATGGATCGATTTTTGCAACCGAAAGTTTCGAATAAAAAATGGAAATGCCTGAAACTATTGCGGTACAAAAGGCAAAAAATATTCCCTTTTTATACTTTGTGAGTTCTTTCATGCGGGTTGTATTTACTGATAATAAGATTACCAAAAACAAGTACTTTTTCGTTGACGTGAAGCGGACCGATATGTTGGTCGTACAACGCTTCAACGCCATTTGTCATAAGTGCTTTTTTCCCAGTAATTTTTTTTACTGTAAGCGGTTCGAGAAAACACATATTATTCTCTACAGCAATCCAAAACTTTTCCAATCATTTGACTCATTTTTCCCAAAAACGAAGTTCCTTTTGTATCGGTATATGAAATAGGCGTTTCCTTTCCCTGTTCTGCGATATGATTTTTTTTAAGACTGGAGGTTTTTGTAAGGCCTAAATTGAGGGCCCAGAACAGATTGTAAAGGTGGTAAGATTTTTCAAATAAATCGTAGGCCTTTTCTTTTTCATTGTTTTTCAGAGCTTTTGTTCCAACCTCCATAACACGCATTGAAGCAGCAAGTAAATGCTTGCTGATACACCAAACTTCACCACTGTATTCTTTAATAATTTGCTTGAGGAGTTCAACGCGCATTTTTCTTACTTCATCAAGCAGATCAAAGTATTTAGTATCCCCTGTTTTTCCTCCTGAAAAAAACAAGTGTTCCTCTATTGAAATAAGATTCATGATTCCGATTGAAAGATCTTCCCCTGAGGACAAATCAAGTTTTTCTCCTTTTTCAATTTTTTTTACCTTATCCATAAAAGACTTCAGTTCATTTGAGTCTGTCATAGTATTATGTTTTTATAAACTGCATAATGCCCATAAAAAAAAGGGTCACAATAATTAGTATTCCAAAAGGAATTACCACTTTCTGGTAAGGGAACAACACCTTCCCATTATTTTTCTTTTTTATCATGCGTTCAAATGCGATAGCGCCTAAAGAAACAATAGAACCGACGCTCAGACCAACGAGAACCTTGTCAAAGCCTAAAAAGGTATTCAATCTATAGCCTATCTGTTTTGTTACCAACAAGGTTCCGACAGTGAGAATAAAAAACCCAACAGTCCATCCGAGTCCGTTTTTCAAGAGTTTGTTTTTCATAAAAGAAGCAAACCAAAATGCGATTGCGGTGTTTAAGCTGGAGAGCCAAATCGAGACTAATAGATCATCAATGCCGAGTTTTTTTGCGATAAACAATCCGCCACCGACAGTGACAACGCACACCGGACACTGTGCATATACGGGGTGAACAATCATAGGGTACAGTGTAACATAAAACACAGTGAAAAACTATATTTTTCTCGAATCATACGCCCAGTGAAGCAGAGCCTGTCTTTGAACTTTCCTGCAGGAAAGATCTCCTTGCATACAGTTATGCTGAATTTGCGCAATGTGCCTTCTTATTGCTTTCCACCGTTTAATCTGACGCTGATCTTCAAACAGCAGTCTTCTCCCCCGGTAATATCGGCAGTACCATTGAAACCATCCGCGGGGATCCTCAGGATAAATCCACCCTTTTTCCCTCCATACTGACAAAGGTTGACTTGCGTTGACGCCAAAAAAATTAAGCGCCGGATTGTGAAATTCATGGCATAGTTTTGCATGAGAAAACCAGTCTTTGGGAAACTCATTGATGCAGTCTGTCATGTATTTTCCACCGAATATCCCCATTGAAAGCATCTGTTTTGGGTTTAATTCAGGTTTAAACTCGGAATGAAAATTTTTTCCCTCATCTTCAGTTAACGTATACTGATAATTTTTCTGCATGAGATCGTTAACATGAACAATCTGCCTCTTTACTCTCATATGTCTTTTATATTATACTGAATGGTATGTCATGGTTTGTCTATGCGTTTTTATCGGCGCTTTTTGCTGCAGCAACCGCTATTCTCGCAAAAATTGGGGTAAAGGAAGTTAATTCCAATCTTGCTACCGCAATTCGAACCGTTGTAATCCTTATTTTTGCATGGGGAATTGTTTTTGCCCAGGGAACGCAGAAACAGTTGTCCGGAATATCAAAATACACGTTGGTGTTTCTTGTCTTATCCGGGATAGCAACAGGACTGTCCTGGCTCTTTTATTTCAGGGCTCTTCAGGTTGGCGAGGCGTCCAAAGTTGCTCCTGTTGACAAATTCAGTCTGGTTTTAACGGTCATCCTTGCTTTATTCTTCCTTAAAGAAAAGATAACTTTACCGATTGGGCTTGGAGTTCTGCTTATAACTGTCGGCACTTATATCATCGCTTTCATCAAGTAAATAGTCTGTTTCCTCACAGCTATAAAACTATTCGTCTGATATAGTGATAATATGGGGAGAAATATTCAAGTTAAACTGTTTTATATTGTTCTATTTTTTTCCATCTTCAGTGTTTTTTACTATTTCCTTTTCTCGGTAATCGCATCCTTTACCGTAAATAAAACTGAGAAAAAACTTCTCAGTAGCGGTATTACGGTCTTAACGTCTGCATTTTACAATCACATCAGCACTGTTGAACGGATCGCAAATGACTGGTCTTATTGGGACGATTTATATCAGTACATTAACGACCTGAATGAAGGATTCCAAAACAGCAATCTTAAAACAAAAACACTGCAAAATACCGGGATTAATATGATACTTTTTTTCAATCAAGAAGGTGATATTATCTACAAAACAACCGTCGAACTTGAACCGGATCAAAAAGTCAATATTCCTGCTCAAGCATTTAAAAAAAATGAAAATCATTCACTCTACAGCCTTGTTTTAAGCGTAATAAAGAATAAAAAGGGAGTTTCAAACCTGGTCTATACTCTTGAAGGACCACTTCTTTTTAGCCTGTATCCGATTCTTCCCAGTAATGGTACCGGTGAACCCAAAGGAGCGTTTCTTATGGGAAGGTACTTTAATACTCAAGATCAAGAGGATTTACATAGAGCCTCCGGGCTCGATTTTGAAATTGAAGCCTTTGTAAACGCACCGGCACCGGTACAGGAAAAATTCATGAAAACAGATTCTTTTGATGACATTTCACCGTCCACACTCACCCGATTTAAACTGATCAGGGATTCTTTCAACCAACCAACTATGTACTTTGTTTTTCGATACCCGAGAGTAGTAAACAACAGCTACAAAGAAATCACTCCACTTTTTGCAGCTATTGCGGGATTCGTTACCTCAATAGGCATTATTGTATTAAGGCTAAAAAATTAAGTTCAACCGCATCCGCCTGCACATGAGGTGCAACCCGTTTTCTCACGATTGCTTTTTCTCCATTTACGATACAAAAACAATACTGCTGAAATAGCAATGCACAAAATAAATAAAGTTTCCATAGATTTAAAACCCTATAAGCCTCCCTGCTTGATAAACCGCAAAACTGGAACCATAAGCGGTTAAAAATGTCATCCCAAAAGTAAAAAAAAGATACTTCAATCCAAACTCTTGCCGAACAGCTCCCATTACCGCGGTGCAAGACATAAGAAGCAGATTGAATACGAGGAACGAAAAAGCTGTTAACGGAGTAAAGTCTTTTTTCAAAGCATTGTGAAGAGAAACATTCGGTTTATTTTCCATTTTTTCACTTTGCACCCCATATGCCGTGGTTAAAGCTCCAATAACAGCTTCTTTTGCAAGAAAACCGGGAATCACTGAAGCAACAGCCTCCCAGCTATTCCCCCAACCAAGAGGAACAAATAAAACAGATGAAAACTGCGAGACGCGGGCAAGCATGCTCTGGTTCCGAGCTGCACCGTACGGCAAACTTGTTAATGCCCAAATCAAAACTACCACTGCAGTTATGACTGTTCCGGCTCGATACACAAACGACTGAACTTTCAACCGAGCAGAATTCCACACCCCTCCAAACTGAGGGACTCTATACTCGGGAAGTTCTAACAATAAACTTTCCGGCTGAGTCTTATTCATCCACTTTTTAAATACAAATCCCCAAATAACAGCGATTCCGATCCCAAAAAGATAAAGAATCAGAGCAATAAACCCGGCATGCTTCGAAAAAAATACCGAAGCAAACAGAATGTAAACTGGCAGTTTTGCTCCGCAGGACATAAATGACATAAGCAAAGCAACTATTTTTTTGTCATGTTCTGTTTCAAGTTTCCGCGTTGCATAAATACCCGGTACATTACACCCGAATCCGATAAGAAGCGGAATAATTGATTTTCCCGGAAGACCGAGTCGGACTAGATACCTGTCAAAAAGATAGGCAACTCGTGCAATATACCCGCTTTCCTCAAGAAGAACAATGCAAAAATAAAGAAAAGCCATCAGTGGAATAAAGGTCATTACGGTTCCAATTCCCGCAATCAGACCATCCAAAATAAACGATTGGAATATAAACGGGAAGCCAATTCCCGTCAACAATACAGAAATCTGTCTGTACAAAAAAGTGTTAAAAAAATAGTCAATCCACTCGATAAAAGGCGAACTCACGTCATAAGTAAAGCTGAACATGAAGTACAATATCACTGCAAAAGCGAACAGACCAAGAAGCGGATGAAGAAGAAAACGGTCAATGAGATCGGTCAACGAGCCGGATTTTCTTTTTACATACCCAATCGTATTAAGAATTTTTTTAGCATTAGCATGATATGTCTGTGCTGAAAGAGATGTACCACTTGGTTTTGAAAAAACCGGGGAAGTTATTATATCGAATACCTTACTTTTTGCTGAACGGTCGATTGCTTCAACAGGAACAACAGGTATCTTCAACAATTTCGAACAGCGGGAAAACGATACGCTTCCTTTTCCTGCAAAAAACTCTTTACAAAAATTCATCACTAGAACTACCGGTTTACCGAGTTTTAATAACTGTAATGTGAAAAAGAGCTGTAGCGGAAGATTGTTAATATCTACAATATTAATTATATAATCGTAGTCTTTTGAAGAAAGAAAGTTGTGTGTAATAATTTCATCCTGAGTTGTCGAATCAAGTGAGTAAGTACCGGGAAGATCAACGAACTGAACTTCTATTCCTTTATAGAAAACGGTGGCTGTTTTTTTCTCAACAGTTACTCCCGGCCAGTTACCGATTTTTAAATGTGAACCGGCAATTGAGTTGATCAGTGCGGACTTCCCTACGTTCGGGTTGCCAATCACCGCAACGGTCAATTTTTTATTCATACGCGCGTACCCAGAATTGTTTGTGCAACAGTTCGACGAATAGCAATTCTTCTTTGCGCTACTTTAACTAAGATAAGCGAATTACTTTTTTCTGATTGAACAATCTCAACAATAGTTTTTTTAACCAATCCTATCCCTGCCAGCCTTTTTACAACAGATCGAGATGCGTTAATGCTGTCAATTTTTATTACAGAATCTTTTGGAAAATCAATAAGCGCTGTCATAGATGAAAAAAATATTATACCCGATAAGGTAAATCCACAAAAGATTAAATAAATCGAATCGTTTTTACCGCAACATCGAGAAATATTCTTAAATTAATTATCCAGGTTTCGTATGTATTCTTATACCTATATATTATAATTGAAATTATATGTCTGAGTCACAGCTCAGTCCGGGATTTTCTGATTACTTGGCCAAAAATGTTACTTCTGGATTAAGAGATGATTTTACCGATCATTGGAACAATTTGTTAAGGGTAAGAGGGCCTCAGATTATCGAGGCACAAAAGCTTATCAC
Source organism: uncultured Gammaproteobacteria bacterium (assembly GCA_964530235.1). Lineage (GTDB taxonomy): Bacteria > Patescibacteriota > Microgenomatia > UBA1406 > GWC2-37-13 > UM-FILTER-33-9. Next base: position 107,247 of record CAZGYB010000002.1, read on the forward strand.
TCCAAGAGGCATCACTCCACCATTTTATTTTTGTCGACCCAACCCGTCAATGCTTAAAGACAGCGTTGACTTTGACTTTGGACCTTGTAAACCTTCAGGTCTTCCTCTTGTTCTATATACTGCAATTGCAGATTTAACAATTGCCTATAGTGAAGACGGGCAGTTGGTTATTGCCCCCCCAAATCAAAAAATTATACCACCGCCGTTTACCCGGAAAGAAAGAGGTCATTATATAATACAAGCTGACCAAGTCGCTCAACTTCCTGCAGATCATCCTGCCTTCCAACTGTATGAACTTACATCTCAGGTAATTAAATCAGAAGGATTAACATCCGCTCAAGACATAGTTTTTTTACTGAGCGTTATTGCTGGTGAAAAAGCGCCAAATAAAGATTTACTAGAAGTTGTTGGTATCCCAATCCATAATCAAGACAATACTAAATAAAAAATTAGTATAGTGACTTTAGCGGAATAATTCTAAGTTTTTGATACGCAGATCAACAGTGGGAGTTTTTCCGTTATACAGATATTGAAGATTGGGAAATGTTTTGTAAACCAATTCTTCCAAATCAACAACCTCTGCCCCTTTAAAACCAAGCAGTACCGGTATATCCCCACGAAAACCCATACCAGGTTCATATTCTTTCAGGAGTTTAAAAACGGGAATAAACCTGTTCGCCTCCTTTTCAAAATCAGTGTATTGAAGGTAAATAGCCCGGTGAGGCTGCATACGAGATATCCTGATTTTTTTGTCCATAAACACAACAACAATTCTGTTAAACACTTTTGCTTTTTCAGCTTCAACCCCCTGTCCGGTTGAAGGAAGCAGATTGTGGCCGACAAAATAACGGGCACCTGCTATTTTCCCACTATCAATCAGATACACTTCTTGAGGAAGTGAGGTAAGATTTTTATCAGGAGAATATGGAGCGCTGCTCGGATCATATGCAGTTATCCCTGCAGGTTTTAATATTCTGCTCATTAATATATTTTGTCTTTTTAAAATTATCGATTTAACCTCAGATGGAGTATTTGTTAAAGAAATCGGACAGTAGGCAGCGTATGCGTCCTCTTTTACCTGTGATAACCCGTCAAGCCTGAGAAGTTTTTCAATATAGCGCTTTCTTTGTTTTGGATTAATCAGTACGGTAATTTTTCCCATGCCATTATCATACCAAACATATCCTCTCCAGAATCGAAGGAATATGTAAATGTTCTCTATACTATTAAGATATAATACATTCAATGTTCGCCAAACACTGTGTCATTGTTATTCCAGGACTGGGAAATGGAATATCGAAACATATATGGGCAACTGAAGGATGGAGAAAATTTGGAATAAGTCCGTATATCTTTGATGCAAAGTGGAAAGTTGAAGAAAATGGCTTTCAATTAAAAATGCAACGAGCTCTGAAGCTGGTAGATTCCCTTACCGGTCAATACTCGTGGATTTCAATAGTCGGAAATAGTGCTGGAAGCAGTTTCGCCTTAAATATTTTTGGTGAAAGAAAGAAACAGATACATAAAATTGTGATCAACTGCGGAAGAACAAGAGAAGGAGATTGGCCTTGGTTTACCTTTAGTCAGGCAGCAAAATCGAGTCCGTCATTTCGGGAATCGGTTCTCAAAGCTCAGCAGTTGGAAAAAACATTCACAAAGGCAGATCGGAAAAAAATTTTAACCATTCGGCCGATTTTCGATGAAGTCGTTCCCTATTTTACCGTTCCAATAAATGGAGCAAAAAATGAAATCATTCCTTCAATAGAACATGTGATAAGCATTTCCTTAACTATGACCCTGCTTAAAAAAAGAATTATTCACTTCATTCAAACATGATAACTATTCTTTTATTTGTATCTTAAGTTTTACTCGTACATTTTGAATTATTTTAAAGAGATCTTATTTTTTTCCAACTACTTTTGCAATTCATTAACCCAATCTTATCAAAATTGCACCAATGACTGCCAAGACTACTGCTCCAAATTTTAATAACACATGATTCCTTTCTCTCAAAACAAGATGTTCCCCGAATAAAGTTACGACCAAAAAAGACTCGATTATCACTAAAACTCTGCTTGCTTCCCCAATGGATAATGCATAATTCATCGCTAAATTAGCAAAAGCACCTAACCCACAAGCTATAAAAACCGGCACACCATCAGTTTTTACTAATTGATAAATTCTTTTTACCGAATTAGGCATAATTAATACATTGATGATTGCTGGAAAAAGAAATATGAAAAAAGTTAAACTCTGCGAATTGAAGGCTAAAAATAAATATTTATAAAGTATGATAACAACGGCATAAAAAATAGTTGAAGCAAAAACTAATACAAATCCTTTTATCGAACCAAGTTTATCTGCTTTTTTAAGCATAATCGTTCCTGCAAGAACAGCAAAAAAAGTCCCAAGCGCTTTTTGCCAAGTTAGCATTTCATTTAATACAACTACTCCTAAAATAAAAACCCAGACCAATCTAAATTTTGTCATGGCTCCACCCACTGATGCAGGAAGATGATTTGAAGATTTAAAATTAAGAAGATTCTGTACAACGATCAATACGCCAACCAGTAACATAACTAACCAAAAAGGATAACTAGGGGCAACTTTACTATTATGTAAAAAGAAGGGGAAACTTACTATTGCCCCTATAGCTGAAAAATAAAAAGAAAATGCCCAGGCGTCCTTATTTCCTTTCAATACATGTCTTGTGATCAAGCCTTGAATCGTGTAGAAAACCCCAGAGAATAAAGCAAATACCCACCACATGATAAGATGATTATATCAAACACTAGGTATGTGAACTAGAATTTACGGTTTGAAGTATGCTCCCGCAGAAACGATAAGAAATATACCGAGAAAATTAAAGAAAAAGGAAAGCAAAATGAATTGAAATGTTTTTAATTTCGAAATTCCCATCAATCCCACACCGATTTCATCAGGAAGAGGAGATGCAATAATAATCGCACCTATAACAGGAAGACTCCAACTAAAGTATTTTGAGTGAATAAGATGACTCAATTTATCACTCCCAAAAAACTCAAAAAAATGCTTAATTTCCGAAATCAAACCCTTATTTCTTACATATTGAAAGATGGCAAGATCTCCAACTACTGCACCAAAACCTGCAATTAACCCGATATAAACAGGATTTATGGTCTCAGCAAGTAACAAAAGCAGGACAGTTCCAATAGATATCGTAAACGTAGACACAAACAGTATTCCTCCAATAAAGGCACTTATCAGACCAAAATTTCCCAAATGGAACACAAAATCTCTAAAAAGAGAGGTTTCTATCAGTATAAAACCAATAACAACACTTATGCCGAAAAAAGTGAGATTTTTATAGTGATATCTCCGCCACTTTTTTTCAAGCAGATCCATAAACCATTATATCAATAAGATACGAGGATGTTCGAAGCCCGAAGGGCGAAGTGGAGTGAAGAACATCAGAATCTTCTATGCACAAATTTAGTATGGTAAATTCTCAAAAAATGATTATATTGAGTTGTATAATTGACTTATGTCAACGCTTAAACAGTGGAATTCTTCATCCAATTGGTATGACAAAAATATGGGGGAATATGGGGACGGATTAAATCATCACGTTATCTTTCCAATAATTAATAACCTATTAGGTAACTATTCGAATAAAACTATTTTAGACTCTGGATGTGGAAGCGGTTATTTTGCAGCAAGATTAACTAAAAAAGCAAAAAAAGTTATTGGTACGGATTTTGCAGAAACATTCATTGAACTATGTAGGAAGAAATATAAAAATATTTCAAACTTATCGTTCTTGGTTCATGATGTAACAAAAAAAATGCCGTTAGATGAAGAAACATTTGATTTTGTTATTTCTAAAATGGTTCTTCAATATGTTTCTACGTTAGATACATTTGCTAATGAAACCAGTCGCATTCTTCATAAAAGTGGAAAGCTTATTGTTGTAGTAGATCATCCGTTTAATACTCAATTTTATTACGCGCAGGCAATTGCAGGAAAAACAAATCCAAAATATCCTCATTTAAAAGATTATTTTGATCACTCAGAACAGAAGAAATTGTCTTTATGGGGGAAAGTTGAGCTAACCTGGTATCCAAAAACGATATCGGATTATATTCAGCCATTTATTGATGTAAAACTAAATCTGGTTAAAATTATTGAACTTCCTGAGCAAAATGTAGAAATCAAAATTCCAAGAATCCTCACATTATTGTTTCAGAAATAGTTCGAACCCTTGTTTTGAATTGTTAAGATGATCTGATTTACTGTATGTTGTGATTTCCGTTCACTTACCTTATTGAAAAATATTACAAAGTTCGAACTTTTTTCAGGCACAATCCTGAGTCTGATTTTCATACACCATTCGGCGCTTGATTTTCAAAGAAACATTTCAACATTGTTTTCAAAGTTGTTTTTCCGCGATTACACTTTAGATATTCTTCTCGACGTTTAGCATCTTTTTCATTTCTATATGCTTCATAGTGAATAATTTCAAATGGAGCATAATGTTTAGTTGAAATATTTTGTTTGGCATTATGTTCTTTAAAGCGACGTTTTAAATTATCAGTGAAACCAATATAAATAAAATCAGAATTTAAACTGCGAAGAACGTAGACGTAGTAGAATTTCATAGGAATTTTCCTGGGGAGATACCAGTCGGTATCTCCCTGCGTCCCAATTCTGCTTTATGGCGTAGCAAGGCGCAGAATTGTGCCTTGTCCAGACTCCTGAAGGACGTCAGAACCTTTTATGCCCAAATTTAGTATAGTAAACGAGTAAATCTCTTCTTGAATACATTAAAATCAACTGTTAGACTATATGAATATGAGTTCATATAGTTGTTGTTCATCAAAAAGCATTGAGTCAAAGCAAATTACTTCTTTATCTTCGCTTCTACATATTGTTTCTGAAGAAAGTAGACTTAAGCTGCTCTGTATATTACAAAAGGGTAGTCACTGTGTTTGTGAGATGATGGAACATGTGGATCTTTCTCAAAGCCTCATATCTCACCACTTAAAAGACCTAAAAGAAGCAGGAATTGTCCAAGATGAAAAGAAAGGATTACGTGTTTATTATACACTCACAAAAAAAGGAAAAAAAATTATTAATTCATTATTAAATCTATGAAAATTCAAGTATTGGGAAGTGGTTGCGCCACCTGTAAAAAGTTATATGAAATTACTCAAAAAGCTGTAACTGAAATGGGAATGAAGGAAAAGGTTGAATATCTTTCAGGCTCAGAGGGCACACAAGCAATAATTGAGATGGGGATGATGCAATCCCCCGTTCTTGCTGTTAATGGAAAGCCGGTAATGACGGGTTTTACACCAGATATCGAAAAGATAAAAAAAGTTATCTCTTCTGGAATTAAAACAGAAGAAAAAGCTCCCATGTGTAGTTGTGGAAGCAAATGTTAAATATGGACATCTTTAAACCAATACAACTATTTTCTGATCTTGTGACCTATTGGTTGCTCCATATTATTCCTCATTCCTATTGGGGAGACACGATTAACTTTTTTATTTACGACACAATAAAGATCGGTTTGCTTCTTATCGTAATTAACTACTTTATGGCATTCACCCGATACTATTTTCCCATGGAAAAAGTACGAGACTTGCTTCTGAAGCGAAGGTGGTTCGGGCTGGATTATCTATTTGCCGCAATTTTGGGGGTCGTTACTCCATTTTGTTCCTGTTCATCCATCCCACTTTTTATTGGATTTGTAGGTGCAGGAATACCTTTAGGAGTAACCTTTGCGTTTTTGATCAGCTCGCCATTGGTAAATGAATCATCGTTGTATCTTTTTCCTGCAATGTTTGGGATGAAAGTGACAATTATTTATAACGTTGTTGGAATTTTAATTGCAATGGTGGGTGGATTTCTTATCCAAAAATTAGGTATGGAGAAGTATATTAAACCGGAACTTCTTAGGTTTAAGTCTCGGGTACAGGTTGAAAAAGAAAATGGTGGAACACCACTTCCATTAATAGACCTTCTTAAATACTTTTGGACAGATGGCATGACAATTACTAAAAGCGTATTTCCATATGTTCTGCTTGGTGTAGGTATAGGAGCTCTCATTCATGGATTTGTACCAGCAAGTATTGTTGCAAAATACCTTGCTGTAAAGACATGGTGGACTATTCCTGTTGCTACACTGCTTGGAACACCACTTTATGCAAATTCGGTAAGCGTTCTTCCCATAATGGAAGCACTTGTTAAGAAAGGTGTTCCGCTTGGAACAGCTCTTTCATTTATGACGGCTATAGTAACCGTATCTATTCCTGAGTCGATGATATTAAAGAAGGTCATGAAATGGCAACTGCTGGCTACTTTTTTTGGGATTACCCTTGTTGGAATAGTGATAATGGGATATGTGTTTAATTGGCTACTTTAAAAGTCTTTCGCGGCTGAGTAGGAGAAAAGGTTCTCACCTACGTTTAAGTACAAAAAATATAGGATTGTCAGAAGGCTCTAAAAAGCGAGTCGAGAGGAAAGGTGTCTTTCGCTAAAACTTCAGATACTAGGGATTCTGCACTTCGCCCTTCGGGCTTCGAGCAGCAGGTCAATCTTTGGGAACATCCTTCACTAAAGCTACTCCTGATGATTTGAAAAATCGTTTCTTCATAAAGGCTATACCACTTCCAGTTTTCAAGTATTTTTCAAAAGCAACTGCCTGCTTTTCAGTTTTAAACGCACAATACCATTCCAGCTCATAATGAAGGTCTGATTTTGTTGATTGTACATTTCCATTTTGGTGTTCTTTTAACCGATTTTTCAAATCATTTGTATTACCAATATAGTATCGGGAGATTTTGTTGTTTCGCAGAATATATGTATAAAACATAGGATTTATGTTTTACTGGCCTGCTATCCGTAGCTTTAGCGAAGGATAGTCCAGAGGGGAGGATTCGAACCTCCGAAGGCGTAAGCCATCAGATTTACAGTCTGACCCCGTTGGCCACTTGGGTACCTCTGGTTTGCGTTTTACAGTTGTTATTGTATCAGAAACGAGCCTCTTTGTGTGAGTTTGCGCTATAATACATACCAATGATACAGGCAATAACCGATTTGGCAGTCAGCTGGAAATACAACCCGATCCTGCTTGGATTGCTTGCCGGGTCTATTATTACCTTTTTTAACACCATCGGAGCATTTATGGTGCTGCTTGTGCGCGGAAACATCTCTCAAAAGTTTCTTGACCTTTCACTCGGTTTTGCTGCCGGACTCATGCTTACCGCAAGTTTCACAAGTCTCATTTTGCCGGGTACAGCAATTAGTGGAATAATACCAGTGCTTATCGGTATAGTTCTCGGCGCACTTTTTCTCGATTTAGCAACTCATGTAATTCCACACGCACACCAACTGACAAAACAAAGGACCCTTGAAAAAAAAACAGTTGCACTCTGGCTTTTTATTTTTGCAATAACCATACATAATATGCCGGAAGGACTCTCTGTTGGTATTGCCATGGGTTCACACAATATCAAAGCTGCGGTAACACTCATGATTGCAATTGGTATTCAAAATATTCCTGAAGGATTTGCAGTTGCATTCTCCCATTTTGCTCAGGGACATGGTTCCAAATGGAGATCTTTTTTTGTCGGTCTCAACTCCGGTCTTGTTGAGATTCCGCTTTCAATTTTTGGCATTCTTTTAGTATCCAAACTAACTTTTCTCCTCCCCTACGCTATGGGTTTCGGTGCCGGTGCCATGCTCTATGTTATTAATAATGAGATCATTCCCGAGACCCACAGTAAGGGATATGAGCGATGGGCAACCATCGGTACTATATTAGGCGTAATTCTTATGCTCGCTTTGGATATGGGGCTATAAATAAAAGGTAAAAAAGTATCCCGACTGCTGAAATAACCTTCGGGTGATACCTCCCGAAAACAAACAGCGCAAACAGTGCTACAAGATTCAGAAAAATGAATAAAAAGAAATGCGCGGTGAAACCTTTTTTCTGCTGTATTGAAAAAAACACAATCAAAAAAGGAATGATAACAGGAATACTGTAACGAATTTCAGAAACATAGTTATTATAATTGTATGCGTATCCTGGAATAATAAGATATATTAATATTCCGATTCCTCCAACTATCAATAGTTGCTTATCTTTACGGGTAAGGAATGAATTCTGACTCCTCAATGCAATTGGAACAGCAATACTGAGAATTCCTATCCAGTGAAGATACTCGGAGATCAGAGCATTTATGGTGTGAATAAGCCCGTTTTTTACAAAAATAATCATTTTATAATGGGATAAAAATACATTCGGAGCAAAAGCGGACATTCCTTTAAAAAAAAGAAACGGTGCCGGAAAAAAAGGATTATGAAAAATTATCATATTCCGTATATACCAGGACAAACCAAAGATGCAAAAAGGAATAAAAAACACGACTAGTCTCGAGAACGAACTCATACGCATTAAACTTCCTCCGTATACGAGCAGTAGTCCGAGCAGAAAAAGCGGTCCTGAGTATTTTGAACCAATAAGAAGGCCTGAAGATACTCCCAGTTGTAAAAAATAAAAAAAACTCTTTTTGGGTTTGTTAAGTAGAGTCAATACCCAAACAAAAAAAACAGCAATCCATATATCCGCAGTCTGTGAGTGCAACAAACGTACGGTTGTTGGAAGTGTTACCACAACCAAACCAATCAACCATGCATTTTTTCTAAGTTTCAACTGCTTTGCAAATCGGAATATTGCATACCACAAGATAAATAATCCAATACAGTTGAACAGGTTAAGTGGAATATGCAAAAGCATCATGAATGCCAAAATAATTTCTGTTACCGCAGGAAATGCACTGTTGGGAAACAATAATTTATTCGGTTGAGTAATTGACCCGTTTAGAATGCTTTTCGCGAGGGGAATATGATAGGTAATACTGTCAAACTCATGCGGAGTCGAGTGTATTGCTCGCCATACAAAATTCACTGAAAGCAACAAAATACAAAGGGTAAGGATAAACACATATACGTGGTGAAACACAACTCAATTATAACAAGAGGATAATAAACAGACGCAATCTTGACAATAATTACAGATCTGCTACTATGGGAATATATGAAACATACACAAGAAAATCTGCTCAAAGCATTCGCCGGAGAAAGTCAGGCCCGGGCAAAATACACCCAGTTTGCAAAGATTGCAAAACGAGAAGGACTCGAGTGGATTTCCAGAATTTTTGAGGAAACTGCAGATAATGAGCGAGCACACGCGGAGGAACTTTTTGAACTCATACACGACCCTGTCTCAACCCTGGGAGGTCTAAACATCGAACCGTACAAAAAAACCTCGGACAACCTTAAAATGGCTGCTGCAGGTGAGCAGTACGAGTGGCGAACCATGTATCCAGATTTTGAAAAAGTTGCAATAGAAGAAAAAGAAGAAGAGGCTGCAAAATTGTTTGGCGCATTAAAATACGTTGAAGAAAAACATGAGGAGCGTTACATTATCATTGCGAGAAAACTGGACGACAAAACACTCTATGATTCTGAGGCAGAACTGGAATGGAAATGTGTTAACTGCGGGAATATCTATAAAGGAAAACAACCGCCGGTTAACTGTCCTGTCTGCAAAAAAGCATTTACTTGGTTTATGCCTTTAGGACTCGTACGCTAACTTTATAACAGAAATTTATGGCAAGCCCTGAATCAGGAGAAACAGGTGTTGCGCGAGATGCAGCCGGACTTCTTGGTCTTTTCGGTTTTGTATTTATCTACTTTCTTACCGAGATGATTATTGAACCGTTCCTTGATATAACCGACTCGAATAAATGACTATCGTATCTCACTCTTGAATGATTTCAGAATATGTTCGGATATTTTTCCTTCTTTTCTCCGTTTTGCATCATCTTTATAGTCGGCCATATCGCGAACCGTCCACGCGTGAAATAAAAGAATGTATTGCATTGCTCTTCGTCTTTTTTCCAAAGACAACTGCGCGAAGTAAACCTTTCTCCAACTTATACTCGCATCTTTATTTTTAATACTCAAGTCACCGTCTAAATAGGCGAAATCCCATAATGCATCTCCGATTCGTGCCCGCTCAAAATCAATAAAATATACCGTTTTATTCTTAGAAAAAATAATATTTGAGGTATTTATGTCTCCATGCAGCGGAACATTCTCTTCATCCTTTTGATTTTCAATGTAGATGAGGAGATTTCGTAATTCTCTGTTCACATGGTTTCCGAATTCAAATTTTCTCATACAGTGAATCGTCTTTTGAATTTCAACACGCATATAGTATTTCCAACTGGTCTTGAGTCCTTCTGTCCAATCATCCGGATACCAAAACTCTGAAACATCACGAACAGGGACAGAATGCACGCGAAGCACCGTAGCAAATACTTTTTTCAGTAATTTGTTTGTATCCTGAGTTTTCAAAAGAGTTGCATAAAGGTCTGTTCCAGAAACAAACTCCATGTTTACACAGGTATTTCCAAAAAAATCTCTGCTGTTATCTGAAAACAATATCCGAGGCACTAATACTGTATTATGCGAAGAAAGATAATCGTATAGTTTAATCAAGCGAGCGCTACGAACAGCTTCAGTATCGCTCAATACTTTCACAATGGATTTTTTTCCAGTACGGTTTAGAAACACCTTATTTTTTGAAGCTGTCTCTATGGTACGCAAAAGAGGTGTCTCTATAGAGTGCTGATTCAGATAAAAACTTACACTTTGTTTATTGGGTTCAACTACGTGCAATGATGGGTATTCTTGAACAAACTGCACCGCATTCTTATCAAGCTTTATGCGGGCAACAAGTCCGTTCGGAATCTGTTTATGATGAATAAACCGAAGATATTCTTGCTCATTTATATTTGACTTGTTGTGAATATCATTATGGGAAGATACACAATACAGCAAAGTTGCCAGAACCAGTTGATGACTTATCACCGCAATTGAATCATGCGTTTCATATTCTCCAAGGCTCCGATAAAACTCCTTTACTCTTTCATATACGGAACGAAAAGATTCTCCACCCGGATATGGGTAATCTATATTTGTTTGAGTTTTCCGCCAGTCAAAATCTGGATATGATCTCACAATTTTCCACCAGTAGTTGCCCTCAAAATTTCCATAATTCAACTCGGAAATATTAGAGTTTCGAATAAGTCGTGCATGAAAATACCGGTTCAAATACTCTGCGGTTTCAAGAGCACGCGCAACCGGACTGGTTATAACAGTATTTATAGAACTCTTCTTCAACTCCCAGATAGACCGAATAATCTGGGTTTTTCCTTTTAGTGTTAAACCCTGAGTATCAGATCTTCCTGAAATATACCCCTGCTTTGTATTTCCAATACTTTCGCCGTGACGAATAAGATAAATATCCATAAGTACCGCTCTTTAAAAATAAGAAAAACCCCGAGGTCTCCCGGGGTTTTTCTTTTATATTATAATGGGTTTGTTAATATCCTCCCATTCCGCCCATTCCGTCCATACCTCCTGGCATTGGGGGGGTTGATTCTTTTTTTTCAGGAATATCGGTAACCAGAGCTTCGGTCGTAAGCACCATCGATGCAATTGAAATTGCATTCTGAACCGCAGTGCGAACCACCTTCAAAGGATCAATAATTCCTGCTTTTATCATGTCTATCGGTTTTGCGGTTTCGACTGATTCTATCTGCAAGACATCGAATCCGTATCCTTTTTCGCTGTTCTCCCGAGCTTTCGCAATTAACTCACCCGGATTTAAACCTGCGTTTTTCATCAAGTGCTTGAATGGTTCCTCAATTGCACTTTTCACCATCTCGAATCCGATTATCTCATCTTTATTTTTAGAACCAAGAATTTTATCTGCCTCCATCCGCTGACTGATATCCAATAGGGCAACTGCACCACCCGGAACAATACCCTCTTCAAGCGCTGCTTTTGTTGCTGCTACTGCATCAATTACCCGTTCTTTTTTATCCTTCAACTCAACCTCAGTTGCTGCGCCAACATTGATAACCGCAACACCTCCTGACAGTTTGGCTAAACGCTCCTGCAGTTTTTCACGATCAAACTCTGAAGTTGACTCCTCTATCTGTTTTTTAATCTGTGCAACACGAGCAGTAATCGCCTTTTTATCGCCTCTACCTCCGATAATGCTTGTATTTTCCTTATCAGACTTTATTTTGTCAGCTCTTCCACAGTCATCAATCTCTACAGTGTCTAGTTTTTTTCCAAGCTCCTCAGAGATTACGGTTCCACCGGTCAGAATTGCAATGTCCTGAAGCATCTCTTTTCTTCTATCACCAAATCCCGGTGCTTTAACAACAAGAGCGTTGAATGTTCCCCGCAATTTGTTCACCACAAGAGTCGCAAGAGCCTCTCCCTCTACGTCATCTGCAATAATCACCAGATTTTTTGACACTTTTACAAATTTTTCAAGAAAGGGAAGTAGGTCTGCAATAGCCGTAATCTTTTTATCAGTGATTAACACATATGGATCTTCGATTTCAGCAACCATTTTGTCGGTATCGGTTGAGAAATACGGCGACGCAAAACCGCGGTCAAACTGCATTCCCTCTTTGTGGTCGACCCAGGTAAGAAGACTCTTCCCTTCTTCTACTGTGATAACCCCGTCTTTACCCCCAACGCGCTTTAACGCATCTGCAATAAGGTTCCCCAGCTCACTGTCTCCAGCTGAAATGGTTGCAACGCTTGCTGCATCATTGAGTGTAATTTTCTTCGATACTTTTTTAAGTTCCGCAACAACGTGATCGCTTGCTTTAGTCAATCCTCTCCGCATAATCATTGGATTCGCATTGGCAGTGATCATTTTTATTCCCTTTGAGATAACCGCGCGTGCAAGAATAGTTGCGGTAGTGGTACCGTCTCCTGCAACGTCGGCCGTTTTTGATGCAGCTTCCTTCACGAGCTGTGCACCCATATTTTCAAACGGATCCTGCAGTTCAATTTCTTTTGCGACGGTTACTCCGTCATGAATAATATTGGGAGCGCCCCATTTTTTATCCAGCGCAACATTTCTTCCCTTCGGTCCAAGAGTTGTTGCAACTGCATCGGTAAGCTGGTTAACTCCACTTAACAGTTTATTGCGGGCATCTGACCCGTATTTGATTTGTTTTGCCATATATATTTTTTAAACTTTTAATTTTTAAATCCGAATTTCTATATTTTGTTTTCGAAATTAGGATAATTAGTAATCATTCAACAATCGCCATAATGTCCTTCTGTTCAACCAAAAGCCATTCTTCAAATCCAACCTTTATTTCATTTCCTCCCCATTTTTTATACATTACTTTTTGTCCCGGTTTGACGAGCATCGGCATAAGTTTTCCATCTGCATTATGAGCACCCGGTCCAACAGCCATTATCTCACCAACCTGTGGTTTTTCTTTAGCCGTATCCGGGAGAACAATTCCTGAAGGTGTTTTATCCTCCTGAGCAACAGGGCGGACGAGAACATAATCGAACAGAGGTTTGATCTGAGGATCTTTTTGTTTTGACATGGATTTATAATTTGGTAACTGATAATATAATTTTAAGCCGTGATTTTTCGGCGTTTACCATCTTATTAAAATTTTTTCGTTTTGTCAAGTGGATAATTCATCTGCTAATCAACAGAATACACAAAATAGATTGTCAGAAGTAGAAAAGTTAAAAAGTCAATTGCAGACTTCTCAGCTGCCTGCTAATTTGCACGACAAAGCCCTTCAACAGATCGAACGGATTGAGCTTACCTTAAAATACGGAGGAAACTTTGTGCAGTTAGATATAACCGCAAAATACATCGACTGGATAACCAATCTTCCCTGGAACACAAAGTCCGAAGATGTGCTTGATATTTCAAAAGCAAAAGAATTTCTTGATAAAAACCACTTTGGACTTGAGTCAATCAAAAAAAAGGTTCTTGAATACCTATCAGTACTCATTGTGCAGCGACAAAATATTCAGGCCGAATCGTACCACGCACCCAATCTTTTTTTTGTCGGACTGGCAGGAACGGGAAAAACAACATTTGCACGTTCTATCGCAGAAGCTTTGAACAGAAAACTTGTCCGCATACCGTTCGGAGGACTTTCCTCAGCGCTTGATCTTCGCGGGCAATCTAAAACCACGCCTGAGGCAGAACCCGGAATGATTATGAAGGCATTACGGAGAGCGGGAACAAAAAATCCCGTTATACTTTTGGATGAACTTGATCGCACTACACCAGAAAACCGTTCAGCTATCATGGGAGTCCTTATTGAGCTACTTGATCCTGAACAAAACTCCGGTTATGTTGATTATTTTATTGATTACCCGTTTGACTTATCCCAGGTTCTTTTTGTTGCAACCGCAAATAATACAAACGCAATCTCAACTGCCGTACTTGACAGACTTGAGCTGGTACAAATGCCTTCATACAATGACGCAGAAAAAATTGAAATTGGAAAACGGTTTGTCCTCCCAAAATATCTTCGGGAAGCAGGACTCAAAACTGAACAGGTACAGATTGAAGATACAACGTGGGAAAAAATAGTTCGCCCTCTCGGCTTTGAACCGGGAATTCGAAGTCTTGAACGAGAGATCGAAGGAATCGTAAGAAAGGCCGCATTCCGGATTGTTTCTGGACAAGGCACCTCATTTATCGTAAACGAAAGCAACATGAAGGAGTTTATTTGATTTCGTGTGCTATAGAGTAGCTGATACGAGTATTTCCACCTTTGTTTTTAATTTTGTCAACCGTTATCGCTTTCACTTCGGATGTATTGTTTACATGAATTCCTCCACACGGATGTGCTTTATTTACGCCAACCTTTACAATTCGTATTGGTTTATCACGGGGGATGTAATCAGGAACAAAATCACACAGTTTGAACAACTCCTCATAGGCAACAAGCGATGCAGTGACCGGGTTCGATGAGTCAATGAGTCTGTTTGCCTCGGCTTCAATTTTTTGTTTGATTTCATCTCTTTCCGTTTCATGTATTGCTCCTGCGTATTCAACATAGGCACCTTCTGGAAAATGATATCCTTTCACCGGAGTAAATGACAAATGTAGATTTTTGACTGCTATATCAATCAGATGACCGGCAGTATGATTTCTCCGGTTGAAATTTCTCCGTGATGTATCAACCTGTAAATGAAGAACCTCCCCCGTTTTAAAAATCCCTTGAGAAAAACTTCCGATATGGTAGACTGATCCATCTTTCCACCGTACTTCAACAACGTCAAATGTTACTTCATTTTTCCTTATGAAACCGGTATCATACGGCTGTCCTCCACCTTGAGGATAAAATATAGTTTTGTCCAATATAACCGCAGTTTTTCCTTCTTCAGTTTGCACGACATCAATACATACTGCCGTATCTTCCGTTTTGTTGGAATCATCCAAGTAAGTAAGCTTTGTAGGAATCATATATGAGTAAGATTATGGTTTTTCAATCTCGAAATAATTCATTTCCGTTCCTTTTTCATAATACGCCTTATACGAAACAATTTGTTTTGAATTCGAAAAAATATGATCAATAATATGCTTCAACTCGGGGAGTAGTTTATCCAGTTTTTTAACTTCTTGTTTGGTCAACCACGCAAAGGAACCGTCTTTATCATTTGTTTTAAGAACACCACTTGCATAATCCGCAACGAGCATATGAAAGAAAAACTCTTGATCAATATCTTTTACATATGCATTCCCAACGGCACGTATCCGAATATTTTTTATTTGGAGACCTGTTTCCTCTTTGACTTCACGACGGGCACAATCAAAAAGACCTTCATTAAATTCTCTATGTCCTCCGGGTGCCATCCACATATCAGGCATGATACGTTTATTTGGATTCCGATGCAAAAGAAGGTATTTGTTTCCTTTTTTAATAAAACATTCAAGTGTTACAACAATATTACGTCCCATATCTCAGTATTATACATAACCTTCTCTATTCTCATTGATAGGGTGTAAATTGAAATCAATCGAATTGAAAATCTAATCCAACAAAGTGCATATTATCTAGCGTTGTTCCTGTTTTTGAAAGAATGCCAGCAACTACAATATTGTTTCCAAAAAAACCATTTATACTATCTCCAACTTTAGAAAATAGCTTTTCTTTCTGCATCATTTCAGCCTCTCTTGCTCCAATAAATATGGGAAGGTAGTCAAGTTTTCCACGTGTAACTACCGCAAATGATTCTAATGTAAGCTCTTTTTTTATCAGTACAGGAACTTGATTGTTAATGACATAGAATAATTTTTCGGTATTGTCTTCAGTAACTTTACTTATCACAATCCCCTCACTCGTTATCAATTGAAACGTCTCGCTGTTTACCAAATGAAACTTATCAAGGGATGTTCCAGTTGGGTCTAGAATACCAACTACTTTCATAACGGGAATTCCAAAAAAATTCTTAAGTGTATCGCCTGGTTTTTGGATGAGCTTTTCTTTTATCATCATTGTTGCTTCTTCAAAGCCTACGACCATTTCGTTTTTCCTGAGAGTCGTTATTCCCTCTTTTACCTTAAGTTTTCTCGTATCAATTGCTGGAACTGCTAAAAAAAGTTTTGGATTTCCATTGACAAAAGTAATCTTAGTTTTACCTTTGGAAAAAAGAGATCCTATGTATTCCTTTGAGTCAGTAGAAAGTCTAACGCTCAGCATTTTTCCATCAGATCCCATCCCTGAGCTAAACTTTGCAAACTCAAAGAACATGAATGAGAAAAGTAATATCATGATGAGGGGTGCAACAGTTGACAGGTAATTTTTTTTGCCAGGCTTGTACCCTCTAAGCAAAAGCGAGTTAGTTACCACCGAAATCGATGACAAAGCCATAGCAAGACCGGCAAGTTCGGGTTTAAGAACCAATCCCAGGCTAGCCAACACTCGTGCGGCAACTGGAATACCCATGACGTTGTAAAATAGCGCAAAGAACATATTTTGTTTAATCTTGTTTATAGTTGTCTTTGACAGATCAATGGCATTTGCAACATCTCGTAAATCATTTTTAATAATCACTATTCCTCCCGCTTCCATCGCTACATCAGTTCCTGAACCCATGGCGATCCCAAGATCTGCTTGTGCGAGTGCTGGAGCATCATTTATACCATCCCCCACCATCCCGACGATTTGTCGTTTAGGCAAATGTCGGGATCCCGACTCCTTGTATCCTTTCAAGGACGTCGGGATTATACCATTCTGTAATTTTTTTACTATTTTCGCTTTATCCTCAGGTAATACTTCAGCCAGAATATTAATTATTCCAACCTGATTTGCAATTGCTTTCGCAGTCCGTTCATTATCCCCAGTTATCATATATACATCCATTCCAAGCTTCTTTAACTTTTCCACTGCTTCTTTTGATGTTTCCTTCACTGTGTCAGCAACTCCAATAAGTCCTAAGATTTCTTTCTTATTTGCAAGAATCATCACCGTCTTCCCTTGTTCTTCAAGACGACTCATTTTTCTCTCAATTCTTTCAACTGGAAGACCAACGATATTTTGAATAAGCTTTCTGTTTCCAAAATAGTAGGTGTCATTATTAAGATTTCCCTGCACTCCATGTCCGGGAATCGCTCTAAATTCTTCGACTCCGCTCAACATAAGCCCTTCTTCGTAAGCATTTTGATAGATGGCTTCTGCAAGCGGATGCTCTGACTGTTTTTCAACTGATGCAGCGATTTGCAATATTAATAATTGATTATTTGAATATTTGGATTTGCTTGGAAATTGAAAATTGGAAATTGAAAATTCAGTTACAGAAAAAATATCTGTAACGGTAGGTTTTCCTTTTGTAAGGGTTCCTGTCTTATCAAATACGATTGTATTAATTTTGCAGGCACTTTCTAATGGTTCTCCACCTTTTATAAGTATTCCATGTTCTGCTCCTTTCCCTGTACCCACCATGATGGCTGTAGGAGTAGCAAGACCCAATGCACAAGGACAGGCAATAACAATCACCGCAGTAAATGCCATAAGCGCAAATGACAACGTTGACCCGAGAATAAAAAACCAAACACAAAAAGTTATTATCGCAATACCGATAACTGCAGGTACAAAATATGCCGAGACCGTATCGGCAAAGTCCTGAATCGGCGCTTTTGACCCTTGGGCATCTTCGACCAAACGGATGATTTGAGAAAGCGTTGTTTCTAATCCGATTCGACTGGTTTTAAATTCAAAACTGCCTGTTTTATTCATAGTCCCACCAACAACCACATCTCCTACTAGCTTTTCAACCGGCAAACTTTCACCGGTTAGCATTGATTCATCAATTGAAGATGAACCCTTCACAATTACACCGTCAACAGGAACTTTTTCACCAGGTCTAACCATGACGATATCATCGTGAACAACTTCATCAATCGGAATATCCAAAGTAATCCCGTTTCTTAAAACTCGGGCTGTTTTTGCTTGTAAACCCATCAGTTTTTTTATGGCCTCAGAGGTCTGTCCCTTTGCCTGAGCCTCTAACAATTTACCTAAAATAACAAAAGTGATAAGAAATGCTGCGGTTTCAAAATACAATTCAGGAATTTTATTGCCTCCCAAACCGATAAATGTTTTATTAAGAAGATAGTACTGTATAAAACTAATCAGACTGTAAAAATAGGCAACTGATGTTCCTATTGCAATAAGAGAATCCATATTAAATGTTTTCATGCGTAAAGCAGACCACATACCTTTATAAAACCCTCTACCAATAAAAAACTGAATAGGGGTCGTTAAAATAAATGAAATGAGTCCTACGTAAGGTAAAAACAGTGTTGCTCCAGGAAACCACGGAAAAAAATCAAATAACATAAAATAAATCAGCGGAAGACTTATCCCAAAGCTTGCCACAAATTTCAACCAGAGGTCATATACCTCTTGTTTTCTTTTTTTGGCATCATATCCAGGATCCTT
This sequence comes from uncultured Gammaproteobacteria bacterium, assembly GCA_964530235.1. Lineage (GTDB taxonomy): Bacteria > Patescibacteriota > Microgenomatia > UBA1406 > GWC2-37-13 > UM-FILTER-33-9. The sequence goes on from CAZGYB010000002.1 coordinate 126,101, forward strand.
TTCATTTGAAATTGTTGCCGAATACCCTGTTTTTTTGACAACATCAAGTAAAGTTTCAGGTTTCACCATTGAATTGTCTAAAATAAGAGATGCTTTTTCGGAGGCAAAGTTTACACTCACTTCTTTAACTCCGGTGACTTTACTTAAAGACCGTTCAATAATCCGCGCACATGAAGTACAGTGCATACCTGATAACGAAAGTTGAATTTTTGAAGATTTAGCCATCATATGAAATATTTATCTCTCAGCGGACCCCACCGGAGACAAAAAAAATGACAACGAGAAAATGTTTAATTAATAACATTAAAAACACCTGTATACATCCCCATGCTGCAGCTGAACGGTACTGGTTCAGCTTCTTTCGGAATGAACTCTAATGTTTGCTCCTCTTTCGTAAGAAGTGTACGAATATTGTATTTCGGCATAATCAAACTACTTGCACACGAATAGGGAAAAGTTGACTTCACTATCCATTTAACCGGAATCCCTTTTTTCACAGTAATTGAATTTGGAGAATATCCTGAATCGTCCTGAACCATATGGACAATCTGATATCCGTTCTCCAATTTTACGTTCGGATCGTTAACTTGAATTTCTGAAACCGCTGAAGAAATACCGCCAATTCCTACCCTAAACAAGTTAAGTCCGTTTATGACATTAAATATTGCAAATCCTACTACAACAACACCTGCAAATTTAAAAAAGGTACGAGCAAATGAACCTTTGACAAGCGATGTAACACCGCCCACCCCCAATAGACCAGGTACGGTACCGAGCGCAAATACTACCATCACCAACGCTCCCTTCAGAAAGGACCCTGTTGATATGGCATACAGTTGTAAGGCCTGAGTAAACCCGCACGGCAGAAAAAATGTCAGAACACCAAGAGCTAGTGATCGTATATGAGAGTAATCACTTTGTGTTTTTTCTGTGATACCCAATGTCCGAGATATGCTTTTGGGTAGAGTAAATGACAGATTATTTAATCTTGGAAAAATGGCAATAAGCTGTAATCCCAAAAACAGCATCACAACTCCTATAAACATGGTAAGAGCACCGATAAAACCGGTTGACAACTGAAAAGCCCCTCCTAACATTCCGATAAACCCTCCTAAAAGAAAAAACCCGCCTACCCGTCCAACATTAAAAAAAATATGAGGAATAAATTTTTGTGCTCCGGTTGCTTCAGGGTGGCTTTGAGTAAATCGTGCGGAAATTCCAAGTACAAGCCCCCCAACAAGAGCCATACACGTCGATATACCCGCTGTTATTCCAACAAGAGCAACAACTGCCAAATTTCCATACCCGCCCGGGCCATCAACCGAAATATTAAAAAATCCAAGCTCTCGTACAATGAAAAACAGTATGGTTGCGATAGCCAGAGCAAACCCGAGATCAATATAATCCTGTTTATTTGACGAAATAACCCCGCTTCGTTCATTATTTTGACCCAAGGAATACCCGGCACTCGAAACCGCTTGAGTAATATCATGTAGAGACAGTTTTTTATTCGTATGATAAATAGTGGCAGTCCCAGACTTATGGCTTATGTCTACCTTTTTTACTCCTTGTATTTTAACGAGTTCATCTTCAATAAGAATCTCGCAGGATCTGCAGTGCATGCCCTGTATGAAAATCGTTTCTTTTTTCACTTGTTGTACAAGCTGTTAACTTTAAGAATCTCGTTTATCATCTCCTGTTTTCTTTTTTCATTCGATGTGGACATCGCCTTTTTAAAACATGAATTAAGATGTGCTTCCATCAGTTTCTGATGAGCTGATTTCAATAAACCGATAACAGCCAAGTTCTGTTGCATAATATCGATACAATATGCTTTGTCATCAATCATTTGTATGATTTTTTCAATCAAACTTTTTGCTTTTTTATAATTTATTTTGGTGTTGTTATTCATATTTGAAACGTAATTTGAGTAATGAGTTATACCTATACCATAGGTATAGGTATAAGCATAGAATACTTATAACTACCTGTCAAGTGCAATATAATATATACACAATATGAGGAAAAGCGCAACAAAGAACCCATACATTATCCTAATAACTGTATTTGTAATCTGGAGAATTTTTCTTGAGATTCCCCTACTGGTTAGTAATAATATCCCAATCCGATCCGGTTACTTGTATCAACCAACCTTGAATCATCTTTTTTTTCCTTGGGCAAATTTTGACGGTATTCATTATCTCGATATTGCGCAAAATGGATACAGTTCAAACGGCAGATTCTTTCCTTTTTACCCTATCCTTATAAACGTAGCCGCAAAGGGAATCGGCATGTTTACTCAAAATACGATGCGTTTCTTTTTTTCAGGACTGTTTATGTCAAATTTGTTCTTTTTATGCTCCCTTTTTCTTCTCTACAGGCTTCTCCGTATTGATTATTCACGAAAAGTTGTTTTCACCACCATTCTGTTTCTTTTGATTTTTCCCACATCCTTTTTTTTCGGAGCTGTTTATTCTGAAAGCTTGTTTCTCTTTTTTTCTCTTCTCAGTTTGTATTTCGCGCGTAAAAAAGACTGGTTTAAATCAGGAGTAACTGCTGCCGTCGCCTCATCAATAAGATTCACTGGAATTATTTTAATTCCTGTTCTCCTGATTGAGATGTTATTGACAAAACCGAAAAAAATTACTACTTATTTATTTCTAAGTATTGCATCGCTTGGAACGCTTTTTTATTCGCTCTATAATTATTACCGGTGGGGAGACTTTCTCACGTTTGTTCATCTGCAGGGTGAACTGCATAACGGGAGAACAGTGAACTCAATAATTCTTCCAGTTCAAACGGTTTTTCGATATTTAAAGATCCTTACTACTGTTTCGCCACACATTTTTGAATGGTGGATTGCTCTCTTTGAAATTTCTGTATTTACTGGAGTATGTTTGTTATTTCTTGTTATGTGGCAAAAAAAAATACGCTTTTCTTACTTTGTTTTTGCTTTGTTGGGAACTGCCATTCCAACACTAACAGGAACGTTCTCCGGTCTCCCCCGGTATATAATTCCCCTATTCCCCTTTTTTCTTGCGGTTGCGCTTATTCAAAACAAATACATAAAAACAGGCATAGCTGTTTTATGTTTTATTCTATTAACGCTTCTTGTCGCTTTTTTTGCACAAGGTTATTTTATTGCGTGAGAGTATTATTTTTCAACGATAGAAACAGATTCTACCTTAACCGGATTAACCGGTTTTGAAGGCTCTCCAGACCCGCTTGTTTGAACTGGAGCTTCTGCAATTTTATCAACCACATCTAAGCCTTCAACAACTTTGCCAAAAATTACGTAGTTTTTCGGAAGATCATAGTCTTGATGCATAATAAAAAACTGACTTCCATTTGTGTTTGGTCCAGCATTAGCCATTGCTACTATTCCCCTGGTGTATTCCCCGTCAAACGGTTCATCATTAAATCGGTATCCGGGACCGCCCGTACCATCGCCTTTTGGATCTCCTCCCTGAATCATAAATCCTTTAATAACCCGATGAAACACTGTATTGTTGTAATAATTTTTTTTAGCAAGAGAAACGAAATTGTTTACCGTCACCGGGGTAGCGGATGCAGTAAGCTCAATAGTAATATCCCCCTCATTTGTTTTTAATACTGCTTGATATTGTTTTGATTTCCTAATTTCCATATTTGGTGGTTTCATAGAGGAATCGTCATTTCCGTCCAAGCCAGCAACCGATGAGCTTGTGCCGGTATTTTTTTCTGATTCCGGTGCACCCGCTCCATTGTTAAATGAAAAAAATAAATAAACAATAAACAGAACAAAGACAATCACTGAGGCAATAACAACCGCCTGATTTCCTTTCATAATTATTTGTTTGGCGCAGTAATAATCTCAATGTCTATTGGTGTTTCCCGCTCGATGGTTTCACTCACTTTATCTACTTCATATGAGTTCTCGATTGTGCGCTTCAATTCATCCAAGAAGGATTGTGCTACGTTTTGCCGAGCTGAAATAACAACTCGTGCATATGTTTGTCTGTCCGCATTTCCTGTTGATTTAACTACAAATCCTGCTTCTTCGAGCATTGTTTTAAACTCACCTGCCTGACCGGTAATTCCGCTTCCATTGAGAACGCTAATTGTATATTTTGTTTTATCAACCGGAGGTTGCGTTGGCGTAGTTGTATTATTTGCTTCTGAACTTTCATAAGCAATTGGTTTAAAATCCCTATATACTTTTTTAGTCGCTTCGTTTGAAACCACATATCCGAGAACAACTATTAGAAGCACTGCAACCGGCCCGATAAGTAAGTTCCACCTCAATTTTTTTTGATCTTCCATATTAAACAAACTCATTATACCAAACAAATGGATCAAGATATTGAGAGGATTTTGAGATAATAGATTATGCAACGTTTTACTGTGCGACAGATTGCTGGATTGTCAATTTTTGCTTCATTATTTGTAATTCTCGTTAAGTTTATCGCTTTTTTTATTTCAGGCTCGGTGAGTCTTTTGTCGGACGCACTTGAATCATTGGTAAACCTCGCAACCGCCATAACAACATTCCTTTTTATTAGCATTGCACTCCAGCCTCCTGATAAAGAACACCCATACGGTCATACGAAGGCTGAGTATTTTTCAAGCATTTTTGAAGGTCTTATGATCTTTGCTGCTGCCATCGTCATTTTTTTTACTGCAATCACCCGTATTTTTCATCCTATTACGCTAAGCAATATCGGACAGGGAATTTTTTTTTCACTGCTTGCTACCTCGGTCAATTTTATGGTCTCACACGTTCTTATCACCCAGGGAAAAAAACACCATTCTATTGCTCTTGAAGCAGATGGACACCATCTTATGACTGATGTCATTACATCTATCGGTGTTCTTTTTGGACTCATCCTTGTTTCCATTACCCAAATACGCGTTCTTGATTCTCTCGTTGCTATGTTAGTTGCGATGCAAATTATTGTAACGGGAGTCCGACTTATCCAGAAATCAATTTCTGGATTTATGGACAGCTCAATTAGTAAAGTTGAACTCGGAATGATTTATCAATCACTCAAACAGTTCCAAAATAAAGGTATTGTATTTCACGGTCTTCGTACACGCCAATCCGGCATGCGTAGATTTATTAGCTTTCATGTACTCGTACCCGGGAAGTGGTCGGTTACAGAAAGCCATGCATTAGTTGAACATATCGAGAAAAAAATCCGCAACCTCATTCCCTATGCGACAATTACTACCCATATTGAACCGGTTGAAGATCCGCTCTCATGGCAGGATGAAAACCTGGATAGAGTATAATCGCATTATGAAAACTCGTAACTTACTACTGGAACAGATTCTTCCACTTTTCCTTACCTTTATTTCCTTTCTTATTTTTGGTGTTCTCATTTTTTGTGTGATTATCCTTCTCAACTCCGTAAGTTCAACTGATATCAGTACTCAAATACGTTGGTCTGATATTTTCGTTGGTATGACCATTTACCTGAAAACGTCAGTCGATTTCGCAATCTTTATCGGAAACCTCATGAACTCTTATCCGGGCTGGAAAAATAGGATTGCAATTGAAATCGGCACTGCTGCCGGAAACACGCTAGGGACTATTGCAATACTCACTATTTGGAATTTTTTCCGCTCTATTGAACTGCTCCTTGCGATAATGGTTCTTATTGCGTCACTGGTACTTTTCAGGCTTGCATCGGACGGCCTAGAACACACCGGTATCGGAGGAAATAAGCTTCCTCAACATATTCGGCCCTTTGCAAAATTTTTTGAAAAACTTCTTTCCACTATTAATCACATAACGCACCCCTTATTGAGGAGAATTCTACCGGGAATTTCGATGAAACCAACTACTTCAAAAACTTGGGCCGGGCTCCTTTTCTCTTCCTTTTCTGTTCCATTTATTTTGGGACTTGATGATTTCGCAGGATATGTTCCTCTTTTTAATATTGTAAATGTATTCGGATTTGCGATCGGTGTAATACTTGGCCACATGATACTGAATATATTTCTTTTTGTTTCACCGCAAAAAACTATGTCTGCTGTTAAAATTCCTCTGGTTTCTTTTTTCGGCTCTCTTGCTTTTTTCATACTGGGCATGTGGGGGTTATATGAGGTTGTAAAGATTCTTTTTGTACACAGTTAACAGAAATTAAACTTATTTCGTATAATAAAGTTATGACAAAGTTATATTTACTTTCGAGAAAAATCCACAATTTGTTCGTTTTTTTTATCATTGTGATAACCATTGCGATGTCTGGAACAGGAATGGTTCTGAAGTTTCCTGCACTCAGCAACACACTTCCGTTTCTTTCCTACGAAGTAGCACGCCAAACACATAATCAGCTTAGTCTCCTTTTTAGCCTTACTCTTGGGATTATGATTCTGACCGGTTTAATAATGTTTCTCTATCCTCACTTAAGAAAGACCCAGCGCGAAACAAAATCCAGTTAATTTACTTATATCGCTTTGAAAGCTTCATATAACCTGTTATACTAATTCTATTACTAAAATAGTAATATATGTTCCCCGTATTTTTGATATCGTTTCGTGAAGTTATAGAGGCTTCAATAATAGTCGCAACCGTCATCGGTATCTTGAAAAAAATGAAACTGAATGGTTATCTGCACACCGTTTGGGCAGGAGTTATCGGAGCAAGTATTCTTAGTTTTGTCCTACTCTTTTTAGCAAGTCTCGCAGGCGTAAAAATTCAAGAGTTTTATCACGGTAAAACGGAAGAAATTATCGAGGGTGTACTCATGATTGTATCGGGTGTATTTATCACCTGGGCGGTTTTCTTTCTCCATGCGTTCTTCTCAATACAAAAAGGGGAACTTCTTCACAAAGTGAAGAGTTCTGTTGAGTCAGGAAAGAAAACCAGTCTTTTTATTCTCGTTTTTACTGCTGTATTTCGGGAAGGGTTCGAGATTGTGTTGTTTCTATCGACAATTTTTCTTTCTGCAAAGCCTGAGAATATTTTTCCAGGCTTTATGCTGGGTATTGGCGCTGGGCTTTTTGTTTCATTTCTCTTTTTTAATGCAACATATCGGTTACCGATTATTTATGCTTTCCGCATGAGTAGTGCTTTACTGATTTTATTTGCAGCCGGGCTTTTTGCACGGGGAATGCATGAATTTATGGAGGCAGGATTAATCCCCGAGTTTACATCCATTACTCTATGGTTTCTTCCAAGAACCGGAACAATAGCTCATGATTTGATAAAAGCACTATTCGGAGTAACCCGCTCTATGGATATTTTACCGGTCTTGATTTATATTCTTTATACCGTTAGTATCACTTGGTATGTGTTCTTTAGAAAGCCTTCTCTCCAGACTACTTCTTCACATGAATAAATACTTCCTCCTCTCCCCAGCTGAACGGAACACCGCCAATACTTGAAATAAAATACTGTTCTGAAGAGATTGGGAGGGTGTTCGTTATAATCCGCGACCCTTTTTTGAGTTTTTCCAGTTTTGAAACTAACGGGATACCGAGCTCATAATGCATACAGGTTGCATTTACAAAAATGACATCCGCATCTGAAAAATCAATAGTTTTAAAATCCGCATGAACAAAGTGAATTCCCGATGCGTCTGACTTATTTTCCGAGGAAATTCTCTGATGTCGGGACAAAACAACCTGAGAAGCTTCATGAAGCTCTTTTAAAATTTCAACCCCAATAACTTTTGAAAAGTCGGTAAGAAGCTTTGCAAGGATAACCGCTTTTCCTGTTCCCGAGCCAAGATCGTAGAATATCTCACCTGTATTTGGCTTTGCATGAACGAGCATTCTTAAAAATCCATGATAGGTGACCTCACCGTAAGTATGACCATAGTACCAGCTCGAACGGTTTTTCCGGGCTGATTTGGATATCGCATATCCGTCAACATCCTGATACAGCATTTCGAAAACCTGTTTTGCATGAGGAATAGCCATATAGATTATGGTACTGGAAGAATTAATTTTTGTAAATCTTATCAGTCTTTTTGTTTAAACCATTTCATTGCTTTTGGTCTGTGATGCGGGCAACCCGGCCAGCAACATGGTCTCCGCTTCCCTTCTGAAATTTCTTTTTGTAAACGGGTAATGTGAGCTGTTCTTGTTTCAGGTTTTTTTACTATGGTTACCCAGCATATCCACTCGTTACGTGCAAGAAGAGTAAGGTTGTTCCATTTTGTCAAAATTTTCGGGTTTGAAACCAATACATCTTTTAAATCGTCCGGTACAGTATGAATTGTTCCATCAGCTACTGTAATATCTGACATACCATTATTTTAACACTATATGTTTTACATCGTTTTTTCTAAATGTAGTGATTCACTGAAGCACTCCTTCGCCCTAAAGTACTTCGGCGGACGAAGGCGGAGGGTACAGGGGTCGAACCTGTTAGAGCTTGCGCTCACAAGTTTTCAAGACTTGCGCATTACCGTCCTGCCCACCCTCCTTTTAACCAACTTTTTTCTAATAAATGTTCTTTATAGTGACAATTCGGACAAATCAATTCTAAATTCCCTAAATTGCTATTTTGTCTATTCCTATCTTTATGATGTATTTGTAAAATTTCGTATATATTATATCCGCATCTTTCACATACTTTCCCCCTAGTCTTTAAAAGCTTGAGTTTAAGATTTTTATAGTGTATTACTTTATCTCTTGGTCTTCCTAATTTGTATCTTATTCCTTCTCTGTGTATATTTGCGCATCTTCTGCTGCACGTTTTTTTATTCAATCCCGCAAGCATGAGCTTTCCGCATACTATGCATGGTTTTTCTTTCCTGCATGAAATACCAAAACACACAACACTACAAAATACTCTTCTATTATTTCTCTTAATTTCAATGGGTCTTCTATAAATTGGTTTTCCACAAACAATACACTTGGTATTTGGATTTCTTTGATATCTCTCACCCATTCCTCCAGTATACCACAATACTATCTCTTATTGTGAAGCGCATGTCGAAATCGCCCGCCAAAATTGAGGTCCGGACCGGAATCGAACCGGTGCAATAGGTGTTTTGCAGACACCTGCGTTTCCTCTTCGCCACCGGACCATTTTTATCTCCTATTTTACCTTATTTGTACTGGTTTATGCATGTTTTATACAAGAAAATGATTTATAATTACTCACGCCATCGCGAATCAACCATGAGAAAACGATGACTTACCATCTATGAAGAAAACCGTTCGGTTCGGACTTGTCGGTTGTGGCCGAGTAGCACCTACCCATTTCGACGCAATCGGACAAACAAAAAACGCTGAACTAATCGCAATAGCGGATCCTACACCAAGCAAACTTCATGCCCTTTCCAAAGAGCTTTGTGTACAAGGATTTCTTGACTATCGAGACCTGATTTCTTCAGCCGATGTTGACGTTGTAGTAATTTGTACCCCTTCAGGGCTTCACGCTGAAATGGCAATAGCCTCTGCACAGGCAGGAAAACACGTGATTTTGGAAAAACCCATGGCGCTTAATCTCTCTGACGCCCAAAAAATTATTGAAGCTTTCAAAAAAACAAATAAAATCTTAACGGTGGCTTACCAGAATCGCTATAACCGCGCAGTCCGATTTGTTAAAACACATGAGGCTCAACTCGGAAAACTAAACTATGTCAGTGCGCAGGTATACTGGTACCGCGAACAAAACTACTACAACGATAAATGGCACGGTACCCGAGCAATGGACGGAGGAGTACTTACCAATCAAGGTTCTCATTATATCGACCTCGCACTATACTTCAAGAACAAAACGGTCTCAAAAGTAAGCGCATTCGGAGCCACACTTAAACATAAGATGGAATGTGAAGACGCAATAACCGTCAACCTCACATTTTCCGATGGAAGTATTGGAAATATTCAGGCAAATACTATTGCATATCCCCAAAATTATGAAGGTTCACTCACGTTATTCTATGATAGAGCAACAATCAAAATTGGCGGACCGGCACTAAACCGAATAGAGTACTGGAAAGGTGATTTCGAGGAAGAAACTCACACAATCCATGCTGAGCATATCGACTCAGTCTATGGAAACGGACATCGATACCTGATCCAAAATATTGTGTCGTCAATAGGTCAAGAAGAATTACCCTTTATCCCCGGCTCAGAAGCTATAAAGTCAATCGAAGTAATTGACGCTGCGTATCGTTCTATGGAATCTCAAACCATAATTACGCTATAATTAAAATGCACTATGGAAAATCAAATACTCTTTTCCATAATTATTCCTACCCGCAATGAAGAAAAAAACTTGCCCGTCCTTCTGAAAAGCCTATTTACTCAGTCCGAAAAAAAATTTGAGATCATTATTAATGACAGCGGCTCAACAGACAATACGCGTTCTGTTGCAAAAAATTATGAGAACGCTTTCTCCGGTATAAAGTTCATCGAACATCCGACTAAAAATGTAAGCCAGGCACGTAATAACGGAGCACGTTTTGCCAAAAGCAAATGGCTTATTTTTTTTGATGCAGATGTAGAGGTTGAGCCAGATTTTATCACAACTATTGAGTCTTACATCCAAAAACGAAATCTCGATATTCTAACCGTTTGGAACAGACCAAAAACCCGTTCTTTAACTGGAATAATCCTTTTATGCGGTTTAAACATTGTTATGACGCTCTCTCAAAAAATTAAACCGATTGCAAACGGCCCCTGTATAATCATGAAGCGTTCGCTGTTTGAAACGCTTAAAGGATTTGACGATACCATTTTATTCGGAGAAGACTTTGATTTACTGCAACGAGCTCACAAGGCAAAAGCGTCTTTTGCGGTTTATCGTAAACCAATCCTCTATGTTTCCACTCGAAGATTTGAAAAGGAAGGACTCATAAAAAGCCTTCACAAATCGATAAAGGCCTATTTTCATCAGTTGATTCATGGACCAATCCGCAAACCTATCTTTGAATATGAAATGGGGGGGCAGTACTACAAAAAAAACCCAAAACCGTAAACCATAAACCAAAAATCCTAAGAGATTTTATTTGAAATGGCTTACCACATAAATATACTTAACTGCTTCTTCTGATTCATTCTTTACGTTATGCGGGGTGTGAGGCGGGATATAAATCATTGATCCGGCTGATGCATAATCTGTGTTTCCGGAAACAATAACCGTTGCTGTGCCTTCAATGATATAAATGACTTCCTCCTTGTTTTCTGTAACGTGTTCACCCATTTCCTCTCCTTGATGAAGAACGACAAATCCTGATTTAATATTTTGAGAAAGCGGTGGTTTAAGCCAAGATTCTTTTGGAGTAACGGTTGAAATGTGTTTTTTATGCATAAAAATTTTATGAAAACTCTGTTTAATAGTATAATTGTAATGTATGCTGATCAAAAATGAAACGTCTGCTGGAGGAATCGTATATAGAAAAATCTTAAATCCTAAATCCAAAACCCACAACATTACTTGGTTGATTTGTCAGCATTCATATCATAAAGGCTGGGTTTTCCCGAAAGGACTTATCGCTGATAAAAACAGTGATGAGTCTATGGAAGATGCAGCGCTTCGGGAAGTTGAGGAGGAAGGAGGGGTAAAAGCAAAAATCATAATCCCAAAACCTATCAAAGTTTCTTATTCCTATAAATGGACGAATTCTACTCACGGAAAAAATGACCAAACGGAATATCTTGTCAACAAAAAAGTATATTACTATCTTATGGAGTATGTATCGGGAGATCCGAAAGATCATGACTTTGAGATGCTAGAGGCAAAGTTTACTACCAAAAATAATGCTCTATCTTTATTGACTTTCCCTTCCGATAAAAAAGCCTTCCGAAAAATACTGACTTACTTTGATGTATTAAAATAAACAGAAAGCGCCTTAAATATATTATTCTGTTCGATAAATGCGTTTTTATAGTCATTTTTACCTACCCATCTATACCAATCATGTTCTTCACTTATCTTAACCTCTCCTGACAAATAATTGCATGTGTAGAAAACAAGATATATCTTCTTTCCCCTGTTCCTGTGTATCGAGTCTTTGGGAAATTCCCAATAATGTGTGTAAAAAGGTCGCCCAACCTCAATAATGAGATTGCTCTCCTCTTTTACTTCCCGCTGCAGCGCTTTTGTAAAATCCAGTTCACCTTCCTGTATTTTTCCGCCTGGCAAATCAATATTTCCAGGCTGAGGCAATGGATCGTGTAAGACTAACACTAAACCGTCTTTATTTATAACAGCTTTTTGTCCAACACAAAACAATTCGTCACGTTTCATAAGAAATGAAATATTTTATCACAACAATATTAACCTAATTATATAGTTGATATAATACATGCATTGCCCTTGTAGCTTAATTGGATAGAGCATTGGCTTCCGGAGCCACAGGTTGGGGGTTCAAGTCCCTCCAGGGGCACTCAACTCGCTGTTTCCGATACGAAGTGAGGATTACAGCGAGTTAGTACTGAGCGAAGCGAAGTACGAAACTGGTCATTCGAGGATTACAGCGAGTTAGTACTGAGCGAAGCGAAGTACGAAACTGGTCATTCGAGGATTACAGCGAGTTAGTACTGAGTACGAAACACTTCAGCCGGGCCGATAGCTTAATTGGTAGAGCACTGCATTCGCATTGCAGAGGTTGAGGGTTCAAGTCCCTTTCGGTCCACAGTTCCGGCGGGCAGATTGACTAGTCGCCGGTTCGATTCCGGCTAGGTCCACCCTCCGTCTCGTAACGTAAGACTTCGCATGGCAAGCCACATGAAAAAATGCTAAAATAGCAAATAGCAAGCGTCTGTAGCTCAGCGGTAGAGCGCTACTCTTATAAAGTAGATGTCCTTGGTCCGAATCCAAGCAGACGCACCCATGAATACCTGATATAATAAACGGGTATTTATGATTGCCGAGATAGCCAAGGTGGTCACGGCGGGAGTCTGAAAAACTTCAGATGTCAGTTCGACTCTGACTCTCGGCACACTTCGACTCGCAATGCTCGCTCAGTGCGAGCAACAATAGACGAAGAATACTTGAGTCAGAGGAGAAGTTTACCCTGAACGAAGTTGAAGGGACTCTGACTCTCGGCACACCGCGGTGGTAGTTCAGCGGTAGAATGTCTCCTTGCCAAGGAGAAGGTCGCCGGTTCAAATCCGGTCCACCGCTCCAGAGTTTATATGAATCAGCAGATTGAAAATCATCTAAAGTCCGTCCTCCAACATCTGTATATCAATCCTCTTGAAAAATGCAACCTCAGATGTAAAATCTGTTATACAAAAAAAACCAACGATATTCTCAGTGAAAATCAGATTTTAAACTTTATTAAACGGTATCAAAAGGAGATAGAACTGAAAGTCATTACATTTTGCGGTGGAGAAGTCATGGCTCTTCCCTATTTTCCTCGCTTAGTGAACAAGCTTGCAAAACAAGGTATTTTCATCCAGATAATCACAAATGGAACTCTTGATGTCCTTGTCAAGTTCAAACATCCAAACAACGTTAATCTTATCGTATCGATTGACGGTCCGGAAAAATATCACGACACAAATAGAGGAACTGGTACATTCAAAAAAAGTATTGCATTTTTAATGCGCGGGAAATTATTAGGGTTTCATACTGAAATATTCTCCATAGTAACAAAACAAAATTTTCCTTTAATTCCTGAGTTTGAAATCAGTATGAGACAACTTGGTTATCATGAAATAACCTATCACCCACGAAAACCTCTTTCCTATTTATCTGTTCATCCCATTTCCAACATAACAGGACAAACCGCTGGTTTTGACTTTTTAGCCGATGACGAAATCAAACGTCTCATGCGAACAAAAAAAACATTTCCTCCGAGAACACTTGGCTGTTACCAGATTGCTCTCGTATCAAACGGATCTGTCTACGGTTGCTGTGAGGGTTTTGATCGTTTAGGATACATTGATGATCCTATACTTAGCCTTATCCAAAATCTAGAGAAAAAAATCAGCGGACCGTGCCTCGGATGTTACCAGCCAAATTTTATGTGTGGATTAAAATCGCAATTTAACAATAGAATATGAAACAAACAAATATTTTGCTTAGCCGGGAAAATATTATACGATCAATCCGCGATTTTTTTTACTCCAGATCTTTTCATGAAATTGTCATTCCGGTACTAAACACTGCAGTTCCTCAAGAACCCAACATTTATCCTTTTTCAACAATCTGGAATAAGAAAGGAAAAAAGAAAGTGCTTTATCTTTCCACTTCTCCAGAGCGCAGACTTAAACAAATGATTGCACAAGGATATGAAAACTGCTTTGGCATCGGCTCATCGTTTCGTAATCTCGAAGACAGCGGATCACTTCATACCCCTGAATTTTTAATGCTCGAGTGGTACTGTAAAAATAATTCATATCTTGATATTATGACCCAAACAGAGCAACTTCTCAAAACAGTCCAGGAGAAGCTCGCGTTCTCTCACTGTTTTTTTATTGATAACACAAAACCGTATAAAAGATTGTCATTACCGTCACTGTTCAACCACTATCTGAACATAGATTTCAATGATTTATTGCGTAAAGAAACAATTCTCTTTCGTATTGCAGATCAAAAGGGATATAAAACCGCAAACTCAAGTTGGGAGGAGCTGTATAATCAGCTGTTTGCGAATGAAATTGAAACCCGACTCCCTGCTGAACCTCTATTTCTTACTGATTTTCCAAGCAGGATTTCTCCTCTGTGCAAACCCAAAGAAAATAATCCTCTTCTTGCAGAGCGGTTTGAACTGTATGTAAACAAAGTCGAAATCGCCAACGGAAATACAGAAAATACAGATTGGACTGCGATTAAAAATCGGTTTATGATCGAGCGAAAAAAACACAATTCTCATCAGCCAATCGATTCTCATTTCCTAAACGCAATAAAAAAAATGCACAATACTCCTTATGCTGGAATCGGACTTGGTATAGACAGATTAACCCTAATACTTAGTGGAGAAAACAATCTCAAAGATCTCCAGACTCTGACCTGATTACTATAAGAAAAAAAGAAGAAATCCAAGAATTATTCGATACACAGCAAAAGGAACGAGGGTATTTTTTTGAACATATCCGATAAACCACCGAATTACTCCAAAAGCTACTAAAAACGAAGTAAAAAACCCGAGCATGAGTACGGGAACCAAATCAAACGAATGAATAAGGATGTTTCTCATTTTAACAATATCGAGAACCGATGCAGCCAAAATAGTAGGCACCGCAAGAAAAAATGAATATTCCGCTGCGTCACTCCGACTAAATCCCAGCAGCATCATCCCTACCATAATAATACCCGAACGCGAAACTCCAGGAATAACTGCTAGACTTTGAAATAAACCCACTAAAAAAGCGTTTCTATCTCCCATCTGTGTCAACAATTTTACTTCAGCACGTTTTTTTCTACGGATAAGTTCTTCCGCAATGATAAAAAAAACTCCAACCCCAACTAAAGCAAAAGAAATCAGCAGATACGATTCAAAGAAAATCCCTTTAATTATTTTATACAGAAAAAATCCGATAATTACAGTTGGCAGAAATGAAATAAATAGTTTTTTGATAATCTCCGGATGCTTCCGAACATACTTTATGTAAGAAATCATAACTGCAAATATTGCGCCAGATTGAATAAATACCTCAAAAAATTTCACAAAATCTGTTTGGGGAATGCGAAAAATCTTTGATGTTATGAGCAAATGAGCAGTCGAAGAAATCGGCAAAAACTCAGTTAATCCTTCAATAACTCCCAAAACAATCGCATGGAATATATTCATAAATGTAAATAGTATAATATACTATTCAATTTCATGAAGGTTGCACTTGTCCATGACCAGTTAAGAGAATTCGGAGGAGCTGAACGGGTTCTAGTAGTTCTAAAGGAGCTATTTCCGCAGGCTGACATTTACACATCAACACACTCTCTCAGCTCTCTTGGAAAACACGCAGAAAGCATGAAAAACTGGCATATTCACTCTTCTTGGTTTGGTAGAATACCCTTGATCAACAAGCTTTACTCTCCGCTTCGATTTCTTACTCCTTTCATTTGGGAATCATTCGATTTTTCACCATATGACCTTGTCATATCATCAACGGGTTCGTGGATGTGCAAAGGAATCAAAACGAAAAAACCAACCGTCCATATAAGTTACATTCATCATCCTCCACGATACTTATACGGATATGAGACAGCGATTGAATGGCAGAAGTATCTTCCTATCAAAATATACGGAATTTTTATCAACCATTTTTTACGAATGTGGGATTTTACTGCATCTCAAAGACCTGAATTTCTTATTGCGAACTCTATTGAAACTCAAAAACGAATTGAAAAATTCTATCGTCGCTCCTCAACTGTTATCTACCCCCCTGTCCGCATCCCTTTAAAAACTAACAACTATCAACTTACAGCTTACAACTATTACATTACCGTTTCCCGCCTTGCACGGGCTAAACATATTGAAATATTAATCCAAGCTGCAAATCACGAAAAATTTCGATTAATAATCGTTGGAACCGGAAGAAATGAAACATATCTGAAATCTCTGGCCGGGCCAACAGTCGAATTTCTTGGAAACATACCAGATAAAAAGCTGACCCGTTTGTATCAAAATGCAAAAGCATTTTTATTTGCTTCAGTTGATGAAGAGTTCGGGATTGCCCCTGTTGAAGCAATGGGATGTGGCACTCCTGTTATCGCATACGCCTCCGGAGGACTTCTTGAAACAGTACGGGAAGGGTTCAATGGATATCTGTTTCATGAACTATCACAGAAATCGCTCATTCGAAAAGTAAAAAAGATTGAGTCCCTTTCACAATCATTATATGTGCAGATGAGAAATAATGCACGTAAAGAAGCAGAGAAATATTCAGAAAACGTTTTTAAGAAAAAAATGACTGTCTTTATCGAGGCAAAGGTCAAATCTTAAATATTTTACATAATTTATTCATACCGGATTGCCTCCATCGGAGATAGTTGAGCAGCTTTGCGTGCCGGAAATACACCGAAAAAAATACCGATGAAAGATGAGGTACCAACAGCAATTAAAACGGCATTTAAATCTATATACGCAGGAAAAATATTACGTATAAGATACACAAGAAACAGAGAAATCAACAAACCCATTATCCCACCAATTAAGGACAGAAGAACCGATTCAATCAAAAACTGATAAAGAATATCTTTCTCATGGGCGCCGAGTGCCCTGCGAATACCTATTTCACGAATTCTCTCAGTCACTGAAACATACATGATATTCATAATGCCGATACCACCAACAATAAGCGAAACAGCCCCGATTGCTACTAAAACTGTATTCAAAATCCCAAATATTGATGTAATGGTTGAAATGAATTCTTTTGAGTCTGCAACGGTAAAATCGTCAACACTGTACCGTTTTTTCATTATATCAATTGTTTGACCCTTAAATTGTTCCACTGCGTTTTCGCTCGGAGCTTTCAGGATGTAATTCGAAACAATTTTTTCCGGATTAAACGCATATGCGGACTTCAACGGCATATAAATAAATTTGTCAAAGTTTGGTCCGCCAAACCCACCTCCCCCTTTCGACTTCAACACACCGATTATTTTGTAATTTTGACCCTCAAGACGAATATTTTTATTTAGCGCGAGAAGCGAGCTGACAAACAGCTTATCAATAATTGCAGGACCGACAACTACTACTTTTGCCCGCTTTTCAACATCTGTTTTATCAAAAGAACGACCTATTTCCAATTCTAGATTCCTCACCGGGAAAATATCCGCAGTTGTTGCATATAAATTTCCGTACTCGGTTTTTGCACCTGCTTCTGCTTTGATTGCTTTCATAAAAACAGGAACTATATATTCGGCTGTCCGAATTTTTTTTAAATTTATACCATCCTGCTCATCAAACTTGATGGGACTCATAGCTGGAGAAAATCCACCTCCCCCTCCCCGACTGAAAATTTGACCGGGAATAATATAAATTAAATTTGTTCCCAAACTGTCAAACGAACTCTGTATAAAGGTTTTTAATCCCAAACCAAAAGAAATAAGTAATACCACTGATGCTACTCCGATAAGTATTCCCAGGGACGTTAAAAAAGTTCTCACTTTATTGCGCATAAGATCTTTCAGGGCAGACTCAAAAATAAAGTTAAGATATTTCATAAGGTTATATTGTAATACATAAGAAATTTATTCGTACCTTATTGCATCTATTGGAGAAAGATCCGCTGCTCGTTTTGCAGGGAATACTCCAAAAACTACTCCTATACATGACGATACCCCCAAGGCAAGAAGGATGGACCTTAAATCTAAATAAGCCGGAAACAAAGGCTGTACAAAATACACAACGATCGCAGAAAGTAATATTCCCGACAGTCCACCAATTAAAGATAGAAGAATCGATTCACATAAAAAATGGTATAAAATATCTTTTTTTAACGCTCCCAACGACCTTCGAATACCTATTTCCTTTGTCCGCTCAGATACTGAAACATACATTATATTCATGATTCCAACTCCTCCAACAACAAGTGATATGGCGGAAATGGCTACTAATACAAGATTTAGAACATTAAAAATCTGTGTTATAGTAGACATTATTTCTGATTGATCAATAACAGTAAACTTCTTTTCATCATATCTCTTTACGAGAACATTTTGAAGATCGCGTTTCACAACATCGATTACCAGTTTTGAACTTGCTTTAATATAAATTCCGTAGTACTTTTTATCCGGGTTAAAAGCGTAAATAGACGGTGCTGATACAAATACGTGGGAATCCATATCTCCACCTCCCAAACCACCACCACCCTTAGATTGATAAACACCGATTATTTTAAAACTCTGTCCTTCTATTTCCGCATTTTTTCCAACCGCAAACCCTTTGTTTCCAAATAGTTTTTCTGCAATTCTCGGACTTATAACAATATACTTCGACTTCTTTTCCCCATCACGGTGTTCCAGCAACCTCCCTACATCAACTTTTAAGTTCATAATGCTATTGATTTCATCATAGGAAGCAAGTAATTCAACTATTTCAGCCTTTCCATTCGCTTCTATCTCAACTCCTGGCTTCGAAAAAACCGGTGCTACTGCTTCAATATTCCTAACCCGTTTCACTCGGAATACATCCTTGTCATCAAATTTAAGTCCACCGATCATTCCTCCACCCGAGACCAATGCTTTTTTATTCCCAGGCAGAATATAAATGAGATTTGCTCCAAGACTGTCAAGCTGATCAGAAATATATTTTTTTAGTCCAAGCCCCAACGCTAGCATAAGTACTACTGCCATAACCCCGATGAGAATCCCCAATGATGTAAGAAACGTTCTCCCTTTGTTGCGAGAAAAGTCAAAAAATGACTCTGCGATAAGAAAACGAAAATAGTTCATGTATCTATAGTCCCATCCTTTATACGGATAATCCTATTGGTATGTTTTGCAATCGTCTCGTCATGAGTGACGATAACAACGGTAATTTTTTCATCTCTATTTAGTTCTTTGAGAAGTTTAAGAATCTCAGAACCGCTTTTCGAATCCAAGTTTCCGGTAGGTTCATCTGCAAGAATAAGTTGCGGACTCATTATTAAAGAACGAGCAATCGCAACTCTCTGTTGTTGACCTCCAGATATTTTGTTTGGATAACTGTGTTCCTTTCCGCTCAGACCAAAACGATCGATAAGATACTTCGCTTTTTCCTGAGGGTTGTACGATAGTTTTTTTCGGACATACACGGTTGGGAGCAGAATGTTTTCAAGAATCGTAAGTTTGTTGATCAAATTAAACTGTTGAAAAACAAATCCAACAAATTCACTTCGCATTGTCGACAGCTCATCATCAGAAAACTGCGCAACATCTTTTTCGTTTAAATAAACGTTCCCTTTTGTCGGTTTATCTAATAATCCGACGATATGCATAAGCGTGGATTTACCACTCCCAGAAGGACCCATGATACTGAGTAATTCACCTGAATATATGGCGGTGCTTACATCTTTTAACGCCTGAAAAAGAGTTTCGCCCATCTTATACTCTTTCCAAACACGTTCAACACGAACAATATCTTTCATAAAATTAGTTGCTTTTTGGAATTCTAATCATATCCCCCTCTTGAAGACCCTTTAAAATTTCAAAATTACCATCTATTTCCGACGCAACTTTGATATAGGTTTTTGTCTCTTTTCCGTCACTGTTTATCAGATTTACATATGATCCTTTCGCGTCCTTTTGCACATAGTTTGAGGGAATTACCAAAACCTGGTTCCTTTTTTGAAGCGTAAAGCTGATGTCGCCAGTCATTCCAAGCCGAAGTTGTGGAGTATATTCATTTTTCAAATTAACTCTCCCTTCATATACGGTTCCTGTTTCTCCCTGCTTTGGAGTATAAGAAATATATTCAATTATACCTTTAACTGTACTGTCAGGAAAAGAATCAAGAATTAAATCCCCCTGCATTCCTTCTTTTAACCTGATGATTTCCGTCTGATCTGCGGTAAATGAAAAGTAAAGGGTATCCGGATTCACAATTTCAAACTCAGAACCAGCTGGGGTAACATTCACACCGGAGAATTTTGTATCAACCCGAATAACACGTCCTGCGATCGGCGTCCAAAGGTTCGCGTACTCAACTGAAAGAGTAGAAAGCTCAACATCAATAACAGAACTATTTAAATCCCATTGAGCGTTTTCAAGAATTCGCTTCATCCGATCGCCATCTTCCCTGATCGGCTGGTCTCCGACACGCTGATTATCATCTTTTGACTGGTCAAAATCGCGTCTTTCTTTTGCAAAATCATTCAGACTTTTTTCTAATCTTTTTTTTACATCCCTTTGGTCAAGTGTGGCTATAGTTTGATACTTTTTTACCATATCACCCTCCTTTACCCCCACCCAAGCCAAACGGCCTGAAGTTTGAAACCTCAGAATAACATGTTCATCAGCGTCAACAGCACCGGAAAGCGAAAGTGTTTCCTCTAGATTTTCCCGCTTAATGGTGAAACGGTTTTCTTTTTCTTTTTTTGCTGCAACGTTCTGTTGATTTACAAGAAATATTGCTATTCCAATCCCAATTATCAATAAGACATACCAGCGTTTGTTAATAAATCCAAAAACTCCTCTCATAAGTTGTTACAGTATAACAGAAATAGCCTTCCCGTATAATTAATTCTATAAAAAAGGCAGCCATTCAGTAATCGGCATGGTGTTATAAACGATAAAATTCCAGGAATAAATCAACACTGCTGGAAGTATGACTAGTAGTATATAAAGTGTCTTTTTTGAAGTAAGAAATCTTTCAAAGGCAATACATGCAAGAGGAAGTAAAGGAAGACTATAGCGGGATATGTCTCGATGTTGAACAAACAATACGGCAAGTAAAAAAACAAGGGAAAAATAAAAAAAACTTCTCTGTTTACTATCTTTTAGATATACAACGGTTAGTCCGTAAAAAAATACAAGAAATAGAATATCTTCAAGCCATGCGGTCCCAACCCAAGGTTTTTGAAAGTTAAAAACTGAGAATGGAAAAACTAAATGAATATTGTCGCCTGACCGAAAATAACTCAATTCATCTCCTGTCTGTAACCCGTAGCCAATAAAAACGAATAACAATCCAACTGGAATTAGTAAAATCCATAGCCATTGAAGGTTAAATTTTTTATTCGTAATGTATTTTTCGATTAAAGCAAGACCATAACCTACAAATAGTAGAATACCTGGAGTTTTAGTCCAAACACTAAACATCCCAAAAATGCCAGATAAAAAGAATCTCTTTGTTTCAAAAAAATACAGTGAGAACAAAATCAAACTTATAAACAATGGTTCAGGCGATCCAGTCGAACGAACTACAAAAAAACGAGGGAACAGTAAAAAAAAAGCGGTTAATAATAATGGATTTTTCGTGAGTTTTAGGCTACTGAGAATAAAATAAAAGACAAAAGATACCACAACTGAGAAAAGGAGTGTAACCGTAATCATTGATTTCAAGTACCCAAATACGGGTGAAAAGGAACGAATCAATAAAGGATAAAGAGGTAAATGTGCCGTGTAATAAACTGGATCTTGAGGGAGTACGCTATCTCTCATAAGGCTTTTTATCTGATCAGGAAGATACAAGGTTTTTGCAACAATTACATAAAGAGGCCCGTCAAATTGTTTATAAATATATTGAAAATTAGAGTCGTTAATATGTATCCCAAACCATTGAGTAAATCGGAGTAAAAAAGGAAGCCAAACAAAAAAAGTACTTATTAAAACAACGCAAAGTAGAGTAAAATAAGGAATTATGCGCTTTATTTTCATAAAAAACTGGATAATACAAAATAAAGTACTGCTTCTCATTATAGCATGTGGAGCTTTTCTTCGACTCTATCGGATAAATGATTTTGCTATGTTCCTCGCAGATCAAGGTCGCGATGCTCGTATTATCCGAGATATTGTAACATTCACCCATTTTCCTGCAATCGGACCACCCAGTTCAGCAGGACACGTATTTCTTGGCCCTTTTTTTTATTACCTCATTGCTCCATTTCTTCTTTTATTCCAGTACAACCCTGTAGGACTTGCTTATGGCGTATCGATCTTGTCAATTCTTGGCATTGTTGGGGCATACACGATCGTAAAACATGTTTTGGGCAAAACAACAACTGCTACTGCCTTTTTAATTGTTGTTTCTTTTTCATCAGTGCTTATTCATTTTTCTAGATTTTCTTGGAATCCAAACCTACTTCCTGTCTTTTCTTTTTTCACATTGTACTTTTTTTGTCGTATGGTTGAGGAAAAAACTTTTCTATGGGCAGTGTTTTTCGGAGTGCTTTTTGGAATGGCTTTCCAGCTTCACCATTTAGCAGCATTATTTGTTGTTCCATTCGCTATTGGTTTTCTGTATTCGTTTGTTACAGAAAAACAGAAAATAAAGTTAATCACCCTCCTCAGTATTTCTGTAATCAGTTTTTGTTTGATTTCATTCCCATTAATTTATTTTGATTTCAAACACGATTTTATCAACTATAAAAGTCTAGAATCTCTTTTTACAGAACAGAATATGGTTGCTGGAGGATCCTTTTGGAATCGTATCCTGCAAACAAATACAGCATTTATTCAACACGTATCAACCATTAGTCTTAATAGTTGGGTCTCTCTTGCAATAACGTTACTCATTGCAACAGGAATTATATTAGGAGTCAAAAAAAAGAGGGGCTCCTATTTTATTTGGATGAACCTAATTTTTTTCATTGCGTTTCTCTACACATTTAGTTTGCTTAGCAGCGAAAAACACCCTCACTACTATGGAGCAATTTATTTTAGTTTTTTATTTTTAATTACCTATCTTTTTACTCAAGTAATTAACAAAAAAAATACGGTTTTACTTATTCTTCTCGGCTTGTATTTAGTAATACAAATACGCACTTATTATTTTATCTTTGGGCCGGCAAGCAGTCAGATTTCATACGCACAAGAAGTTGCGCGGTCAATTGAGCCCCACATGAAAGAAAATCTCTTCAACTTTGCAACATATCCGACAGACTTTTCCAGTGAAGAAAGCTTCATTTACTTTCTTGAAACTTCGGGCAAGGTATTGGCGGATCGATCGAAAAATGAGGTTTCAAATCAAATGTTTGTAGTGTGCAACAAAAAGCCATGTCTTGTCCTCAATTCACCCTCATGGAATATCTCAATGTTTGGAAAAGCAAAAATTGAAGCTCAATGGACTATAAAGGATTTAACAGTATATAAACTCACCCATGAAAAATAATCTAACAGTATCTCTTGTTGTCCCCTGTTACAACGAAGAAACAAATATCCAAAAAGGAGTTCTCGACAAAATCGGCAACTATACACAGTCGCTCGATTATTTTTCTGAAGTACTTATCGTCGACGATGGTTCGACTGATCAATCAAAAATAATTATTAAAAATAAATACTTAAAATTGTTTCCAAAATTCCGCCTCATCGAGAACAACCATGCAGGAAAAGCATATGCGGTGATTTCTGGAATAAAAAAAGCAAATGGTAAATATATTTTGTTTTGTGATTTTGATCTGGCAACACCCATTGAAGAATTTGAAAAACTAATCGGAAAAGTCAGTAACGATATCCCCATTGTTATTGGCTCAAGAAACAAAGATAGAAAAGACGCTCCGTTTTTCAGGAAAATAATGTCCTCTGGTAGTGTAATTGTTAAGTCCTTAATCATTGGAATGAATCATATTAACGATACTCAATGCGGATTTAAATTATTTAAAAAAGATGTTGCGTTGGATATTCTGAATTCATTAAGAGTTTTTCATAATAATCGTAAGATACATGGAGCGTCAGTATCTGCTGGGTTTGATCTTGAGTTTTTATTTGTTGCTATCAAAAAAAAGTATCGGATTATAGAGGTCCCTGTCGAGTGGAAATACGCTGAAACACGAAGAGTTGATTTTTTAAAAGATACCTATGAATCACTTCGTGATATTTTAAGTATCAAGTACTATGACCTTACTCAAAAATATCGTTAAGCTAAAATTACCTCTTTTAGTGCTTTTTTTCTTAAGTCTTGCAGTTATTTTTTATCGATATCTTTCTATTCCGAAAAATACGACATTTGACGAAATTGAGTTCGCTAAACTCGCATTGCTTCTTGAGAAGTCAACCTACACTCCTTATAGCATGTATGCAACCGGTCATGCAACTCTTTATTTTTATATCATATTGTTTTCTTTTAAAATATTCGGGGTAAGTCTTTTTTCGCTCCGTTTTCCTTCCGCTATTTTTGGAATAATCAATATCTTTTTATTTTTTTTTATTATGAAGCGGGTGTTTTTTTCAAAACAATTTCCTTCAACCTTCAACTTATATTTACCTTCTCTTCTTTCAATCATTTTTATTACTCTTCGCTGGTATTTTAACTTTGCAAGATTCGGATTTGAAGTTACTTTCTTATTATTTCTTGAACTAGTTTCTTTATTAGCTATTCTATGTTTTTTAGACAGACAGAAAACAAAATTTCTTATTATTTCAGGTCTTTTTGCTGGTCTTGCATACAATTCATATCAGCCAGGACGAATATTTTTTGTTATTCCTCTTTTCTTGCTTATACAGTACATTTATAGCGACAGGAATCTAAAAAAGAACGTCTTCAATCAAGCACATCTCAGAAAAATTGGATCATTTATCCTTCCGTTTATACTCCTTATTTTACCGTTGACTCTCTATTTACAGATTCATCATGATACCCGTTTTTACCAGCAGTTTTATCCAGACAATCATGAAATGACCTTAACTGAAAAAGGGGATTTTTTTATCAGAAACATTAAATCAACAGCGGGAATATTTCTACTGAAAGGTGATGTAAACGGCCGTCATAACTATCCAAATAAACCTGCGCTTAACCCTATACTCGGTATTTTGTTCCTCTTCGGATTATTAATCTCGTTTCGAAACATAAAAAAACAATATAATCTAGTATTTTTACTCTGGTTCTTTATCTCTCTTGCTCCATCTCTGGTAACATATCCTTGGGAAAATCCCAATATGCTTCGAACATTTACCGTAATTCCCTCAGTCGTATACTTTATTGGACTTCCTTTAAGTGTTTTAAATAAGTATTTCATCCAACAGCGCAGGTTCAGAAAAGTAGTGTGTTTGTTGGCAGTTTTTCTCATTCTAACCTCATCAATCTATGAACTACGAACCTATTTTGTACATCAAGTAAAAGTGTTCGAAGAAGCATTTGAAGCGGAACGAGAACTACAAACATATTTATGAATAAAAAAACTCTCATACCATTTATTTTTCTTATTGCAACTTTTACGTATCTTCTTTTTGTTCTCGGAGCAAATGCAAAGCTTTTTTTGTCAAAGTACGATCATATAAAATACCAACGTCTATACGAACAATCACAGTGGCAGAAGTCTCAAAATATTTCCGAGGAAGTAGAGCTTGAAAAATGGGCACTATCCAAGGGGTATACTGGTTGGAACAACTTCAAAGATACCATCAATGACAGTAAAAAGATTGCTTCCACCAAAAACAAGATTATTAATACAGTAAAAGAAAGGGGCATCTCTGACGCTCAGTTGTATTCATATGTCGGGTACGAGTATGCACACGGCAAAGATCCAACGCTTCTGAATCCTGAACACCCGCCTCTCGGAAAATATCTCATAGGCTTATCAATTATGAAGTTCCGGAATGAAAATATTGTTTTAGTAGCAACTGGCGTCTTGTCACTTATTGTCATTTTTCTCATTGTCTTTTTTACAACCAAATCTGCCACCGCTTCATCCATGGCAGTGTTTTTGACTGCAACCCTATCCTTATTTACTGACCAACTTATCCACGGACCTCAGCTCGATATTTTTCAGTTGCTGTTCTTTCTTCTTGTTTCATACTTTTTAATTCTTACGGAGACTAAGAAAAAACTGCAGTACCTCATCTTAACTGGCATTTTCTTTGGTCTTCTCATATCAGTAAAAACATTTTTTTCCTACTATCTTCTTTTTAGCGCATGGCTTTTTATTTACTTTTTTTTGATAAGAAAGAATCGGTTTACAGCATTAAAGGATTTTGCCGTAATACAAGGAATTGGTCTCATTATATTTTGCACAACATATCTTTCTTTTTTCCTGCAGGGCGGAACATTAAAAAAATTCTTGGGCGTCCAAAAATATATTATCATGTTTTACCGTCAATCTGGAATTAACCCCGTACCGTTTTTCGGTAATTATCTCCGTCTTATCTTCACCGGATCATGGAAATTCTGGAGTGCTGGAAACGTAGTCTCAAAATATCAGGAGTGGAGTTTCTTGTGGATTCCTGTTTTTATTGCAGGCATATTAATAACTCTCAAGTTTACCCAAGATCATATCTTTCGAAAAAACCAGGCTATCCTGCTATTTTTAGTTTTTTTATGTATTTATAATGTATTTTTATTCTTTTTTCCGGTTTTCCCACGATATCTATTGTTATTGTTCGTCCCTATCAACATTATCATTGCATTATATGTTTCTCGACGATTAAGTTGAAAAACAAAACTATCATCAACATAATAATAATCTCCATAACAATACTCAATATTGTTACACCCGTTGCAAAAAACTGGAATAAATTTACTGAGCGATTTAATCCTCTGGTCTATGAAAGGAAATACAACGCATCACAGTATATGATTCCTCAATCAAAAAATCCTATATCAGATGAAGAACTCCTGTCCTATGCGGGATACAAATACATTACCGGAACAAATCCAATTCTTATTAATTCCGATCATCCACCGCTCGGCAAATATCTCATTGGTTTTTTTACTGTCCTTACCGGCAACAACAGAACTGTATCGCTCTTTTTTGCCCTTGTTAACATCATTCTTATGTTTGCGGTAGTTAACATTCTTACCCGATCAGTTTTTTTTGCATCCCTTGCCGTATTATTTATGTCAATTGATCCCATGTTTGTCGATCAGATTATACATTCCCCCATTCTGGATATTATTCAGGTTTCATTCTTGTTGAGTTATATTCTTATACTCGTACTGTGGCAAAACAATGCAAATCGATTCGTATATGTTTTACTCATGGGGATTATCCTTGGATGTCTCTCTTCAATAAAGCTTTATTTTCCTGCGATCATTGTTACCGGAGTTACTACACTCGTACTTATTCTCCAAAGATGCAAAGTAAAAGAGCTTATTCGATACATTGCGACAACGGTACCGCTTGCATTCTTCATTTACGCAGCAACCTATGTTAGGTATTTCATGGAGTCAAAAGCATTTTTGCCTTTTTTTGGGGTACAGAAATGGATATTTCTATTTTGGCAAAATAATTCTGTAAACAAAGCAGGCGTTTTTGGAAATGTCTTTCCGTTTATTCTCATAAACAGGTGGTATGTATGGTGGGGAACAAAACCATACATCTCTTACTCAGGATGGACATTTATCTGGCCCATATTTTTTATTGCAGGATTTATTGCCTCAGCCTGGGGACTGTGGAGTTTTTTTCATCTTCCTCTCAAAAAAAGAATAAAAATAAAAAACCATTTGTTTCTTTATATTTGGTATTTTGTTTTTTCTCTCTACCTCGCATTTATTCCAATATCTCCCCGATATCTTATGATGTTGTATTTTCCTATTTATATTCTTATCACTGTTTCGCTCTATCAGTTTAACAAATACAACCATGAAACTATTCATACATAAATTTCTTATCCGGCATTATCTTGTTCTCTTCTATGTCTTCTGTTTTTTTATTCTCATAGCTTTACGCATGACAGTTTATCCGACCCCGTTTTTTGACTGGGACGAGTCAATCTATGCTCAGGTCGGCCGTGAAATGATACAAAATCAATCATTTTTTGTCCCGCTTTGGCAAGGTCTACCTTGGCTTGACAAACCACCTATTCCTTCTTTGTTTTATGGCATAGTACAACTGCTCCCCGTAGCGCCTGAAGTCTCAACTCGCATTGCAACTTTGCTCCTTAGCTGTACAGTGCTATTTTTTTTGTACGCTCTCTCATACAAAGTAACAAAAGACTCCTTAGTTTCTTTACTCACCGTTATTATCACCTCATTTCTTCCCATATATTTTCAAAGAACAATTGCTTTAAATGTAGATGTTTTTCTCCTCCTCGGATGGATGGGATATGTATTTTTTTTCAAAAACTGGAAACTCAGTACTTTTTTTCTTCTTATAGCGGTATTAAGTAAATCACTTCTTGGATTCTTTCCACTCGGAATGTTTCTAATGTACTATACCTTTGAGTATTTCAGAAAAACCATTATGAAAAAAGAACTCTTCAAAATATATCAACATGTATTTATTCAAGTCGGAGTCGCCACAATCTGGTTTATTAGTATGTATGCAGTATACAAATACCCCTTTATTCAATATCAAATTATCGATAGTCATTTCAAACGGGTCACTTCTTCAATCGAACAGCATTTTGGACACAAAACTTTTTATCTTACCGTTCTTATTGACCAACTTAAAGTTTTATTGATACCGGCAAGTTTTTCGTGTTTGTATCTTCTTGTTAAGATACTAAAGAAGAAAACGAATGCCTTAATCCATTTCCTTGGACTTATTTTTGTTCCATGGTTTCTCTTTCTCAATCTGACCAAAACAAAAATTGAGTGGTATACTTACCCGGTTCTCCCCCAGTTTACATTGCTTGCGGTATACCCTGTTACATTTATAAAAAATAAGGTTTTAAAAATTGTGTTTATAGTTAGTATACTGTTGATTTTTTTTCTGAAAATAACCCCTACGAAAGCGCTTCTCACTCAACCGTTCTCAAAACTTGAAGACCACCAGCGTATTGCGATTGATGCAAAAAAAAATGGCTGCACTAGTATACAGGTACTCGTCAATGACGAGACTCGTTCGTCTTATAAAACACTCAAATCGATGAATCTTGTTATTTCAACTACCACATGGTGGGGGAATCATCCTTCAATAGCTTATTATTCTAGTGCAAAAACTGAATTTATTTATGACGAATTTGAGGCAATAAGAAAATATAAAATGCTGAAACCTTCTTCCTGTATGGTTATGGAAAAAAAAGATGCTGTGCTTTTCCCGAAAAAAAAATATATTCCAATCATCCCAACAGCAAACAAAACCTATTTCTTGTACAAAGCAATCTGAGGCCTGGTAATGGTATAATTGAAATATGTTTGATATCTACAGAGTTGGCGCCTTTATAAAACAAAAAATAAGAAAAAAGGACATTTTTTTTATAGGAATCATTACCCTTCTTTACTTCTTAACTCGACTGATAAATCTGGAAGAACTTCCTATTTTTAATGATGAGGGCATATATATCCATTGGGCAAAAGTCGCTTGGCATGATGCATCCTGGCGCTTTATTTCACTTACTGATGGAAAACAACCGCTTCAAACCTGGGGCACCATTCCTTTTTTAAAGTTGTTTCCCAATAACGCATTGATTGCGGGAAGACTTTTTTCGGTTGCTACCGGATTTTTTGCGCTCAGTGGAATGTTCGCGCTTCTTCACTATCTATTTAATAGACGAACGGCATACATTGGCAGCCTTTTATATGTGTTCATTCCATATTTTGTGTTTTATGACCGTATGGCAATGGTTGATTCTGGCGTAAATGGTTTTTTTATCTGGATACTATTTTTCTCGATTCTTCTTGTTAAAACAATGAGATTTGATGTTGCACTCATTTTTGGGATGATTGCTGGAATGGGTCTTCTGGCAAAATCTTCGGTACGTGTATTTGTTGGACTATCTCTCTTGGCTCCTATCCTCATAAAGGGTATTCCGTTTCAAGTAAAGGAACTAAAAAAACTTTTCTCGTTTATCACCCTTTTTGGTATTTCCGCAGTCCTTGCAATAACAATTTATAACGTTCAACGACTCTCACCCTTTCTCCATTTTGTCGAAGAAAAAAATAAAACATTCGTCATGACTTTTACGGATTGGATTCAAAATCCTTTCGCTGTTTTTTTCAATAATCTGAAAACGGTACCGTATTATGTTTTTTTTGAACTTGGATGGATAATCGTTCCTTTTGCTCTTTTTGGTCTTCTTATGCTATGGAAAAAAGACAAAAGACTTGCTCTGTATCTCTCGCTCTGGATCGTTATTCCTTACATCGGAATATCATTCATGACGCGTGTTTTGTTCCCACGCTATATTATATTTTTTGGGTCTCTTATCACTATTCTTACCGCCTATTTCTTCGGACAGCTGAAAAACCAAAGAACAACAGTTACGGGTATGGGTGTAGTTATCTTCTTTGCACTAATTTTTAATTATTTCATTTGGTTTGACTATAAAGGAATCATTTTCCCACCGACAGATCGGGGACAATATATTGAAGGAATAACAGTAGGGTATGGAGCAAAAGAGATTATTGAATATGCTCGAAATAAGGCTACAAAAAAACCTGTGGTAATTCTTGCTGAGGGTAATTTTGGAATGTCTGGTGATATTCTCGATACGTTTCTTCGCCGGAACGATACAATTTCTATTGTGGGATATTGGCCTTTGGACGAAAAAAAATTAGAAAATCATCAAAAAGAACTTGTTGATAAATATGTATTTGTCGTTCTCTCTCACCAAATGGCTATACCAAAACACTGGCCGGTTAAATTGATTCAATCATATTACAAACCAAATAATACCTCGGCTATTTTCTTATTAGAATTAATGAGGTAATTGTAATTAGTATAAGCGTAACTAGTTTCATGAAAAAAATAATTTTTGTAGCTACTCTTACCTCAATAGTTATTTCCCTCGGCACAATGCTCAATCCGTTGAATAATCGAATGTTTTCGTTTCACGATGCCACTCAAGCTGCACGAATCCAGCAAATGGCTATCAATATAAAACAGGGTTTCATTCCTCCCCGTCTTGCTCCAGATTTGTCCTTTGGTCTTGGATTTCCTGTTTTTAACTTCTATGCGCCAACTGCATACTGGATTACCACTTTTCTCCATTTAACAGGTATTCCAATCGTTATGGTATTAAAACTGTCTTTCCTTCTCAGTCTTATTTTCTCATGTGTTGCCACCTTTCTTCTTCTTTCTGGTTTCTTTGGATTTTTTTCAAGTTTACTCGGTGCAGTCGTTTATGCTTCTTCACTCTGGTTTGCTATTGAAATATTCGTTAGAGGAAATCTTGCTGAAACCTGGTTTCTTGCACTTTTTCCGTTATCGCTATTTTTTTTGTATAAAAACTCACAAAAAAACTCTTCCCGACTAACTTTTCTTTTCGCCTGTTTCATTGTATCATCTGCAATATCTGTTCATAACATTCTTTCTTTAATCGCACTTATTATTTTCGTTTTTTTCGCTTTACTTTTGAGCAAAAAGAGAAATAACCTTTTTGCTATACTTATCGCTCTCGGCCTTGCTTCATATTTTTTATTTCCTGCGGTTTTTGAAGCAAACCTAACTTTTGCTTCTCAAATTGCAAAAAAAACAGATTACCAAGCGCATTTTCTCTGTTTATATCAAATATGGAGTTCCCCGAAGTGGGAATTTGGTGGTTCTGGTCCCGGGTGTATAAAAGACGGTATGCCGTTTACACTGGGAAAGATCCATCTAATACTTGCAGGAGTTGGAATTATTCTTTTTTTAAAATCTCTTTTACAAAGAGATAACAGTAAATTAAAAAAAATATCTTTGTTCATTTTCCTCGTAGGCGCTATATCTGTTTTTTTAACAGTATATCAATCCCAATTTGTTTGGAAATTATTCGAACCAATTTTGTCCCTTTTCCAGTTTCCATGGAGAATGTTGGTTTTTGTAATGACAACGATAGCGTATTTTAGCGCTTATTTTTCCGAACAAGTTAAAAAAAAATCACATATTCTTTCCTCTTTATTCGTTATAACCATGATCCTTTTACTTTTAACAACTTCAAAAAAGTTTTTTTCAAAACCGTGGACAATGTCATATAACGAATATACAAAAGCGTTTCTTGAAGAAAGATATGTAAAACGAACCGTCGCATACAATATGGCTGAATATTTACCAAAAACCGCAGACTATGAATACTGGCGCTCGTTTGACTCTCAAATACACCCAAATATGGATATGAAAATTGACGTGGATCATAACACTCCTCTTCAGGCCAATATAAATATTCCCTACAAGGTACTAACAAACAATCATTTTTTAAAAGAAATAGCCGTAGATGGACCTGGAACAGTAACAATTAATCTTCATTATTTTCCCTTTTGGAAAATATCGGTCGACGGCGCAGAACTTCATCCTGAAATATTTGACAAACTTGGACGCCCAATAATCAAATTAACAAGGCCTTCACATATTAAAATTCAATATGCTCAAACACCTATTGAACACTTTGGAAATCTTGTAACCGTAATTACTGGAATATTCCTGACTCTACTTCTGTTATATAAACCACTATGGAACAAATACAAAAGACATCTGAAATAAAACGAAAAACACTTATAAGCACGTTCAGTCTTTTTTTTCAAAGTGGATATTCCGCGTTTCTTGGATTGATTGCAAATCTTGTAGTAACAGTCTTACTTTCCCCACAAATTTTTGGAATTTATATTACAACTCTTTCAATTATGTCAGTATTAAACTACTTTTCTGATATCGGTCTCGCAGCTTCACTTGTGCAAAAAAAAGAACTAGAAGAAAGTGACGTTAAAACAACGTTCACAATACAAGAACTTATGATTCTTCTTAGTATAAGTTTAGGATTTATTTTTACTGGATTTGTAAAAAATTTTTATAAGCTTCCCTCCCCAGCAGTTACTCTGTATCATATTCTTTTGGTTTCTTTTTTTATCTCATCTCTTAAAACTATTCCTTCAATTTTTCTTGAGCGCAAAATACAATTTCAAAGAATTGTTTTTGTACAGATAACTGAAAACACCGTTTTTTATTTGACTGTTATCATATTGGCACTGCTTAAATTTGGACTTTTTAGTTTTACAGTCGCGGTTTTTTTGCGCGCTATCGTCGGACTTGTCCTCATATATATCCTTTCGCCTTGGAAACCCAAAATTGGAATTTCAAAAAAAAGTCTAAAAAATCTTTTGTCCTTTGGTCTTCCATTCCAAGCATCTTCCTTTCTTGCTCTTTTTAAAGACGATTTGATTATTTTATTCTTGGGAAAAATACTCGGTTTTGAAGCGTTAGGATATATCGGTTGGGCAAAAAAATGGGCCGAGGCACCAATCCGGATTATTATGGATAATATATCTCGAGTTCTTTTTCCTGTGATTTCTCGTCTGCAAAACGATACACAAAAGATCAGTGCTGTTATCGAAAAAATTCTCTACTATCAAACGCTGATCCTTGCACCGACAATATTTTCAATGGCAATACTTATGGAAAAAATAGTATATATTATCCCAAGATATGCAAAATGGGCACCAGCGCTGCCTCTTTTTTATATCTTCTGTCTTGCGTCTTTCTTCTCTTCATATTCGTCCCCCTTCATGAATCTATTCAATGCGTTAGGTAAAGTAAAAATATCATTTGCGTTTATGCTGGGATGGACGATTCTAGTTTGGGTCTTTACTCCTATTTTCACCGCGCTTTTCGGATATTTCGGATTTCCTGTTGTACAACTTCTTATCGCCACTTCTTCCCTCTTTGTATCTTGGTACGCGAAAAAATACATCGTCTTCCGATTTTTTCCGGTAGTCTACAAATCAATTATAAGTGCGTTTTGCATGGGCCTCATCATGATTTCCGTAATGCTACTATTTAAAAATCCTTATATTGCCTTTGGGGTTTCTATTCTGTTTGGAGCAGGAGTCTACTACCTTGTTTTGCAACTGGTTTTCAGGATTAACATCTTAGCGGATTTACAAAGATTCATAGTACAATAACATATGGCTTATCCTATTACTGCAATCATGATTGCAAAAGACAACCCTCCGTACCTTTTTGATTCTTTAGATTCATTCCGCGATTTTGTTAGCGAAATTATCATTGCTGATATCGGTATTAACGAAGAAGTCAAAAAGAAACTTATACCATACGGTGTAAAACTTATCACAATTCAAGATGAAATTCCTTTCGTAGAACTTGTTCGCGAAAAGCTCAAAAGCTTAGCTACTCACCCATATATATTGTTTATTGACCCTGACGAAATCTTACCTCAACCCCTGAAAAAAGAATGGGGTAAAATTTTAAAAAAATATGACTACATCACTTCCGCACGGAAAAATATTATCATGGGTCAGTGGATTCAAAATAGTAGATGGTGGCCTGACTATCAAACAAGACTCTTTAAAAAAAACAAGGTTATCTGGCCTAAAACAATACATAAACAACCTATCACAACTGGAAATGGATATAGAATGAAGGCGGAAGAGAATCTGGCAATTCTCCATTATAACTATGGAACCATTGATGATTATTTTTCTAAAATGACTCGCTACGCAAAAGCTGAAGCTTACAGTCAAGAATTTACAGAAATCAAACCAACATTTTTATCTGTTTCAAAAAATGCTGTTTCAGAATTTATTAGTCGTTATTTTGCGGGAAATGGTTACAAAGACGGAATTCGCGGATTTATACTCGCCTTTTTTCAGATGATTTATCCTTTTCTTGTATATTTTTATTATTTGGAATCTAGGAAATTCAATGAACCGCTATCAAATGAAAAGTTAACAGAATCAAGTACTTTATTTTTTTCGCGTATCTTCAAGGAGTCGCTCTTCTGGAGGAAAAAAGAAGGAAAAATAACAATCACTGAGCGTATAATCGAAAAAATAATTAAATAATTCGATGTTTAAAATAGTAAAACAGTTCTTTTTAAGATACCCAGTTGTTTTATTATTCCTCATTTCTTTAACTACCCGAATATTTTGGCTTTTCTTCAGTATGCCTTCTGTGACAAACGATGAAGCAGACATATATACATCTTCCTATCTGTTTGGACGTACGCTTCATGACTATTACGGAAATTTTGGGTTTTTAACTACCGGTATTCTTACTGCGAAACCTTCTGTCCCAATCTATATAGGCGCAATTCCTTGGTTTTTTACTGTAGTAAAAAGCGTTTTTTTTGCCCGACTTCCGTTTGTCATCCTTAATAGTATTACACCGGTACTCCTGTATTTACTAATTAAATCTCTTACAAAAATTTCTCGACTTCCTTATTTATCTTTTCTCGTTTTTAATTTTTCACCTTGGTTTAGCTATCCTTCAGCAACAGGCTATGAAGCAATAGTTTCGCTGTTTTTTATCCTGCTTTTTTTGGTTATCACACTTTCAAATTTAGACGAAAAAGTAAAAATAATTGTTTCTGTTATAACTGCTTTTCTCGCATTTAATAGTTATATGGGTATGAAGCCGGTATTTCCATTCATATTGCTAACCGGTTCATTTTTCTTCTTTTCAGTTCATAAAGTAAACCTTTTCAGAAAAAAAATTGTAAAAGCTTTTATCGTTTCATTAGTTCTCTACGCTGTATTTATTGGGATAAATTACTTGGCTCCAAACGCAGATTTAGTAAAACGTGAATATAAAATCATGCTTAACTACTTTGACAAACCAAAAATTGAAGGAATGGTATGGTTTGAACGATGGACCAGCACTGGTCCAGACAAGCTCGTTACCTTATTTTCAAACAAATATTCAATTCGTTTGAAAGATTACTT
Organism: uncultured Gammaproteobacteria bacterium; assembly: GCA_964530235.1. Taxonomy (GTDB): domain Bacteria; phylum Patescibacteriota; class Microgenomatia; order UBA1406; family GWC2-37-13; genus UM-FILTER-33-9. Next base: position 162,106 of record CAZGYB010000002.1, read on the forward strand.
GTCTAAATACCTACTATCATTTAACCCTCAGCTCTTTTTTATGAAAGGCGACCCTTCTGCGCTATATGGAACAGCGGATTTATCCGGACTGTTTTTTTTAACAGATTTTGTTTTTTTCATTGTCGGGCTAATTAACTTAGGTACAATCAAAGAACGAGGAATTTGGTTTCTCATGCTTTTCTTTTTGTTTGGAGGCTTGCCCATAACGCTTTCCAATACCGCTCCCACTTTTATTTTTAGAGGCGTAATTCTTCTCATTCCATACACTCTCACTATCGCTTATGGAATAATAATTTTGTTTGAAAAACGCAGGGCTGGTTTTTTGTTTTTTATTATAGTAACCCTCAGTAATACATTGCTTTACACCGCTATTTATTATGTACGCATTAAAAACTTAAATGGTGAACAATGGAAGTACTCAATTAAACAGATAAGCGAAAAAGTTGCCAGCATAAAAAAAGACTACACAAAAATAACTATACATAATATTGAACCGCAGGAAACGTTTTTTCAGTATGCTTTCTATGCCATAAATGACCCAATAATTATTACCAATAGAATGCAAACACATAGTTATTCATACGATAATGTTGTTATCACAAATGACTGTCCAAAAACTATACCTAAAAAAAATGAGTTAATTGTATGGAACAAAGAAAACTGTGGTATTCCTCTTAATTCAACACGTGTTATAAAGATAATAGAACCAACAGATCGAAGCGGAAAAGATTATTACTTCTTCACGGGGAAATAATCAGTTAAAAATAAAGTAGGCATTTTTAAACGAAAAATTTGTGTAGGGAATTAAATCGCTGTATTTTTTCTCTCCAAGATATTGAAGGTATTTTTTTTCAGTCAAACATGTATCCATAATCATTTCATTATGATGGGTAAATTTTGGATTAACTGGACATTTATAAATCTCAAATCCGTCAATGCTGTACGGCATTCCCGCTCGCGCAACTTCCTGGGCCTTTTTCATATCGATGTTTTGACTAAAAAACAAGTAACTGAATAAAACATCCCGCGGAACATGCGTGTATATTTTGTACGGTCGCTTATGCGTTATCATATACTGAGCAACTTTCCGTTCGCTCTCAAAATACATTTCTGACATAGTTATAGTTCGTCTTGCATAATAGTTATAAACAAAATAGGAAAACTCGATTAAAAAAAACATAATAAAACCAAAAATAACAATATCTCTGATAATGGGCTTCGCTTTTATATACCAATCCAGAAAAAAGAGCATCCCGCATGATATAATAAATGCATGTCCCACTGAAGAAAGTATAGAACGGATAGAGTAACTTACGTAGCTAATATTAACTACAGAGGGAACTAGACCAATAATAATTATAGATGCGATATACCAATATTCTTTTTTTGCTTTTCGCGCAAGATACAGTAACCCAAATAGATAAAATGGCATACTCATTAAAAAAAATTGTCCGGTAAATGTTGTAGCATAAAGCGAAGATTCATCACCTTTCAAAAAAAGATAACCAAGATCTATACCCCGAATAACAACATCTCTCATATACTGAAACATAGCTGTCAATTTATTATCAAAAACTGTAGCGACTAATTTTGGAGCAATTGAGGTATTTCTTCGATATATTATTTCGTTAGACCATTTCTCAAAACTTGAAAACGCTACATCGGTTATTCTACTTTGCATTAATCTACCATCAATAAAAACACTTATAGCAATAAGAGCACCGAAAAAAAATATGTGTAACGCCGTATTTTTCACAAACTTTTTCAGTTTTCCGCCACTCAAATACTCAAAAAAAGATAAATAAACAAGAAGAACTGGAATAAGCGGACGGAACCCATGATAAGAAAAAAATGAAAGAAAGAAAGAAAAGTAGCTTATAAAGCGTTTTTTTTTCAAATATGCTAGTATTCCTCCCAAAAGGAATGGAAAAGCAACTCCAATTTCTAAGGTTAACCGCGATAAATGAAATACTCCCGGACTAAACGCGAAAACAACCGCAGTCAAAAAAGATGCTTTTTTATTTCCAGTAATAAGGTTAACAATTTCATTGATGAGAAATGGTACAAAAAGCGAAAGAAATACAAAGAGAATTCGTGCGGTAAACACTGTTTTTATGGGCATAATAAGCCACCACATAGCAGCAACATATATAGGAACGAACGGTACGTACGGATCTATCCCAAGAAATTCAAGAGAGAAAAATTTTCCATACAAATCTGCACCTGTTTTCGCTAGAGAATACCCTGAAAGCATAATATCCCGCTCGCCCCGAAGTAGTGATAGCTGATCTAAAAAAGGCAATTGTATAAAAAATAAAATAACAACTGCACAAACAAGCTTTTTATTTTTTTTCAAATACGTCATCATACTATTGTAATTTGATGTATCCTTTGTCCTGAAGGATTTGTAAAACTGCTTTTTTTTGATTATTTTCAATATATAGATCTGTTTTTAGATTGAACGATGAAGGACTATTCTGTATCTGCACTCCTTTAATATTTTCAATTGATGTATACCTTCCCTTCATCCAATCAACAAAAAATGCACCAAATTCCATAGCTGGCGTCATAAAAATAGATGCTTCGTGTTTATAAATAATAATTTTCGGGGGATGAGTTTCAAACTGATGGATAAATTCATTTTTAAAATACTCGTCTTCCCGAAATTGCGGAAGGAGTGTCGGAAACTTTCCCGGCATCCTACCTTTTTTAACAAAAAATGCCTCATGTGGCTCATATGGTCCAATCCAAAAGTAGTCACCCTTTTCAATTAAATCGTCAATAAAGGACGCAGAGTATGCAATGTCGTATATACCCGGCATTTTTTGCGTATACCGTTCATAAAATTTATCATAGGTATTTTTGATTAAAAAAAACGATGCAAAAACCAGATAAAACACCAGCATGGCAACGATCGCTTTTTTAAACACATTGAGAAATTCTTCTTTAAAAGAAATATGTTTGTAACGCCACATTACCATGAAGGTTGAAATCATACCAAGAGCAATAAACATACCTGATTGGTAATCACTCTCCCCAATTTTCATAAGATTACTCCGGGGGGCTGAAAAAGACAAAATAATAAAAAATAAGAAAAACAATATTTTGTTCTGAAAGAACAAAATAAGAAGTAACAAAAAACTTCCCAAGGCAATTGTTAAATCAACCGGAAAATATAAATTAAATTCTTTAATGCGTACAAGGAGCGGAAGATATGTTTGGTAAAAATTATAAATAAGAGTTAGTGCAAATTTTAACGGATTGAAGTGCGGTCCTTTTACATAATTAGGGATGTTTATGTACAAGTTTGCGTTATACACGAAGTTGGAAATATAAAACTCTCTCCAAGAATGAGTGACAAGCAAGAATAACCCGTATAAACAATACGGCAGTAGAGCCAATCCGGTAAACTTCAATAGTTTTCCTCGTTGGTTTTTGTTTCTGTAAAGAAGATATAACAACCAAAGATAAAACGGTCCAGCTATGTAGATAAATGTGAGTGACGCAAATACGAACAGAAAGTTAATAAAAGAGAGTACATAAACGAATTTTGATAAGGTTTTCTCTTGAAATGACTCAATAACCAGAAGCCAAAATAGAACAGAAAAAAACAAAAATGCTAAACTGTCAGCCAAAAAAAGATGTGTCCAATAATACACAGAGATAAACGGATACAAAATAAAGTATCCCATAAAGTAAGGAAATGCATCACTTTTTCTTTTCTTAATATATACGGCTACGCCCAATAAACATAAAAACGTAAAAACCGCCCACCAGAAACGAAATATCACATACGACCCGAATGAAATCCATTGGAATACTGCAGCAAGATACCACGCCCCAGGCAGATGATGGTCAAAAAAGTCCCGGTACGGAACTTTACCCATATTGATATACTTTCCGCCTAATATATTCACAAACTCATCAGGATAGGAAACATAATTGGTATTCGTTAAAAAAATAAAGAATATTCCGGCAAAAATAAAAGGCAGCCAATTTGGCTTTTTACGAAACTCGTTGATATAATGAATAATATGTCTCATACGCTTGCGGTAGTTACGGTTGTGTATGAAAATTATACCATTTTAGACGATTATTTCGCGTCTTTCAATAAACAAACAGATAAAAATTTTCATATATATGTTGTCGATACGAGTCTTAATAAAAAAAGGGTTTCTCTCCCTATTTTTGCTTCCTATATTCCCACTTCAAACAAAGGATATGCTCACGGCGTAAATCAGGGAGTAAAAAAAGGAATGAGTCAGAATTTACGTCTCTTTGCAGTAACAAACAGTGATATCGTGGTCAAAGATGATTTTGTTCAAAAAGCAGTCGTCAGCATTACAAAACACCCCTCATCACTTATCGGAGGGAAAATTTACTATGCAAAAGGATATGAATATCATAAAGATCGTTATTCGAATAACGATACCGGAAAGGTTATTTGGTATGCAGGAGGCCTCAATGATTGGAAGCAGTGTCAAACAAGACACCGCGGAGTAGACGAAGTTGAATCAGGAAAATACGATACCATAGAGAAAACTGAGTTTATTACTGGATGTATGGTCTGCTTTGATAGCAGTGTAGTAAAAAAAATCGGATTGTTAGATGAGGATTACTTTTTATACTATGAAGATGCGGATTATTGTGAGCGTGCAAAAAAGAAAAACATCTCTTTAGTGTATGATCCTTCTTTGGTAATCTGGCACAAAAACGCCCAGTCAACTGGAGGGTCTGGATCAGGACTTCATCAGAAATATCAACGCAGAAATCAACTCACCTTCGGTTTACGATATGCTCCGCTGAGAACAAAACTGCATCTCCTTAAGAATTACTTTTTTTCTTGAACTTCTCGTAGGAAAGAAAAAAACAGAAAAACGATTTAGTGTTTTGTAAAGATTGATTTACGACTCCGTGATAAGATTAAAAGATATATGATGTTTGTCACTGCAAAAATAAATATAATCTGATTTTTTAAATCTACATTATCTAAACTTCCCCATCCTCCTAAACGAACATAGGGATAGTAAGAAATCAAAAGACCAAAAAAGAAAATCCACAGTTTTGAGAGCAGATCAAAAACAAACGGAATAAATACGAATAAACTTAAAAAATACCAAGGCTGGATAGTACTATGTAACGAAAAAACCAGAATAACAACTATTTGTAAAGCGAAAAGGAGTATATTCTGATTATTTCTTAGTTTATCGAGTACTCTTTTTTTGTATGAATGCGAAAAAATTGATTGAGCAAAGGACTTAAGTAACGATAAAAATCTCCGTGGAGCAGGTGCTCGTAGAAAAAAAATAGGAACTGACATGAATTTTATTCCAACCGATCCTAAGAAAAATATTCTTCCCCACTTATGTTTCTGGGTAAAGAGAAAATATACTCCAATAATTCCTAACGCAAGCGCAATAAAGTCATTATGGGACGAAATTAATCCTTCCATAATAATCAACGGATGAGTAGCAAAAAATATTGCCCATTTTCTATTTAGTCTATTCAACAGAAGAACACAAGCAAGATAAAACATTATATACATACCCTTGAATAAAATGAATGTCAATGCAAACTTTCCAAACCCAAGTAGTGAAGGAATAAGGGTAAGAATTAAAAATACAGGACCATACGGATAACTCCGATGAGTCCAATGCATAAACCGTATCCACTTATCATACGGAAAATCAAGAGCCTTAAATAAATAAGGATTTTTTCCGTAGTATGTCAAAATTTTGGCATCAAACATATAATTGAAAAAGTCGTGGGATAAAAAAGGATATGAAATAAGTAGCATCACCCCAATGATAAAAGCCACCGAAATAGGATTAATTTTTTTATACCTTTTTATACAGTAATAAGAAAAGATAAAAAGGAGTACAACAAGCAAAAAATAACACAACCAAGACCACTCTCGATAATAATAACCAAACTGAACAAGGGGATCACGAAAAGCAACCCAAAGCGGATGTTGGAAAAAAGTGATATTGGGGTCAATAAGCGCATATGAATAAATACTTAAAGCAAAAATTGTCAGTAAGTATGACAAAATAACTAATTTCATTTTTTTTGGTAAATTATCACTTCACTATTCTGATAGATTATTTTGTAGTTAGGTCCAACCTTTTTTCCATCCGTGGCTTCTTTATGTATATATATATATTCAATGCTTTGATCGTTAATGGAAACGGTATTCAGATTTGTAATTTTATCCATTCGATTTTGATAGTCAATTCCCAGTAAATAAAGTTGAGTTTTATCTGCTATATAAAGCTGTTTTTCTGCAAACGCTGCAACGTAAGAAGTTTCCTCATAGGGAAATACAAGCACTACTCCTTTTGGCATCTGTTTTAAAAAAGAAAGTCCATTAAGCTCACCTTGAGAAATACTAACATGTCTCTCTGCGGCAAAACCAACCTGTTCAATATTGGTGGGAAGTGTAAATAAAATTACAACAATTGCCAAAAATACACTAATGGTTTTTTTTGACTTCAGTAGTATGTAAAGTGCTTCACCCGCAAAAAAATTTGCCAGAAATAATGCATAGCCTAAAAATTGAATCGTATTCCACCACTCTCTTTTTTGGATACATAAAACCGTTATCAGAATTAAAATTACGATCGTTCCTAACAATACTGCATCCATACGGGTACTGGTTTTTTTTACCGCTGATTTTACTAAGCTTGCTATTCCCACAACTCTTGTGCCGAAGTTATATACAAGAAAAATGCTCATTGTTACTAATTCTATCATCAATAAACGGGGTGAAAAAGATTTCACACTCTCTAAAAAGTATCGTGCATTTACCCATGTAGGCATATAGAACATGTCTTTCTCTTCTATCATCGGATGAACTATTGAAAATGGAGAAAATACAAATGGAAAACTCCCCACAGCGGCTGAATTTGTTTTAAAAAACAAAAAGTATGCAATAAAACAAGCTATTCCATATATACTTATCTCAAATGCGCTCAACCAGTTCTTGTTTCTGATCCAAAACATACCTCTATTTCCTATTAGGATAAAAAGTAAAGTTACCCCGCCATAAAACTTTAAACCAAACATAACAAATAATAAAAAACCCAATACTAAAATTTGTTTTATAAAAAGTTTACTTTTCTGCAACAAAATCATTCCAAGAAGCAAGACCGGTAACGACCATGCATAAGACATATTCAAAAGAGCTCTTCCGGATTGCATGGCTTGTGCATACATAAAGCTTTGCCAAGAGTGAAAATGATATAGCGACAACAGGTAAGAAAAAGAACTTCCAAAAAAAATGAAAAATAATCCGCATGCAATATATAAAGTGTTTTTATTTCTTTTTCGTAATAAAATATAACTCAATACAGCTGTTAAAATGAGATAGCCGATCGGAAGAAGTATAAAATAAGACGTAATAACCGGAATACCAATTTTGTATAAAACATACAGAACCATATCGATGAAAAAGTTATACCCCTTCAGATAACTTCCTGAAAAAATGGGAAGAGTGAATGGAAAACTGTTAAATGCATTAACAGCAAGACCGAAATGCCACAAAAAATCATGATAATGAAGACTTCCAATATACATACCGCAGGATCCTTTCACACACAGACGCAAACCATTAAATACAGTAATACTCAGGTGGGTAACTGAAGCCATAACAACGACTGCAACCAGAAGTTTATTCTTTACAATCCACAAGTGTACCCTGTTCAATATGGTTTCTTTTCTTTCATTGCTTTTTGTCATATTTATCCAGGTGTCACTTTCTATAGTATAATATACAAAAGGTAAATATAAGGAAATAACTCTAAATATACCGATGTTACGCTCTCAGTCTTTAGAAAAAATCATTAAAATCGCGCTTATCTTAATTATTGGAATAAACCTGTTTTTTTCCATTTGGTACGTCTTGCACGGAGATATTTTTTTTCATACCGATATCGCAAGGGATTTTCTCCTTCTTGATGATCTGGCAAAACGAGGAATCGTACTCATCGGCCCCCGCTCAAGTGGGCCTGTTGGTTTTTACCATGGACCCCTGTGGATGTATCTTAACTACCCGGCATTTCTCATAGGGCAAGGAAACCCTGTCATTGTCGGATGGTTTTGGGTTGCCCTCCAAACTGCATTTCTTATAGGAAGTTATGTAGTAGGTAAAAAGCTTTTTTCTACCAAAGTGGGGCTCATATTTACGGCTCTTTTATCGCTATTTCCCTCCGTACCCGATCCTGTAAAAAGCTGGTTGAATGGGTATTATAATCCCTTTGGCGCAATGTTCCTTATGCCGTTTTATTTCTATAGTCTTGTAACCTATACAAATAGAAAAACTGTTAAATGGTTAGTTGTTACTCTGTTGTTGAACGGATTCATGGTTCAATTTCAAGTCGCATTTGGGATCCCTCTTCTTATCCTAACCACTTTATTCGTATTCCGCTCCATTTGGAAATATAAACACTACAAACATCTTGTTGCGTTTTTAATACTGCTTATTCCTTTTTCTACTTATATTGTTTTTGATCTACGACACAATTTTTCTCATATACGCGCTATTGCGAATCTTACAAACGATCCTTACAAGGATAAGATTCCGCTTTTGGAAATAATCAAACAAAGACTAGGCATGATGAATATGACCGGTATGCATTTTTTTCGGGAGCCTCACGACGTTTTTGGCATTCTGTATGCTTATGCTATTGCATTCGGTACCTACATCGCACTGAAATCAAAAACCATCAAAGATAAAACACCATATCAGGTTGCTATTTACCTATATGTTGGATATTTTGTTCTTTCGTGTCTACATAACGGATGGCTTATGTATTACTATTGGATGCCTCTATTCCCTCTTGTTTTTCTAATATTTGCATCACTGTCCTCAATACTTCCTAAACAACTGTACTATGGTCTCCTTGCGTTTACCGTTGTATGGAACATCGGTATGTCTTTCAGATATATAAAACAATCTGACGGATTTATCGGAAAAAATCAGGAGAGCTGGAAATTTGAATCTTCAGTCGCCGAAACAATCTTCAAAGATGCGCGAAAAAATGAATTTGGTTTTTTCATCTATACTCCAGATATATTTGCATACTCAACCAAATATCCCTTTGTATACCACCAACACAGGTATCCCGAAACAAAAATGAACATCTATCAGCGCCTGCCCCTCACATACCTTGTCATAGCTCCCGCACCATCCGATAAACCCTGGATGACTGGCGACTGGTGGAAGGCCAACAAAATAGGCATCAAAAAATCCCCGTCAAAAACTTGGCAATTTGAAAATGGATTCGTAATAGAAAGATTCGACTTGGATGAAAAAGACTTACAGACTCCGATTGATCAGAATTTGAATGACTGGATCTACTTCAGATAATTACGGTATCCGTTCTCTTTTTAAAATTACAGTTCTGTCATCCATTACCCATTTTTTTTTCGTAATAAAATTACTCGGAGGAGTGTGATATTCGGTGAAACTCCTTAAAGAACCCTGATTTTTTGATTCAGGTAAAATAATATAAACATTCTTATCCGATGAATCCTGGCGGTTTGGTTTAAAACCATATGTATCTTGAAACATCTCAAACAAATAATCATAATCGAATGTATAAATAGCAGGATCATATACATATACTGTAAAAGGTGGTTTAACAACGTCTTTATAAATAAGTTCAACCACCTTTCTTTTTGATGCATAATTTGATGATATATTTTTTACTCCAAGCGCACGAACTTCTTCACCAACTCTCAACGCAAGCAATACAAAAGCAAGGGTGATAAACGACCATTTCACAACAGGAATTTTTCTGGTAATTATAAGCGCGACAAGAAGAAAAAACATCTCAACTCCAATGTAAAAATAATCGTATACTGGATTTTTAGCGGTCAAAAATAAAAACAACACGGTACCGGCATTAATCAATACAATGCTAAGGAGATTTCTTTCGTTCTCCAAAATAGATCGTTTTTTTGTTCTCCGTGCCTGAAACAAAATATAGACAAAACAGAACGCAATAAAAAAAAATAGATATGGCAAAGGAATATGGAGGAGCTTTGATCCCTGTACAAAAAAATAGTCAACAATTTCAAACCGTGAGAAACCATGTCCTAGATTCAGAGAGGTACCTTGAGTTAGCCCAATGTAAAAGTTTGTTAGGATTATCTTAATCTGATTAAACCCGTGCCGAAATTCAAACAGCAGAAAAGGGAAGTATGTTGTACCTACCCCAACAAAAAATAAAAATAATACAACAATCCTGTTTGTCAAATCATGCTTTCTGTCGTCAGCGGTTTTTGCTTTAAAAATATTTACTAAAAAAAGAAGTCCAAACGAGACAATAATTCCTATCCCAAACGACATATGAAAGTTTGCAATAAATCCCGCCAATAAACCGGTCAAAATCGCATATAATGCGATCTGTTTATTTTTAAATAGAATAAGCGTAGCAAAGTAAACAGCACCCAGATACATAATCGGTGTTGGATTTGGATTCCAAATCTGGGAATGATTAGTAAAAGAAAGAAGAAAAAGAAGGATGAAAGCAAGAATGACTGATATGTCCGTATATTTCCGATACAAAAGCATAACGAGTGGAAAAAGGGTAAAATACGGTACGGTTGCTACAGCAAACCAAATCCATCTTGGATCTTTACTAAATATTTCTGCAAAACTTATTAACCAGATATAGTACGGACCGTAAAAAAGACCAGGAAGCCCACCTGAAGGATGACCGATAAGTGACAGTTTTCTTAAGTTGGCAAGACCCAATCCAAGATCTCTCGCAGGATCAAACCAGAAAGCGAATGCTCCAAAATAAAGTGCTCGACAGGTGATGAAAAAAATAAAAACAATCGAAACAATCAAGAATAGGCTTACAAAAGAGTCTATTTTCTTCATCCTTGATATTATATAATCTTTATTATGTTTTTCCAATAGTCTATGGCTAATAGAATAAAAAAATATATTCAAACAAGACAACTAATATTACTCATATCTGTCCTTTTTTTTCTTTTTCGTATCCCCAACTTAGATAACACTTTTCTACTATATGATGAGCGGGATACCGTTCTAACTCAGTATTCTATCGCAAAAACCGGCAACGATTTATACGGAAATAGTGTACCACTGACATTTGATCACATTTCCCCTCATGCTCCAATTCTATCTATGTATTATGGTGTTCCCTTTTGGATCGCTGGATTGGAAAAAACTGTATCAAACGCTAGACTTATATATATACTACCTTTTTCTCTCGTTCCGCTACTTGTTTTTGAATTTATCTACACCGTACTAAAAAAACAAAACATTGCCGTCCTTACCTCGATAATTTTTTCATTTAGTCCGTGGGTTTATCATATCTCTCGGCTCGCACTAGAAATCAATATTGCATTTCCTTTGTTTTTAACAGCAATCATACTTCAGTTTAAGCGAAAAAATCTGGCATCTTGGTTATTTTATTTTTTAACTTATTTCTCCTATCAAGGAATCAGACCGCAGATGTTTATTCTTATGATTTATATTGAGCTGTTTTATCTGATAAAGCACAAGTCTGTTAAGCGTTTTATCAAACAAGCGATTCTTTTCTTCGTAGTTTTTTTATTGTTTTTCATAATCGGAATATTCATTGAAAAAAATACTACACTTAGAAGTTCATCTGAAATTGTATTATTCAACAAGTTCCGTCTTGCCCAAGAAACAGATTATAAACGGTTCATATCACAAGCACCGCTCCTAATAAAACCAATATTTGATAATAAAATTGTGCTTTCATTAGAATATATTTTCAATAATTTTATGAGTGGTCTGAATTTTTCCTATCTATTTTCAACAAGCGACTATGTCCCTGTCTACAGTAATGGGGTTACTGGTCAGTTCTTTCCTATGTTATTTGTAGCGCTTATTTTTGGCATCTTGACCCTCGGAAAAAAAATTCAAAAGGAATATGTCTTTGTTGCTGGTTTAACTTTTATTGGATTAACCTCAGCAGTTTTGAATATTTACTCTCTTTCTTTCTCGATTCGAGCCCTACTTTCTGGTATCGGATTTTCCTTTGTTATGGTGATAGGGGTAACTGAATTCTTTGTATTTTTATCTCGAATCCCGCAGATATATAAAGTCATCACTTTTTGTATAATGTTAACAATTTTCTTCTACCAAGTAACAACATTTTACTACCGGTATACCTACCAAAGACCAGTTTGGCAGTCTGAACTATATAATGAAAATGAGCGTTCTCTTACAAAATATCTTCTTGAATCAGACGGCTCGTATATTGTAAAAACAAATAATGCCTTTGCACATTTTTTGAGCTATTTATTTCTTAAAAAATTACAACCAAATGAGTTAATTTTAACTCAAAAAGCACTTCAAAAAAGTAAAACGAACTTCTCTTTGGGAGGAGTCACATTCTCTGAATGTCAGTTTCAGGAAATTGCTTTACCTATCAAGCCAAATAATTTGATAGTTGAAGAAGCTTGTCTCACATCGGAGAGTAAAAAATATATAGAATCAAAGCATATTCCCTATAAACGTATAAACTATTCAAATTATAATAATCTTGATACATCAACACGAATGAAATATTTTGTTTTCAATTAAATGAAAACCATAACTGTTTTAATCGAAACTTACAACGAAGAAACAAACCTTCATGACTGTATCCGTTCAGCAAAATTACTGACCGACGCCATACTTGTTGTAGATATGAACAGTACCGATAAAACGGTTGAAATCGCTCAAAGAAATGGTGCTAAAGTACTGCTATTTGATTCTCCCGCCCGTTATGTTGAACCTGCACGCGAATTTGGTATCCGAAAGGTCACAACCGAATGGGTTATGATTTTAGATGCAGACGAACGAATAACAAAAAATCTCGCCGAAGAAATTCATAAAAAAATTAATAAGCAAGACTTTCTATCCAATAGAATCAAAATAAAAACTCATTTCAAAATTCCCCGTAAAAATATATTCGCTGGAAAAAAGTGGCTGAAACATGGAGGATGGTGGCCGGATGAACAGATTCGATTAATACATATACCTGCACTTATTACCTGGCCAGCTCGCATTCACTCTACGCCTGTAGTAGACGGTGAAATGGGTCATTTCAATGAACCGCTCCTCCACTACTTTCATGGGGATTTACACACTATGGTTGAAAAAACAATTACTTTTGAGAATATTGAGGCAGATCTTCTTTTTAAGGCAAATCGACTGGTTGCAATCCACACTTTTTTCAGGAAATTTTACGGGGAACTCTATCGAAGACTCCTCAAACACAAAGGCTACAAAGACGGCATAGTTGGTATAATTGAGAGTATTTATCAAGCTTTTTCCAAAACAATCACCTATCTTTTTTTATATGAAAAAAAGCGTCGCCCTCTACAATCCATACCTTGACGTGCTCGGGGGCGGTGAAAAACATATATTGTCTATTCTTCAAGTACTCGCAGAGGTTGGATGGAAAGTAGATATTTTTTGGGAATCAGATCTCTCAAAAAAAATCGCTAATCAATTAGGTCTTTCATTTCGAAATCTCCGTTTCGTTCCAAATATTTTTTTTAAAAAACCCCTCCTAACAAAACTCTCCCACCTTCAAAAGTATGATTTATTTTTTTACGTCACTAATGGAAGTTACTTTTTTTCTTCAGCGAAAAAAAACTTTGTATTCTGCATGGTTCCCAATAAGGCATTGTATCAAATGAATTTGATAAATAAACTCAAAACTATTAATTTTCGTTTTATTTCCAACTCAAACTATACACAAAAATGGTTAGAAAAGTGGGGTATCTCCTCTACTGTTATTTATCCCTACATCCCGGATAACCTGTTCGATAATCAGAATCAAAAAAAAGAAAAACAGATACTTTCTGTTGGTCGGTTTTTTAAACACCTGCACGCCAAAAAACACGAAGAGATTATTAAAACCTTTATTAGGTTCCAAACAAAATACCCTGATTTCAAATTAATTTTGATTGGCGGACTAAAAAATGAGGATATGCTTTATTATAAATCGTTGCAAACATTGGCAAACCATAACAAAAATATCGTATTCGTTCCGAATGCTTCTTACAAAGAATTAAGGCGGTATTATCAGTCTTCACTGTTTTACTGGCATTTTACCGGATATGGCGTAAAGGAAGATGTGAACCCTGAAATGGTAGAACACCTCGGGATGACTCCAGTTGAGGCCATGGCGGGAGGGGCTATACCCTTTTGCTTTAACGCGGGAGGACCAAAAGAGATCGTAAAAAATGGAGATAACGGGTTTTTGTTCGATACCACCGAAGAACTGATTCAAAAAACCGAAAAACTCCTCACTCAAAATGATTTGATCCAAGCGATTAGGTCAAAAGCTTATGAATATACAAAAACAAACTTCACATACCAAATCTTCAAAATAAAAGTTACCGAAACCGTTCTATGATATCGATAGTCATTCCAACGTATAACAATACAAGACAACTCATCGAAAATATCAAAAAAAATAAAACGTATTTCGATAGGAATGAGGTAATTGTTATAAACGACTTTCCCGGTAAAAGTATTGTCAAACATATAAATGAGTTCCCTCATGTAAAGCTTCTTGAAAATAGCTCCAATCTTGGATTTGCCGGCTCGGTTAACCACGCCATTTTGAAAACATCACACGCATACGTCATGCTTTTAAATGACGATGTTTTACTGACCGATACATCATACCTCAAAGCAATTACTACACTACAAAGTAATTCCAAGCTATTTGCAGTAAGCTTTGCCCAAAGGCAAAAAAACAGCCTGGTCATTGGAAAAAATAGATTGTACTGGAAAAGCGGATTTCTCCGTCATGCAAAAGCATGGGATATGAAACCAGGAATAAACGGGTGGGCTGAGGGAGGTTCATGTATCATTGACAAAGAAAAATACTTAAAACTTGGTGGTTTTGATCAAATGTACTCTCCATTTTACTGGGAAGACGTAGATTTATCCTATCGCGCTTGGAAACAGGGGTATACGATTTTTTTTGATCCTACAATCGTGGTGAATCATCAGCACGAATCAACTATAGGAAAACAATTCAATAGGGAAATGATTGATACGATTTCTTACCGGAATCAGTTTATTTTTATATGGAAAAATGTAACCGATTTTAATTTACTCGCATCTCACCTTCTTTGCATACTCATCACATTACCCCGTATGTTAATCACAAATACAAAATATGTAAAAGGTTTAATTCAAGCCTTGCAAAAACTTCCGAAACTTATCAACAAAAAAAATAAAGATGTATTATCTGATAAAGAAATTTTAAGTAAATTTAAGTAATATGAACAAGGCAGTTTTTGGGTTATTAATCACATTTAGTTGCATATCGGTTTTCTTAACGGTCGTTCAAAAAACTCCAACCCCTCCTTGTTTGAATGCTGATGAAGCAGCATTCGGTTACAATGCATACTCAATCCTAAAAACTGGAAGGGATGAATACGGCAAACTGTTCCCGCTTCGCCTAAAATCTTTTGGGGACTATAAGATGCCTTTGTACACATATTTTTCAGTGCCATTTGTTGCAATATTTGGGCTTAATGAATTTGGGATAAGAGCGCTTAATGTCTTTCTCTCGTTTATTCTTCCGTTTGCGGTTTACTTACTATCCTATGAATTGTTCAAAAATAAAAAAGTTGGGCTTGTCAGTTCATTCCTTGTTACAGTCTCTCTGGGACTCCATATTATTGCGCGCCATGCCCATGAGGCATACCTTGCTACGGTACTTACCACTTTTGTATCTTATTTTTTTCTGCGAATCTTACAAAAACCACAATTAAAAAATATTTTTTTCTTTGGTCTCCTTTCAATTCTTCTTCTTTTCAGTTACCACCCAGGAAGATTATTTATTCTTTTTTTTCTAGGATTTGCGATCCTACATGCATTGATTCATAAAAAACATAGTCAGATTGGAATAATTATTTTGCTCTTGCTTATAATCGGTTTGTTTTCGCTGTCTGACTTTATATATAAACCTGAACGGTTGAAAAATCTAGTGTTTTTTAATAATGCCGGATTTAGCCTAAAAATATCCGAGCTTAAAACAGAAGGGGGAATAAAATACCTATACCATCCGCTATTTATTGGACTAAAAGATGTGCTACTTGCACATCTCACCTATTTTTCTCCCCAGTTTCTTCTACTTAACGGTGATGAAAATTATCGCTTCGGTTACCCGGGAATGGGCGTTCTTACAGTAATAGAGTATGGATTTATTTTTATTGGTATTTACTATTTGTTTAAAAATAAAGAGAAGTGGCGATGGTTTATCCTATTGTTAACCTTTTTTTCCCCTTTTTCATCATCCCTTTCCTGGTCAACAGGATCACTGACTCGGTCACTTTTTCTTTTTATTCCTCTCGCTATTCTATCCGGATACGGATTCACGCAGTTGGGTATCTTACTGAAAAAACAACACCTATTGTTTTACCTTGTAACACTCAGTACTTTTTGCTTTTTCCTCATCTTTAACTGGGATTTTTATTTGTTTCATTTTCCCCGTCGTCTCACAACAATCCATGCTTGGCAATGTGGCTATAAAGAGGTAAGCGATTTTATTAAACAGAACTACAACAAATATGACACATTTTATATTACCCGTGATATTGGAATGCCTTATATATTTACTCTTTTTTACCTCAAATATCCTCCTGAAGAATACCAAAAACAGGCATCTCTCACCGCTCCTGACGAGTATGGTTTTGGGCAAGTAAACGGATTCGATAAGTTTGTTTTTGATTTCAAACCGCCGAAAAGCCTTCAAAATAAATCAGTAGTCATCGGGTCTCGCGATAATTTCAAAAGCTTAGGGACTGAGGTCGACATAACGAAGCTTAAAACTATCTCAACACACGGTGAACCCATGTTTATGATCTATAGTTTGGACAATTAAAAACTATACAAAGATATACAAAGCAAGACTGTATAGCGTATGCACCAAAATCGGAGGAAGAATGTTTCTTTCTTCTAAATATAAAAGAGAAACCACCATACCCAACATAAAATCTAGAGCTATAACAACCAATAAAATTTTTCCTGTGAGTAGGACATTTGTCATCAAAATCGGAATATGTAAACATATCGAAAGAAGGGTTGACTGTATCGCAGAGAGAAAGATGTTCTTGGAATGAACATATAGTTTTTCAAGTATAAATCCACGAGAAAGAAGTTCCTCGGAACATGCAGTAATAAACGATATTCCTAAAAAGAAAAGTATATTTTGCTTAACATCAATAATCATCCATAATCCAAAAAATACGATAGCAAACAATACATAATAATGCAGTTTTATCGGTTTGATTTTTAAAGACTTCCCGATACTCTGTTTTTCAACTTTACTAATAAACCATACTACGGGAAGAATGAAAATAATTGGTTTTATTATTACTTCATCAATCCATAACGGAACATCAGTTTTAAAAAAAGCCCGATAAAAACTCCATAGAATAAGAATAACAGCCCACAAATTTAGTGCTTTTTGCTTCATATAATAAGCTTGCTTCATTGGTATTACTGTACATGCTTTCTTGTGTTTTTGCAATACTATACTCCGGTAAGAAGAGAGTGAATTTTGATTCTCAGTTTTCGAGCAATTTTGTGGAGTATCCGCATGGATGGATTTGCTTTGCCTTCCTCTATACGAGCAAGATATGTCCTGTCAAGTTCAGCGATTCCAGATAGTTCATCCTGCGAGAGACCTCTTTTTTTACGTTCTGTACTTATGCGCTCACCCAACCGCTTGTAAAAGAAATCACCCCTCATACTTTTGATAAGATAGTACGAGAGAAGGAAAAGTGCAGTCGTTTATATGCTACAAAAGTTATAATTTAGGAGTTTATACCAAGTAAAATAATGGATTATTACTGTTCCTTTTTCATTCCAAGAAGTCTTTCAATTTTCTTGCTCGAGTAGGATGTTTCAGCTTCCGTATGGCTTTTGCTTCAATTTGACGTATTCTCTCTCTCGTTACTTTAAACTCTTTCCCCACTTCTTCAAGTGTTTTTGGTTTTCCGTCATCCAAACCAAAACGCATAATAAGTACTTTCTTTTCACGGGGTGACAGTGTTTCCAATACTTTTCCCAACGCTTCTTTCAGCAGTTCTCTTGAAACTTTGTCATAAAGAGTGGGTTGCGCCTGATCGCTCACGAACTGTTCTAATGTTGCCTCCTTATCATCTCCAACCGGAGTTGATAAGGACTTCGGTTGTTGTGAGATCTTCATAAGGTTTTCAACCTCCTCGGAAGTCATCTGCATTTCCTTCGCAATCTCTTTCACCAAAGGTTCTCTTCCTAATTTTTGTGTCAGCTTTCTTTGTGTTTTGTAAAAACGATTTATCTGATCAACCATGTGGACTGGAATCCGTATTGTTCTCGATTGATCTGCAATCGCTCTGGTAATCGCCTGTCGAATCCACCATGTGGCATAAGTTGAAAACTTGTATCCTCTTCTCCAATTATATTTTTCTACACCTCTAATAAGTCCTTTATTGCCTTCTTGGATCAAATCAAGAAAAGAGAGCCTTCTTCCAAGGTATTTTTTTGCTATTGAAACAACAAGTCTTAAGTTTGCTTTTATTAGTTTTTCTTTTGCTTTTTCACTCCCTTTTTCATACTGTTGAGCAAACTTGATTTCATCTTCAAACACAAGAAGCGGAGTTTTTCCAATTTCTTTTAAATATTTTTTTATAGGATCAAGCGATTCCCCATGCTTCATGCTGATTAACTGCTCCAACTCCTTCTCAACCTCTTCAGCGGATTTATGCACTTCTTCTTCTTCACGAGTTGAAATCGTTTCATAAATGTCAACTCCTTTTTGAAGAGCATTATTAAAAAATTCATCAATTTCTTCGATGTGTTTTTCAGGTTCTGAACAAACCAAGAAAATATCATCTTGGACAACAAAACCGTCCTCTTCTCCTTGTGCAAGAAGGTCTTTAAATGATTTGGGGAATTTTTGTTTGGTCAATGTCATATCCTATATTATATCCTAAGCAAGCTTCTTTTCTAACTGCTTTAACTCTCCATTTATGCTTTTCATTTCCTCTTGATCCTCTATTTTATCAGATAAAAGTAATACCTGTAACCTTCTTTTTAAAGAAAACCGTTTAATTTCAAAGGCTAGTTTAACAATATTACTTTGAGACAACGGAGATTCGAGTGATACCGCAAGAGAAATGTAGTCAAAGACGGAACGTAATTCCGGAGAAAGGTGAGCAGCGAAATCAGAGCTTTTCATTTTGTTATTATTTTTTTGTTGTTTAAGAGCTTCGGCATAGAGATTTTTATAGGAAGGATATGAAAAATCACCAGATACAAGAATGTCTTTCACAAGGTTTATTCCAGAATTAATTAGATCATCTCCCAAAAGCAGGCTTAAAAAATGTCTCTCAATCAATACCGATCGATCTTCTTTCTGGGATTGATTTTGGCGGACATAGAGTTTATTTTCTTTCTTTTTATATTTTAATTTTCTCATCGTAGCAGTAATACTCGATTCACTCACGTGTAAGAGAACTGCCAGTTTTTTAATATAGTAAGACAAAACAATGGGATTCTGTATGTAGTTAAAAAATGGAAGCAGTTCCTCTCCAATATTTTTTCGGCTAAATACATTATCTTCCGGATATTTTTTTTGAAAGTACTCTATTAAAAAATCATAAATAGGAACCGGTGATCGAACTGCCTGCAGAGTAGCTTCTTTGTCCTGATGAAGTGCTTCATCGGGATCTTTTCCCTGAGGAAATTTTATAACGCCCAACTCAACATCGAGAAGCTCTGCATCTTCAATTCCCCGCTTCATTGCTTCTTCACCGGCAGCATCTGAATCTAAAGCAAGATATATTCTATTGGTAAAGCGTTTTATAAGAAGTAGCTGCTCTTTCGTAAGCGCTGATCCTTTTATTGCAACAACATTTCCTATACCAGATTGGAATAGCGATATCATATCAAATTCTCCTTCAACAACAATCACGCAGTTTTTTTTACGAATGTAGTCTTTTGTTATATTCAGTCCAAACAGTGTTTCCCGTTTGTGATACAAAAGAGTTTCCGGACTGTTAATATACTTTGCCTGTTTTTTTTCATCATGCAGTATGCGACCAGAAAAACCGATTATGTTCCCTCGTGAATCTTTTAAGGGAAAAATTAATCGCCCACGAAATCTATCATAAAACGTCCCGTTTTCTGATTTTACAACAACTCCAGCCGAAAACATTTCTTCATCTCGAAACTTTTTTTGAAGTAAAAAACGATGAAGCGAGTCCCAAGAAGATGGTGCATATCCGAGTTCAAACGCATCAAGAACTGCTTTCTTAAGATTCCTTTGTCTAATATAACTACGTGCGACCGCTCCAAAGGCATTTTCATTTAGCAGATACCTATAAAAATCACACGCAGTTCGATTCAGTATAAATAGTCTTTCTTTTTGCTTGAAAGAAACATCATCGATAGAAACGGAGGTAAAAGGTATACGGTAAAACGCAGCTAACTCTTTCACTGCTTCCGAAAAAGTCAACCGATCCCATTTCATAAGAAAACGGATTACATCCCCACCGTCCGCACAAGAACCAAAACAGTGCCAGATCTGCCGGTCAGGTGAGACAATAAATGATGGAGACTTTTCCTGATGAAAGGGGCAAAGCCCCTTGAAGTTTCTTCCTGCTTTCTGTAAAGGAACAAATGAATTTATATACTCAACTATATTAGCTTTTCTTTTTATCTGTTCAACTACCTCATTCATGTACCCATTATTTTATCAAAAAGACTTGTTTTTTTTCCTTTCGTTACTGTATGATTAATAATAGGATGTTGTATCTTTATATAGATCAAAATCAAATAAAGCTTTTTCATGTAAAAAAATCCTTATTGGGTCAATATACTATAGGTTTTTATCATAAAAAATTTCAGGTAGATCTTCTGAAAGACGGTAAAGTTTTGAATGTCGATGTTCTTGCATCCGCCATGAAAGAAATTGCAGCGAAAGTACCTTCCGTAGACCACTCTAAAGATAAGGATGTAACCGTCATTCTCCCTCAAGAATCTTTTTACTTTCTTCGAACAACAGTACCATCGGATATTTCCTCCTCAGCCATAGTCTCATTTATTAAAGATAAAATAAAAGAAAAGCTACCCTCCTCTTCATCCAATATAATAAGCGACTATTTTTTTACTGAAGCTGAAAATACGAAACACATCAGTCTGTATAGTATCAATCAAGATACTATTACAACACTAGCGAGTTCTTTAAATCTGTTAGACTACCGGCTTGTTTCTGTGTATCCCGAAACACTTGCTTACTATAAACTTTTTGAAAAAACACTCAGAAAAGGAAAAATCGAACATATTTTGTATGGTTTATATCAATCAGATTTATTCCTCGGCTACCTTTATGATTCTTACGGCCTAAAGACTGAAGAAAGTATTAAATTTCCTCTTACGGAAAAAAAAGATATTCGACCCAGTCTGAAAACAAAAGCCGAAGAATTTGAAAAAAGTAACCAAAAAATAAATCGATTTATTCTATCCGGGGTAAATGCGGACACTGTAAGGCAAGACCTGTTCACCAAAGAAGTAGGAATGTGGATGAACCCGTTAAAACGCATCATTCCGCAATTTTATTCAGAATATATAAAACTATTAATGATGTCCGAAGAAAAAGTATTCCCGATATTAGATTACGACGTATGTTTAGGAGCATTTATTTTTTCGATTGAAAACAAATACTTCTCTTTCATGAAAAAACAATCTCCATCAGTTCATAACCAACAAAAAAAACCTACTTTATCACAGTCTAACCTCTTTGTACCCCAAACAAATAAATCCTTTTTCAAAAAAGAATATCTTCTGTTTGCGTTGTCATTCATACTCTCTTTTTTAATATTTCAAACGATCTCTCAAGGCTCTGTTATAAAAAAACTTCCGCTCTTAACCCGATCAGAAAAGCCTTCGCCAACTCCATCTCCAATACCACCCACCCCAACTCCAACTGTTGCGGTACAAAAAGAAAAATATAAAATTAAAGTGTTAAATGGTTCAGGAACAAGCGGTAAGGCATCCGAAGTAAGAGACATTCTTAAAAAAAACAACTATCAAGATATTCTTACCGGAAATGCAGATAACTTCGACTATACAAGAACGGAAATTAATATTAAACAAGAAGTATCAGAAATTAAACCTTATCTCCTTCAAGAGTTGAATGATTACGTTTCCAACCCTCAAATCGGTATCCTTGATTCAAAAGAAACAGCAGACATTACTATTATCGTTGGCACTGACTTCAAATAACCACTTACAAGCTCCCTATCAAGAACTTGGTATAATTATTTCATGTCAGATTACCAACAAGAGCTCCTTCGCAAGTTAACAACTATCATCCAAAAAGTTAATTTACCATCTCTTCATAAGGAAATCGCAGTTCTCGAAGCAAAAAGTTATGACCCAAATTTCTGGAAAGAACCCAAAAGCGCTTCAGATACCCTAAAAAAAATTAGTTTTCTTAAAAAAGAAGTCGATGATATTGAAATGATGGAACTTCTTTACAATGAAAAACAGTACAAAGAGGCAGAGGAGCTTATCCATAAATATGAAGTGTTATTGTTTTTGTCCGGTTCGTATGATCGAGGCGATGCAATATTCTCGATTCATGCAGGTCAAGGAGGTACCGAAGCAATGGATTGGTCTCAAATGCTCCTTCGCATGTACACACGGTTCTTTGAGAAAAAAAATTGGAAATATGATGAAGCAGATCGAATCGAAGGTGAAGAAGCTGGTATTAAGAGTATCACCGTGCAGGTTTCTGGTGAATTTGCGTATGGCCTTTTGAAATCAGAAGCAGGAGTACACCGGTTAGTCCGACAATCTCCTTTTAATGCTGATAAGCTCAGACAAACATCATTTGCCCTTGTTGAGGTGCTTCCTGCAGTTGAAGACAAAGAAATTGCTATTCGAGAAGAAGATTTAGAGTGGCAGTTTTATCGAAGCGGTGGGAAAGGTGGTCAAAATGTTAACAAAGTTTCGACAGCGGTCAGAGTTATTCATAAACCAACTCAAATTATTGCATCATGCCAAACGGAACGATCCCAAGGACAAAACCGGGAAAATGCACTTAAAATACTTCGTGCTAAGCTTTGGCAGATAGAATCTCAAAAAAAAGATGAAGCAGTTTCCCAGTTTAAAACTGAAAAAATTGCATCGTGGGGAAGACAAATCAGATCATATGTTCTACACCCATATAAACTTATCAAAGACCTTCGAACCGATTACGAAGAACATAATGTTGAAAAAATTCTCGATGGGGACTTAGATTTATTTATTGAGGCATTTCTCAAACAAAAACAAAAATAATATCTTGTTTTTTTCCAACCTAAATGATATTCTGAAAACATATGAAACACACAACACCTGTCATCCATCAAATGAACTCTCTTAAAACAACTCAAGTTCCTTTGATTACTTTATTTATTGTATTGGTCATTGCCTCCCTTGGGGGAATGTTAATTGGCTTTGGACTTTCAAAAGCAACCTCCAAAAAAACTCCTACTGGAGAAGTTAAAAAAGTACAAACAGAAACCTCAGCAGGAATTTCAGATAAAAAAACATTCAAAGATAGCTCTGAGGGGATGCTTCGAGAAGGAGGTATTGATGGTGAGGGCAACTTTCACCTTGAACGTCCGGGCGGCAAATCACAAAATGTCTATCTTACTTCATCAACGGTCGACTTGTCTTTGTATTTAAACAAAAAAGTCCGTGTTCATGGTGAGACGTTCAATGCTCAGAAAGCAGGCTGGCTTATGGATGTTGGACTCGTTGAAATTTTACCGTGAGCATGATTACTTTTGAACAGGTAAGCAAAACATTTCCGCTTGGAAACACTGCGCTTGAAAATATTTCGTTTGAAATAGAAAATAATGAATTCGTTTTTCTCGTAGGTCCATCCGGTGCAGGAAAAACTTCTATTCTTAAACTTATTATGCGGAGTTTGATTCCTTCTTCCGGCTCTATCTTAGTAAATGATTTTGATTTGTCATCACGCAATTTTCGAGAAATAGACAAACTCCGACAGTCAATTGGCGTCGTGTTTCAGGATTTTAAAATCCTTTCTGAAAAGAATGTATATGAAAATATTGCAATAGGTATGGAAATTACCCATTCCCCTCAGGCTGAAATCAGAAAGAAAGTTCACCAAGTACTCGAACTTGTTGGTCTTGAAAAAAAAGCAGAGGTCTTTCCGATCCAGCTATCTGCTGGAGAACTTCAAAGAGTTGCAATTGCACGAGCAGTATGTGGAAACCGCCAAATAATATTAGCAGATGAACCTACGGGCAACTTGGATCCAAAAACAACGTGGGATATTATCAAAATTTTCAAAAAACTCGAGGGTGAAAAAACGTTTGTGATTGCAACACATAATACCGATATTGTAAACAGTTTAAAAAAACGAGTGCTTGTATTAAAGGAAGGCAGACTAATTAAAGATGTGCGCAAAGGAGGATATGAGATATGACAAGTATTTTTACCACGATCCGTAGAACACCATATCAGTCTCTCGCAACTTTTCTTTCTCTTTCGCTTGCGTTGTTTCTTTCTTTAAGTATATTCTTTTTACTCAGTTTCTTATACGGCCTACTCGGTTACGTTGAATCCAGACCACAAATTACTGCATATTTTCAAACTCAAACATCCGAAACCGATATCCTAAAAATAAAAGACAGTCTGATGTCTTCAGGAAAAGTAATGAGCGTGAAATATATTTCAAAGCAAGATGCATATAAAATCTATAAAGACTTAAACAAAGATAATCCTTTACTTCTTGAAATGGTAACCCCTGAAATTCTCCCCGCTTCTCTGGAAATTTTCGCTACTAAACCTACATACCTTCCTGAAATTGCTAACTTCTTACAAAAACAATCGGGAATAGATGAAGTGAATTTTCAAAAAGTTATCATTAACAAACTCCTCTCTTTAACCTCTTTATTAAGAAAAGTCTCTTTCGGATTTTTTTTCTATCTTCTCATATCAACAATATCCACTCTCATAACTATTACCCATTTCAAAGTCGCTCTGAAAAAAGATGAAATTGAGTTGCTTCAACTTCTTGGTGCAAGTAGAGGATATGTCCGAAAACCCTTCCTTCAAGAAGCTACGCTTTTTGGATTTTCATCGTCAACTGCTGTATATTCTGTCTTTGTTCTTCTTTACTTTCTTGCGAAAAAATTTATTGATTCTTACCTTATCGGCATTTCGAAACTCAATATCGAGGTATTCGGTGTCCCTATTACCGTATGGCCTTTTAGTCTTGAGTTTGCTTTACTTCTTTATGCCGGAGTATTAGGCTTCGGCATTACAATTGCATTATTTGCTACTTTTATCGCCTCAAAAAAATATATCCAGTGACCTTTTCCTCAATGCGATATAATAAAAATATGGAGTTTTTTCGGGTTTTTCTTTTCATCTCTATTTTTATACTAACTGGTTTGTTTCACGGAAATACTATCGCACAAGAAACTTCATCCCAACCGAACTCTGAAATAGAGAATCAAATCAAAGAATATGAAAAAAAACTGACTGACTTAAGACAGCAGAAAAATACCCTAGCCTCACAAATTCAAACTATGGATACGCAAATTTACTTGACGGGGTTAAAAATTCAAGAATCCGAGAGGCAAATTATTGAAACAGAAAGAGAGATTGACACATTAACGAGTCGTATTGAGTCCCTTGATGACTCTCTTACTAAAATTTCAAAATTGTTACTTGCAAATATTTCTGTCGGATACAAAAAACAAAGGATTTCGTTAATAAATATACTCCTTGACTCAGACAATGTTGGTGAGATTTTCAATACAATAAAATACCAAAAGACCGCACAAAATAATAATCAAAGAATGCTCATCCAAGTTCAAGACGCTAAAAGCAACTATGAAGAACAAAAAATACTCCGGGAAACTAAAAAAAAACAGCTTGATTTACTCGTATCTAACCTCGCAAACCAAAAAGCAGAACTCACCAATCAACAGAATCAAAAACAAAAA
Source organism: uncultured Gammaproteobacteria bacterium (assembly GCA_964530235.1). Classification (GTDB taxonomy): domain Bacteria; phylum Patescibacteriota; class Microgenomatia; order UBA1406; family GWC2-37-13; genus UM-FILTER-33-9. The sequence goes on from CAZGYB010000002.1 coordinate 188,143, forward strand.
CTGTTGAATGATACTAAAAATGACGAAGTACTTTACCAAAGACTACTTTCTCAAGCACAACAGCAGCTCTCTTCTTTCAAGTCGTTTGTTCAAACGTCAGGAGGGGACTCAGTTATAGGTGCAAATGCGCTGGGATCAGGCTCAGACGGAAACTACTATTCTCAACGTGACATACGCTGGGCAAATCAATCGATAGGATATTCATCCGAATCTGTTTTGCGTGTTGGCTGTCTTCTCACGTCTGTTGCAATGACCGGAAAAAAATACGGCCAAAGTATCACCCCTTCAGATATAGCTGCAGATGCATCCCGTTTTTGGGCGAATACCGCTTGGATGAATTACCCATGGCCTGGCGTGGCAGGAAAACGGATGGTTACTGTAAACGATATTGACCAAGAACTCAATAGTGGCAATTATGTAATTGTCGGCGTTATGATTAATGATTGTGCTTACGGAGGCAATCACTATGTTGTACTTACTAAAAAAGAAGGTGACGATTACCTTATGCATGACCCCATTTACGGTCCCGACATTAAGTTCAAAACACACTACTCGACTATCTGCTCTTCGGCTACATTCAAATAAATCATATTATTACACTGAACTAAACACTTTTTTTGTAGCATATAGTCTATTGATCGGAACTGAATTGATATGATACGGTAAATTGTGCACCGTATTGTTACTTTTTTTATATTTTCTTTTTTTATCTTTCTTTTCATTATGCTTTCTTCTGTAAACGCACAAACTCAGATAAATGAAATTGGAATTAATCAAACCCCACAGTTTATTGAACTGGTCAATAGTTCTTCAGAAAGCGCTGATATTTCACTTTGGTATTTGGATGACTCCGGCGGATCAACCTATTTTACTATTCCTGCTGAAACCGTTATATCACCGCTCTCTTGTATGGTTTTTTCTTATGACTTCAACTTAAATAAATCTTCGCCTGACGCAGTTCGTTTATTCAATACTACGGCTCCACCCACGTCAAGCAGTGCTGTTCTTATTGACTCTTTTGCATATAAACAAAATCCGGGTGAATCAGTTTCTTTTGTTCGACTCCCTGATGGAGAAAACAACTGGACCACTGCAGCATCCTCGTTTGGAAAATGGAACACTTCTCAAACAAACTGCATTATTACAATGATACCCACTCCAATTCCCGCAGAATATGAAGACCATCAAGAAGAACCAACACTCACACCCATCCTAGCTTCACCTACTCTTCCTTTTAACTACAACACTATTATGCTTTCGGAAGTCATGGTCTATCCAGATAAAGAAAGTGCCGAGTGGTTTGAGCTATACAACAATAACAACTTTGAAGTGTATCTCTCTCAATGGTTCATCGACGACCGTGAAAATGAAGGGTCTCCACCAAAGTTATTTTCAGCTTACCTCCGCCCCTACCAATACACGACGGTTAATCTGACCAGTTATGTGTTTAACAATGATTCAGATACTGTCAGACTGCTTGACGCCCAAAAAAATGAAGTGGCATCATTCGAGTATAGTAAGGCTCAGCAAGGAAAATCGTATGGCAAAGTTTTTAGTGAATTTGATACCTACTGCATTCAAAATGCAAGCAAAAATAGCGCAAACAATCCCTGCATTTTTTCTCTGAGTCCATCTCCTATCTTTTCCACTATACAAAGTTCATCTGCATACTTTTTGTCGATTCCTACCTTAACGGTCTCCCCCTTTAAAAAAATATTTGTAGCTGAAAACTTTTCAAGTAACGAAAACGTCCTTGGGGTAACATTACCCGAGACGGAACTCGAAAACACTACAAACCACTACTGGTTTTATTCTTTTCTTTCTTTAACATATTCCCTTTTGACTATTATTTCTACGTTCATTAAAATGAGGAATGCGGGATAAATTATCCGTTTTAGGTATTGTAATGTACTGGATACCACCACTGGTATGGATGAGTATAATTTTTTATATGTCTTCACAACAGAAGATTGGAATAACACACCAGTTTATCGGTGACTTTATTCTCTTCAAATTTCTCCATATCTTTGAATACATGTTTTTATATTTTCTAATATTTCGTGCTTGGTATGGAACTTTTAAAAAACAAACAATTTCTAAGATTTATTTATATTCATTTCTCTTCGTTACCTTATTTGCAATCTCTGATGAACTTCATCAATTCCTCACACCAACTAGACAGCCCAAATTATTTGATATTGGCATAGATCTCTTGGGAATTTTTTTTGCATACTGTATTATTAAATACAACCTACCAATACTGAAACGCATTCTATGAACAAAATACAGAAATTTATTCACCGTTTTATCATTCCAAACGAAAAAAATAACTTTAAGTCTCGTGTGCTTCACACCGACTATCTCACTTACTACCTTCTTTTTGCACTGCTTCTCATGGTTTCGGTTAAACATATTCATACCCGATTCCCCAATATTCTGGGGTTTGCAACTGATATTTCCGTTCAAAAACTGTTTGAGTTAACAAATAACCAACGCAGGTCAGCAGGTCTTTCACCGCTTATCTTAAACAATAAACTTTCTCAAGCAGCAGAAAAAAAAGCACAAGACATGTTTACTAAAAACTACTGGTCTCATTTTGGTCCCGCCGGTGAAACTCCGTGGGATTTTATTCTTGGAAGCGGTTACCAATACGAATTCGCAGGAGAAAATTTAGCTAAAAATTTTCTATTTTCCCAGGGGGTAATTGATGCCTGGATGAGATCTACCACCCACCGTGAAAACTTGCTCCGTTCAGAATATAGCGAAGTAGGATATGCGGTAGTAAACGGTCAGCTGAACGGAGAGGAAACAACCCTCGTTGTTCAAATGTTCGGAAAACCAATGAACGCAATATCCGCATCAACTTTACCCGAGCCGGTACAAACAATTCCTAAAGAGAACTCCGCAGTGCATACTCCCGTTGGAAACGATATGCAAAACGTACTGGGTAATAATAAGAATAGGTCGTTTATTAACCTTTTTTCTTTTTCTATTGACGCAACCTATTTTTTCTTAGTTTTTTTCATTATTGTTCTTCTTGTTGATTTTTTTATTGCCAGCAAACTACATATTATCCGAGTAAGTGGGAAAAACCTCGCTCACATTATTTTTGTCGGTTTTGTGCTCGCTGCTGTTGCATTTGTATTAAAAATGGGTACTATCCTTTAAATATGTTACATCACCTACACACAGAGATAAAAAAACATTTATTTGATTATTTGTTATTAGCTACGATGGGTCTGTTTTTTATAGTACTCATAAAATTGTTTCAGGGTGAGCGTTTTTATACTTTTGTGACAGTGCTTGTTTTTGTATTCTCCTACATCATTTGGGGTATTTATCATCATGCAAGAACGAATACTCTTCATATAAAGAATGTTGTAGAATACATTCTGATCGGATTCACCGTGTTATTCTTATTACAAGTAATTCTCAATTACTAAAATATGAAAGGACTTATTTTAGCAGGAGGCCTTGCAACGAGACTACGACCACTTACTTGGGTAACAAATAAGCATCTCCTCCCCGTCTATAACAAGCCAATGATTTACTACCCCATTGAATCAATGGTAAAAGCAGGCATTTCAGAGGTTCTCATTTCTAGTTCACCTGACCATGCCGGTGATTTCGCCAATTTGTTGAAGGATGGTTCTGATTTCGGAATACGTTTTTATTATGCGGTTCAACAAAATCCAAAAGGAGGTATTGCCAACGCCATGCTTCTTGCAGAAGAGTTTGCAAAGGAGCAAAAACTGCTTGTTATTTTGGGAGACAATATTTTCAATACAAATTTAAAACCATCAGTTGAGGAACTAGAAAAAAAAGACAAAGGGGCGATTATTTATGGAGTTCCGATGGAAACAGAATCGAGACAATACGGAGTTATTGAGATGGATAAAAATCAAAAAGTACTTTCTATCGAAGAAAAACCTGAACATCCAAAATCGAATATTGCGCAAACAGGAATTTATATGTATGATAAGAGAGTTTTCCAGTTTATCAAATCGCTGAAACCTTCCTTAAGAGGCGAACTTGAGGTAACAGACCTCAATAATATATACGTAAAGGAAGGAACACTTTCATGCAAACTACTCGACTGGTGGATTGATGCAGGGACATCGCATGACGAACTCCTGCATGCAAATAATCTTGTTGCTCAAAAAATAAAAAACAACAGCATGTAAATTATTACTTACACTAAATAAATACATGGATACAACACAACTTTTGCTCATAATAACCCTCGGAACAACGACTGTTTTCTCGGTGATTATTGGAATTCAGTTAATTTTACTCCTAAAACAAGCTCGAGAAACATTAAAAAATGCTAATAAAATCATTTCCGGATTTGAAACCCTTGGTACAAACGTTGAACACGGATTTCATGAAGTAGCTGGTTTTATCAACGGTTTTCGATCGATTCTTAAAGTGATTGAAATTTTTTCCTCAAAAAAAAATGACAAAACATAATAGCGATAAAGCTCAGGTATTTTGGTTTGGCTTCGCATGTGGAACAATAGGGGCGTTAAGCTGTGCATATTTCCTTGGAACAAAAACAGGAAGACAATCACTTCTTTCCATTATTCATTTTTCAGAAAACCTTGAGGGTAATATAAAAAAACTGGTAAAAAACCAGCAAGCACTTTCCAAAAAAAATACATCAGATACTATTTCTCCGATGGAAAAAATTGGAGCGATATTAAACGAAATCAAAAATATTTCAAAAAGTACTTGACTTTTCTAATAATGTATAGTATAGTTTAAAAGTTTTGAAAAAGATCCCTTATCATTGGGGGATTTTTTGTTATCTAAGTCATTAATTCAGGCTAGCGATGAGCAATTCTGCAAAAAGAACTAACCCAACTTCAGAAATTTTCCTCGGAAAACAAGAAGAAAGCATTAAAGAGTTAGACCTCATCGAGATTCAAAAACTATCTTGGCAAAAATTTATCGATACTGAAATTCGTGAGATAATTCAAGATTTTTTTCCCATCGAAGATTACACAGGAAAAAAATTTACCCTCCATTTCGAAGATTTTTACTTTGACAAACCCCGATATCCCGCGGAGCTTTGTTATAAAAAAAAGCTCACCTATGACTGTCCCGTTTATGTAAAGGTAAAATTAGTAAACAAAAAAACGGGCGCTGAAAAAAAACAAGATGTTTACTTCTTTAATCTTCCTAAAATGACATCACGAGGAACATTCATCATTAACGGTATTGAAAGAGGAATTATTAATCAGATTGTTCGATCTCCCGGAACTTACTTCACTGCAGAAATTGACAAAACGACCGGTCTTACACTCTACAATGCAGAAATTAGACCTTATATTGGTTCGTGGATTGATTTTACTATTAATAAAAACGGTATTATTGAGGGAAAAATTAATAAAAAAAGAAAGTTCTTAGCATCAGTCTTTCTCAGAATATTCGAGGGTGAAAACAATAATCAACTGCTTTCATATTTTTCAGATGTGGAAAAATCGCTCATAGACAAGTATCTTATCCCTACCTTTAAAAAGGACCGGACAAAAAATAAACAAGAAGCTATTCTTGAGTTGTATAGAAAAATTAAGCCTGGCGAACCGCTTATCTTGGAAAATGCTGTTGAAACTTTAAATAACTTATTTTTTAACCACCGCAGATATACTCTCGCAGATGTCGGCAGATATAAAATTAATAAAAAACTTTCTTTAACAGGTGAAATCAACAAAGAGACTCACGTCCTTTCCAAACAAGATATCATTGCAATTCTCAAGTATCTAGTAAATCTTACAGCCGGAAAAGGTTCTTTTGACGACATTGATCACCTTGGAAACCGAAGATTGAAAACGGTTGGCGAATTGATCGGCACGTATAGTATACGTGTCGGTATGGTAAGAACAGAAAAAGAAATTAAAGAACGAATGAGTTTGGTTCCCTCCGATACATTTCCGAGCCCCTCACAGATAATTAACTCAAAGCCGATTATTATGGCGATAAATTCCTTTTACCGAACAAGCCAACTCTCAACCATCATTGATCAAACAAACCCACTTTCTGAACTTGATAACCTCAGAAGAATCACCGTGGGAGGTCCCGGTGGGATAGAAAAAGAACGAGCTTCTTTTTCGATTCGAGACATTTCAACTTCACAGTATGGAAGAATCTGCCCGATCAGATCACCAGAAGGACCTAATATTGGTGTTGTCACTTATATGGCGCTGTACACAAAAATTAACCAATATGGATTTTTGGAAACTCCATACAAAAAACTTGTTAAAGAAAAAAAGGGAGATAAAACGAAAGTAAAAATTTCTGATGAAATCGTCTATCTGCAGGCAGATGACGAAGAACAGTATCATATAACTTCAAAAAACTGCACCATAACCGATGCGGGTTATATTACAGACGATCATATCGTTGCACGATACAAAGGAGAACTGCTTACTATTCCTACTGAAAAAGCGGATCTTATCGACGTTTCAGCACAGCAAGCGATCGGCGTTGCTGCATCTTTGATTCCTTTTTTGCAAAATGATGATGCAAGCCGTGCTCTTATGGGAACCCACATGCAGTGTCAAGCAGTTCCTTTAGTCAAACCGGTTGCCCCTTATGTCGGCACTGGCTCAGAAGATCAAATTGCAGCTGCACTCCAACGTACGGTACGCGCTGAAGAATCCGGAGCCGTCGAGTATGTTGATGCAAAAAAAATTGTCATAAAAGGAAAAAGCGGAAAAAAGTACGAATATAATCTTGAACGGTATATAAAAACAAACAAAGATATCGTTTTTGATCAAAAACCATGTGTTGCCCTTGGTCAATCCATAAAAAAGAACGATGTTATTATCGATGGACCAGCAACTCAAGATGGAAAACTTGCCCTTGGACAAAATCTGTTGGTTGCTTATACTTCCTTCCGCGGACTTGGTTATGAAGACGGCTTTGTTGTTTCTGAACGGCTTATTAAGGAAGATGTATTAACGTCAATAACGAGTGAAGAATTTACCGCAGACCTGGTTGATACAAAACTTGGACCAGAAGAACTTACCAGAGACATTCCGAATGTTCGTGAAGAAGTACTACAAAATTTAGATAAAGATGGACTCGTTGTGGTTGGAACAGAAATAAAAAGTGGTGACATTCTTGTAGGTAAAGTTGCCCCAAAAGGAGAAAAAGAACTAACTGCAGAAGAACGATTATTGCGCGCGATTTTTGGGGAAAAAGCAAAAGACGTAAAAGATACATCGCTTCGAATGCCGTACGGAAAACGAGGGATTGTAACGAATGTTGAAATAATCGACAGCAAAAAGGATCCGAATGAACTCGAACCAAGTATTATCAAACGTATAATTGTTACTACTGCTCAGATTAGAAAAATTACGATTGGAGACAAATTGGCGGGACGACATGGGAACAAAGGAGTTATTTCACGAATACTCCCCGAATGGGACATGCCCCATTTAGCAGACGGTACTCCTGTAGACGTAATTATTTCTCCCCTTTCGATTCTCTCGCGTATGAACCTCGGACAACTGTTTGAAACCATGCTCGGATACATTGCGCAGACAAAAAATTGGAGAGTCGTTGCGCCTGTTTTTGAAAAAATTGAGGATGATTTTATATCAACCTATCTTTCTCAATTTGGACTTCCTTTAGATGGTAAATTTAATCTGTTCGACGGACAAACAGGAAAACCCTTTGAAAAAAAAGTCCTCATCGGTACTGGCTATATTATGAAGCTTATTCACATGGTTGAAGATAAGTTTCATGCCCGTTCAGTTGGTCCTTATTCTTTGGTTTCCCAACAACCACTTGGAGGAAAATCTCAGATGGGAGGACAACGTTTTGGAGAAATGGAAGTCTGGGCTCTTGAATCTCATCGGGTACCACATACCTTGCAGGAGATGCTTACCATAAAAAGTGATGACGTCCGTGGAAGAACGAAGGCATTTGAATCAATTATTAAAGGACTTGATATTCCACAATCCAATGTCCCCGAATCGTTCCACGTTCTTGTTAAAGAATTAAATGCGCTTGGTTTATCAATTGACTATATCAAATAAGTATGGAAGATGCCCATATTGTAGATTTTAGTGGCTTAAGAATTCGACTTGCCTCTCCTGAAGATATTTTATCTTGGTCAAAAGGTGAAATAACAAAACCCGAAACAATCAACTATCGCACATTCAGAGCGGAAAAAGACGGTCTTTTTGATGAACGTATTTTCGGACCTACAAAGGATTATGAATGTTACTGTGGAAAATATAAACGAATACGGTATAAGGGAATTATTTGCGATCGGTGTGGTGTTGAGATCACAACTTCTGCAGTAAGACGTGAACGGATGGGTCATATAAAGCTCGCGACACCAATTGCACATATTTGGTACTTCAAAGGGTCTTCTTCCCCTTTGAGCGTAGTACTTGATGTTCCCCCCCAATCGCTGGAAAAAATTATTTACTATGCACTTTATTTAGTAAAATCAATCCATAAAGACGAACAAAAAAAGTCCGCACACGTATTAACCGAGATGCATAAAAAGGAAATTCAAAGACTCGAAGATGAACACAATACGAAAAAAGAAGCAATGAAAGCAGATTTTGAAAAAGAAAAAGCAGACGTATTGAAAAAAATTGGCAACAAAGAACAACGCGAGATTACTTTGCAAGAAATTGAGCTTAAACAAAGAGAGCGTATTCGTATTCTGTCTGATAAATACATTGAGGAAAAAAGTCAAAAAACTGCCTTTTTGGAAAGAATAGCAAAAACAGTTAAGTTGCTCAAACCTAATGACACACTTGAGGAGGAAGATTATCTCTATTTGCGTGAGAAAGGACTGGATGGTTTTGCGGAGGTTGGAATGGGTTCTGAAGTTGCCTATGAACTTTTATCCAGTACAGATTTCAAAAAAATATACCAAGAATCTCTTCAAGAACTTACGGAAGCAAAAGGAGAAAGACGAAATAAACTCTTAAAAAAAGTCCGTATTATTGAGTCATTCCTTAAAGGAAATATTCAACCGCTTTGGATGGTTCTTACCGTTTTGCCCGTAATCCCTCCCGACCTCAGACCGGTTGTACAGCTTCCCGGAGGGAAATTTGCAACTTCTGATCTGAACGATTTTTATCGCCGTGTAATAAACCGAAACAACCGCCTTAAACAGTTAATCGATCTTGGCGCACCGGAAATAATTCTCCGGAATGAAAAACGAATGTTACAGGAGGCAGTTGATTCTCTTCTTGACCTTCAAAAATCAAGAGGAAGAACACGGTCTCAATCAGGAACGATTAAAGTTCAAAAATCTTTATCCGATATACTCCGAGGGAAGCAAGGAAGATTCAGACAAAACTTGCTAGGGAAACGGGTAGATTATTCAGGAAGATCCACCATTGCAGTTGGTCCAGAATTAAAATTAAATCAATGTGGTATTCCAAAAGAAATGGCTCTTGAGTTATTTAAACCTCATCTTCTCCACGAAATTATCGTACGTGGTTTAGCTCCGAATATAAAAAGTGCAAAAAACTACCTTGAACAAAAAGATCCAATTATTTATGATATTCTTGAAGAAATTACTAAAAATCATCCCATACTCCTCAACCGTGCACCAACACTTCATAAACTATCAATCCTTGGTTTTTATCCAATATTAACTGATTCATACGTAATTAAGCTTCACCCTGCAGTGTGCGCTGGTTATAATGCAGATTTTGACGGAGATGCCATGGGAGTTTTTGTCCCTCTATCAAAAAATGCAATTGATGAAGTAAAGAATCGGATGATGGCTCATCACAACCTTCTTAAACCATCCGATGGAACCCCCATCGTTCTTCCAAACAAAGAAATGGCATTAGGAATATATTTTCTTACTACCATTGACAGCACATTTAAAGACATACCCGATGATAAACTCTCATTTTATTCAAATCCCCAAGACGCACTTAATGCATACGAGTTAAGAAAGCTTTCGCTCAGACAACCCATTCTAGCATGGATAAACAATAAAGCACTCCGAACAACACCGGGTAGAATTCTTTTTAACCAAAAACTTCCGCAGGAACTTCAGTTTATTAACACCGAGGTAAAAGCTTCTGATGTGAAAGATCTTATTATTAAAGCAACCAAACTTTTTTCTGACTACGACAAAATCGGTGAGCTTATTGATCAATTAAAAGAGGTTGGTTTTTGGGCAGCAACTATTGCCGGAGGATTATCTGTCTCGATTCTTGACTGTAAAATAAGTCCCGAAAAGGATTCAATTGTTAAAAAAACAGAGATTGAAATCGAAAAAATCGAACAAAATTACAACCAAGGCTTTCTCACACTTGACGAAAAACGAAGATATACAAACAAACTCTGGCTCGAAACAACTGAAAACCTGGCAAATAAAACATGGGATCTCCTTGATGATGAAAATCCAGTAAAAATTATTATTAAATCCGGAGGTGCACGAGCATCAAAAGAACAACTCAAACAATTGTCTGCAATGAAGGGACTCGTTGTCGATCCGCTCGGAAAAATTATTGAGGTTCCTACCAAATCAAACTACAGACAAGGACTTTCTGTCTTTGAATACGTCATTTCTGCACGTGGAGCTAGAAAAGGTCTAACTGACTCTGCCCTAAAAACAGCAGATGCAGGATACTTAACGCGACGGCTGGTAGATGTGTCACATGATATGATTATCCGTGAAGAAGACTGTAATACAACAGAAGGACTTCTCATCAATACAAAACAGGAAAGAGGAGATAAATTCAAACTCCGTATCAAAGGAAGATACTGTTTACATGATATTATTTCATCGGACAAAGAAGTTTTAGTCAATAAAAACGAAGTTATTGAAGATAGTACAATCTCAATTCTCGAACAACATAACATTGAAAATGTTACCGTAAGATCTCCTTTACACTGTAAATCAAAGTTTGGGATTTGTCAAAAATGCTATGGAATAGACTTGTCTACCAATAAAGTTGTTGAGGTTGGAGTACCTGTTGGAGTAATGGCAGCTCAATCAATTGGTGAACCAGGTACCCAGTTAACTATGAGAGTTCGACACTTTGGAGGAATTGTTATTTCTGATGTGACTCAGGGACTCCCTCGGGTCGAAGAGCTATTTGAAACCCGAACTCCAAAGGTTGTATCCCCAATAAGCGAAATGCAAGGTAAAGTTTCAGTACAAGAGGACAGCGAAAGAGAAGCTTATGTCATAAAAGTTACTTCGACAGAAGACAAAGAACTAAAAGAACAAGAATTTGTTGTTCCTATGTCTCAAACTTTAAAAGTAAAAGACGGTGATCTTATTACCAAAGGGACTGCACTCTCAGAAGGATATTTGGATGTAAATGACATTCTAACAATAAAAGGACTCCAGTCCGCTCAACTATACCTGCTCAATGAGGTACAACAGGTTTACGAATCACAGGGAATCCCTATTCATGATAAACACTTTGAAGTCATTATCCGAAAAATGAGTGACAAAGTAACGATTGAAGACGAGGGAGATACTTCATTTATCAAAGACGAGGTTGTTTCAAAGATTAGATTCGAAGAGGAAAATAAAAAAATTATCGCACAGGGGGGAAAACCAGCTTCAGGTAAAATTTCTATTCATGGAATTACAAAGGCAGCAATCTATACAGACTCATGGCTCTCCTCTGCTTCATTTGAACAAACAACAGGAGTCTTAAGTAATGCAGCGATTAAGAACCAAGTTGATCACTTGTTAGGCTTAAAAGAAAATGTTATAATAGGCAGATTACTCCCTGTAAATCAAGAGTTAATTGATAAATATTATGGTAAATTTTTAAGTAAATATGCCCACAATCAACCAGTTGATCAAAAAGAAACGGAACAAACGAATTAAAAAATCAAGAGCAGCAGCGCTCAAGGCAAGTTTTAATTCGCTGAAACGGAGATACGTCGATACAAGCAACCCTTTAAAACGAGGCGTATGTACTATTGTACGTACTATGACTCCAAAAAAACCTAATTCTGCACTCCGCAAAGTTGCAAGAGTGAGGCTTTCGAATAAGATGGAGGTTACTGCTTATATACAAGGAGTAGGTCATAATTTAGCAGAACACTCTATTGTGTTAGTAAGGGGTGGAAGAGTAAAAGATCTTCCTGGAGTAAAATATCACATAGTTCGAGGAAAGTTTGACACTGCTGGAGTTGTCGGAAGAACAACATCTCGTTCAAAATATGGAGCTAAAGTTGCAAAGGTTAAAACAGTTTAACGGTATAGTATATGCCACGTCATCAATACAAAAAAATTTCTGTTGCATCGGATTCAATATACGACAGTCTAGAAGTATCCAAATTGATCAACTATGTCATGAAAGATGGAAAGAAAAGTATTGCCGAAACAATAGTATATACAGTTTTAAATCGCTTCAAAAAAGAACAAAAAGACCCATTGCACGTTCTTAATCAAGCAATACTGAATGTTTCACCACAACATGAAGTAAAACCAAAAAGGATTGGCGGCGCTTCTTATCTTGTTCCTATTGAAGTGAGACGAGAAAGAAAAATATATCTTAGTTTAAACTGGATTGTCGATGCAGCACGTGCCCGATCCAACAAAGAATATAAAACCTTTGAAGATAAATTATATGCGGAAATTAATGACGCAGCAGCTAATCAAGGTCAATCTGTTGCTAAAAAAGCCCAAACTGAAAAATTAGCCGACGCAAACAAAGCCTTTTCTCACTTGAAATGGTAACGAAATAAAAATTCAAAAACGTATAGCATTTAACGTATAACGCCAAACATATATAAGGGTTTACCGATGGGGTTGTTACACGTTTAACATTATAGGTTTTACAAAATTTTATGGCATCACAACAAAGTATCGTCACTAAAAATAGAAATGTTCCCCTTGATAAAATCCGCAATATCGGAGTAATTGCGCATATTGACTCAGGAAAAACAACAACAACAGAACGATTTCTATTCTACACAGGAAGATCCTACAAAATTGGCGATATTGACGAAGGAAACACACAAATGGATTGGATGCCTCAAGAAAGGGAGCGTGGTATTACTATCGTTTCTGCTGCTACCACTACATTTTGGAAAGGAATGCGAATTAATATTATTGATACACCGGGCCATGTTGATTTTACCGCTGAAGTTGAACGATCTTTACGTGTCCTTGACGGAGGCGTTGTTGTTTTTGATGCTGAAGAAGGAGTACAAAGCCAGTCAGAAACCGTATGGAGACAGGCGGATAAATATAAAATTCCCCGTCTTTGTTTTATTAATAAAATGGATAAACTCGGCGCGGATTTTGACGCGACAGTTGGAGAAATTAAAGAACGGTTAGGCGCTCATCCTATTGTTATGACATATCCCATTGGGAAAGAACAGGATCATAAGGGTGTTGTTGATCTCCTAACTATGAAGTCGTTTATTTGGGATAAAGACGAAACAGGAATTGAATATACCATTTCAGATGAAATACCAGCTGATTTAAAAAACAAAGTAGTTGAAATGCGGGCCAAATTAGTGGAACAAATTGCAGAAACCGACGATGCACTCCTTTCAAGGTACTTAAATGGAGACAAAATTGAAGTTGAACAGCTCAAGACTACACTCAGAAAAGCGGTTATTGCATATAAAGTAATTCCGGTATACTGTGGTACTTCCTTAAGAAACAAAGGAGTACAACCTGTATTGGATGGCATTATTGATTACCTTCCTTCTCCACTTGACCTTCAGCTCGTAAAAGGCATTGACCCAATTTCAAAAACTGAAACATCACGGAAACTTGCACCTGACGAGGCCTTTTCTGCTCTTGCATTCAAAATCCAACTTGACCCTCATGTTGGAAAACTTACCTATACCCGTATCTATTCTGGAACACTTGAATCAGGTTCTTATGTATACAATGTAAATCGAGGTAAAACAGAACGAGTAAGTAGAATTCTCCTTATGCACGCAAATCAGCGTGAAGAAATCGATAAAGCTTATGCTGGAGAAATAGTCGCGCTTGTTGGACCGAAAGAAGCGCGAACCGGAGACACGCTCGCCGACGAATCAAAACCAGTACTACTTGAGCAAATTACCTTTCCTGAACCGGTTATTTCACTTGCAATCGAACCGAAAACAAAAGCAGATCAAGAAAAACTAGCATATACATTGAGCAGACTTTCAGAGGAAGATCCTACATTTAAAGTAAAAATAAATCACGAAACAGGACAAACAATTATGTCAGGCATGGGAGAGCTTCACCTTGAGATTCTTGTCGATCGTATGAAGCGGGAAATGGGTATGGATGTCAATGTCGGAAAACCACAGGTAGCATATAAAGAAACGGTGACTAAAACCGTTGAAGCTGAAGGAAAGTACATTAAACAAACCGGAGGTCACGGACAATACGGTCACTGTATTATTAAAGTCGAACCCCTTGGCCGAGGAGAAGGATTTAAATTTATCGATAAAATTAAGGGAGGAACGATTCCTTCCGAATTTGTAGGATCGGTTGAAAAAGGAATAACCGAAGCACTCGATAAAGGGGTGCTTCTTGGATTCCCTTTAACAGACCTTCAAGTTACTTTATTTGATGGAAGTTACCATGATGTAGATTCTTCAGACATAGCATTTAAAATCGCAGGAGCAATGGCGCTTTCAAATGGATGCAAACAGGCAGGGCTTACTTTACTTGAACCAATTATGAAACTTGAGGTAACTGTTCCTGACGAATTTATGGGTGTTGTAATCGGAGATATCTCAAGTAAGCGTGGGAAAATACTGGGTACTGATAAACGAGGCAAATCAACCGTTATTCGAGCATATGCACCTCTTGCTGAGCTGTCAGGATATGTTACTATTCTCAGATCTCTTACCGAAGGAAGAGGTATCTCCTACTTAGAACCTTCTCATTACGAAGAGGTTCCGCAAAATATATTGAAAGGGTTGCTTGAGAAGAAAATATAACAGCTTGACAAAGTGAACAATTGTTTACTATACTTGGTGTATGGTAAATAGACTTCATATACTCAAGCGGTTCTACCGGAAACATCGACGGCTTCCTTCTTACTCGGAAATGCTTGAACTTTTTCATTTGTCTTCAAAAAATGCAATTTATAAAATTATTAATAAGTGGGTACAGGAAGGGCTCTTGCAAAAAAAACTAAACAAGCTTTCCCCGACTTCCCGATTCTTTGCCCTCCCACTTCTTGGAACTATCCGCGCTGGGTACCCCATTCTAGCCGAAGAAAATAAAGAATATCTTTCCCTTGATGAATATCTTATCGCAGACCCACAATCCTCCTTCTTATTGAAAGTACGCGGTGATTCGCTTGAAGGAATTGGTATTTTCGAAGGTGATATTGTTATTATTGAACGGAAAAAGGAAGCGACTCCGGGAACCATTGTTCTTGCTCAGATTGACAAAGAGTGGACATTAAAAATTCTTAAAAAAGACCGTATTAAACGTATGGCTTATCTATCCGCTGCAAACCCAAAGTATCCCGCTTTTTATCCCAAGGAAGAACTTCAAATTTACGGAATTGTTCGCGCGGTTGTACGCAAAATGAACTGACTCCTCAATACTTCTTGACAAAGTGAACGATTGTTTACTACAATAACAATAGTTCCGATACACATATGCTTGAACAGCTTCGAGAGAAAATCAGCGTGATAACAAAATATAATGAAAAAACAAACGCTACTATGCCGGTTAAAATCCACTGGCGAGGACGGGAATATGTTATGAAAAAACTTGCCTACTACCACAAAACCCGTCACGGACGAGTTGTTCAGCATATCTTTCACACAACCGATGGCAACCTGGATTTTCGACTCAGACTCGACAGCGACACATTAACATGGATTCTTGAAGAAATTACCGATGGAACTCCCACTGAATAAAAACAATCCACTGATAATGCATATCGACCTAAACTCCTGTTTTGCTACAGTCTACCAACAAGCGCATATTCACCTGCGGGGAAAACCCGTCGTTATTGCAGCATACCCGACCAATAATGGATGTATTATTTCTCCGTCAATAGAAGCAAAAAAATTGGGAATAAAAGTCGGTATGCGAGTATGCGACGCAAGACTTATCTGCAAAGACATACTAGTGCGTGAAACCGACCCAATGATGGTACGCGATGTACATATTAAATTTAAAAAAATATTTCAAGACTATACACCACTGGTAACTCCAAAATCCATTGATGAAGCAATTTTAGATTTCACCGGAATGGAATCATTTTTAAAGCGAAGTCTTGTCGATATTGCACAAGAGATTAAAGGAAGAATAAAAAAGGAGATTGGAGAGTGGATTTCGTGCAGTATCGGCATAGGAACAAACCGCTTCCTCGCAAAAACAGGAGCCTCACTGCACAAACCGGACGGCCTAGATCTTATTAACCATATTCGTATTAAAGCAGTTTATAAGAAATTGCATCTTACTGACCTGAACGGTATTAATACACGATACGAAGCTCGACTGAATATGTGTAATATATTTACCCCGCTTCAGTTTTTATCTGCATCTCTTCTTCTTTTACAAAAACATGTTTTTAAAAGTGTCATCGGATATTACTGGTTTTTACGGCTACGCGGATATGAAACAGACGGAAGGGAGTTTTCAAGAAAAAGTTTTGGCCAAGACTATGCCCTACGCGAAAAAACAGCAAGTGCAGAAAAGCTGTCCGTTATTCTGATGAAGCTGTGCGAAAAAATGGGAAGAAGACTAAGGCGGGCCGGATATGAAGCGTACGGAGTACATATTGCATTGCTTTATGCAGATGGTACTTTCTGGCATAAGGGGAAAAAAAATACCGCGAAGCTATCTTCAACTATTGACCTTTACAGGCGCCTGCTTATGTTCTTCAATATGCAACCTGGAAAAAAGGTGGTTTCAAAGATAAGTATAAGTTGTTATGATTTGGCAAAACAGGATTCTATCCAAACAGAATTATTTGAAGAACAAACGATAAAAAATATAAAGGTTTCTCGTGCTTTAGACAAAGTAAATGATTACTTCGGAGAGTTTACCATCATTCCTGCGCTGATGATGAATGCTGATAAGCTAGCAATCGACCGAATCGCCTTCGGAGGAGTCAAAGAACTTGAAGACCTATACGCTCCACATTACACCTCGTAGGTGTAATATGGAGCGACAAAACAGGATAAAAACAATGTTTTTAATGCTTCTCAAGCAAATGTGTTAACGGACAATGGATGTGATCATGTTTTTTAGCAACACAGTACTTTCTTCCGTATTCAATGGCACGATAGGTGAAAGTAAACCAGTCTTTTTTTGGGATAAGTTTCATCAAATCTCTTTCTATCTTGACCGGATCTTTTTCAACAGTCAATCCCCATAATCTGCTTAATCGAATAACATGAGTATCTACCGCAATTCCTTCCACTATGCGGTACGCGTTTCCAAGCACAACGTTGGCAGTTTTCCGTGCTACTCCGGGTAAGGCAAGCAGCTCATTCATTGTCTGAGGAACTATCCCTTGATGTTTCTTATGTATTATGCAGGCTGTTTGTAAAATATGTCTTGCTTTATTCCGGTAGAACCCGGTTGAAAAAATATCATGTTCAAACTCTGTTCGATCAGCACGAGTATAATCAGCTAACGTTTTATACTTTTTAAAAAGTTTGTTGGTAACTTTATTGACCTGAATATCAGTGCATTGAGCTGAAAGAATAACCGCAACTAACAGTTCCCATGGGCTCGAATACTGTAACACTATGTGCGCATTGGGAAACAGCTTTTCAAGGGTTGAAAGTACAATAGAGACTCTTTTTTGCTTATTCATGGTTCGACTGCTAAAGAATAAGTTTTATTTTTTACAATAAAGCCTTCGTTTCTTAAAGACTGCAGAATATTTTGCGCCCTACTCTTTTCAATTCCTAAGACACGTATTATTTCAGGCTCTTCATACTCTTTTTTCAGGAGTAACCGTAAAATAATTCCTCGAATCTGTCTATCGCTTCCTGAAAAACGCGGCTGGACTGAATAATGTTTGCTCCGTTTGTTTGGATTAACTTTTTGTTTACCCAAAAAAGTTCCATAATCCATAAGGGCATAGTACCACTCACGAGGTTTTTCAATTTCCATAGTTTGCTCAATGAGGGGGTTTATCTCGTTATCATCAACCTTAGTTTTATTTTCAAAAAAATGATGAATAAATACACGCCGGATATTTGTTTCAATAAAAACTAAGGGTCTGTTATACGCAAAAACAACGATTGAACTAGCGGTAGCCTTTCCAATCCCGGGAAGTCTCAGAAGCAGTGCAGGATCTTCGGGAAGAAGTCCATTATATTCATTTTGAACTAAAACAGCGGCTTTTTTAAGAAACAATGCCCTCCGATTGTATCCTAGACCTTGCCATTCAGCTAATACTTGATGTAACGGAGCATCAGCAAGCTTATTGAGAGTCGGAAACCGTAAAATGAAGGGTGAATACTTTGTTAAAACTCGTGAAACTTGCGTCTGCTGGAGCATTATTTCCGAAATAAATATATGATATGGATTTGTTGTTGATCTCCACGGCAGCTTTCTTTTGTTGTTTTGATAATACATCCATACTGTATCAGTAAACTGTTTCATAGATCGTTTTGCCCTTCGCATGCAGTTATTTTACAGTATCCCCCGTTGTTTCATGCTTAAAAAAAGGTTTGTACTCACGATAACATGATCTAAAATTTCTATTCCGAGAATTTTTCCAGCTTCAACCAACCGTTTTGTTATTACAATGTCCTCAGGAGAAGGTGTTGTATCATCCGATGGATGGGTATGAGCAAGTATTATATGAGCAGAACTCAGTCGCACCGCCGGTTCAAATACTTCTCGAGGATGCACAATACTAGCATTCAACGATCCGATTGAAATTACTTCCCGTTTGATAACTTGATTGCGCACATCAAGAAAAAAAATAACAAAGTGCTCTTTTTTTTGATCTCTCAAATCTTCCATTCTCTCCCAAACTTCTTTCGGTGTTAGGATAATTGAAATTTTTTTGTGAGCAAACAAGCGTTTTCCCAACTCAATACTCGCAATGATAGCTGATGCTTTCCCGATCCCAATTCCTTCAATGCACAGTAGTTTGTCAATAGAGATAGTAACAAACCCTTCAAAAGTTATGGATTTCATAACGGAGCGCGCAAGCACCGGCACCTTTTTTCCTTTTATTCCTGTTCTCAATAGTAAAGCAAGTAATTCACTGTTGGTTAATTTGTCAGGACCGTATTTCAATAACCGTTCTCTCGGTTGCACATTTTTTTTATTAAACTACTTGCTTCACCCACTCCTAAAGCCACTCAATATAATCGCATCCTGTAGCAACTTTATTTTCTTTATCCCATCCGCTTGTCGAACACTTCTTCATTACCTTTCCGGCAGGTGTCGTTACTTTTACCAGTTTGCTCCCGCATTTTGGACAGTCTTCTTCGAGTGCTTCGATCGTTGCTTTCACCCATTCAAAAAAATCACACCCTGTTGCTTGTCGTGTTTGAGGATCCCAAACATTCGTTGAACATTTCTTAATTTTCTTGTTAAACCGAGTCATAGTCATTACGAGCGGTGCATTGCATTTGGGACATTTTTCCTCAAGTGCTTCAGGTTCATATGGAAGCCACTTTACAAAATCGCACCCTTCTGTCTGCCTGGTTTCCTGATTCCAAGAGCCCGCAGAACATCGTTGTAGTCTTTTGCCGGACTTTGTCGTTGTAATTTCTCCCAGCGGAGATTGACACTTCGGACATGCTTCGTTTTTTTTCTTCATATTTTTATGATAATAATTGTTAATATTTCTGCAATAGCTTATAATCTACAGATTCTTCAGTATATACGATATTGATGCATATATTGAAAGAATATTACCTCAGTAAATTTGTACAGTATAATAAAACATTATGTTGCCTATTCTTTTTAGAAAAAAAGTCAGTTTTACCCGAACCAATTATACCTCTTCGCTTGAAGAACTGCTCAATGTAGTTTCTCATATTATAGGTGTTTTTATTGCAGTATTTGGTACTTATGACCTTCTTATTATCGGTAAAAAAACTTCGCAGCTTCTTCAAATCGGGCTTGGAATATACGGCGTATCAACAATTCTTATGTACAGCTCTTCTGCAATATATCATATTTTCAAACTTTCCCGACACCGGCATATTTTCCGGGTTATTGATCACTCAGCGATATATATTATTTTTGCCGGATTCTATACGCCGTTCTTTTTGCTTTTATTTGAAGGATGGATTGCGGTAGTCATCTTAAGTATTTTGTGGATCTCGATACTTATCGGTATCGGTACAAAAATTTTCCATTTTGAGAAAGTATCCATCGCAATAGCTATTTACATTTTTATCATTGCTCTCGGCTTTATTAGAATTCAGTTGCTTCCTTCACATATTACCAACTATGGCATTCTCCTTTTATTTACCGGAGGAGGACTGTATGCAATTGGGCTTCTGTTTTACCTGTGGAAAAATCTGTATTTCAACCACGTTATCTGGCATCTTTTTATAATCGCTGCAACAATTTGCCATTTCAACGCGATGAGGTATTTATATTAACTATTATAAGAATATTCAATTAAACTGCGTATTGTAAAATTGGATACTGTCTTGAACTGCATCTGTCCATAAAGGAATGAAATTGTGATCTGCTCCAGGGTATTTCTTGTACTCAACAATAGTTTTATTTTGCTTTAATGTTTCAACAAGCTCATCAGACCATCCAACTGGAACTTCCTTATCGCTCGTACCCTGATGAATTAAAACCGGTGCTTTTATCCAGGAAACATATCTATGTGGGGAGAAATCATCAGTATTGTATTGGACTTCAAAGTTGGATAATGCCCTGCGAAGAGCTTTTCCCTGGTCTTCTGTTTCATCAGTGTAATACAGAATTGAATAGGGAAATGATTTTGAAACCGGTGCCCATAATACCGTTGGGTAAAGTAATCCCGATATTGCAAGTGTTGAAAGCGCTATCTGCCCCCCATTACTGTGCGCCCATATGCCGATTTTATCCGGATTTAATTTTATTGATCCAGCAAAACGCGTATCCAAGGAGGTGTTTAACGTTGATACAGAAGCATATAGCGTAAGAGCTGTCGTATATGTCTGAAACCGGGCTTCAAATGAGTCTCCTGAGGGTTTATCGGACTCGCCGTATCCAAGAAAGTCTGGTGCTATCGTTATGAATCCCTGTTTCACGAGTGCTTCGGCTACTCGTTGTGTTCCTACACCCGAAGTGTATAGTTCGTCAGGGACATATCCTCGCAACAAAATGATAAGCGGATACACTCCGGATTTTACAGGTGTATTTAACACACCGCTGACCGTCGCTGAATTTTTTTCTCCCGGTTTAAGCGGAACCTGAAAATAAAACACCTGTGTCCTATACTCTTCATTTTCCTGTATTGTTTTTCCTAATGACAGATGAGAAGATGCAAAAGAATATTTTTTTAAATTTTCAAACGTATAAACCAGAAGCGGTTTTTCAACAACCCGTTTATATTTATTGGTGCTATTTTGAGATTGGGAAACAACAAATAGACGCGCGAACCAAAACCCAATAAGAAAAAAGATGAATGAACAGAATATTATTTTTTTCATACCCCATATTTCTCAGATATAATGCGCCTGATCAAATCATATGGAATTGGTTTGTCGAGATAAAATTTTATGGTTCCTTTCGATGTTTGATATGTTTGTAATTCGTTTCTGAATGTTTCAATAATTTTCGGTTCAGGATAAAGGCCGATATGCTTTTTAAAAGATGCGTATAAAACCGATTTTCCATGGAGCTGAAAAGCAGGTACTCCATAGACCAATCGTTCTTCAGCTAAAGGAATTCTGTTTTTGATTAATTTCCTTATTTTTTTTAAAATTTCTTTTTGTGGAGATTTTTGCCTTTTTATGTAATTGTCAACTTCTTTGTTCATATCAGGTTTTAGCTGTTAGTAATGGTTATCAGCTCGGATGATTCACATGCTTTCATTCTTTCTTAACCATTCTATCGTTGTAACTTATCTTATTTATAACGGTGGACAGTTGAAAAACTCAAAAAAAGTTTATGAACATACTTATTTCGACTTTTTCTTTATACTTACAGATACAATTATTCCGAGGAATACCGCAAGACACAGTAGAACAGTCCAAATAATACTTGGATATTGTCCATTAAAACCGGTTGTAGAACGGTGTTTAAAAAAAATTGCGCCATAAGCCCATATAAGCACCAGTCCATACGGGATAAATCGGTCATAAAGCATACGCCACGAACCAATAAGAACTCCAACCAAAAGAATCACAATCGTCCACAGACTTTCCGGCAAACCAAACCTGTTCCAACCAACACTTACGAGAAAGACTGTAATATTGGCAATGATTGCAACGGTTATCCACCCAAAATACACACTAAACGGTACACGAATAAACCAACGTTCGCTAAAAGTCAGATCTTTTACCCGCACTATATCTGCAATTCGGATGAGTGTAATTAAAATCCCAATCATAATAAAAACAGAAAGCCAAATCAGATCATAATGCCAGGCAAATATCCATGAAGCATTGAAAAGTGCATTAACGATAAACACCTTATTTATTTGACCAACCAGTACATCGTTTCGCCTGAACTGATAGATGACATATATGAAAAGTAGCGTATAAATAAGTCCCCAGATAGAAAATGCGTACCCGGCAGGAGCAAACAGATTTGGGTAGCTGTCTGAAATTGCCCCAGTATCGCGCCCGGCTAAGGGCAGTGCAACTGCCAAATAGTTTACAGCAACCATAACCCCGTATGCCACAAGTGTTGAGAATTTTAAAATTTTTGTATTCATTTTATTAATAGTTCCTAACTTGCAGTCTTTTTTTCTTATTTCATTTTATCAAATATCTTTTCTTTTCCTCCTCTCTGAATTCACCTTACAGGAATAGATGGCAAACGTTTCCTTTGAGGCCTATCCCGACGGCATGAGAAACGATTCGGTATTTACCTGTCACACCATGAGTCTATTCAAAAGCAAATTGATTCAATTGCAGTTAAATTAAACGACCTTTAGGATTTTTACTGTTCGATAAAAAAATAGATAAGGAAACATATGAGAAGAAACAGATTGAGTTGAGCAAAAAAAAAGGTGCAATTAACGAATCAATTAGAGAAGTTAAAACCTGTAGACGTTAAATTTACTTTGGAACGCAAATACACAAAACGATAAAATAGGGTCAGTACAATACAAAATATTCTATGAATACCTCAAAGATTTGAACAAAACTTCTGATTTAGCCATCTGGAGGAACAGCTAGGTCTGGGACAGTTTAATCCTTATAGTTATTGATTTGTATTCTCCATTGATTCTTTAACTATTCGAGCAACTGATTCCTTACTTATTCTTTTTTTCTTACAATACTCGGTATCAAGCCACTTCATAAAAGTCTTTATTCCCTTGCTTGAATTACATGAGGAGCAACATAAAAAGATATTTGTTTCGGATATGTTTTTTGCATTATTATCAATATGTTCCCACGTTGCTCTTTTCTTATAAGAGTTCTTATCAAATCTTGCATGACAATAAACACAATCTTTGTCTCTGAGTCGAATTAATTTTTCTAAATGGCTTGGGATATTCCACTTATTCATAAATTAAATTATACAAGCTGTTGAAGCAATAAACTTTGAGAGTACTGTCACCTCTAAGGTATATTATTGATCTTTCTCGCAACCCAGACGAGTAAATAGGCAGTTTGTAACTACGGAGTTAGAAAATGTGTTTCCTCATGAACGCTCTGCCTGAACCGGACTTGAGATATTTCTCGAAATTATAAGCAGTATATTTATTGGAAAAAACGAAGTAGGAGATAAGGGTTATGGGGAGTCTATTTTTTGTCGCTGGAACATACCCATTCTCATGTCGAAAAATTCTTTCTTTTAAATCTTCTGCACAGCCTATGTATGATTTACTATCTGTACACATCAATATATATACATAAAACACGCATTAACAATAGTTTGAATGAATTTATAAATCAATGGATTATAAACCACAAAAATAATGGTTTAGATTTATATGAAAACAAAAAAATACTTATAGCGGACTGTGTCTCGCCGTAGCTGAGCCGAATCCCGCCTTCGTTTCGATGTTGTCGAAACTTCGGCGAGGCGAAGGCGGAGGGTACAGGATTTGAACCTGTGCATCCCTTACGGGATACGGGTTTTCGAGGCCCGCGCATTGAACCGCTCTGCCAACCCTCCATTTATAAATGGAACCTCATCTTATTTTACTACAGTCGAATAATTTCTTTTTTCAAGTTGATATGACTTACTATATCCTCCTCTGTTGTTGTTAACACTGTTTGATAGGATGAGATGAGGTCGATAATAAGCTTTTTATTGTGAGCATCAAACTCTGAAAAAACATCATCCAAAAGCAAAACCGGCTTTTTATCAAAAACATTCACCATATACCGAATTTCATTCATCTTAAGCCAGAAAATCGAAAGACGCTGCTCGCTTCGTGAACCATAATGGTGAATGTTTTTATCAAAACCATCTTGTAAGTAAAAAGTAAAGTCATCCTTTTGCGGTCCTATCATAGTTTTTCGGGTTCGCATTTCAAGATCGATTTTTTCTGCAAAACGCAGTTCATTTACCTCATTCTTTTCGTATACGATCTTAAACTGCTTGTGATCTAAATGGGGATGTGCATTCAAAAAATCTACATACTCCTGCCTTTTCAAAGTTATATACTCACCTTGTTGAATCAGGTATGAATTCCAAAACTTCAGTTCTTGGTGCAATTTAAATACATCATGCACCGTTTCCAGTACTTTATTTCTCTTACGAACTGCACTTTCATAGTTGTGTAGTTTCACCCGGTACTCAGGATCAAATAAAGAAATAACTGCATTAAAATATGATCTTCTTTTTTCCGGAGCGCCAGTAATTATTTCTATCTGTTCGGGAGAAAAAAGCACCGCTCTCGTCTGATCCTTTAAATAGTCTGACTGTCTTTTTTTTGTTTTTTGAATAAAAAAAGACTTAACCGTACCAACAGAGTGTTTTTTCAAAAATATCTTAAAACGAATGGAATCATCAAGACCAAATACACCTTCAACATATCCTTCTGTTTCGCTCATGAGAATTAATTCCTCTTCCTTGCTTTCACGAAATCCGGTTCCGTTCAGGAGAAACATAATAGACTCAAGAATGTTAGTCTTGCCCTTTGCGTTTTCACCAACAATAAGAGTTAACTGCTCGCTGAGACGGAACACCTTATTTTTAACATTCCGAAACTGGAAAAGATGCACTGTAGATAAATACATACGCAGATTTTACTTCTTTTTAAGCAGAAAAACAGTTTCAAAAAAAGAAGGGAGTTTAAAGAACGAGTTTCTCAAAACAGATACAGTTGGAAGAGAAGTAAAAAGCTGTTGCCAGTATTTTTTTTGAAATACTGAAACACGAGAATAGTCCCGTTTATGAAATAAGGTTATCCATTCATTTTCAACAGTATAAATCTTATGTAAGATATACTTTTTTGAAACACGTATTGATTCGTGAATTGCAGGTTTTATCTTACCTCGATCCAAATGATCAAGAACGTCAAAGGTTACCACAAGATCAAATGAATTATTTGGATAAGGAATTTTAATCATATCACCCTCCTTAATATAGGATCGAATCTGTTCCTGAGCAAGTTCTAAGGCGGTTTTTGAAAACTCGATGCCATACGCTTCAATCCCCAGTTTTCGAAGATAATAAATCAGTTTTCCATTCCCACACCCCACATCCAAACAGGTTTTGGGATTAATAAACAATTTTATAAGCGCTGCGCGATAGAATGAAGCAAGATTACGGAGTATCGTACCAAATAAAGACTCTGTCAGGTGATGTTTGTATCCTCTTTTTTTCCCGGTATAATATTCCCTGTCATAAAAACTTGCATCTATCTTAAACGGCATAATCACTGTTCCCTTAAAATCATCCCCTTCAACAACTTTTCTCAGATTGGAAAAGCTTTCTCCATTTACCACTATAACGGTCAGATTTAATTTACGAGCCAACTGCGATGCTATGGGATCAAGAGGCGCGTTAATTCCCGGAGACCATGTATTACCTACCAGTTTTTCCATTTCTTCCCATGTCATTTTTGTGATCGGTTTCGCATCTTTGTATTTGTTCGGATCCTTGTCATAAACCCAGTCAATATTGGACATATTGATAATTAAGTTTGCACCATAATCTCGTGCCAAGATAACCGCATCATAATCAGTTGACCACCCCGGCTTCCAACCCGCACCTACTACCACAGACTCTTTCCAGTCTTTGAGTTTTTTATCATAGTTTTCAATGATACGGGGATGAGCAATGTCCTGAAATACGGTGCGCAAAAGATGAGCGTTCAAGCGAGTCGTATGTATACCAAGCCAGTCAAGATCTTCGTCTGACATGGTACCAATGACAGATTTTCCCGCATCACGGTAATGACGGGCAATCCTTCCACCACCCGCCACTAAAAAAAATCGTTTTCCTCTTGCAACCTGTTCACGGATAAAAATATTCAACTTCTTAAGAAATACCTCATTTACTCCTCCGTTCGGAACAAGCAGGCTTCCTCCGATGGATATAATAATTGGATCTTCTTTTTTCCTCCTTAACATAGTCGCGGTGCAAAAAAAACCCCGACTTGCGCCGGGTTTTCATAACAGTTCTCAACGTTTAATAATGCTCTGTCTCATAGTATGCACGTGTTATTATACAAAGTATATCCAAGAAAATCAAACGCCAACACCTACTCCAAAAATGAAATTTAACAGCTGAGTAATAAAGTATGATGAAACCAATAAGATAAATCCTATTAAAGCAGCGGTTATCTTGGCTCTTCCTGCTTTCAGTCGCTCCGGACTCCCCTGGGACATAAGCACATCATAACCCCCGAGAATCAGAATAATAAAAAGCGCTATTCCACCTATTGCAAGAACAAATGGAAGAAGTTTGTTCACCACATCGCCGAGTGTAACTATACCCACTAACGGACCGTTAATAGTTGAGTTCGTACCATTGATCGTAAACGACTGTGCAAGTATGGGTCTGTTCATTTTGTCAAAAGTCTCCGTAAACTCTTCAATACAAGTATCACTATACCATGAACAATTAGCGAAAACAAAAGGTAAAATAGTACGTGTGATGAAAATTCCTGAATTTGCTTCATTAAAACCGGGTTATTCAAAAAGAAATCAAGGTTGATGTTAAACAAATAAATAACTACCCCAACTCCAATAAATACGGGAACAATATAAATAATATCAACCATATCTTGTTTTGATGAAAACATCGTAGAGGACACTGCAAAAATAATATATCCCAGTCCAAGCGTCAGAAATACATTCTGTGAAGGAAAGAGGCGAAACGCTGAAAGAAACCAGAAAAAAAAGAGCGCCCCAAAAAGCGGGGCTATCCCAACTATCAAACCCCTAATAAAATCTTTTTTTTCATACAATACTTTACCCAGTTTAATATAATTTTTTTCAAATTCAGGAAGAATCTGTATTTTATGCACCGGAAGCATAAGAACCATTGCCATAAGAAAGTGGGAAAATTCATGGAGTACTGTTCCGGGGAAAAAAACAAGAGAGACCAAACCAAATACTGTTGAGTCTTTTTTAAAAAACATTCGTAGAAAATGGAATAGTTCGTTTGTGGTCAGCCGGGAAATAAAAAAAAGTGAAACAAGAAGAACAAGTACCACAAATGGCTGTATCAGCACATTCATGCGTTCAGTTTCTGACGAATAAGCACAAATAATAACACCGCAATAATCGAAAGTGTTACAATTCCCAATAAAAGAAAAACTGTCCTTATATTATCCTTTTTCACGGCACTCTGTTGTCGTATCTTCAAGGATTCAATATCTATTGGGGTAAAGTTATGATAAGCCATAGTATTTTCGGGTGGCTACACACCAGCAACTTGCTGAGCTTGAGTATTTGTTGGTGATTCTGTTTGAGGAACAGTGACCCCCTGTGAGTTCTCTGTTTCTGAAGTTTGAGGCAGTGATGCTGTTTTTTCTTCTTGAAAAACTTCTTGGGTTAAGTGGGAAGCGCACTTCGGACAGATTATTGTTGAATGAGGAACAACTTCTGTTTCAAATTTCGCTGCACATGCTTCACAGAGATAATGTTTGCTTTGGTTTACGCCAGTTCCTGCTCCCGATACAATTTCGGTTTTTTCAACATTGAAAATAAACTCCTGACCGTCAAAATCAACCAAAACCTGATCCCCCGGTTTCATTTTCTTTGCAATAATAAGGCTCGAGAGGGGGTTTTCTATCAGTTTCTGTATTGCACGGCGAAGCGGTCTGGCACCAAAAACCGGATCAAATCCATTCCGTATCACTTCTTTAATCGCGCTATCAGTACAACTGAAACCCATATCCTGGTCCTCCATTGCTTTCTGAACCGACTTAAGCTGAATTTTTACAATTGATTTCATGTGAATAAACCGGAGCGGTTCAAAAATAATTACCTCATCAAACCGGTTAATAAGCTCTGGCCGGAAAAATGTATGAAGCTCTTCCATAACCTTGGTTTTTAAGACTCCAAACTGTTTCTTTTCAATTTCTTCTTCTATTTTTCCCTTTTCCTCAACCTGTTTTTGCAATGGAAAGTTTGCGCCAAAATATTCTTCAAGTCGTTTCGTCGTCCATGCTTTTTCCGTAACATTTCGATACCAAATCACCTCTCCAACAATAATAAGTTCAAGTCCTGTCGGAGAAAATGCATGAATGTCCCAATATGTTGTTGGAAAATTCCCTTTACTCACTGTCTGATCAACAAAGTAGTCAGTCAAAAATCCGGTCTGCCATTCTTGAGTACTTTCCTTCCTCTTCCAGTAACGGTCTTTATAGGTGATAACTTCCTCACCGGTCGCATTGTACGCATGTGTTTTTAACGCAACGGTCGGAAGCTGCTCATCCTGAGCATCAGGAAGAGCGTTTGTTACCTTGTGTGTTTTGAAATAATGAACTAACTTTGTTGCTTTCCAAATCTTCTCTGTAGTTGAAGATCGATAAAATACATTGTTCCCTTTTGAAATAACTTCGGTTCCTTTTGCGGAAATTGCCTGAGTATCGAAGCCGAAAACAGGGAATTCGGGAGGTTTTTCATCAGTTCCCTGAGTTTGATTTCCGTCTTTTTCAACCTCCTGTCCGGCAAAGTAATCTAAAAGAATACCTTCCTGCCAATTTTTATCCGCCTGAACTGCATCTTTCTTTATTGCCGGCTGATTTTCTTGCGTCTGTTTTTTGGGAATTATTGGGTTATCAGGTCCTAAAAACTCGGTAACAGCTCCTGTTTCCCACAGGGCGCCGTCTGCTTTTCGAGAATACAACATGTCTCCAACTACAATATACTCATCACCGGTCGGCGAAAATGCATGAATGTCCCAATGGTCTGATGGGAGTATTCCTTTGGTAACTGTCTGATTGACGAAATAGTTTTTTAGCAACCCTGTTTCCCAATCGTTAGAATCTTCTTTTCTTCTCCAGAATCGGTTGCCTAATGTTACCACTTCTTTTTCATCGGGTGAAAATGCATGAGTTTGAAATTCTCCAGTGGGGAGCTGTTGTTCAGGAGCATCAGGCAACGCGTTCACCACAATATTATCTTTTGTGTAATCGATCAAGTTCGACTGCTTCCAAATTTTCGCTGTGGTAGAGGTACGATAATATAAGCTGTCTTTTTTTGAGATCATCTCAACGCCTTCTGCAGATATTGCATGGGTGTCAAACGAGTCTTTCGGAAACGTTGCATCTTTTTGCTTATCTTTATCTTCCGTCTCAATTTTTTGGCCTGCAAAATAATTCGGTAGGTCTGCACGATTCCACGTATCAGAAACGCCCTCTCTTTCAAAATAAGTATTGCCAACGGAAACAATCTGTCTTCCTCTTGGGGTAAATGAAAGAGTACTTAAAGTAACATCAGTTTTCTCTGTTAAAGGCTGCGATGTCGGATTCACAAACTGTTCGGTACGCTGAAAATATTTATTTCCGATTGTCAGCATCTCTCTTCCGCTTGGCGAGTAGGTGTAGGTTGAAAGAACATTTGGTTCCTCAACCTGTGTTTTTCCTGACTTCATCAACTCCGCCTGTATAACTTTTGATCCGATGTTAGAAGTACAGATAACTACCGTATTTTTAAACGATATAGTATGCCCTTTGTTATCAGTAAGTCTTCCGTCATCGAGAATCTGCAGAAGAATATTAAAAATATCCGGATGCGCTTTCTCAACTTCATCAAACAAAACAACCGAATAAGGTTTTCTGCGAACCGCCTCGGTGAGCTTTCCTCCTTCTTCATACCCGACATATCCGGGCGGTGCACCAAGCAATTTAGCGACCTCATGTTTTTCCATATACTCGGTCATATCGAAACGGATCATCGCTTCTTCCTGCCCGAACAGCACATCTGCAAGAGTCTTGGCGAGTTCTGTTTTTCCTGTTCCAGTCGGTCCTAAAAATACAAAACTTCCGATCGGTCTCTGAGTTGATTTCAACCCCGCACGTCCCCGGCGAACAGCCTGAGCTACCGACGTAACCGCTTCCTCTTGACCGATAACCCTATCATGCATTATCTTTTCAAGGTTCGCCAAGCGGTCCATCTCTGAACCGGTGATTTTTGAAACCGGAACTCCGGTCCATCGAGACACGATATCTTTAATTATTTCAATAGATACTGCTGTGGTAGTCTGCGCTTTTTTAGTATTGTACTCATCCTGCTTTTCGTGCAAATCTGCTTCAATATCGCTGAGTCTCGATCTGATAATACGCGCTTTCACTTTATCTCCTGACTTTTCAGCTTCCTGTATTTCCTGATTCAGTTTTGCGATTCTTTCCTGAATTGACTGAATCTCCTCAGGTAAAGAAATAAGAGGAAGTCTCACTGCTGAACCCGCTTCATCGATAAGATCAACCGCTTTATCGGGTAAAAATCTGTCTCCCACATAGCGCTTTGAAAATTTTACCGCTGCATCGATTGCTTCGTCAGGTATCTGCACACGATGAAATGCCTCGTACTTTCCTTTTATGGCTTTCAACATTTTTGCAGCTTGCTCTTCTGTCGGTTCGGGAACAATTACTGGTTGAAATCGACGCTCAAGCGCCGGATCTTTTTCAATGTACTTGCGGTATTCAGTTAATGTTGTTGCTCCGATAAGCTGCATCTCACCCCGCGAAAGAGATGGTTTCAAAAAGTTAGCAGCATCACTGGAGCCTTCTCCACCTCCTGCACCCATGATGTTATGGATCTCGTCAATAAACAGAATGATTTGACCCTTACTTGCTTTTACCTCTTCTATCAGATCCTTCATGCGCTCTTCAAATTCACCCCGGTGTGAAGCACCGGCAAGTATGCTCATTAAGTCAAGCGAAAGAATCCGTTTGTTCAACAATGTATCGGGAACCTGCTTTGCAACAATTTTTTCCGCGAGTCCTTCGACAACTGCGGTTTTTCCAACGCCGGCTTCACCAACCAGTGCCGGATTATTCTTTGATCTGCGTGAAAGAATATGTATGACGCGCTCAATTGTTTCATACCGCTCAACGACCGGATCAAGAAGGCCCTGCGCTGCTTTTGCAGTCATATCAATGGTGTACTGTTCCAACGCACTTTTTTTCTGAGGGTGGTCTTTCCCTGCAACAGTTCCTTCAGGGGATAGACCTTCTTTTTTACCGACTATTTTCTTGTTTAGATCCTCTTTTTTCAAACCAAGCTGAGACAAAACCCTGGCGCCAACTCCTTCTCCTTCTTCAAACAGGGAAAGTAATATATGCTCAGGGGAGATAAATTCAAAGCCAAGTTTACGGGCAACAATGAGTGAATTGTCAATAATGCGTTTTGTTCGGGGCGACATCTGAGGAGGACCATCTTTATATGTTTCTTTTTTATATAGTTTCAATAGCTCCTGTTCGATAAGCTGTGACTGCAGTTTCAGTTCAGCAAGCAGTTTGTATATTTCGCCATCAGCAAGTAACCCATGCAGAATATGCTCACTATCAATGAACTGATTCTGAAGCTCTTTCGCTTTGGTTTGCGCGGAAAGAAATACCCGGTTTGAACGTTGAGTAAGATGCGTCATTAAATCAAGCTCTTCCCGTTTTTTTTCGTCCAGATTCGAAGATAAAGATGTTCCTTTTACCTCTTTTGTTTTACTATCTGGCGTCTCGGGAGCGTTAGAGACCTGTTTAGAATCTGTTGTTTTATCTTGAACATTTTTATCAGTAGTTTTATTTTTTTCATTGGTTGCAGAATCAGATTTTTTTTCTTCTTCTTTTACTTGAGTATCTACCGGTTGTGATGGTAGTGGCGATTGCACAGGCATATCATTGGGCGCAAGCTGAACCGGTTCCGGAGGGTTGCCAATCCCGTTGTAGGAGGATCCGCTGGGTGGCGAACCAATACCATTGTACGATTGACCGTGGGGCGGTGCGCCAATTCCGCTGTAAGATGATCCACCAGCCACAGGAACAGACACTCCGCTTTGTGCTTCCCCTGTTGATTCTGGAACCGTCGGAGAAGCAGGAACGACAGGTTGAGGAGTTGATGGAACAGAAGCAGGTGTACTTGCATTTGTTCCGCTTTTTTTTATAAAATCAAAGAAACCCGCCATATGTCCATTATGGAGAACTATTTCATAAATGTCAATACGACTTAAGTCTAAACCATGAAGCGCATTAGTATTATTGCCGGAATAATTTTGCTTATTATTCTTGTTCTTATTGTTATCGTGTTAAATATGTTTCGATTGGGTACCGGAACCACAAATACTCAAAACGCAGTACCAACCCGCTTTCCTACCCCAAAAAACAAATATAACCCCCCAACGAAAAGTTTTAACAAAACACCTACCCAAACCCAAATTTCAAAAGTAAGTTCTTCAATGTCCGATTCGAAAAATTCTTCTGCACTCAGTTCTTCCCACTACCAACCTGCAAACCCTGCGCTTATCACGGCATCTGACAAAAAAGATCGTGAGTACCTCTTCAACTTTCTCCCCTTCACAACCGACGACTTCTCCATAACATACCTTGATTCATTAGGCA